>JAHDGF010000008.1:0-4358 GCA_020627785.1 Saprospiraceae bacterium
TCTTTTCTTTTGTTTCGTTTTCTTTGGACAAGCAAAGAAAATGAAAGAAGCAGTTTAATTGGTATAATTATTTCCAACAAGTAAACATCAAGAAAAATAATTTTATGCTAGGATTTTGAAATGATGTACAGGATTTAATTCTTCATAAAAAAGAAAGACTTCCTACCTTATAACCAGCACATGGCGAAATATTTCAGTAAGCAGCTTGGGTCGCAGACCCACACGAAAATCTAAAACTTATTTTTCCACATCATCGACTCCACTGGCTTAGTCGTACGGGTATTGTACTTTGCGTTTGGTTTTTTATTGTAGAAATTTTCGATGTTTCCTTCTACCATAAAATAGATGAGTTGGCCGATCGGCATGCCTGAATATATTCTTACAGGTTGTACACATGAAATTTCTAGCGTCCAAGTATTACAGAATCCGACATCTCCTTTTCCAGCCGTTGCATGTATATCAATTCCCAGCCTTCCAATGCTTGATTTTCCTTCAAGGAATGGTACAGAATTATGTGTCTCTGTATATTCTTCGGTAACACCTAGGTAAAGTGTGCCGGGTTGAATGACATAGCCTTCTTCTGGGATTATAATCTCACGGATCGTATTATGTTTCTTAGCATCTAATTCATTGCTTTCGTACACCGCTAGATGCTTGCTTAGATGCACATCGTATGAATTGGTTCCTAAACAACTCCGATCAAAAGGTTCAATAACGATTTCCTTTTTATCTATAGACTCGAGTATTTTTTTATCCGAAAGAATCATGACTTTAATTATGACCCAAAAGTATCAATTTAAAATAATTGAGCCTTGCATTCTTGCAGCTGATTATCTATTAATAAATTTAGGGTTCCAGAATTTAACTATGATAGATTATAATAAAAATTACGAGGAAGCATATCAGACCCTGAATGCTGCCCAAAAACAAGCTGTACAGGCGATTGAAGGACCGGTAATGGTTGTCGCCGGCCCTGGGACAGGGAAGACACAGCTATTAGCGGCGAGGATTGGGTATATCTTGAAATCGACCGATGTTAAGGCGCATAATATACTCTGTATGACTTTTACAGATGCTGGGGTGTTGGCTATGCGTAAAAGGTTACTTTCCTTTATCGGTCCTGATGCTTACAATGTAAATCTCTATACCTATCATGGATTTTGCAACATGGTCATTCAAGACAACTTAGAACTTTTTGGTAATTACTTGGACTTGAGTAAGCTGACCGATCTAGAGCAGGTAGATGTCTATCGTGAGTTGATTGACGCTTTCGCAAATGACCATCCACTTAAAAAACTCAAAGGCGATCTTTATTACGACAAAAGGAGATTGTCTAAACTCTTTCAGATTATGAAAGAGGAAAATTGGACTGCGGAGCATATTGAAGAAGCAGTGAAAGAACTTGAGGTGGTACTGAAAGATGATCCAGATTACATTTACAAACGAGCCTATACGGATAGGAAGACAAAGCAAAAATTTCAAAAAGGAGACATAAAGCTTTCCAAGCTCAAAAAGGACATTGCAAAATATGATAATACAATAATAGCAGCAAAAGAATTTAAGAACTATTTGAATATCATGGCTGCTAAGAAGCGATATGATTATCAAGACATGATTCTTTGGACCATTGAAAAGTTTCAATCGAATCCTGATCTTTTGGCGGATTATCAGGAAAGATATCAGTACATCCTTGTAGATGAATACCAAGACACCAATGGAAGCCAGAATGAGTTGATTTACTTGCTGGCAAGTTATTGGGATAACCCCAACTTATTTGTAGTAGGTGATGATGATCAGAGTATCTTTAGATTTCAAGGTGCCAATATGGACAACATCGTTGATTTTAAGAAGCGGTTTGATCCTGAGACCATTGTATTAGAACAGAACTATCGTTCTGGCCAACACATTCTTGATAAATCTACTTTGCTTATTCAACAAAATGTTGAACGTCTAGCGAATACAGAAAAGGAAATTACCAAGAATTTAATTGAGAGTAGAAAAGAAAAGGCACCAGGGGTCATTACTTATACCAAGTACCACAATACGGTACATGAGGAAAAAGGTATTATCAATGCCATCATAGAATTAAGGGATAGCGGTTATCCATTGCAGAACATTGCCATCATCTATCGGAAGCATAAAAATGTAGAAAACATCATTAAGTATCTAGAGATTAATGATGTTCCCTTAAACGTGAAGCGGAAAATTGATGTTCTTCAGATGCCTATGATTCAACAATTGATTAGCATTCTGAATTACTTATTTAAAGAAACAGAGAAGCCTAGTTCTGCATATTCCGGAGACCATCTTTTGTTTGAAATCTTGCACTTTTCTTTTTTCGAGATTAGCCCAAAAGAAATTGCCAAGATTAGTATTCAATTGTACCAAGAAAGATCAGAGATTGGAAAGCAGAATCGGGCCTTGCCGGATGATGCGCCGAAGATCATGAATAAGCGATGGAGAGACATTATCTCTGATAAAGAGTGGTTGGATAAAAATGGGATAAGGGAATCAGAGGCCATTGTGAAATTTGCGAAATGTATTGAGCAATGGATCCAAGACTCGATGAATGTGACCATTCAAGTTTTGCTTGAAAAGATAATTACAGAAAGTACCATGCTTGATGATCTCCTTGGTGGGAGTAATTCAACATTTAAGTTGCAGGTATTGAATACCTTTTTTGAATTCGTAAAGGCTGAAGCTACTTCGGAGCCGCGCTTAGATCTTAAGTTGCTGTTAGACATCATCGAAAAGATGGAATCAAACAGTCTTACAATTCCATTCAATAGAATTGTACATGCTAATGACGGAGTGAATTTTATAACCGCACACTCTGCTAAAGGACTTGAATTCGAGAAGGTATTTATCATCCGTTGTGAGCAAGAAAACTGGGTGGATACAAAGTTCAATCGGAACGATTTTTCAATGCCTAAAACATTGGTGCTCTCCTCAGCCTTAAGTGATATAGAAGATGATCGACGTCTTTTCTTTGTCGCTATGACTAGAGCAAAGGATGAAGTTCATATCTCATATCCTCTAGCCAATGAGGAAGGAAAGGAAAAGGATAGAGCGGTTTTTATATCTGAGTTAATTGAGGATGAAAACGAGATTAAGGATAATTTCTTACCTGATGAAGAGATCATGCTTTATAAAGCGGACCTACTACGTTTCCGTCAGGGCCAGGTCCAATTAATCGATCATAATTTGATTGACTTAGTGTTGGAGAATTACATCATGAGTGTAACCAATTTAAATAAATATCTCAAATGTCCTGTGAGTTTTTATTATGAGGTAATCTTGCGCGTTCCACAGGCAAGGACTCCATATTTGGGATTTGGTAATGCAGTGCATAGAACGCTTCAGCAACTATTCCTCGATATTGAAGAATCTCCAGAAAGGTTGATTCCGCCACTTGATATAGTAGTTGAAAAGTACGAACAATCCCTAGAGTATTTTCGACAACATTTTACCGAAAAGGAATTTTTAAACTACCTTGAACATGGTCGAAAAATCATGAAAGGCTACTATGAATCTCACGTAAATGATTGGACGCTGCCTCGAAAGTACGAGGTGGAATATAAGGTTAGAAATGTGGAGCATGCGGGAGTACCGATTAAAGGTGATTTAGATAAGGTCGTGTATCATGATGATCACTTTTATGTGGTGGATTATAAGACTGGTAAATATGATTCAAAGAAATTTAAACCACCGACCGGAGGAGAGGAAGATGAGATTGGTGATCTATGGCGTCAGATTGTTTTTTATAAAATTTTAGTGAATGCCGATCCTCATTTTACCAAGCCCATGCAATATGGTATGTTAGATTTTGTCGAGCCGAAAGATGATAAGTATAATGTAAAGAAAATTGAAGTAGAAGACTTTGAAATCGAACATGTAACGGAGGAGTTGGTTGCAACATGGAAAGGGATCCATAACCATGAGTTTGAAAAAGGCTGCGAAGATGAGAAGTGTAGATGGTGTAATTTTGTAGCTGATCATTTAAATAAGCAAGTATGAAATGGCTGCATTTGATAACGGTTTTTATTTTCGGAAGTTTTGTTGCAGTTCAGCATAACGATCCAGACTTTTTTAAGTGGGCACTTATATATCTACCGATGTGTATACTTCCCTTGCTTCTTATTTTTAATCGCGCTTACGCAAATGCATTTCTAATTTATGGAGCATTGTTGTTAATTTATTCGATCACTTACCTCGATGATTATGGACAATGGTCCAGTGATGGAATGCCATCCATCATTGAATTAGATACTCCCAATGTAGAGGCCATGCGAGAATTTTTTGGTTTATTAATCACGATGTTCTTTGCTTTGGCATATTGGTGGGGGCTTCGTAGAAAA
>JAHDGF010000008.1:4458-63423 GCA_020627785.1 Saprospiraceae bacterium
GTAAAGGAGGATAATCATTAAGTGTAGAGAATAGTTGTCCATCAACTAAGCTAATATGAAAATCTTTATTCCCTCCTTTGAAATTGCCTACATATGATTGTAGTAACTTTACAGGTTGTGGTGTATGGTAATCAATAGATTTTTCTAACGGCTCTTCATGAGTAAATAGGTTGGTTAATTGTCTACTCAACCATTGGACTCCACCATCTGAATTAAAATTATTCGCCAAGCAGACGGTGACAATTTTTTGATCAAGAGCGATTTGAAAGTTGGCACTAGCACCAGATTGTGAACCACCATGCTGGATTACTCTACCCATATTTTCATCTTCTATTAAGAACCAACCTAAACCATAAGGTGTCCCTTTTTTAAAATCATTTGTTTGCTGTATCATTAATTCAAGGGTTGTGCTATCTATTAACTGATGCTTTAAAATAGCTTCACCAAAACGTAATAAATCTTCAGCCGTTGAATGAAATCCTCCTCCTGGAGATTTCACACTTAAATCAGTTTTAGGGCTTCTTATATATTTTGAACCTAGCTTTATATATAAACTTGCTTTGTTAGGATATTCCAAGTCGGAATTTTCAATGCCTGTATGCATCATCCCTGCAGGTTTGAAAATATTTAAATGTATGTATTCCCCAAAGCTTAAACCACTTAGCTTTTCTATAATCGCACCGAGTATCGTATAGCCATAGGTAGTGTATTCATAACCAGTTCCAGGTGTAAAACTTAATGGCTTATTTTTAAATTCATTTAACGCATCAATCGCATTTTCATATTGAGTAAAAGAAATCCCATCCCAGGTCGAACTGTAATGTTTGATTCCTGAGGTATGGTTTAAGAGTTGTCTTATGGTTATTTCACCTTCAGCCTTAATTGGGAATTCTGGCAAGTAAGTTTGAATGGTTTCATCTAAATTAATTTGACCTTTTTCATAGAGTTGCATAATGGCAATGGCAGTCATTGGTTTAGAAAGTGAGGCTATCCGATGTAAGGTGTTTTTATCTGATCTTTTCTGGTTCCGCTTGTGAGCAAATCCTGCATTACCTATCCACGAACCTTTTCCTAGTTTTAAAACACCAGCAGAGGCTCCAATAAAATCATTCAACAAAACCGCGTTGTTCATTAGACTATCCGCCTTTAGTTTAAATTGATTACCGTAACTGGAAGTCATTGTTTCGTTAAATGTTATTTCACTTACTGTCATTGCCTTATCAATCGCTTTAAAGGGATTAAAGCTATACGGTTGAATTATCCAAAGACCAAGAATGATAAGTCCTAGGCTGAAGGTCATCAGAATTTTATATCTCGTTTTCATAGTAGATTATTTTACTGTTTTAAATTTCAATGGAGGATATGATAGTTCCGCTTCAATTACATCTTTATTTTTTAAAAAATCATTGATCGTCTTTGGTGCATCCCAATGAAACATAATCTGCTCATGCCCGGCATTTTTTACGACAAGGTGTGTACTGTTGTCTAGATTTTTTGAAACTTTTTCTGCTTGATAAGCTGGCGTATTTATATCTAAGTCACCGGACAGGAGTAGTACTGGTTTTGAAGATTGTACAGGACTCCTGAATTCTTCTCCTAGATCATTGACTGGCCAGAAGGTGTGGATGTCGAGAAAAGGAAAGTTATTTACCTTTCCAAATAAACTTTCTTTTTCTTGATCTTTTATGCGCTGAATCCTCTCTTTTGAACCTCCGGAAGAAAGGTCCATAGAAAGCATCATGGCTGGAATGGCCAGAAATTCTTTATATCTTTTTTCCACAAACCACTGTAGGGTAGAGTAATCATCTTGGTCAATGTTGTATAATAATTTAGGGATGGTAATTATATCGCGAGCATCACCCATGTCTCTCTTTAAAATAAAGTCTAAGCCAAATTTTCCAACCAATACTTTTCTCTTCAATTTCACTGGTGTTTGAATTTCTAATTCGATTGGATTCTTGTGGAGCTTTTCAGCAACTCTTTGGTATAAGACTTTTAGATCTGGAATCTTGGAAGTGAGGAGACTATCACTTTTCATTAGGTCATTGATTTTATCAAATTGCACATCTAAGTCCAAAGGCATTTTAAAAGTTTCATCTAATCCCTCTACTCCGATCAATATTGATTTCTCAACTCGGTCACTAAAATATTTTAGATAGCTTAATCCTAAATGTGTTCCATAACTAAATCCGAATGGAATTATTTTTTCATACCCTAAGACATTTCTTATGAGATCTATGTCCTTTGCATTTTCCTTGGAATTATATCCATTTAAATTAATTCCTCTTTTTGTAAAAGCTTGAGCTGCTTGTTTGGCTAAGTTGCTTACATGATCAAGGGCCGCTCCTTCAGAAACAAAAATATCTTCACGAGGCCAATTAAGCTCTGCATACCACATCTTCAACTTCCCAATCCCTCTTTGGTCAATGAGGATAACATCTCTATCCTTTAAAAATGTTGACCAATAAGATAAATAATTCGGATTCTCTGCTTGATGTGTAGAGCCCTGTCCAGGGCCACCAGCTAAAAAGAAAATTGGTGTTTGTGGATTTGGAGAAAAACTTTTCAATCGTATATACTCAACCTTAATTTTTTTAGAATTCCTATCAGAACGAAGCTCGGGAACGGTTACATGTCCACGTTGGCAAATTACCTTAACTCCGTGCGAACTTACCTCAGTGAAATTCGCTGGCTTGCACATAGCGATGCAGATGATAAGTACTAAAGAGGTAATAGTTAAGGCATTGATTTTAGATTTCTTGTATTGCATTATCTTCTGTTTTGATGACAACACAAATGTGGTTCAAGAATCTCGTCCTTGCGACCGAGGCAACAGTATTGAGGCTTCTAGGACCTATTTAAGCCCAGTTTTAAAGGATTAGGACGTTTTTTGAGCCTTAATATTCGATTTCTTGAAGACTGTGGGTGTTTGTCCGGTCATTTTTTTAAATACCAAATTAAAGGTGGATTTAGATTTGAAGCCAGATTCAAAAGCTATACCTAATAAGTTAAGATGTGCATGGTCTTCACTAACAATCTTTTTTTTGACCAATTCCACTCGATAAGAATTTACGAATTCAAAGAAGTTCTTGCCTTCATATTGGTTGATGATTTGCGATAAATATCCTCCACTGAGCTCCATTTTATCTGAGAGTGTCCTCAAATTTAAGTCCTGATTTAGATAGAGCTCTTCCTCTTCCATCAGTGTTATTAATTTTTCGTGGTAGATTTTTGTATTATCTGATAGAGATATCTTATCTAATTTTTTTTCTTGAACTGGTAAGTCAATCGGGTGGGTTAGTTTTCTGAATACCGTTGAATAACCTATCCAATAAATCAAAGCTGACGAGGATAACCATAAGGGGTAATAGATGTTCATTGGACTGTACCCAGTAGATAATTCATAAATGATGGGTGCAGCAAATAGCAACAAGACACCTCCAAGAAAACTAAGCAGCCTTACAATCCATTGAAGACTGTAATCCTCGATCTCTGCGTAATTATTTTCTAAGCTTTTGTCATATTTTTTAATCTTCAGTATGGAAACTACTAAAAGAATAAGACTAAGTGTGAGGGTTGTTAAATCTAGAAAGTCATAAAACTTATAAAAGGTAAATTGATTCTTGATAATAAAGCCATGATTGACTACTACCCAATATGAACCAAATAGTTGAATCAATACTTGTAAGGCATAGGGAAGAAAAAGTAATTTATCAAACAGACCAAATTTATAATTTGGTTGAATTAGATATACGATGAAAAAGTAAAAGGATGGAACTATCAATAAAGAACAATAGAGCAAAGAAAAATCCCAGAGATTTAAATAACCTCTTACCCCGATTGTTTCCAATGTATAATAGATCGAACTTGCAGCAAAGCTCAATATAAACAGGGATAAAAACTTACTTGCCTTTTTATTTTGTAATGGATTAATCCATAAATAAATAGAGAAGATAATTCCTTGAATTGCTCCAAGAATTATTACTAAGTCAAGTATGTTTATTTTTTCTATCAGAGCTTGTAAACTTAGAAAGTTTTAAAAATTTAATCATCAATTTAAAATGAAATATAATGGATATTAAAAAAGGAGAATCCAACATTTATTGAATTCTCCTTTTTATTATCCATTCTTTGAGGAATTTCTTCTAATTAATTTTTACAATTTTTTCAAAGATTTTTGATTGAGTATTTGGATTCAGTAATTCTAGGTAGTAATTACCAGGAGGGTAATTTGATAAATTGACTTCTGACTTTGCTTCTGTTCCTAGTTTTTGTTGAATGATCAATTTTCCTGTCATGTCCAATACTTTTAAGTTTAATGGAATACCTAGGTCTTTTTCAATCCATACAATGCCATTGGTTGGATTAGGGAAAAGACTGATTGTAATGCCATCAAGTTCGTGAACATCATTGGTTAAATCTTCACCGTCGCAATCTTCATCGATGCCATTGTTTTCAACTTCAGGTGCTCCAGGATAGACGCTTGGATCATCATCATCACAGTCCTCATCGCTGTTAAATCCATCCATGTCATTGTCAATTATAAGGGCTTCGCCATCACAATCTTCATCTACATCATTGTTCGGAATTTCATCAGCACCAGGGTTTATATTTGCGTCAGCGTCATCACAATCTTCGTCTGAATTAAAACCATCATTATCTTCATCGATCATAAATGCTTCACCATCACAATCCTCATCTATATCATTGTTAGGAATTTCATCGGCAGAAGGATTTATTTCTGGATCAGTATCATCACAATCTTCATCTGAATTGAAGCCATCACCATCGTCATCTATGATAAGTGCTTCTCCGTCGCAATCTTCATCTACATCGTTGTTAGGAATTTCTGTCGCATCAGGATTAATGTTAGGGTCATCGTCGTCACAGTCCTCGTTGGAGTTAAATCCATCTCCATCATTATCGATGATGCCATCTATACCATCGCAATCTTCATCAATTCCGTTCATAGGAATTTCTGTAGCTCCTGGATTTATATCTGCATTGGTGTCATCACAATCTTCATCTGAATTAAATCCATCGCCATCTTCATCGATCATGAAGGCTTCTCCATCACAATCTTCATCTACGTCATTGTTTGGAATTTCTGTAGCATTTGGATTGATGTCCGCATTGTTATCATCGCAATCATCATCTGAATTAAAACCATCCCCATCTTCATCTATGACAAGTAATTCTCCGTCACAGTCTTCATCAATGTTATTGTTTGGAATTTCTGTAGCTCCTGGATTGATGTCTGCATTATTGTCATCACAATCATCATCCGAATTAAATCCATCTCCGTCTTCGTCTATGATAAGTGCTATGCCATCACAATCCTCGTCGATGTTATTGTTTGGAATTTCAGCGGCACTAGGATTTATGTCTGCATTGTTGTCATCACAATCTTCAGATGAATTAAATCCATCCATGTCTACATCGATCATTTCCGCAATGCCATCACAATTCTCATCGATGTCATTGTTGACGATTTCAGTAGCATTTGGATTGATGGCAGGATCGTTATCATCGCAATCAACATCAGATAAAAATCCATCTCCATCATTATCTACAATCAGCGCAATGATGTTTACTTCTTTGGAATTTTTTGAAAGAACAACACAGTTGCCATCCGTCCATAATTGTACTATAGTTTTACCTACCCAGGTATTGGGGTCAGTCCCAGTTTCATACTGTGCACCAAAGACATCATACAGACCACCTCCAGTTGTCGTAAAATCTCCCGTAGGAGATACACCTCCAATGATTCCTGATTCAGAATCGACCGCAACAAAAGTATACTCTGTTCCAGTTTCCAAATCATTAGGTGTAAACATTATTCCTGGACCTTCGACAACCATTCTTACATTCACAGGATCTGTAAAGTAGGAAGCGGCTGCGATGTATCTTTTGCACTTCTGTAATTCAGCTGTAAAAGAATTAGAAGCTGAAGTACTAGTAGTCCCTGGTGAAGTAGCAGACTCAGTAGCATTCGTTCCCACTAAACTAGAACATGGATTATTAGGATCAAAAGTATCTGCATCGAAAATCATAAAGAGCTGGAATTCATCTTGCTGTTTCGATACATTGTAAGTTCCAGTTTCTGTTACCTCAAACTCTTCCATTTCATGTGGAAGCATCACTGGATTTCCACTAGAGAAAAATACTTGTTGGCATTGACCATTTAAACCGTTTCTTACAAACAACATTTCATCATCTGAACCTGAAACACTAAGTGTCAATCGGTCCCTTGGTGTTCCTATGGAAGAACTAAGATTTAGATTCAAACTAGGATCACCTTCGTTATATGAAACAAAATCAGTTTCACATACATTGGTGAAATCACCTGTGCAATTTGAAATGATGTCAAAGGTTCTACTTGCTGTATAGAAGGTAAAACATGAATAGTCTTCGCAAGCCAATTTAAAAATGGCTTCATTGGTTCCTTGAAGTCCTGCTGGAACTGTATAGTTATAAGAGCCAGCTGAATAATCTATATCACTAGCAATTAGTATGTTGAAATTAGCTCCTCCATCTGTAGATAAATATATGTTGGCTTTTGAACAAAGAGCATCACTACCGTTAGTCGTCCATTGAATATTAAAATCAGTTCCAGTCATTACATCGGTTCCATTCATTGGATTGGTGAATTCTAGTGGACCTGAATTTTCAACAGTCATGGACAACTCTTCAATGGCAATTGCACCTCCTCCTGGTCTGTTATCTCTTACCGTTAATCTAAAGTTTAGATCTCGAGCAACCCGCGGAGATACATCAAATTGATCTGTTGTATTGGTTACTGCTGATTGAAAATTAGGGAAGTATCTATCAGGGCTTGTTGTCGGTGGATAAGATCTGAAAACTGGTCCAGCATTATTAGCGCTGGCTTGATTTCCGATTTCTCCTTGAGTAGATGTGCTTGTATCCCCATCTTCATCGTACTGTTCCCAGCAATAAGTGATCTGATCATTGTCGATATCTGAACCAGAACCTTGAAGCCAGAATGGTGTATCTTTTGGAATGGTGTAAGAAGTTACATTACATGGATTGGGATTGACCGTTGGGATATTGTTGGACGAACTTACAGTTTGGTAACAGCTGCCGTTGTCTTCCATGTAGGCAAGCATCGTGTAAAGATTGTCTACGTGAAAATAACTGTCCGCTTCACCTGAGGTAGGAATGTTCTGGTTGTCATCGCAGATTCCTTGATAGGACATGATGGTCGTACCACTACCTATTTCATAACTGTGTGCTTCAGATATCGCATCTGTGCAAGCACCACCATCTCCATTAAAAGTATGGAAGGCTCTGAACATGTGGCCAAATTCATGCGCAGCTAGTTGTATCCAACTATTCCGTTGGTTATCAAATGATCCTGACCAGCCTCTGGCTTTTAATGGAGAGCCTCCTTGAGCAGGGGCAGGTCTACACGCAGCACCAAGGACCGCTACACCGCCCGTGTTCCATCCGACATCGATGCTATGATTGTGGAATACATGTCCAATGTCATAGTCTCCACTCTTAAATCTTGAGTTTATTGCGTCACCCGCTTGTTCGGTTCTGTCATCATCTCCAGTACTTGGAGTAAAAGGATCACTGTTGGGATCTTTATACATGAAGAGCCTGTTGCCAAGTGTTAAATTTACTGATAAGTCATTTTCAAAAATGGTATTAATACCATTTACACCATACATAACCCAGGTCATAACTTGACCATCATTGTTCCCATTGGCTTGGTAGTATTCTCCTGTAGTAACAACGGCTAGCCTGTACCTTCTAATGAAATCTCCATTCGTTGTTAATACAGATCTACTGATTGAATGCACTTCTTCTTCTACTTCATGCATGACCTTGCAGCCAAGTTTAGAATGGAAATCATCATTAAATCCAGTCTCTATGGTATACAAACCTTCGGTATCTGATGGTTTGATGTTAACTAAACCTTTGTTTGTATGCATGGTAATGTATGTCCCATCTGGGGTGAATAAAACTTTACCTCCAGTAGGTATTCCATCTACAGACTTAATAGAATAGTTTAAATGATTCGGGAATTGTGCTTGTAATTCAGCTCCAATTAGCTTTTCTCTTTCTAAGGAAAAATTTTGGATTATTTGATTTGGACCTGGTAATGCTACCTTAAGGGATTGTTTCTCTTTCGATTCTTGGACTAAGATTTTTGTTGGTTGGTCGTTGAAAGAGAATTTTGGTAATTCTTGCGCGAAAATTGTTAAAGAAAGTAAACTAAGGAAGGTTAAAATAATTGATGATTTCATAAAATTAAATTTTTGCATGCTTGCAAGTAGTAATTCAAGATTCCTTGAAATTAAAAGTTGTAATTATTCAATTGAAAAAATAGCGTTTTTAGAGGCCCTAGACAAAATTTTAGGTTTTTATTGAAGGTTAAATAATAAGGCAATATGGTACTCAATAACCTATAGATTATTATTTTTGCTTATGCGTAAGTTTACGTTTCGCTACTTTTTGTAAAAACTAGCGTCTTATTATTGAATCTAAATCGTATATCTTTGAAAAATTTACTCAAATTTACTTTAGTTATCCTTTGCTTCGGAGCCATGTATTCATGCACAGACGAGGATAACACATCTCCAGACCTAGAAATATCAAGTCCTTCTAATGGTGATACTTTTACCGTTACGGATATCATACCCCTTGTAGGGAGAGCAACTGATGAAGTTGGAGTTGTAACTTTTACAATAGAGAGTAACCTTGGATTAGATGAAACTATTACAACTTTTGACGATCCTACCGATGTTCCTTTTAATGTAAACATCACATTAGATCCGAACACAACGGCGGCTGATTATGAAATTACTGTTACAGCTACAGATGAGGCAGGAAATGCCAGCGAAGAGACTAGAACGGTAACCATACAATAATTCATTCTTCTTCCATTAATAAGAATTTATTAATTACAATTTAAATACAAAACTGAAACAACATGTGGAAAGAATTTAAAGATTTCATCATGACTGGAAATGTGATCGATTTTGCGATCGCAGTCATTTTAGCCGGAGCTGTAGGACTAGTAGTCAATGGCTTTGTTACTGATATCATCATGCCTATCGTAGGTCACTTTGCAGGAGGTATCGATTTTGGAGATATGGCATATGTCTTAGATCCAGCAGAGGGTGATAAACCAGCCAATGCAATTAAATATGGTTCATGGATTAACAGCATCATCAATTTATTAATTGTTGGTTTCGTTCTATTCATGTTAGGAAAAGCTAAGATTAAAGCTTTAGGTGCTGCACCAGATCCTGCACCAACAGCAGATCAAGCATTACTTGCAGAAATTAGAGACGCGGTAAGCAAATAAGAATATAATACTTGTGAATTATTAAGTCCATTGACCTAGTCAATGGACTTTTTTTATTGGAATTTTAATTCGAATCCTAGTTGCTCTAATACTTCCCAATATTCCGGAAAAGATTTAACAACCACCTTTGGATCTTCAATCACTAGATCAATTTTTGTAGCGAGCGTAGCGAAAGCCATAGCCATTCTATGGTCTTGATAAGTGCTAATTGGTGAATCTGAAGCTTGCAATTTTCCTTCGATCAGAAAGAAATCATCAGAATCAAGCCTGGTAATTTTCTGAGGTAATTTGGTTAGGTATACACCAAATTTCTTTAGCTCATTGGTCAGTGCAGCAACTCGATCTGTTTCCTTTATAAATAAGGTTTGAAGACCATTGAATAATCCTTGTATATTTTTTCCTGCACAAAGACAAGCAATGGTCTGAGCAAGATCTGGTTGTTCAATAAAGTTATATTCAAAAAGATCTTTGTAATCTTTATTATGGCTTAGGTATAAGTTGCCGTTCTTCCAAGTAGAAGTTACGCCTAAAGTTTTCGCAAAATTTTGGATTTCTGAATCTCCTTGAAGACTATCTTCAAACAATCCCACAATTTCAATTTCAGAATCCTCATTAAAGGCAACTAAATTGTACAGATAGCTTGCCGAGGACCAATCTCCTTCTACTTGAAAATCCTTAGCAACATATTCTTGTGGTTTAATCGATATACTATTTCCACTCCATTGACTTTCTATTTTAAAATACTCTAATAGCCTTAAAGTCATTTTGAGATAAGGAACAGAAACTAGGTTTCCTGTGATATTAATGGTGAGTCCTTCTGGAAGGGTTGGGGCGATAAGGAGTAGCGCAGTAATAAATTGACTACTCATGCTACCATCAATTTCAACCTGATTTTTCCATTGATCCTTAGGACTTGAAATTTCCAAAGGTGGAAATCCATCTTTTTCTAAATATTTAATATTTGCTCCTATAGAATTTAAAGCAGTTACCAAAGGACCTATTGGACGCTCTTTCATCCGTTGACTACCGGATAGCGTATGTGTTCCTTTTTTAGTGGAAAGGAAAGCAGTCATAAATCTAAAGCAGGTTCCTGCATGACCAGTATCATAGACTTCTTTTGGGTCTTGCTGGAGTAACCGCTTTAATGTTAGACCATCTTTGCTCTCAGACAAATTTTTGATTTCAAAATCGTCTGGACATAAAGCTCTAATGATTTGAACTCGATTACTGATTGATTTTGAACCTCCTAGTTTTACCTTTCCGGTAATAGGGTTCGGGTTTGCCTTGAGAAAGACAAATTCTTTTTCGGTTTTGCTCAATGGAAATTCTCTATGGGTTTGTCTTTTTGTTTTTGTACACCTTATAAATTTTTCCAATGTTTGGAACAATTATAAATTCGGTGCGTCTATTAGCAGCCTGTGCTTCTGGATCGTTTTCATCATTCGCAACCTTTGGAGAATATTCTCCTCTACCTGAGGCGATCAACTGTTTAGGGTTCACTCCTAGGTCAACTAATTTTCTTACAATTTGAGTCGCTCTTGAAACTGATAAATCCCAATTGTCTCTGTACTCTCCCGTGGTAGTAGGTCTACTATCCGTATGCCCTTCAATAACCATTGTTACTGCTGGATTTTCAATAAGCATGGTAGCAATTTTCTGTAAGGTTGCTTCATCATCTGCATCTACCATATCAGAACCAGATTCAAATCCTGGTATTTCATCTAAATCTAAATACAGAAAATTTTCTAATTCTTTAATTCGTGTATTGTTAGTGGTCATTGCTTCTTCAACTCCAGTAAAAGCCGCGTCCATTTCATTCCACAGTTGTGAAATTTGGTATTGCTTTTCTTTTAAATTGAATTCGACCTCTTTTACTTTTTCTTCCGTATCGGTAATCTGTGTTTCTAGACTTACAATATCTTTATTTAATAGATCCTTATCTCGATTCAGATCTTCATTTTGCTCTTGGAGCATTGTTATCTGATTCTGTAAGTCCATGCGCATTTTTTCAATGTTCATGGCCAGTTCGTCCTTTTCAGATTGTAAGTTTAAAAAATTCTTTTTTGAGACACACGAGCTTAAAATCAGTGTGATTGCGAGTATTGTTCCTATAGCGAGTGACCTTCTCATGGCTTTGGTTTTATGCAATTTAGTACAAATTTAAAGGATTTCCCCTGATGAATCTATAGGGTTTTTACCTATTTCGTACTTTATAGAAACGTGAAATACAGTGAAATGTGCAGTCTTAGAATCTTAAAGCTTTATTAAAAAGCATTTTTAGGGAATTTTGGATAAGTAAAACTAAAGGTCGATCCAATTCCTTCTTGAGATTGAACCCAGATTTTACCACCCGTTGTTTCAATAAATTCTTTCACTGTGTTTAGCCCAATTCCAAAACCTTCTTTTTTGGAATCAATCTGGGTCCCCATTTTAAATATAAGACCCAATTTATCCTGAGGTATACCAATCCCATTGTCCTTAATGCTGAAAGTCCATATGTTATCTTTTTCCTGCGCATCAATATCTAAAGTGAGATCTCTAGCTGGATGTTTATATTTTATAGCATTCGATATCAGATTTTGAAAAAGCGTATAAATGGTTGCAGGTATTCCTTGAATTGTTGGCAGATCAGATATTCGTAATTGTATTTGATTCTCATTTATCTGATGTGCAAGGTCAGCAATAACTTCATCAATGGTAACTTTTACATCTATTTTTTGGACAGACTTTTTATCAATATTTTTTGAGTAGCTTAAGATCTCTTCCACTTGAGTATTCATTCGCGCAGAGCCTTCACTTATTAACTTTAGATAAGTCTGTATCCTTTCTTTATTTGATTCTTTTTTCTTTAATTCTCTATTTAGTAACTGTGAAAAGCTAGAAATTGTACGGATGGGTTGTTTTAAATCATGGGAGGTTACATGGGCGTATTTTTTCAGAAGCTTATTACTTTTTTCTAATTCATTTTTTGTGGTCGTTAATTGAATGGTTTGACTTGCTAAGATTTCATTCGCTTCATCTAAATCACTGTTTCGGTTTTCAATTTCTTTTACCAAGGATCTATTCAATTTTATAAATATGAAAACCATCATTATTGGAAGAATTAATATAACAAGATGTAATATTAAAAAGTATTCCAATTCAAACCCCAATATTTGATCTCTAGACCTTTGTAAAATTTCAATGTTTTTGCTTGCCTTGAAATGGTAAAATATGGGTAAAGTAGAGGCTAATGTCCATACAAGACTACTTCTCCATCCGACCATATTTAAAGCGATGATTGGAATTAAAATCAGACCTGCAATATCTAAGGAATATATACCTCCACTTTTAAAAGTTAGGTTTACTGTGGCTATAAATATGAAAAAGGCGCATAGATTTCCAATCAAGAAATTTGATTTCGTGACTTTATAAAAGAATAGTAAAATGAGAGAAACAAAAATTGTTGGTATAAATGGAAACTCTGATCCATACTGCTGAGAAAACGGCCAAAGAATAATACAAGTTATTATAATTACCCACAAAAATATAACAACAGTTCTGGCTTGATGCCTTTCGACAATCCCATCAATAGGACCCGTAAACCATTGTAATAATTTATTCATAAACTCTTTAGCTCTACCTTAAGATAAGGCTTACCTACCTTATGTGTTTAAAATTCTAGTTTGTTTGGCCCTAAGCCGACAGAATCAAACAACACTGAATTTCCATCTTTCGTTAATGGTTTCAATGCTTCTTTTACAAATATTGAAACTTCTTTGAGGTATTTATGAGGATATAAGAGGTGGATGTTGGGTCCAGCATCTAGTGTAAAACACACAGGAATCTTGTGTTCTTTTCTAAAAGCTTGGATAAGTTCAATCATCCGCAGGGTATTGGGCTTGAGAAGAATAAATGAGGGTTTTGAACACATCATCAAAGCATGTAGGGTTAATGCTTCTTGTTCCACAATTTCAATGAAAACATCTAAGTCTCCAGTTTTTAGGGCATCAATTATTCGTAGGATATTATTTTGCGCAGTTAAATAACGTTGTTCTGCGTAAGGATTTCCGTCCATCAATGCATGTCCTGCTGTAGAAGAAACTGATTTTTCTTCTTTACTTACAATGAGAATGTCATCGTGAAAATCTTTAAATATATCGTGAATTTGATTTTCATATCCGATGGCAAAGTCATTGGAGGAAGAATTGATTTCTGCATGCTTACCCCACAGACCCATGGTTGGAAATACAGATCTTGATGCTGATCCAGAACCTAATCTCGACAGCAATGATGCTGCATTAATGTCTAGATTTGATTTGTTGAAAATCTCCTTTTCCATGTCAAGCAAACATAGTGCCAAGGCAGACATTGCAGAGGCTGAGGATGCAATTCCAGTTGAATGGGGAAAGGTATTTTTACTTTTTAAGTGGAACTGTATTTGACGAAAGTATGGATATAAGTCTTCAACGCTATCTAAAAACTTGACGATCTTATTTCTAAAAGGGACATTCTCCTTTCCTTCAAATTCAAAACTTAATTGATATTCTTTTTGAGCTTCAGGTAAAATTTCATAGGCTAGTTCGGTAATTGATTTAGCCTCGCTGAGCGTAAAACTAATGGAGCTATTTCTTGGATATTGTCGACCAAACTTGCCCCAGTATTTTACCAGTGCAATGTTTGAAGGACTTTCCCATTTTACCCTTCCTTTTAGTCCGATCTTATCCTTTGGTATTTCCAATTACTGATTCAACTTATCTTGTTCAATTCTGTAAGATATATCAAAATCTTGAAGTACCGCATCTAAAATTTCATAGTCTCCGCGAGTGTAGCCTTCCTTCAGGTCATAACTATATAACTTCGCTAAATTATTCCAATAAAAAGCGGTGAAACTTCCACGAAGTCCAGCAATCAAATCGTACAATGGTTTATCTAATTCTCGTTCAATCATTTTCATCAAGATCTTACCTTGAAGCTTGGTCAACTTAGTTAATGGAATTTCAAATTCATCTCTCAACTCTTGTTCCAATCTTTTAATCTCCTTCTTCCGTTTTCTCTTGGATAAATTTTGAGTGGCATACTCGGTTTCTCTAAAGATTCTGATGGCTTCTTTGGCATAAGGATACACAATGGCTGCATAATGCTTAAATCGAACATACTTTTTGTAATCCGCATCGTTTTTGAAAGATCTCAGTGAAGTGATGCTGACATCCCCGAGGTCTGCCATATATAAGGTGTCACCGGTTTCTGTGATCATCGCCGTGACTACTCTTCCTTGAATCTTAGTTTTAAACATGTTTAGGTCGGTATCAGTGGTCGTGATAACCGAGTCTTTGACAGCAATGATGCTATCTTTCATCGTTGGCGCTTGCGCAAATGAAAGCCCAGCGATAAAAACAAGGATTGTAGTAATAAGTAAAGTCTTCATAACACCCTTTATATTTGCTAACGTAGCTTCAAAACACAAAGTTACATCTATAATGTTGCAATTTTCTTAATCTTTAATAATTGGCTCGGCATTTACATTTAACTTTGAATCATGGTAAGAGCTTTGGCACAATTTGTATCTGTACTTTTCCACCCCTTATATGTGGTGGTTTTCGTCTATGCCTTATTTACCATTGTCAATCCCTTTCAATTCAGCAATTTTGACCGTATTGAGCAGGGTGTTTTCTTCATTTCATTGATGGTTCAATCCATTATAATACCTATTGTCGCCATTTTAATGATGAAGTTTTTAGGTATGATTGGTGGGTTAGAAATGGAAGAACGTACCGATCGCATCGGTCCATTAATTGTAACAGGCATTTGTTACTTATGGTTGACCATTAATTTTATGAATAATTCAGATGTGCCGCCGTTTTTGACCTCCTTTATGTTAGGGGCTACCATTAGTCTGTTTCTAGGTTTCTTGATGAATTTGGCAGAGAAAATAAGCCTCCACACCATAGGAATAGGAGGGTTGATTGCCGCCTATTGCATCATGATTTATAAATATGGCTACGGGTATGCTACCGTTCAGATAGCTGGTGGAGAATATTACGTACATCTGATGCTGATTTTAGCAATCTTAATAATTTTAGGAGGGCTTGTGGCTTCTGCTAGGTTATATTTGGGGCGGCATGTTAGTAGGGAAGTTTATGGAGGTTTTTTAGTTGGTTTAATTGGTCAAGTCATCGCACTAAGAATATTATTTTAAATGAAAGAATTAAGAGAAAATATAGAAAAGATCTGGGAAGATAGAAGTCTTCTAAAGCAGGACGATTCAAAGGCTTACATACGTGAAGTATTGGATTTATTGGATGCTGGAAAACTTCGAGTGGCTGAACCAGTAGATGGAGAATGGCAGGTAAATCAATGGGTAAAGAAAGCAGTGGTTCTTTATTTCCCAATCCAGGAGATGGAAACCATTGAATGTGGTCCATTGGAGTTTCATGACAAAATTCCATTAAAGAAAAATTATAAAGAGTTGGGAGTACGAGTAGTACCTCATGCGATTGCTCGACATGGTGCATTTCTTGAGCCAGGCGTTATCATGATGCCTAGTTATGTGAACCTTGGAGCTTGGGTAGGTTCAGGTACGATGGTGGATACTTGGGCAACTGTTGGTTCTTGCGCTCAGATTGGTAAGAATGTACACCTTTCAGGCGGTGTTGGAATTGGGGGAGTTTTAGAGCCTTTGCAAGCGACACCTACGATCATAGAGGACCATTGTTTTATTGGTTCGAGATCAATTGTTGTTGAAGGAGTAATTGTGCGTAAGGAGGCTGTGCTTGGCGCAAATGTAGTATTAACAAAAACGACACGGATCATTGATGTAACTGGAGCAGAACCTGTTACTTATCGAGGTGAGGTGCCGGAAAGATCTGTCGTGATTCCAGGTTCATATCCAAAAGAGTTTGGTGCCGGAACGTACAATGTCAACTGTGCCTTAATCATCGGCCAGCGAAAAGAATCCACGGATATGAAGACCTCATTAAACGACGCACTTCGGGAGCATCAGGTGGCTGTCTAACAAGTTTTAAAACTAAATGACGGGGATCTGCATTATTTGCGAAAGGGAACATAGTGATACAACCATAGAGCATATCATTCCTAGATCCCTTGGTAATATCCATTACATACTACCAAAAGGTAAGGTGTGCAGTCAATGTAATCATCGTTTTTCTAAATATGAAAATAGGGTGTTGAGTAGCAAAACATTTCTAAGAGAGCGATCAAAATTAAAATTGATTAAACCTACCACTCAGATTTTATCTTATAAGGCCTCTCGATTTGATTATCAATTCTTTGTATCAAAAATCGCATATGAAGCTATTTATAAGTCGCAATCTGATTTAATGGAAAATTTTGACCTTAGCTTAATCAAAAAATTCATTCTTGAAGGGAAAGTTCCTGAATTTTTTGAAGACAAAAATTTGCGAGAAATTGCGAAAATAAAATCCATCCCACGATGGTTGAATGCCTTTAGATTGAAGAATTCGAAAATATGGCTGTACTATATAATTACAAATGATCGGAGATTATTTGTCAGGTTTCAATTTTCCAATCTTCAATTAATGTATAGGATTGCTTAAAATAAATTTAAAAGAGATCTCTAGTATGATTTATAGAGATCTCTTTTTTTATGATAAATTTTCTGTGATTCCTATTTTGCTATAATGAAATGCTTTTCTGCGGTGTTAGAATTTTCGTTAGAATTTATGGTTTTTATAATATAGCTACCTGATGATAGCATGCTCACATCTACTTCAAAATCTTTTGTGTCAAAGTTGCCTTTCATAATAATTGAACCATTCATGTCAAAAATTAGGTAAGTGCCAATTGATCCTTTATTTAAAGAGATATTTAATAGATCTTTTGCTGGATTTGGATGTGCTTGAATTAAATCTTCGTTAAGATGTGTTTGAGCACTTTGCAGTGCTGGGTGATTTGTATTTCCACTACAATTTGGAACGGTGAATGGGAGTGTTATTTCGCAGATAGGATTCCAAGAATTGAATGTGATAAATACTTGAGCACCAGGCGGAAGATTATTAAAACAACCAGCGCTTACAGTATAATTTGAATTCCAAACATAGTCTCCATTTATTAATAAACATGCGCCAAATGGAGTGCAATAAATATCTGTTCCGTCAGGTAAAACACAATCATCATCGCACCCCATTGTGGTGAATTCATAAGTTTCTGTGCAAGTTGGATGATCATTTGAAACTAAATCTACAGATATTTCAAGACCAGGGTTTTCATAACAAAGTGGACCTTGTAAATTGAAACCAGGAATCTGATTTGCATATAAACTTCCAAAGACTAAACATTCACCAAGATCAGTACACTCAAGTTCAAGTACAGGAAAATCCGGACATTCTGCGCAGGCTGGAATTGTCGCTGGTAAATCAGTCCATAGACAATCTTCATTTGCAATATTTATTAAAACTCCTTCTGTTGGAAATACCTGACCAGTTTCACAACCTGGGCCAAACAAGGTAAACTCTGAAGTTGAAGGATCATATGGAGCTCCATTAATAAATGGGCAAGATTCACCATTGACGCAACGATATGAGAACAGTGGAGGTGCACCACAGCATTCTTGATCAATTATGATGGTTTCCATATCTAACTCACTTGTTCCACAAGTTCCTTCACATGCAGATCTAACAGCATTATTGCAAAGAGCTCTTAAGGTGAAATTGATTCTTTCGATCGGAGGATTATTGTTAACAGTAATTACAAAGGGAACGTTACCTTGGTCATCAGTTAAAGTAACTTCTCCTAAAGTATTAGCACCACCACACCTTACTACTTCATACTGTAAAACTGTGCCAGCAAAACAAATTGCCTCAGCAATATCCCATTCAATAGAATATTGGAAGTTACCTAAGTCATTAATACTTGTAATAGTTGGTTGAGGGCAAGGATTACATTGCCCATAGGCAATTGTATTACATAAAAAAATAAAGAAAATTAAAAACTGTTTCATAATTGAAAATTTTTGTTGAGATGCTCAATTTGGAAAAGTTCTTTGTAAGAAAAAAAGGTTATTGAAGAAGTGAAATGAAAAACCTAATAAGTGATTCGATCAATGAATATGTGATTTATATTAACGTTCTTTCTTGACAATTTTTAAAATGAAAACAAAGTGAATAAATTGATGGATTATTATTGAAGGGTAGGTTTAGGAATGGTTTTTTTAATTTTTTGATACCTTTTTATATTGAATGGTATAAATAGATGAAGAATGAATGATATGGATGAAAATATTATAAAAGCGTTACAGTCTTCTGATCGTAAGAAACATGATCGACAGCTTAAAAAACTGTATGTAACTGTATACCCTAATGTGAGATCCTTTATTTTAAAGAATAATGGAACCATAGCTGATGCTGCGGATATATTTCAAGATTCAATTATTGTCTTTTATAATAAAGTACAAAAAAAAGATTTTGTATTGACATGCACGATTCAAACCTATCTAGTTTCTGTGAGTAGAAATTTGTGGTTTAACAGAATTCGAAAACTAAAGAAAAAAGCAAGTCTTGAATCAATTGATCAAGAATGTAATCAGGATATATTGATCGTAGATCAAATCATGAAGGATGAGAGAAATGAGGTTATTTCATCAATGGTCGAACAACTAGGGGAGAAGTGCCAGCAAGTCTTGGAACAGTATTATTATCGAAGAATGAGGATGAAAGATATAGCAACTTATATGGGACTAGAAAATGAACAAGTGGCAAAGAATAGGAAATCTAGATGTTTAAAAAAACTAAGGCAACTAGTTAATTTATCTAACTTTTTAATTAGAAATTAATAAAATGGGTAAAAGGATTGAAGATCAGATCGATGAGTTTATTCTCGACGAAATGACAACCGAAGAAAGAACTCAATTTGAGAATGAGCTTTCACAGAATGATGGACTGAATGAAAAGTATCAAATTCAAAAAGCCTTAATTAATGGGATTAATTATCAGGGGAACAAGCGATTAAAAAGACGCTTACAAAAAATTCATAAAGATGAAATAATAGAAGATAGCCCAAACAAATCATATTGGGCACTTTTAGGATTGATGTTGATCATAGCTACCGTATTTATTGGAGATTATTTAGTAAAGGCGAATAGGACTTATACCCCTGAAGAACTTTATATGGCCCATTTTGAACCTTATGAATACGATATCAATTCGCGATCTTTAAATATTTCTGATAAGTCTGCCTTGGTAGAATTGTACAAGAATAAAAAGTATAGTTTGTTTGTAACAGAAGCAGGAAAGTTTCGTTTGGAAACAAGTAATTCAGAATCTGATTTATTATTGGCCATAGGAATTGCGTATTTAGAAATTGATCTTCCAGAACAAGCAATTGTCCATTTTCAAAAGATTACCGTGAATGGTGATTTTAATTACAAAGATGAGGTTGCCTGGTATACCTCTTTGGCTTATTTAAAATTAGAAAAGCCCGATCAAGCGAAACCAATATTGCAAGGATTAGCTGAAGATATTGATGCTGATCATCATATTGAAGCTAAGAAATTGTTGAAAAAGATGTAGAGGAATAAAATTGAATTCAACGGTATGCTTAGATTCCATTTCTTAAAAAATTAAACAACCGATGAATACTAACAACACCCTGTTTTCAATTGTTAAAAAAGATGGTAGAGAATTTGTCAACCTTGACCACGTCGTTCGATTACAATCCGAAGGAAACTGTTCGTGGGTATTCCTTCAAGATGGAAGAAGTTTTTTAACGACAAGAAATTTAGGATACTATCAGAAATTACTTCCTAAATCTAAACAAAAATTACAAAACTCCTTTTTTAGGATTCATCATCAACATCTCATAAACCTTAGCTATATCTCGGGATATAATTCTAGAGAAAAATATATTCAATTGAAACCTGAAATTAAATTGCCTGTGGCACAGCGCAGAGTAAAAGATTTTTTATCTGTATTGAATTGTTTTTCCTTGTATTAGTGATTGAATAAATTTTATTAAAAAAATTAAATCGAATACGGGAGATGCTATTTATAGATCTCCCAACTATTCATTCTTCAAAGTGCATCTCTCAGTTAACTGGGAGATGCATAATTTTAGCTGGAGGTGTCAAAATTAATGATCATCTATAGGGTGTAGGTATGCCTAGCAAATGACATTGGCTCCGTAAATTTAAAGGCTATAACTTATAGTGGACGGAATAATTCAAATATTTTGGATTTAATGGTTACCTTTTTGCCGCCGAGGTTATAAAGAGGTGAAGAATGAATAGAATACAGAAATAATACACTAATTGGATTAATACTAAGGTCTAATTTCACCTTATTTGCAACTATTCATTATCTGAAAGGCATGATACTCTAGCTATCTGCATTTTTTTAATACTTTTTAAAATTATTTAATAATGAAAAAATCAAATATCCAAAAACTTCTCTTTTTTGTATGCTTCTTTTCAGTCTTAGCACTATCTGCACAACCTAGAGTTGTTTCTAAAACAAAACTACAATTTAGCGATTGTATCTATAAATATGATTTTGTAATTCCTGTCAATTATACCGAACTATATGGAGATCCTACTTCGTATCCTTTCATGCAATTGAATGTTTCAATTGGCAATAATGTTATTGCAAATTCAGGACCTATTACTGGTTTGCATTGCTCGCCACCACCACTAAATCAAAATGCTTACAACGATCTGGATCCCTCAATCTGTTTGGTGAAAACTTCAATTAATATAGATCTATGCGGGTTGTGTCCTAGGGATGGAGGTGATTATACCTTACAATTAGAGATAGTAGATTCTGAGAATGGTCAACAATATCCAGCATGTAATTATACTGGTTCCAATCAATTATTTGCCTGCCAAATGTTTGCCATTTGTGAAACTGATTCGGAAGAGCCATGCGATAACGAGGGATTAACAACGAATGAACTTAATATTGATTGTAGTGAGGTAAAAATTCCATTTTCTGAAGAAAATAATCTCACTGGACTTTATCCCAACCCAGCTAGAGAAATTATAAACCTAACCTGGAGTCCAGAAGCTGGTCCTCTCAAACAATATGCTATCAGAGGTCTTGATGGTAAAATTTATAAATCAATAAATTTTGAAGGGGGAGATAAAAGTTTACAGATTGAAATTCCACTTTCAGAATTGACTACTGGATTATATTTCATTGAGATCAAGTATGAAAATAAAACAGTCATTGAAAAATTTTATAAGCAATAGTTTATAATGCAGGAGGACATCGTCCTCCTGCCAATATTTTGAAAATATTACGTGTCTACATAACACTCTTAATAGTTAGCTTTGGACCACAGTCTTTAGTTCAAGCTCAGAAATTGAATCCCAAAACTGCTGAATGGTTTGAAAACCAAGGCAATGAAAGTTTTGGAAAAGAAGATCTTACGGAAGCATATAATTTTTATCTAAGTGCTTTTAAGATTTTTGATACAGAAAATAATCAGGAAGGAAAGATTAGAATGTTGAATTATCTGAGCTGGCTAGACTATGAAAGTAAAGACATCCTATCAATGGCCTATAATGCTAAGCAGGCCGATAGTTTAGCTCAAGTTCATTTACCTGAATTACACGGAGAACGTCTTTTTGCGCTAAATCAATTAAATGCCTACTATTATGCCATTGGTTTATATCAAGAATCAATCAATGTTCTGCATGAAACCATTAACAAAAGAAAGAGGGGAAAAGGAGACCATCAGAATATTGCCGCATCCTACCTTAATATTGGAAATAATTATAGAAATATAGGCGACCTCGTTTCAGCAGAAGAATTTTTACTCAAAGCAAAAACATATACAGATAGCCTGCCAGATGATCTTGATCTTGCTTTTGACATTAATCAAGCGATGGCTATTATTTTTCAAGACAAAAACGATTTAGATACAAGTCTAGAATATTTAGAGCTCAATGAGCCTATATTTTCTAAATTAACTGAGATCAAACAATGGAGACATAACTTTTATCTGGCAGAGAATGCCCTTTCTAGAAAAGATCTTTCACTAGCAACAAGGCCTATTAACAATTTAAAGAAAGAGAAAAAGCTTATTCCTTATTATAAAATCAGATTACTTGAAAATGAGGCGCGTATTTATGAATTGAAAGGAGATTATAAGTCAGGACAAGATCTTTTGGTGCGCGCAGATAGTCTTGCCTCTATTGCAAAAAAAAGGAATACCCTCTATCACAGAATCCCAAGGAATATAGATTTGGCTAGACTCAGTGTCTTAAACAGGGATACCATTGGTAGTATCAATTTTCTTCTAAAGACTTTGGAAGAAACTGGATTTGATACCTTTTCGAATAACAATCGATTGGAAGAATTGCCATATAAATCGAAGAATCTTCTTCTTTTAGATGAGTTGGGAAAAAATTATAATCTTCTTTATAAATCAACAAACTCAATAAAGGATTTAAGAAAATCGCTGGATTATTTTATCTCATGCTGTGAGCTAGTGTATCAAATGAGAAGGGAAATGTCGAATGCTGAATCTAAGAATATTTTAGCCACAAAGAGTCATACGATTTTTGAATCTGCTGTATTAACCTCCTTTGAACTTTATAGCAGGACTGGGCAAAAAGAAATCTTGAAAGAGGTTTGGAGCATAATGGAAAATAATAAAGCGCAATTACTTCTAGAAAACTTATTCGAAAATCAAGCTCAAGGAATAGGTGCCGTTCCCAAAACTCTGATTGAAAAAATGAACGAATTAACGCTACAGATATCATATTTGAGAAATCAAAAAGAAGAAGGGAATACGATTGATAATGATGTATTAGGCGAATTGATTTTTGAAAAGAATGAACTTATTTTGGATTTGGAAAAAAATTATCCAAGGTATCATAAACTTAAATATCAAGATCAAATAAATAGTCTCGAAAAGATTCAATCTCAATTAAGGAATAATAATTTAGTCCTTGAATATTTCTGGGGGCTTGATTCTCTTTATGCGATCGGTATAAAAAAATCAAGTGTCGACTTTTTGAATCTAGGGCCTGTTTCTGAACTTTCCAAGGAAGTTGATATGCTAGTCAACGAACTTAAATCCCCTCAACTAGATAGACCTTTGGAAGCTTACTATGCTTTTAGTGAGATGGCAAATAGCTTTTATCAAAAATTGATTTCTCCATTTAGCTTAGATGCTCAGATTACCGGTGTAACAATTATCCCCGACGGTCCACTAAACAGGTTGCCATTTGAAGTTCTGATAAAGGAAAAAATTGAAAAGCCAGGCTATCGTTTATCTGATCAGCAATATCTATTTGAAGATTTTGTAATAACCTATCAATACTCCATGGGATTTGATCAGTTCATTTCAAAACTTCCACCAATAGAATTTGAAAATGACTTGGTTGGTTTTGCACCTGTTTTTGAAGGTGAGAAATTTTATAAGACTAGGTCGTGTGAAGATGAAGAATTATCTCCATTAAAATGTAATATCGAAGAAGTAGAATCAATTTCTAAACCAGAAGGCAGTCAATCCTTTATTGGAAATGATGCATCGGTTGAGAGATTTCTTGAAATTGCCCCGACAAGTAAAATAATACATTTGGCAACTCATGCCTGTGTGGATGAAGAAAATTCCAATAATAGTAGAATCTTTTTTCAAGGGTCACATTTTAGCCACATTGATCTTCAGGTACAAAAAATACCAACCGAATTAATTGTATTAAGTGCTTGCAATACTGGTCGCGGAAAATACATTGAAGGTGAGGGAGCAATGAGTCTCGCCAGAGATTTTCTTCAAGCTGGTGCCAAAAGTACCGTTATGAGTATGTGGGCTGTAGATGACTGCGCTACCTCCGATATTGTTCAATCCTTTTATAAACATTTGAGAAAGGGACAAGGAATCAATGAAGCTCTTCAACTTGCAAAAGTTCAATATTTAAATTCAGCGGATAAAACAAAGCTGCACCCGTACTACTGGGCAGCTCTTGTAGGTTTTGGCGAAACTAATCAAGTTTTATTTGAAAAAAATTATAGAATATATCTTCTTGGCTTATTCCCAATTTTATTATTTATTTTTTTCATATTGAAAAAAAGTAAGGCTTAACAAATTGTCAGTTATTCAATCTTTTGGATTCTGAAGTTCATTAGTCTTATGCTTCGAAAGTTCGAAGTGCACAATCCAATACGTGTAACTTAAAGTGAATTGCAACTCCCTCAATCTGAGCAATAACATAAGCTGGTTGCAATAGTTTATTATACAATAAAAAGGGGAGAGCCATAAAGTAGGGCCCTCCTCTTTAATTTTTAGTCGCTAAATTCTTAGGTTTATTTTCCTGCGTGCTGCTCTGCATAATTAAACTTATACTGACAGTTTATAATTATGAATTCTAAGCTGTATATCAAAACCGTTTTCATGATGAATCTATGAATAATTTAAATTTGCTTTATTTTCCCTTGTTCAATAATGTTTTTATTTCAATGTCACCTGATCACTCATTCGCGATTCACGTCCATCATTTCCTCTAGCCTTTATGGCAAATGAATATTGCTTTTCTTTTTGAAAGTTGAGACTTAAGGTATTCTCGCCTTCAACAACTTTGTAAGTTTCCATTATACCATCTGAAGCCGCTTTATAAATCAAGAAATCATGATTTTTTAAATCTTGATAGTCCCATTGGAGTACAACCATGCCATCCTTTTTCGATAGTTCAATGCCTTCAATTTCGGGAAGGTAAAAAGACTTCAATGCTTCTAAAATCAATGACTCTTCTGGTTCTGAAGTATTGTTGGCTTTATCATAGCTAAGCAAACTGTATTCATAGCTTATACCTTCTTCGACATTCTTGTCTAGATAATTATTATCTGTCATATCAAAGTCTGATACTACCGCCCACGTTCCTCCAAGTTCTCTTTTCAATAGAACAATTTTTGCAAGGTCATCACTCTGACTGGCTGCCCATTGAAAGCTAATTCCTTCTTCCGTCACGGCGTAATCTGTGAAAACGGAAGGAGCTGGTGGTATTACATCAGGTCTTGTTACGGTTACGGATTCTGAAAGATCAGAACGATTGTAATTGTAGTCTACGGCGACTACTTTGTATAAAATATCTTTCGTTAAAGTTTGAAGGGTTACTGAGTCCACAAAAAATTGATTTTCGAAAATGGGTGTTGACTTCTTTACAAACTCATAATCCACGCTATTGGAAAAGAAAATTTCATAGCCCATAACATCTTCATCTGCTGGTGCATCCCATGTGATCAATACCATTCCGTTCGTATCAATCTCTCCAACTAAGTTTGTAGGAGATTGGGGAGGAATTAAATCAACAATGTGTCCGAGTGCATACACAGATTGGGAGGTATTACCCTCATTATCTACAGACTCAATGTAGTAGAAATTTAATCTATTGGTGTATGGGTTTTCATCGATAAATTCATTTGCGGAAGCGGGCAAAATTTTAGAATTAATCTTCTCATAGGTTCCATTTTCCAAATAAGAACGATAGACATTAAATCCTTGGAGATCTGAACTACGCTCGGTATTTTCCCAAGTCCAGTTTAATTGAAATTTATTTCCATTAAGTACCGTTGTTTTTAGTTCTTGTGCTGCAGTAGGCGCTGTAAGATCCTTGCCCATACCTGTGACTATATTGCTAGGTAGTGATAAGTCTGCAAAGGCATCAATCCCCTTGACTCTATAGTGATAGCGAATTCCATTGTCTACAGAATCAATGTACGTGGTATAAAGTGTTGAAGGTTGCAGATTCGTTTTTGCCTGCATGAATGGTTCGTCTAGGAGCGGAGAAAAATTTGTTCCATCTTCAGATCTTTCTACAACGAAGGCCGTAAATTTTTCGTTCGATCTATTTCTGCCTCCGCCTTTCCATTTTAAAACAATGGCTTTTTCATTTTCAATAATTTCTAGTTCTGGTGGGAGACTTTCCGTGACACCGGTATTTGCAGCAATGACTATAACAGTATCGGAACTTATGTTTGTGTTTGTATCAATCGTATATAGTCTATACATTTCGGGTCGGTCCTTATCGACCATATCAATATTGAAAGATAAGCCCGCCGCTTCTGCAACGCGCGAATCAAGATCCGCTGCCAATAAAGTGTAGGCGTGTCTATTTTGTTGATCGTTGGCCACGTGAACAAATCCTTTGGATTCCGTTTCTGACTCTCCAAAAATTGACATGGCAGCTATGGCCATATATTTGTTTTCATCATTTACGAAGGGTTTCCATTGATCTTCATTCCAAGGGAATATTTTAGCAGGACCTACTGGTTCAAATTGCTGTGTTTGCATGTTCATTCTTTCGAAGATATAACCGTATTCAATTCCAGAATACCAGGTTTCAACATTTGTTGGGGCCCAACGGAATACCAGCCCATTTGCAGTGGATTTATAGATGATTTTTAAATCCTCCAAAGGAGCTTCTTCTTGGTATTTAATCGTTTCCTTAGGAAGCAATTTTGAAGAATCGATTTCTACTTGTGCGATAATATTGAATGAACAGCAGGCAACTAAAGTTATAATGATTAGCTTTTTCATTTTTAGTTCTTTTTAGCTTTTACGTAAGTATTTGAGGCAACATGGTTGTGTATTTTGCCATAGGCAAATAAAGGCACGGTATACACATAGGTCGTATGGTATTCTTTCTCTGCTTTCATTTTATCCATGACTTTATTGAAGTAATAGCTTACTCGATGTTTCACTTCCTTATCTTCCAAGGAATTCCAATCGTCAAACCATCCTCCGTATGAAGCATTGAAATCATGCCCATACCATCTCTCTCTGAGGTTCTCATATTCTGATTTATAATTATCCTTATACCAATTATTGAAACCACTTTCTACCAGATGATAAATCATGTAATCATACTCAATAATATCTTGTTCCACTAAGGCAACAGTGTATGCTGACGATACATATTTAATAGATGAACCTGATTCATTTGAATACAAAGCTCTACTTGGTAGGTCGTAAAAATCGAATCCCTTTCTCCAATTTTTATTATGGAATTTGTGGTTGTCAACAATGTGCATGTTAAAACCTAGTGGCATTACTTCATCCAATCTTTTTTTGATCTTATAGTAACTATCGATGGTAGCTGCTGCGGCAAATCTTGATAAATCTTCGCGTACAAAAACTGAATTTCTGTTTAAAGATTTACTCTCAGCAATGTATTTGAAACCAATTTCTTCAGTACTAAAGCCTTCTCCATTATTCATTTCGAATCTTAAGAAAGTATAATTATTTTGCGGTGTTGCTCTACTGTTAAATCCTGTTACTTTATCCTCGAATTTTTTAAACACACTTGTACTAAAGTAGTTGTCATAGAGTTTTATATCCTGCGGTTTTGTTTCAGACGCATTGGCATAACTCTTCCCTTCTTTTTTATAAGTGTAACTAGAATACGATGATGAATTATCGTATGTGCTAACTTTCTTATCACTTAGTTCTTTTACACTTTGATCATAACTTGTGTTTTTATACCAGACTCTTTTCATTCGTATGGTGTAGCCTTGATTGGTTTTTAATTGTGAAGTAGGCATCTTAAATCTTACGACGTTGCTTCCATTATGATATTCCACATCGGTATTATAAATCCACTGACTTGTTTTATGATCAAAGAAGGAAGCTTGAACTTTAGAATGCCATAATTGCCCGGAGGGTGTAAATTTTTCAAACAATTCTTTTTGGCTTCCGATTAATTGGATTAATCCTTCATTGTATACATTGTCATCCTTCATGTAGTACTTTTCATTTCTAAAAGGATAGCAGTCTTCTACATTTTCCCATGGAACATAATTGGGCATTTTACCTGTTTGGAAACGAAGAGTCTTTTCTTCCACTACTTCATTGCCATTAGATTTGGCAGGAAGCCAATTGTATCCATTCCATTTGTACACTTTTATTTTGGCATAAATTTCATAATCTTTATTAGGCTCTAGTTTAGTGACATTTATATGGGCAGAAAGTTGGTCGCTGGCAATGGTTTTTCCGAATGACTTTCCTTTAATTTTAAATTCTTCAAGTCTTACGTCAAAATACTGCATGGCACCGTGTTGATTTTTAAAGGAATAGCGACCAAGTTTGTTTTCTAAAGAAAGAATGGGTTTCACAAAAGGGGAAACTCCTTTCTTGCCATTGTCTGGATCAATTCCTTGGATAAATTTTACACCTGCAAATGGTTCTGCAGAATACGCTTCACATTTTTCTCCTATTTGAATATCAAAACTGGTGTTTCCTGTAAGCAAACCACCTAAAACATCGTAACCCATGGCTGCAGATCCTTTCACCCAACTCGGATTAGCAAATCCACCTTCTAAAAGCATGGCTGCATAAACATAGGCAAGCCGTAATTTCCCTTCATAGTTAAAGATATCTACTTCCAAACCTACTTCCCCTTCCAAGCCTGCATAGACCTGACCTTGTGCGTAATAACCATCAGCACCCATACCCTTAGCACTTCCACCTAGATTGCTACAAAGAATATTTTTACTTGTTTTGACACTTAGGTCAAATCCTAGCATCGCTTGGAAATTGGCATAGATGATTGAATAAGCAACATCCGCTTTTGCCTCTAAGCTCAAGCCAGCAACCATTGCCATTCCTGTGCTTTCATGTGAGTTTGCTTTTTTTGCTGTGGGGTCTCCACCGGAAGAAATGAAATCTTTTTGATCTTCATTTGAGGCTCCTTGATTCAATAGTCTTTGAATAAATTCCGGTACTGGAGCTTCATCAAAATCGGTAGCCTTGCCATAAGAAGCTTGAAGATAGAACTTCGCATCTAGTCCTGCATCTTCTCCTAGTTTGGCTTTTACTACTCCCGGGTTTTTGTATGAACCTAGGATCAATTCAAATCCTTCTCCATCAATATCAATATTGCCTTCCACCACTTGATACAGTTCTGTTCCTGCTTGTGCTCCTACTATTGTTCCTTCAGCCAAGTTTGCCTTAGCTAAGAATTTTCCATTAATCTTTAAGTTTTCTCGTCCCTCTACTCCTGATCTTGGAGGTAGTATACTTGCAGTTGCTTTTAATCTTATGCCTTCAAAGTCTGCCCCAGACAAATCCCCAAATGGTTCTTCTTGCATCATATCCACTTGCCCTCCTAGGGTAATTTGATTAATTCCTCCATCGTCGGTTAAGGACATTTCAAAATCCATGGTGGCAAATACAGCGCTAGGTGAGGTTACCGAGAATCCAAGTCCTGCTTTAAAGCCAAAGGCAATGTCACTATCTGGGATGTATTTATCCTTTGCATTTTTCGCTAATTCTGCACCAGGTATCATTGCCATGTTAGAATAAGCTCCTCCTAAAAATCTATGAAGCTTTATAGGAGTCTGAGGAATCAAAATTCCTGCTTCTATATCCACCTTTCCAAAGAGATAGAAGTAATTAAATTCTTCTTGACTAACTTCAGTCATTGTGCCAAATCTTGCCTCCACATCCACTGTCAGCATAGGAACTTCAATATTTAGATCACCAACAACTCCTTTACCAAAATCCTCATCTCCATTATAAATTTCTAGTTCGCCGCTGACCTTTATCGGACCCATTTCTGCATTTTCTAATTTCAGTGTAGCGGCAGAAATTTTCTCATAATCAAAGGTAAACTTTCCGTTTTTTTTGTTGATTCTTGAATCTATTGATAGTGATCCTGCTGCTGATAATTCAAAGGCTCCTTTTTTAGGTTTGGTGCCTTTCTTCTTTTTCCCGCCTTGACCACGTACAATGGCGATTTCTCCCCCTACGGTCAGTCTCATGAGCATTCCATCTGTAGCCTCTTTTTCAGTGCTCTCTCCATCTTCACCAAAGGCCATGCTTACCTCCGTTAGGCCAATGCTAAATCCATTTACTTTTGGTTCTTCTTCCTCCTTTTTGTCGGTGTTTTCCTCTGTTGATTTTTCATCCTCTTTTTCTGGAAGTGGGGTGTTTTGAGCAAACTCAAATTTTGGAGGAGTTAACTTTAAGGTAGAGTTAGCTTTCTTACTCTTATTGGCTTCTTTTTTATTTCCAGCAACAGGCCTAATCGTACTTAAAGACATTCCTGTAAATTTCAATGCAGGAAATCTAAATACCGACTCATCGGGTTCTAAATCCGGTCCACCATCCGTATCACCAATGGCAAGTGAGCCTTCAATCAATGCTTCAATCCCTTTTTCCTTTTGATCATTTTTTATGACAATCTGAGTGGTTTCATCGAAAGTCAAGTTAGATCGGATGCTTGGTATGTAGTAAGATTCCTCGCCAACGTTTACTGTGAATACCATAGAAGCTTTGGCAGATGATGACTTAGCTTCATTTTGATTGTTGTTGCTCGCAGCATTTTGCTGTGCATTTATTTTATCCCCATGATCAACCATTCCTTTGTAGTTTAAATATCGATCTTCAGGAAGTATCGGTAATCCCATTTTTCCTTCCAAGGAAATGCTTTTGAATTGGTTTCTAAGAATGTCAATTTTTAATAAATCCATAGAGATGGCGAACCCTTCGTAAGAACCTTTTTCGATACTCAAAATATTTGTTGCTTCCCCTTTTATGCTTATCCCTGCTTTATCTTTCACAAAGTTCTTCATGGCAATCTTTGTACCTGCGTCCTCTGATCCACCTCCCCAATCTTGAGGTGCTGTGATTGAAATTTCCTCAAACCAAATTCCTTTCCAATGTGGTCTATTTTCTTCCGGTGTATATCCATCCGGCAAGGCAAAATTTGTTGGATTACTTCTATCAGAAGAATCATAGAATCCATTCTTTAACGTCACACTAAATCCATCTAATCCTGGAATTTCAAAAGGTGTTGCACTTGCAGCTATGATCCAATTGGACTGTCGCTCAATCTTACCAGAAATGGTGATCATTACTTTTTTAGATTCATCCTCAATGACAACTCCTGTTTCATCGACTGGAATTAATACCTCTCTTTCAACAGGAATATCTGCTGTGATTTGTGCACTTTTAAACCCTTTGCAATTTAGCTCTACAAAGGTTCCTAGGGATTCAGGATTGGATATGTCCGTCTTCTTTAAAATCAAATCTCCATCGCCATCTCCAATGACATAGTCTTTAGATAGATAGAGTCTCACTTGATTTGCAAATCCTCCGTTTTTGAAACAGATGTTATCCGCTCCAAAGCTTGGCACATACTTTCCCCATTCCGGATTTTCCAAACTGAACAAGGCCATCATCTCAGACTTAGTTGGAGAAAAGGTCATTTTAGTCACTCCTACAACGGTCGTTTCATCGCCCTCTTTTTTGTCAAATCCTAAGGGTAGGCTAACTGCAGTAACTCCACTTAGATCGGATGCCATTTTCCCTACGGATCGTAGGGCTGGTACCAATTCTTTTGCCGCATTAAAATCTATGTCCAACATTGTACTCGCACCTACGGAAACCAATTTGTCTAATTTTCCAAACGCATCATCATATAAAGCATTCGCGGTTCCGGCCACCACTTCATCTGCTGCGTTCACTTTCAATTCAGTGAAGGCAACTTTTATCCTTGCACCGGCACCTATAAACCCAACTTTAATAGATCCTTCGCCCGCATAGCCTGTCGTTTGTGATCCGCTTAGCTCATCAATCTTCATTTCTAAGTCGCCCATCTTAAAGACTTTCTTTTTCAAGCCCAATTTTTTAATCGCGACAGAAGTAAGATCTTTAGGTAAGATTGAGAGACAATCACCTCCTGTGCAACCGTCTGGGTCTGCAGGTTCGACTCCATGTGTGAAACTTACGATGTTACTATAACCATCATTTGGTATTTCAAAATCTTCATCACTGCTTTCTGCAACAATGGCCATGGCATATTTATGATATAAGGTCAATTTCTGTGATCCAGTTGGTTTGATTATTTTTTCCTTTTTAACAATCGCCTCATCCCACATCTTGTTCACTTTTTTGTCTTGAAAATGTGAAACGGTTGGATTGGGAATTTTTTCTGTTGTTAAATCAATAATCTTTAAGGTGTAACTTAAGCTTGCCTTCAAATCATTATCTGTTACTTCATGTGTCCAAGTCAGAGGAATTTCTGGCTTTTGTATGTAAGATTCTGCAACTGGAGATGTAATCTTAGGCATCGTAAAACTTGGATCTGTCTCACCAAGTACAAAGGTGATGATCTCACTGTGTCCATCGTTTTCAAACTGGTCCGAAGGGTCATCGCTTTCTACAGAAACCATAATTGCATAACTGTTCCCTTTTACCAACTCTAGATCATCATCTGCTTCTATTTGGATGATTTTTTGAAAATTTTCATCATCCCAAATAAATTCTGTGTTCTCATCCAACATGATAGAAAGTGAAATATTTTCAATTTCTTCGGCAGACATGTCTACCATTTTAGCAGCGTAGGTCAAGTTACCACTAACCCCATCAGTATCATGATCCCATTCAATATCAAAAGCAATTGTTACAGGATTCTCTAGTTCCATCTCTGCCTCATCTTCTGGGTCAATGATTTCTGGAGCTGCAAGTAATTTATTTTCACCATTGATCGATAATTCCCCATAGGTAAAAACAACGATTTCGCTGTGGCCTCCAAATTGGAAACCCAAACTTTGATCTGGATCTGAAGCAGTTACTCGCATCGCATATTGATGACCTTTTTCAAAAAATATATCGATGTCATCCTGCAAGTTTGCAGAATAAGTATTGCCCAATTCTTCTTCATATGCAGGTGGTACAGCGGGATCCAACATCGACAATTCAACATTTTGAATGGCTTCTTCTGTTAGATCAATAATTTTTAAAGTGTATTCTAGTCTTTCAGATATCCCAGGGCTGTTGACCACGTGATCCCAATTGACCAAGAGAAATCCAAGGGTGTCTACAAGTTCACCTTCAATTGGACTTAGGATGATTGGCCTTTCGGCAAAATAAATATCAAAATCAAAGCAACCCTGTGTTGGATTACTAATAGGTATTCCTAATTCATCAAATGCTTGAATACAAATTCGATAGTTTCCTTCTGGCATTTGTCGATTTAGTAAAATGGCATTTTGTTCCGCTTGTGACAATCCGTTAATGATCAAATTATCCTGGGTGAGACCACCAAAAACAGATTCAATATCTAATGGCGTAAAGAGATTAATCCCTGGTTGCATCGTGATTGATTCGCTCAATATTCCATTGGTATTCACCGAAATCAAACCAGAAGTTTCTTCAAATACGCCGCTGAAAAATACTTCTTGGGGTTCATTTTTCAAGTTGTTTACCTCAATGATGCCTTCTTCTAAATAGTCTATGTAAGCATCTAGATTGGTTGGGTACGGAGGCGCTAAAAGTATATTGCTTTCGATGGTATACTGGCCGTTCAAACTGGATAGTGAGAACGTTGTGAGAAGGATGGTTAGAAAGATCAATTGAAGTTTCATGGTATCTTTATTTAGGGTTGTTCTTGTCTGAATTTTTTGATAAAGTATTCGCTTCGATTTTCTTCCCTTTTGGGTCTAGTCTGTAAGCCAATCGAATGTTTCCTCTGAATTCTTGATAACTGATAGAACCTTGTCTATTCAGATAATTCATGTTGCAGGACATATTTATTGTCTTACTTAATTTGTATCTGATTCCAATTTTGCCCGTGTAAGACTGACCTTCATCTATTGTATTTAAATAGTTTTGGAATCCACCAGCAGCCACGCTAAGTGTAAGTTTCTTGTCCAATAGTTTTTTTGATATTCTAAGATTAGCACCAAGTCTTTGTCTTTCAGTATCCTTTATCAAATTTTGGTTTCCTAATAGACTCAGAGTAATGCTTGTTTGGCTTGGTATTAAGTTGAGGTTGTAACTAAAATTGGCATTGTAGTTTTCAATGCTGTTACCTGTATTTTCTTGATTGAGTAAATCTTCAAGATTTTGATAATTGGCGCTAATGGTTAAGGTTGATTTTCTTTCATCAGACCCAAATGAAAATCTTGGTGTTGCGCCGTACAAAGCAGTTGTGCGAGTATATCTTAAAGTATCATTTACGGCGACAAGACCGGGTGCTCTTTCTGTTTGGAAATTTGAATACCGTCCAGTGAGCTGAAAGTTTTTACTTGGTACTATTGTTAGATTGGCATTTAATATTTGCCTTGTGTTGGTGACATCTCTTAAATTGTTTAAGTTATTTCTTTGTAAGCCCCCTCTTCCGCTAAACCGTATTTTATTTTTAAACAATCGAAAGTTTAACTTAACCAACATGTTCTCATAGTCCTCCTGAAAATAAAAAGTGCCCAAACTTTTGTAAAAAGGATCTACTCTTTTGTATTCTGCTCCGAACCCGAATTTTCGAAACCTAAAATCAAGATCAGCATCTCCTGCAAATTGTAATTTTGTAGAAAGATTGACCGTTGTCAATGCACCATATTCTTCTCTAATGTTCTTTAGATCTTCACTTTCTAAATAATTTCCAGACTCTTGATTGGCGGTATGAGCACTCGCACTTGTATTAACTTTTAGTGAAAGCCACTTTGCAGGACTTATGCTAAAAGATATTCCTGCGACTAAATTTTCTTCAGGTTTTACAACTCTCGGATCGACTAGCATTGGATCTAGACTGCTGACATCATCTTTGGCTTTGAATACAATAAGGTCCACGAAATTCCTTGAGCTCCCAAATCCAATTTTACCACCTAAAGCTGACCGTTTATAGGAAGGTAAAATTTCTGCGCCTACAACAATGGTATCTAATTGAGCTAGTGGATTTTCCAAGGTGCCTCTAATGGCAGAAATTCGAAATTTTCCTGGGGTTAATTCAACGGCTCCACCCTTGATGATTTGTCCAGATAAAACATAAGGGCTTAGGCTTAGATTAATACTACCGGCATGCAATGAAATCCACTTATAGCGAGGATTGATGCTCACACGACTAAATGGATTAGATATACTGCTTTTTTGATCTCTATAAACTAGGCTTATAGGGATGTCAAATCCAAAAATTGTAAAGGTTGGATTAGCGGAAATAAAATAAGTGTATGGACTTCTGCGATCCTCCCTCCCTATGGCTTGGTAAAGTGAAGTGCCTAGAGCAATGTTCCCTGATATTGCTATGGGAGTTTTATCAAATTTTTCTAGGTCTTGAGCGCCTAGACTCAAAAAGAAAAGTGTAAAGAAGAGAAGTGCCGTGAAACTTTTCATTTCTTTTTTGTTGATTGGGGTTAAAATAGTTTTCTAAGTAGTATTAGATTTAGTCGAGTGCATCTCTTTAAAAACAGCTCTAGACTAAAGTGCTTTAGTCCAGAGCTGTTTCATTCTTTCATCAAATTTTTACAATACGAGTTGTTTTGATTTTTCCGTCTGCTCTCAAGGAAATGATGTAGGTTCCTGCACTAAGATTACTGAGATCAAATTCTGTATTCAGACTTCTAGTATTGCTAAATTTTTCTGTTTTCACCAATTGGCCTTGGGTAGAGAAAATGTTAATCTCTGGACTTGTAGAGATGCTAAAGTTTACTTCCAAATTGATAATGTCCGTTGTTACTGTTGGGTAAATTTTAAATTCTTCGATGAAGTTAATTTCTTGGATGGCGGTATTCATTTCAATCTCAAAATCGAAGGTGTAAACACATCCCAGATTTGTTGTAACTGTTACGGTGTGTATGCCTGGAGTAAGATCATTTGCGGAAGCGCCAGTATCTCCATTGTCCCAAAGAATGCTTGTAATATTATCATAGTTCAGCTCAATACTTGCTGATCCGTTTTGATTGGAATCGGCATTTACAGTTTCTATCTCTGCTGTAACATTCACGAAATCTTCTTCTAACATATATCCGAAGGTCAAAGAACATCCGTTGGTGGCTATAACTTCAACAGTGTAATTTCCTTCTTGCCAAATGCCAATTGATTGGTTGGATGAAATTATATTCCCGTTTACCATCCAATTGTAAGTGTAGACATTATTTGTTTCAACATTGAGTGTGATGACATTATTTTCACAATCAACAGAGGGTGAAGCTAAACTAGCATTTGGTAAATCGTTGTCTAATGTAACTTGAACAGTAGTCTGTGCAGAACAACCATTTTCACCGATTACTTGTATGGTATAAGATCCTGGATTCGTGACCATTGGATTTTGTTCATTCGAAGTAAACCCATTGGGTCCTGTCCATTCGTAACTTACATCTTGACTACTATTGCTAGTCAATGTGATAGACGATTGATTACAACTAATTTGTCCTCCGTTCGCATCCAATGAGGGTGCAGTATTATCTAAAGTTACAGAAACTACGGATTCTGAAATACAACCATTAGGTGCAGTAACCGTAAAAGTGTATTGTCCTGGAACTCCAACCGTCGGGTTTGTTTCTGTTGAATTAAATCCTCCTGGTCCTGACCATTGAAATGAAGTTCCAGAAGTCGTTGAGCTACCCATCAGTTGGACCTCATTAATGTTACAATTTAATAAGCCGCCGAAAGCAGAAATATTTGGTAATTCCGAGGAAGCATTTACTTGTGCAGTTGCTGTTGCCATGCAACCATTGGCAGCGGTAACGGTCAATGTATAAATACCCGGTGAGCCTACAGATGGATTTTGTTCATTTGATGAAAATGAATTTGGTCCAGTCCAACTATAGCTTACGCCTGGAGATGTAGATGATCCATTTATCTGAATTACATTTACAGAACAATTTAGTTCTCCTCCACTTGCTGAAGCATTTGGTATTGCTAGATCTTCAATGACTGAACTTGTAGCTGTTGAAGTACATCCATTTTGAGCAGTTGCTACCACAGTGTAAATTCCCGCCACATCGATAATTGGGTTTTGTTCGCTTGAAGCAAATGCAGCAGGTCCAGTCCAAGAATAAGTCAAGCCAGTATTATTCGTTGATAATAAAATTTGAGCAGATGTATTGGTGCAATTTATTGTTAGGTTATTTTGGACTGTAATGGTTGGAGTTGTTGTATTCTCAGAAACAACGGAATTTGCTGAAGCGGTACATCCATTTGCGGAAGCGACAACCAGAGTATAAGTACCTGCTACGTTGACTACAGGATTTTGTTCTGAAGAAGTAAATCCTCCTGGACCTGTCCATGCATAGCTCACGCCATCACTCGCTGTTGGCATTAAAGTAATGGATGGTTGATCACAGGTAATCACACCATTTGCGACGGCAGCAATTGGGTTTGATATATCCTGAATAACGGTTACGGATTGTGAAGAATTACAACCGTTAGAAGCGGTTACAACAACTGTATAATCTCCAGCAATGTTTACGCTTGGGTTTGCGGTGGTGTTGGTAAAGCCATTTGGTCCTGACCATAAATATGTTACTCCTGTGGTTGTCGAAGTTGCATTTAATTGTACGCTGGTTGATGTACAAGTTAGGGTTCCTCCAGTAGCTGCTAAATCCGGGGTTAAAGTATCAATATTTACGCTTGCCGTTGTTTCAGCCGTACAACCATTATTTGAGGTAACCATAAGTGTGTATGTGCCAGCTGCATCTACCATAGGATCTTGCTCATTGCTGGTGAAGCCATTAGGTCCAGTCCACTCAAAGCTCGCAGTTGGATCAGAAGTAGAAGTGGTTAAAGTCACATTTGGATTATTACAGTTGATGGTACCCCCTATGACAGAAACCGTAGGAATCACAACATCATCCACAACGATTGCTACACCTTCGGCGATGCATCCATTAGGAGCAGTTACGGTTAAATTATATTCTCCAGGATTGGCAACTGAAACACTTGGGTTGCTCGAGGTGAAGCCATTTGGTCCTGCCCAAGAATAACTGACATTTTGAGTAGTGGAAGTACCAGAAATAACAACTTCACTAGTGTTACAGTCTATGGTGCCACCTTCTGTTGAAATATCGGGGGCATCTGTATCTGCTTGTACGATGGCGTTGGCTGTTTCGAAACAACCTGCAGTAGTAGCTACTGTTAATGTGTAAGTACCTGCTTGACTAACTATCGGACTTTGGTCGTTTGAAGTAAATCCTCCAGGTCCAGTCCATGAATATGATACTGTGCTAGAAGAAGAATTTCCAATTAATTGAATGTTACTTCCATTACAATCAAGTGTTCCACCTGTTGCTGAGGCATCTGGATAATCTTGAAATTCGACAAAGACATTATCTACACTACAACATCCACTTGCTCCTGTTACTGTCACAAAATATTCACCGGCTTCAGTCACGACTATGCTTGAAGTATTTTCACCAGTGGACCAAACGGAGTTACCGTTCAAACCGTTGCTCTGCAAGGTTACGACATCGCCGGTACAAGCAACGATGTTGTCTCCTAAATCTACGGCTTCATCATTGAAGGCTGTTACTGTCCAAGAAGCCGAGACATTATTCCCGCAGTAATCATAGGCAGTCCAGACATGTGTTTCCACAAATGCATTTTGTCCAAAATCACAAGTTAATTCTGAGACATTTAACTCGTATTCAATCAAACTTGTGACATCTCCTTCACATATATCCATTGCAGTAACATCGGGAATTTGCGGAAGTGATTCATTGCAGTTAATGGTTACATTAGCTGGTATTCCATTTAAAGTAGGTGCCTGTGTATCGACATATTCAAAATTGACACTTGCAAAGTTTATGTTGTTACACTCATCAATGGCTTGATAAGTATACGTTGAAGCACTTGTATTAGAAGGAGTTGGACATAAGTTAGAAGCCTGTAAACTAGATTCAGAAATAACAGTTGGACCTGAGCAACCTTGTGCTGTTGGCATATTCGCTGCCACTGATCCTAATAGATCGTCAACACCACATTCTAAGGTCATGCTTAGAGGTGTTGATGAAGAATATGGAGCATCCCATACCGGTGCTACATCATTATAAATTAAAACTGAAAACGATTGTATTTCAATATTTCCACATCCGTCATTTACTGAATATGAAAATGTTTGGGTTTCAATGGGTTCACCTTGGGTGCAATCTCCTAAGGTTAATGAAGAAGTCAAGGTTATTGAAGAAGTTACATCTCCAGCACAAAGATCATTCGCGAAAATATCTACACCAATTTCTGGTATGCTAGGAAAATTATCAGCACAACTTATGGTTATATCATCCACTGGAATGCCGGTCAATGTAGGAGCCAAATTATCATTTACATTTATTAGGATCGCCCCTAAAAAAGGACTTACATTTCCCGCGTCATCAGTGACTGTATAATACCAATCATTCCACTCGGAATTGCCGCATTGTGGCATAATGATATTCTCTGAAAAATCATAATTAACTGAACCACAATCAATGGCTATCAAATTTGATAAATTGGCTGAAACCACATCATCAATATTTTCAACTCCACACTCAATATCAACAGTTATTTCTTGAGTTGTCCAAGTTGGCGCATTTTCATCTTGGATCGTCACTTGAGTTTGACAAGTGGAAGTGTTTCCTGCTAAATCAGTGACAAACCAATCAAAGGTAAAAACACCTGTAGCACCCCATTCGTAAGGATAGGTCCCTCCTGGGTCAACAATATCAACCGAAGATTCTCCTGCAGGATTGGTTATTACTAGCCCTGAATTAGCGGGATCTATTCCACAATCATCATTGTAAAATGGTTCGGTGATGAAAAATTCTACAGAGCAATTTGCGTCCAAACTTACTGTTTGATTTGCAGGGCAATTGGTGATTACTGGATCTTGATTGTCTGTGCTACCTCCAATTGTAAAAGTAAATTCCGTGATACACTCACCGGGAACCAATGACCTATGAATTGTTCCCTCGCTTTTTAATTCTTCTTGCTCCTTTTGGGTTAAAAGAGAACTTGTTGCATGGGCTACATAAGCTGTATAATTGCCTGCAGAAAGGTCTGTAAAAGTATTGTTGAATTCAAACTCAATTCCGTCTAGTGAATAAACGATTAAATTATTACAATATCCAGATTCTCCCAACACCAATTCTACGGAACCATTTGATTGATTGCAATCGGCATCTGTTACAATTACATTATCAATTTCAGGGCAAATTGTTCCAAAAGATATAGATGCACAATATAAATCTATGGGCCCAGCTTCCTTCACAAAATTCTGACAAATTCCTATGGTCCAAGTTCCATCTGCAGAACCACCTGTATTATTCAAACTTGCGAATCCTTCTTCTGGATAGAAGGTTAATCCGGAGGGAGTACCTGGATTCGTATGAAATGGTAAATCTGTACAATTCGCAAACCCGACATCTAAGTATTCATTATTGGAAGGACCTAAATAATCTGGGAATGATAATTCAGTTGCTAATTGAAAAGTGTCTCCAGCTGGAGAAATCAAATGTATTTGTCCATTCCAGCCATCTACTTGATCAAGATCCACGTACACTTCTAGGATACCACTGTTATTATCCCCTAAGGTGCCTTCTCCTGAAACTTCAATATCGAAATTAAAAAGATTAGGACAGTACGAGGTTACAGTTGTGAAATCTCCAGCACAAATATCGGCTGTATATTCCCTTAGTTGGGCTGAAAGAGAAAGTGTACAAATAACAAAAAGACTTATTAAGTAAAAGGTGGAAGTTTTCATAATTTAAATTTTTGGAGCTATTCAAAGGTTTTATGGTGTATTTCGAGCGCTAAAATAGTTGTGCAGTTGCCCCCTTATAATGCCATGGCTATTAGCGGAAGGATAAATGGCTATAAACGGTTAATGAAATGTCATGAACGGTATATTCTTTTCGTGAAATTCATGGCACAAATTTTAAAGAATGAGCTAACTTGCTCTTAATTGGTATCTTTTACTAATGCCTCAAAAAACATTAATTCTCAGTCTAGTCTTATCAATCTTTTGGTATCTATCAATACTACAAGGACAAGAATCTCCTATTTCAAAAGAAAAAGATTCCTTGACACTTTTGCTGAAGCAGAATGACAACAAGGATGTTGAGATTGATCTTTTGATAGAATTGAGCATGCTTATGGTCAATGACTTTGATCATATCAAAGCCAAAGAGTACGCAGATGAAGCTTATGCAAAAGCCCATGGTCGAAACGATCAAGCAAATATGGGAAAGGCGTTAATTCAAATCGCCTACGTGTATTGGTTTTTAGAGGATTTCAAAACTTCCCTAGAATTTGATTTAAAGGCTTTGGAGATAAATGAAATCCATGCAGACTCTAGCACCCTCGCTTACAATTACAAGAGACTTACCCATGATTATTGTGATTTATTCGATTACGACACTGCATTAATATACATCCAAAAAGCCTTCAATGTCCATAAAGCCATTGATGCAAAAAAGGACATCATTTTGGACGAGGCGCTCATGGGATATATTAATATGCACCAAGGAGATTATGTAGAAGCGGAAAAAAGAATGTTAAATGTACTAGCAAATGCCACAGTGATGGAAGATAGCACCACGATGGCAGGCATGAACGACGATCTAGCTTTTTTATTAGAACTCCAAGGAAAACTAAATGAGGCTCTGGTGTATGCAATCGAAGGCGTTAAAATTTCTACCAAATGCAATATCCCAAGACACATGCGCGAAGGATATATAATACTGGAGAAGATATATGTTGGTTTAGGGAAATTTGACAAAGCATATGAAACAAGATTAAAAAAAGATGAACTCGAATTTGAATTGATGAAATCAGAGACCTTAATTAAGTTTACTGAGCTTAATAAAGAAAAAGAAATTTTGGTGCTGGAACAACAAAATCAGATCAGTGATCAAGAAAAAGAATTACTTGCTTCAAGGAGTAAAATCTATAAAATAGGTGCTGTGGCACTATCATCGATTCTCCTAATTCTTGCTTTTTTTCTAAGGCAATTAGACAAGAACAAAAAACTAATTGAACAAAAGAATACATCACTTCAAAAACTTAACAATACAAAGGATAAGTTTTTTGGAATTATAGGTCATGATCTTCGAAGTCCGATTACCGCCTTGGATAGTGTAAGTCAGCAGATTAAATATTATACAGATCTTGGCAACAAGTCAAAGCTACATAATCTAGCGGAAGGTGTTAGACAGACCACAGATAGGTTGAGTACACTTCTTGATAATCTGCTCCAATGGTCCTTCATCCAATCCGATCGTGTGCCATATCATCCTACCCAAATAAGTATAAATGAAATAGTCCGCGAAAATATTTTATTATATGAAGATGTTGCCGCAGCTAAAGAGATAAATTTATGTGATGAAATAAATGGAGAGTACTTTGCATTTGCAGACAAACAAGCAATCATGACTGTAGTAAGGAACTTGGTTAATAATGCTATTAAGTTTACTGAGCCTGGTGGCAAGGTTTTTATAAGCAGTTACTCAGATCAAAAAACCGTTTTAGAAATCAGAGATACAGGGGTTGGAATGAATGCAAAAAGAATTCAACAATTGTTCTCATTAAAAAAAACAGGGACCATTGGTACTGCTGGCGAGCAAAGTACTGGTTTGGGTCTGATAATATGTAGAGATCTTATCGAATCTAATAAGGGGAGGATTGAAGTTACTAGCAAACTAGGTGAAGGTTCAAGTTTCAAAATTCACTTACCAAAATCAGAATAATGGCATTTCAAATCATGATTGTTGAAGATGAGCCGTTGTGGGCTAGTAAAATGGAAATGCAAATTGCTAAGCTGGGGCACAAGTTATTTGCGATAAAATCTAATAGTACGGAAGCTTTACAAGCCTTGGAAATTAATCAACCGGATTTAATTTTAATGGATGTGAACATACTCGGTGAATATGATGGGGTAGAGTTGACAGATATGATTCATGATAAATGGCCAATACCAGTATTATTTATTACCTCCCTATATGATGATTCCACATTTAGACGCATAAGCCGAACTAATCCGATTGGGTATATTCAAAAACCTTTCTCTGATATGCAATTGAAACATTCTATTGATTTAATCGCAAAGCAATTAATTAGCAATAAATCTTCTGGTATTGAATCGAACGAGTCATCAGATAATAGTAGTTCTGTTAATTTAGATACAGAGCATATTTATATTAAAAAGAGAAACCGGCTAGAGAAAATTAAAATTCTTGACATTTATTACATCGAAGCAGATGGCAGATATTGTCAAATAAATACAAAAGACAGCAGATATTTAATTCGAATGCCTTTGACTAAAATTATTGAGAAACTTAATATGCAACATTTTGTGAAAACGCATAGGAGTTTTGTGGTAAACAAGTATAAAATAAAATCTATTGATTTGGAGAATGATGTGATCATCTTAGAAAGCATGGAAGTTCCAATAAGTCGCAGGGAAAAGGATAAGGTTTTAAAACAAATTAATCTGTTTTAAATAAAAAGAGGCAATCTTTTATAAGATCGCCTCTTTTTATTTTTAGTTAAAGATTTATTTCTTCCAATACTCTTCTGCATAATCGAATACCAATTGACAAAATGCCTTTACACCTAAGTGTAGTCCAGAATCATCAATTCTAAAATCTGGGGTATGGTGTGGGGCTGGATTTTCATCGCCGGGTGTCATACCTCCTAGCACAAAATAAAAGGCTGGCGCCTTTAACCCAAAGTAGGAAAAGTCCTCTGCCCCAGTTGTCCATGGAGACATGATTACATTGTCCACTCCAGCAATTTTCTGTAAACTCTTGGCAGAGAATTCTGTGAGTTCTAAATCGTTGAAGGTCACTAGTGTTTTTGTGTCAATGTCAATGGTAGCTTCCGCTCCTGCACTTTCGGCTATGAGCTTTACGGTACGCCTCATTTTTTCATGTACGATTTTCTGCATGTCCGAATCCAATGTTCTGATGGTTCCCTCCATTCTTGCAGTTTCTGGAATAATATTGGATCGTACGCCTGCTTCAAAAATTCCAACGGTAATCACAACGGGCGCATCGGTGAGCCTTGATTGTCTACTTACGATTGTCTGTAATCCTTGAATGATCTGTGAAGAAACAACAATGGGGTCTACCCCTGACCAAGGTTGTGAACCGTGGGTCTGTTTCCCTTTCACATTAATGGTGAACCAATCTGAAGATGCCATCGCAGCTCCCGGCTTAAACCTTAAAGTGCCGACAGGTGTCTGCGAGTTGATGTGAAGACCGAAAATCGCATCTACCTTTGGATTTTCCATCACCTTTTCTTTAATCATCATTTCTGCGCCCCCTTCTTCATCACCAGGAGTTCCTTCTTCTGCTGGTTGGAAAATAAATTTTATGGTCCCTTTTAATTTTGATTTCATGCCAGCGAGTACTTCAGCTACACCCATCATCACTGCGATGTGCGTGTCGTGACCACAAGCATGCATAACACCTACTTCCTTACCGTTGTATTCTCCGATTGCTTTCGAAGCAAATGGAACATCCACTCTTTCCGTTACCGGTAAAGCATCTATATCTGCCCTTAGGCCGATCACTGGTCCTGGCAAATCTCCCCTTAGAAGTGCAACGACTCCGGTATGTGCCACACCAGTTGTTACTTCCATTCCTAATGCATTTAAATGCGCGGCAATTTTTTCAGCGGTTTTAAATTCTCTGTTTGACAATTCAGGGTTCTGATGAAAATCGCGTCTCCATTCAATGACCTTATTGTTAATTTCATCTGCCTTGGCAATAAATTCTTTTTGAATTTCTTGCATCTGTGCTGAGACTCCTCCGACCAACAAAAGGATCATGCCTAAGCTTGTAAGTATATTTTTCATGTTTGGAATTTTCTTCAATTTAATAATTGGATATTTAAAATGGGAATGGATGCTTAACTTAGTTTCATAATCTATTTAATAATGTCAATGAAAGTTCTTATAAGAAGACCCGTTGAGAGCGATGAATTCCCGACAGAGGAACGTTGTCATATCCTAGAAATGCTCAATGAATCAGATGACCCCAGTCAATCTATTGCTCGAGCAAGAGTTGAGCCTGGAGTAACTACCGCCTGGCATCAACTGAAAAACACGTCGGAAGTATACTTAATTATTAGTGGTCAAGGTCGGGTAGAATTGAATGAGGATGAAAGCCATGAATTAAAGGCGGGTGAATTGGTTAGAATACCACCGAATACGCCCCAACGAATTGAAAATACTGGTATTGAGGATCTGGTGTTTTTATGTTTTTGTACACCAGCCTTTGGCGATGATTGTTATGAGGCCTTGGAATAAATCACTCGCTATCTGCTAAGAGATTTTGCTTGCCTGCAATTTCGATACTTACATTCAACTCAAAGCCAATAATGATGATATAGGCGTTGATCTGAAGCCATAACATGATGACAATTAAGGCTCCGATCGATCCATAAATTTCATTATATCTGCCAAAATTATTGATGAAATAAGCAAACCCTAAAGAGGAAAGAATAGAAAACAAAGTAGCCACAATCGCTCCCGGATTCCAAAAAGGAACTCGATTAATCAACGATGGTCCTAAACGATATATCATCGTAATCCCTAAATAAAATACGATAAAGGTTCCTATAAAACGAGAAACAAAATAGGTAGGTGTAGCAAAGTTTTCAAAGTGAAAAAAATTAATGCCCAGATTTATAAGTTGCTTACCAAAAACGATGAGCAAAAAGGAAAACAATAAAAGACCAGACATTAAAATGGTTAAGTAAACTGCTATCAATCGCTGCTTAAGCCAACTCCTTTTAATGAAGGCCTCATAGTTTTTATCAAATCCAATCATCAAGGTAAACATTCCAGAAGAGGCAAAAATGAGCGCTAGTACCGCACCAAAATATCTCAATCCTCCTCTTTCTTTTTTTACCACACCATCTACCATTTCAAACAAATAGTTATGGGCATCAATCGGCATAATGCTCTGCGTCGAATCCTTAATCACCAGTACAAAATCCTGAGTGCCAGGTAAAAAAGGGATTAAGGTAAACATGAAAATCAAAGCGGGGAATATCGCCAAAAAGAAACTAAAGGCTACAGAATTGGCTCGGGTATAGATGGCATCTTTAGACGCCTCTTTAACAATAAAAGCGATCGTCTCATAAATCGATAGCCCCCTGAATCCTGGGAGTGAAATACGATCACTCCACTGAAGAATTGATCCTAAAACCGGCCATTGTTTCATTGGTTTCATGCCGTTTGAAAATATGGTTTAAGTGCTTGAGATAGTACTTCTGGACAAGAAACTCTCTTATTATCGGCCATCTGTGTAAAAAATAATTTAATCGAAGCCTTGTTGATCAGCTCATTGTCAGGCGAATAGATTTCATGCCTGAATTGAATCAACTTACTCGGCATTTCATCAAGATAAGTGATCATCTTTAATGAGTCATCATAATAAGCTGGACGTAAATATCTGATCTCCAAGGAAACAACGGGTAATAAGATACCCATTTCGTCCTCCATTTTTTGATAGCTCAAGCCCAAGGACCTCAACATCTCTACTCTTGCAATTTCATAATAGGCTGGATAATTCCCATAATATAGAAATCCCATCTTATCTGTTTCGCTATATCTGACTCTTTTATGGCATTCGTGACTGAACATTCAAATTTATTCCTGAAAGTTTGATAATTTCTTTGCTAAATTTAAGTTTAATTCTTCAAGTTACTCATTTGCCGAAAGGCTGAAAAAAAATGACCTATGCTCGATAAGCTAAAATCTCTTTTCATTGTTGAAGATGGCGATGATAAATCTCCTAAACCAAAAGCGAAAGGAAAGGCAGCACCAGCTCAAAAACCAGAGGCTCAAAAACCTTTAAAGGCTACCGTGAAAGTGGACACAAGTCCCGTTCCCAAAGGAGAGGGTAAACCCAGTGAAAAGTTTGTAAATCGACTATTAGGAGCCATTGAAGAGGCTAATTTGGAGGGTTTTGACTATCTAGAGTATAAACAATCACTACAATCCATTGATGATATGAAAATGGATGAAGCGACTATGTTTAAATCCTCTCTTGCGATGGCAAAGACCATGGGAGGCACGCCAGAAAAGTTAATTTCCAGTGCCAATCATTATTTAAAAGTTCTTGGAGCTGAGGAAAAGAAATTTCAAGACGCACTCGTAAATCAGCAGCAAAGGGTCGTTACCGGTCGACAAGAATCCATCAGCAAATTGGAAGCTTCCATTACCACCAAAGAAAAGCAAATCGAGCAATTAACTGCTGAGATAGCTAAAAATAAAGAACTGTTGGCGCAAGCAAAATCTTCTGTAGATACGGATGTAGCTAAGATTCAAGCAACAAAGGTTGGATTTTATGCGGCATATCACATCGTTGTTGACCAGATCAAGGATGATGTCGCTAAGATGCAGAAGTATTTCAGCTAGATTATTGGCGCTTTCGCAAATATCTAGTTCACAATTGTAAATAAGGCTCCTTAAAATGCTTACTCATCGTGTTTTTTCAATGATTAGTAGAGCTTTCGTCGATATAAGGAATCTTATCAGGCGGTAATATGTTCTATAATTGATTATTTTTGGGATATAAATTATAGCCTCTCATTTCATGCCAGAAGAATTTAGGAAAAAGAATTTTTGGAGTAAGCCAGAAGGCATTACTGGAATTATTTTTTTACTCTTGATTTTAGCTGGTGCAGGACTATTGATTTCTTCTGCACTTCCAGCCTTAATTGCCTTTGCGGCAAAGCCTATTGGTACAGCAACTTTACTGGGCGCCTTAGGAGTTATCGTCTATATGGCTCTAGACAACAAGGCAAGAACCTTGGTTTCATACATGTACAAAAGCTCGATGAGATGGATCACTAGTTTATTTGTCCAGATTGATCCCATCGGAATTCTCAAAAGCTATGTGGATGACCTAAAAGGAAATCTCAAGAAGATGCGGAAACAGATGCATCAGCTACGTGGTCAAATGCACCAACTCGGTGAAATGATCCACAACAACAAAAAAGAAATTAACTCGAATATGGCCTTGGCCAGCGAGGCAAAGAAAAATAATAAGGATTCGATGGTGATTCTTAAAAGTCGTAAGGCTGGGAGACTCAGAGAATCAAATTTAAAGCTATCTGATCTCTATAAAAGAATGGAAGTGCTGTACAGAGTACTTTCTAAAATGTATGAAAATTCTGCCATCCTTGCAGAGGACATCGAAGACCAGGTAAAAATAAAAGAACAAGAAAGGAAAGCCATTATGGCCAGTCATGGTGCGATGAAATCAGCCATGAACATCATTAAAGGTGACAAAGACAAACGAGAGATGTTTGATCAAGCACTGGAAGCGGTGGCAGATGATGTAAGCAATAAGGTAGGTGAGATGGAACGTTTCATGGAAATGTCAGAAGGCTTCATGGAATCCATTGATCTTCAAAATGGAATCTTTGAAGAAAAAGGATTGGAGATGTTAGAAAAGTGGGAGAAAGAAAGTACCAGTCTTTTACTCGGCGGTGAGAAGAATCAAATTCTTCTTGATATGGAAAAAGAAGACACCTTAGATCTCACAGTACCGATCAAACAAAAATCAAAAGTAATTCTCGATCGCTCTAATCAATACGACAACTTTTTTGATTAGCAATTTTAAACTAATATCAAACTAAAATAATGGCTAAAAGATTAACCACCTTTTCTAAATTACTGATTACATTCTTAATCATCGGAGGTCTTTACTTGACTGGACGATACATTATGAACAATACACAGCTAGGACAGGATCTTAAGACTGAAGCTCAAGCAGAAGCGGCTGGAAATGACAATTCCACAAGCGGTTCTTCTTCAGGTTCTTCTGCAAGCTCTGGATCTAGTAATTCTGGTTCCTCAAGTGCAGGATCAAGGAACAATTCCTCGACGGGAGCAAGCGATGAAAACACATTGAAAGTTCAATTGGTAACCTGGGGAGGATATGCGCCAGGTTTATATTTCAATGAAGGAGCTGAAGCTAATTTAAGATCTCGATTCTATAAAGATTACGGATTCAAAGTAGACTTTAAATTAGAGAACGATTTGATCAATGCCTTGAATGCATGGATTGCAGGAGAGTATGATGTTCTCGTTCAGACAGCAGATGCCTTTCCATTATATACTGCACCAGCAGATATTAACTCTTACGGTCCAAAAGCATTTATGCAGGTTGACTGGTCAAGAGGAGGTGATGCCATTATTGTAAAAAGAGGCATTGAATCAATCAATGATTTAAAAGGAAAGAAAATAGCAGTTGCTGTACCTTCTCCGGCACAGACGCTTTTATCATATAGTCTTGAAGCAGCAGGGATGAGTTATAATGACGTTGAAGTGATTAAGACTGCAGATAACTTAAAGGCAGCAGAATTGTTCCGTACCAAGGATGTGGATGCAGCTGTTGTATGGAGTCCAGATGACATCCTAGCAACCAGAGATGTGAAGGGTTCAAAAATCCTTTTAACAACCGTAGACCAATCTCACATAATTGGCGATATCATGTTTGCTAAGCAAGATGTAATCAATGCCAAAAAAGACATGTTTAACGGATTTTATGAGGGATGGATGAAAGGTGTGGCTGAATTAAAAATGCCAGCAAACAGGAATAAGGCTGCGAAGTATTTGGCAGAGCTTAATGGTATTAGTGAAGAAGATGCTGCTGGTATGATGGAAACAATTTACTGGACTGGACACGGGGATAATTTAAATTTCTTCGGATTGAATAGAGACTATAGAGGCCAGAGAGGTCAAGATCTATATGGAACAATGGCAAAGAAATTTGTCAAGACAGGAGATGCAGAATCAGAGGCTCCAAGCTGGAGATCTGTTATCTGGACAGGTGCCGTTCAATCAGCTAAATTAGATGGTCCTTCTTATGCTGCGGAGGGTGCAAAGAAATTTGCTCCGCCAACTGCCAAGGAAAAAACAGCGACTCCGGTGGCATCAAAACCAGTTAGTATTAGCTTCAACACAGGACAATATTCAGTTACAGAAAATGCCAAAACAATCATCGATTTACAGTTTGCAGAAACGGCGAAATCTTTTGCCAACATGAAAGTGAGAATTGAAGGTAATACGGATAATGTAGGAGCAAGAGCCATGAATATGACTTTATCTCAGAAAAGAGCACAGGCTGTTGCTGACTACCTTAAAGATGAATATGGAATGGATCCTAACAGATTTATTGTTGTAGGAAATGGCCCTGATAATCCGGTGAAAGGTTGTGAGGGAAATCAAAACGATTCGTGTAAATCAAAGAACAGAAGAACAGATTTTCAGCTGATCTCTTCAAACTAAAAACAACTTATGTCCTGGATGTTCAAACTGAGGGGTAATTATACCCCTCTGCAAGGACTTATATTTGGAATCGTTGGATTCCTAATCACCTTGGTGGTTTGGTACCTTGTAACCATGGGCGAAGATCCAATGATTGAATCTGGTATTCTTGCCAATCCGATGAAGGTATTCGGTGCCTTCGATGATTTATACCGGGACAATGAGTTGATAAAAAATCTATGTCTATCCTTAGGTTTTAATTTTGGTGGATATATAAAAGCCATTCTTTTTGCCATACCTATTGGTTTCATTATTGGATTGTATCCTGTATTTAATGCTGCTTTTCAATCTCAAGTAGATGCATTTAGGTTTATTCCCTTAACCGCGGTAACAGGAATCTTTTTGGCTGCCTTTGGAATCGGAACAGCACTTAAGATTAACTTCTTGGCTTTCGGTATTATGATTTATCTGGTCCCAATCATCATCCAGAGAATCAAGGAAGTATCTGATGTCTATCTCAAAACAGTTTATACCATCGGAGCAACTGATTGGCAGACAATAAGGACCGTTTATTTTCCAGCCGTACTTTCCAAGCTTTCAGATGATATCAGAGTATTAACGGCTATTTCTTGGACCTACATAATTGTAGCAGAAGGGATAGGAGATCAAGGGGGACTTGGATCCTTAGTCTATAGAGTAGGTCAAAGAATGGGAAGACCGGACAAGACCTTTGCCATATTATTGATCTTTGTATTGATCGGATTAATTCAAGATCGATTGTTTGTTTATTTAGATAAAAAATTCTTTCCACATAAATATCAGATTAAGGAACAACACTCAGCTAAGCTTAAAGAACCGAGCATCTGGGAGTCAATGTTTGATTTTGGGATGGCGGCCTTAATTTGGATTTTGCTAGGAGTTTATTTGTTATTGGCAATTAATGAATTTGCTTCATTTCTTGGTAACCTAAAACCACTCAGCTATTTATTTCAAGATACGGTTTGGGTGGTGCACGTAATCTTCTTATCTACTATTGCTTATAAGGCTTGGTGTATTTTCACAAAAAGGCAAGAAAAAGCAGTAGCAGTTCAAGAGGTAAAAGAAGAAGTAACACAAGAAGTAAAAGAAGGAGAATGAGTTTATTTCCAGACAACCCAGGCCAGAGCAATATCATTGAGCTTCGAGACATCGGGCATAGCTATGATGGAGGACAGAATTGGATCATTGATAATTGTGAATTCTTAATTGAGGATAAACCTGATCAAGGACAATTTGTCGTCATCCTTGGGATGTCAGGTTGTGGTAAGTCGACGATTCTGCGTTACATCGCTGGACTGCAAGAACCGAGTAAAGGCACTGTACTGGTTAAAGGAAAACCAATTTCTGAAGCCGAACGTGTCAGTATGGTTTTTCAGCAATACTCTTCTTTGCCTTGGATGACAGTTTTGGAAAATGTTGGCTTGGCTTTGCGATATCAAGGGGTAAAGAAAAAGGAAAGGAATGAACGCGCAATGGAATTGATAAAACTAGTTGGGCTAGACGGTCATGAAAATAAATATGCGCAGTACCCAACCCTATCGGGAGGTCAGTTGCAAAGAGTTGCTATAGCTAGAAGCCTTTTAGCGAATCCTGAAATTTTATTAATGGATGAGCCTTTCGGTGCCTTAGATATCCGTACAAGATTGCAAATGCAAGATTTGCTGACAAGCATATGGCATAAGTTTCAATCGACCATCATCTTTGTTACGCACGATATTTCGGAAGCGGTATACTTGGCTGATGATATTTATATTATGAAAGCTCAGCCGTCTAGATTTGTTGAGCACATACATGTGGATCTACCATTGGTGCGTGATAGAAATACTAAAAGAGACGCCAATTACACGCGCCTTGTGCATGAAGTCGAAGATCGAATGATGAGTGTATCAGAGATGACTAGCTAGTCAGCGATGATTCCCTTGTTCATAACTACTTCCATCAACATGCCACTACATTGTGCTTTGATGTTTATTTGATCTCCTTTATTGTAGCCATCTAATTTTCCAGCTTGATTAGCTTCTAAAGTAACTAGTACTTGATTTTCATTTCCTGATCCTAAGAGTACCACTGGAGCTTCTTGCTCGTCTAGCATTTTCTTTTGGATGGTGCCACTGACTTGGATTACCTTACCAATGTAGTTGCTGCTGGCTAAATCTTCATTACTTTCAAATTCTTGAAATAATTCAGTTGAACTGAAAGTTTTTATGGCTTCTTCATTTTTAATATTTGCTTGCGGAACATTCATGAATACCACATAAGCAGCAACGAATAGCACAAGAAACCCAATGACAAATTTTACAAATTTATTCATGATCTATTGTGGATTATAAGTAAGGTAAAGTTTCACATTTATGGTCCGAGAAATTCCAAGTGAATTAGAATCAATAGAAATCACTTGTGGAATTCTTTCTTTCATTAGTTTATTGATTTGTTCCATATTAGCTTCCTCTATGGTAAATGAGAAATCGGATTCAACATCAATATCACCGTTTGTTTTTACATAACATACGGCAGTAGCATTCATCATTCTCTTAGCTCCACCAATGGTCAATGGACCTCTCACTTTTATCTCATACCTGCCAGGAGTATTTAAATCAATGGCTTCAGGATTCTTGATTTCACCTTCAAAGTTAAACTTCCGGTAGCCATCAAGATTCAAGCGGTCGCTATTAAAGGCTCGGTCAATCGCTCCCATTTCAAATTCCCAAGACTTCATCAAACCCGTAAAATTTACGGTAGAAGAAGCAAAGTCAACATTGCTATATACTTGGTAATTGTTAGCCTCAACGTCCATAAATTTACTAGAGGACTTCACATAAAGATGTGCTGTCCTAGTATCAAAAGACTGTGCCATCGAGAAGCTCGAAAGCATAATGAACATTAAACCAAAAAGATATTTACTCACGGGATCGATTTTAATAGCGCAAAATTAATTCTCAACTTCACAGAAGCCAACGATATTAGATATTTAACGTTATTTTGTTTATTACTCGTATTTAAACCTTTATAACTCCCTTTTTAATACTCCATGTACTAATCCTAGTCCTTAAATTCGTTAATATTACCTATTTAAGGCAACGTGGAAATTAAACAGTTTTATCAAAACCATCGTAAGACGATTCACAGGTTAATACTTCTTGGAGTATTACTTCCTTTTTTATTCGTCCTCACTTTATTTTTATTGGTGCGCTTTCAAGTTGTTACAGACTTGCCAACCTTTGAAGATATACGCTCAATCGACAATCCAGAATCTTCAGAATTGTATGCTGAAGATGATGTGCTCATCGCAAAGTACTTCGTCGAAAATCGGACAAACATTACCGCCAAAGATCTTAATGAAAATTTTGTCAAAGCCTTACTAGCAACAGAGGATGTTAGATTTATGCAGCATAGTGGGATTGACTATCGCAGTTTGATGCGTGTTTTAGTTAAGACCATTTTATTACAGAAAAGTTCTAGTGGAGGTGGATCCACATTGACGCAGCAAGTGGTAAAAAATGTTTTTCCTAGAAAGCGTCACCGTTTCCTTTCAGGTCCAATCAACAAACTGAAGGAGATGATTACGGCTAAGAAGATGGAGAAGGTATATGGGAAACAAGAGATTCTTTTGCTTTACGCGAATACCGTATCATTTGGAGAAAGAGCCTTCGGATTAGAAACAGCAGCAAAACGATTCTTCAATAAACCTTCGAAAGATCTTGCTTTGGAGGAGGCGGCTACTTTAGTAGGGATGTTGAAAGCAACCAGTTACTATTCTCCTAGGAATCATCCAGAGAGAGCAGCTGGGAGAAGGAATGTTGTGCTTTCGCAAATGGTGAAGTACGGATATTTAACGGAAGAAGAAAAAGAGGAAGTAGCAGCAAAAGAAGTCGTTTTGGATTATCAACCTTCAATAAAGAAAAATGAATTTGCAAGATATTTTAGAAATCAAATAGAGAGGGAGTTTAATCAATGGGCAGAAGATAAGACCAAAGATGATGGAACACCTTATGACCTATATCGCGATGGACTTAAGATTTATAGTTCTCTTGATCTTGATCTGCAATTAGCTGCGGAGAAAAGTATGGGTAAGCATATGGATCAGTTGCAAGAACAATTTGATAAGAGCTGGAGTTCTGGAGGAATGTTTGGTAAGGATACCAAGATCATTGATGAGTATTTAAAGCGGCATCCATTATGGAAAAGACTTAAAGCAGAAGGACTTTCGAATAAAGAAATTCTAGAATTTTTCACCTCACCTTCTGAAAGAAATTTTTGGACTTGGGATGGTTATGAGAAAAGAAAAGGAACAAGGATCGATTCTATTAAGCATTATCTCGGATTGTTGCATACGGCAGTTTTGGCGGTAGATCCTTCGACAGGCTTTATTAAAACTTGGGTCGGTGGCAACGACTATGGTAAATTTCAATACGATCACATCAAGGAACGACGACAGGTCGGTTCCACCTTCAAGCCAATTGTTTATTTATCAGCCTTGGAAAAAGGAATAGATCATTGTAAAAAATACCCTAACGAATTACGGACCTATACCTCATATAAAGATTGGACACCAAAGAACGCGGATGGAAAGTATGGTGGAGAACTCACCATGATGGAAGCACTGATGGGTTCTGTAAATACGGTTTCGGTGCAAGTTCTTTTTGAAGCTGGAATCCCAGAGGTTGTGAATCAAGCTAAGAAAATGGGGATCGAAGGTCCATTAGCAGAAGTCCCATCCATTGTGCTAGGAACTTCAGATGTTTCACTTTATGAAATGGTGAATGCTTATTCGTGTTTGGCATCAGGAGGATTCAAGCCAGATATCACTGGCATCCGTCGAATTGAAAATAGGGAGGGTAAAATATTATTTGAGGCAAGACCACATATAGAACGTGAACAAGTTGCAGAGCCTGAGGCGATAGATAAGCTCAACAAAATTTTACATCAAGTGAACTTAAGCGGAACTGGTAGGAGACTGTATAACACACACAGTATTTCAAAACCAATTTCTGGAAAAACAGGAACCACTCAGAATCAATCTGATGGTTGGTATATTGGTTATACTCCTGATTTAGTTGTTGGTGCTTGGGTCGGAACAGAAGATAGACGTGTTCACTTTAGAAATCTTCGGACTGGAGCGGGAAGTAATACGGCCTTACCGTTGGTAGGTTCATTATTTGAATTTGCAGACTTTAAAGGGAGTATAGGAGAAAATACATTTGCGGAAGCGGAAATATTATCCTCTTGTGATACAAAAGAACTTGACGAAGAATTGATGGAAATGCTAAATGACATTTTAAGGAGAAAAGAGACAAGGGAATGGCCTGGGCAAAAAGAAAGAGCTTCAAGGAAAAGCACGCGTCTTAAAAATGTGAAAAAGGAAAGAAGTAAATTAATGAACGCTCTTGATAAATTGAAAAAGAAAAGAGGGAAAAGTAGAAATCGAGGTTGATGCTCCTTTTTACTTTACGTAAATAATAATTTATTGCAATGAGTAAATCGAATTCCCCTTGGATTGCACAATTACATTTCGACAATGCTAAAAGCTTAACTTGGGTTGCTGTAATCGCAAATTTTATTTTATTCCTTGGTTACTTCTTCTTTTTAACTACAAAGGTATTCGCCGATAATCATGCTGTTTATTGTTTCGTTACAGCTATTATTTTTTTAGGTCTTTGTTTGCGATACACGTGGAAGAACCCTGAATTTAATTTGTTGATTTTGGGATTATATCTTCTTTCAATTGCTGCAGAATTCTACTTCATAGGATTGGCTTCTAATCCTTTGGGTTTTTCTGAGCAATTGAGTATGAGTAAAGGTATTGCCTTAGAGATCGGAGTGAGCTTGTTACCTACCATATATTTTGTCATCAGAATTTTCGCCGCTGTACCTTTAGCTATTGTTTATTTCAAAGCTAAAAGACTTGAAAATGTGATGACTAAGCCATTGGGATAATTGGTATGTTTCTCATGTTAATCTGTGTTTAGTTTAAATAATTAGTGCTTACAATCATCTATATAAGATTGCTCCATTAAAAGTGTGACCTTCGCATTGATAAAGTGTCAATAATTTTACACAAATACTCTGGATTACCATAAAATTCATGAAACTCTTGAAATGAAATTTCAAGTCTATTCAGTATTGTTTCAAACTCTGCTTACCTTCAAACCAACAATTGAATTATGTACAAAAAATTACTACAGCCTCTGGACTTGGGCTTTACGACTTTAAAGAATAGAGTTTTAATGGGTTCGATGCATACCATGTTGGAAGAAATTCCAGGTGGTAATAAGATGGCTGCGGCGTTTTATGCAGAAAGAGCTCGTGGTCAAGTAGGTTTAATTGTCACTGGTGGAATTTCGCCCAATGAAGACGGTGTTGTTGCTGAAGGTGGTGCTAAAATGGAAACAGAAGCGGATGCTGAGCACCATAGAATAATTACAGAAGCGGTACATAAAGAAGATGGAAAGATATGTATGCAGATTTTACACACTGGTAGATATGCATATAAAAAAGAATGTGTAGCTCCTTCTGCTGTGAAGGCGCCTATAAATATGTTTACTCCAAGGGCCTTAACTTCTGAAGAAGTATATCAAACAATCAAGGACTATGTTAACTGTTCAGTCATGGCGCACAAAGCGGGTTATGACGGTGTAGAAGTGATGGGTTCTGAAGGTTACCTTATTAATCAATTTATTGTAACACGAACAAACAAGAGAGAAGATGAGTGGGGTGGAAGTTATGAAAATAGAATGCGCTTTCCGATTGAAATAGTGAAGAGCATCAGAGAAAAGTTAGGGCCTAACTTTATCATTATATATCGATTGTCCATGTTGGACTTAGTAGAAGAAGGCAGTACTTGGGAAGAGGTAGTACAACTTGCAAAAGAAATTGAAAAAGCTGGAGCGACCATTATTAATACGGGGATTGGATGGCATGAAGCAAGAGTACCGACCATAGGTTCTGTTGTTCCGAGAGGTGGATTTGCATGGGTGACTAAAAAATTAATGGGTGAAGTCAATATTCCATTAATAACAACGAATAGAATTAATACTCCAGAGATAGCAGAAAAAATTCTTGAAGATGGAAATGCAGACATGGTATCAATGGCGAGACCTTTCTTAGCTGACAGTCAATTTGTTCAAAAAGCAATGGATGGACTTTCCCACGAGATAAATACTTGTATTGCCTGCAATCAAGCCTGTCTTGATCATACGTTTAGTATGCAGAGGTGTTCTTGTATTGTAAACCCCAGAGCTTGTCATGAGACAGAGCTAAATTATTTACCAGCAACGGTGAAGAAAAAAATTGCAGTGGTCGGGGCTGGTCCAGCAGGAATGGCAGCAGCAAGCATAGCTGCGGAAAGAGGGCATGAGGTTTTTCTTTTTGAATCTACCGATCGATTAGGTGGTCAGTTTAACATGGCTAAGGAGATTCCTGGGAAAGAAGATTACGCAGAGACGATTAGGTATTATAAGTCAATGTTAGACAAGTATCATGTAAATATATTTTTAAATAGTCGCGTAACTTCCGAGATTTTAAATGAGGTTGGTTACGATGAAATAATTCTCGCAACTGGTGTAACTCCAAGAGCTGTAACTTTTGAAGGTGCTGATCATCCAAATGTTTTGAGTTATCGGGATGTACTTTGGAACAAGCAAGAAGTAGGCAAGAGAGTAGCCATCATAGGCGCCGGTGGAATTGGTTTTGATGTTTCAGAATATCTTTCTCACGATCATTCTATTGAAATGGATACAGAAGCGTACATGAAAGAATGGGGTGTAAATATGGACTATGATACAAGGGGTGCATTTACCCCAGCGCAACCTGCTCCTTCCCCAAGAAAGATTTTCTTACTCAAGCGATCAACTGGTAAGCATGGTAAGAATTTGGGTAAAACCACCGGTTGGATTCACCGAGCCAGTCTTAAAATGAAGGAGGTTGAAATGCTTTCTAGTTGTGAATATCTTTCATTCGATGGAGAGAATTTTTCGATTAAAACTGGGGATCAATTGAAAACCATTCAAGTTGATAATATTGTAGTATGTGCAGGCCAAGAAATCAATGAAACCTTATCCGCAGGCCTGAAGCTATCACCGGATCATATCCATGTGGTCGGTGGTGCAAAGAATGCCAGTGGTCTCGATGCGAAGCGTGCGATAAAAGAAGCAGCTTATTTGGTTGCTGGATTGTAGGTTGAATATTTAGTTCAAAAGTGTTTACTCTTACATTTTCTGTTCCATTAAGGTAGGATAATAGCAATTCGATTCATGGATGTTAATCATGCATAACTCCGCAGGAGTGTACGAGACTCTATAGGTAAAAGCTCCATAGGAGCGACCTCTACATAACTGAATGGGCGTGTGTAAGATAATGAGCTCCATAGGAGCGAGCTCTACATAACCCCGCAGGAGTGTACGAGACCCTATAGGTAGAAGCTCCATAGGAGCGACCTCTACATAACTGAATGGGCATGTGTAAGATAATTAGCTCCATAGAAGCGACCTATGTATAACCCCGCAGGAGTGTACGAGACCCTATAAGTAGAAGCTCCAGAGGAGCGACCTCTACATAACTGAATGGGCATATGTAAGATAATGAGCTCCATAGGAGTGACCTATGCATAACCCCGCAGGAGTGTACGAGACCCTATAGGTAGAAGCTCCATAGGAGCGAC
>JAHDGF010000008.1:63523-122893 GCA_020627785.1 Saprospiraceae bacterium
CATAACCCCGCAGGAGTGTACGAGACCCTATAGGTAGAAGCTCCATAGGAGCGACCTCTACATAACTGAATGGGCGTGTGTAAGATAATGAGCTCCATAGGAGCGACCTATGTATAACCCCGCAGGAGTGTACGAGACCCTATAGGTAGAAGCTCCATAGGAGTGACCTATGCATAACCCCTCAGGAGTGTACGAGACCCTATAGGTAAAAGCTCCATAGGAGCGACCTCTACATAACTCCGCAGGAGTGTACAAGACCCTGTAGATAAAGCTCCATAGGAGCGACCCATGTATTATCACCTAAAATTAAATAAATGGCAAACACATACACCCAACTTTACTTTCATGTAGTCATTGTTGTCAAAAACAGAGCTAAGCTTATCAACGGTAATCTTAAAGATGAACTGTATAAATTTATTACAGGTATTATCAGAAATCGAGGTCAAAAACTAATGAAAATTAATGGAATGCCAGACCATGTACATTTGTTGATAAGCACAAAACCAGATAGTAATTTATCTGACTTAATGAGAGACATAAAGTCTGGTTCTTCTAAGTGGATAAATGAAAATAAATTATCTAAAATTCCATTTCGATGGCAAAGAGGATTCGCCGCTTTTACCAAAGGAAAATCAGAAATCAAGACCGTTGCAAACTATATAGAAAATCAAGAAAGACATCATCGTGAGCAGTCTTTAAAAGAAGAGTATGTGGAGCTTCTAGAAGAATATCAAGTTGATTATAAGGAGGAGTACTTATTTGATTAGATTTAGGTCGCTCCGCTGGAGCTTTTGTACTTTTCCTTGTACTGAGGTTATGTATAGTTAGCTCCTAAGGAGCTCTATAGTTTTGCTTTTGTCTCTGCGTTATACATATTTTGCTCCTCTGGAGCATGGTGAAATTTGTCTTCAGCAGAGCTAATTAGCTGCCTCGGAGCATCTTATATATCTTAGCTATATAGAATCTTCCAATATCTTAGCTCTAATAGATTGCCTTTGACATAAACATAACGCGGCGGAATGTCCGGAGCCACATCGTGGCGGAATATTCGTAGCCACATCGTGGTTCAATCAATTAAACCGATATCCAAATTTAATTTTACCTTGTACATCGTTCCATACATACTTATTTATTTCAGCTGAAGAAGAAAAAGGTCCTACTGCAATATTAAGTGTATTTGAGATGTGAAAATCGATTATATAGTTAGATCTAATGATCCACTTGTACCCCAAATTAATACCTGAATCAATACTTCTTATTCCAGGTCCAGCGCTTCTTCTTGGACTAGGTTCTTGTTGGTAGATTTCTTGATACCTATCTGCAAATTCCTCTTCTAATGATAAAAAGTATTTCATCCGCAAATATGGACCAAGGTATAATCCATTTGCATATTTATTATTAAGTAAAACATATCTACGCATTGCAAAACTTAATTCTAGGTCTGTTTGTGAATAACGCATTGGCATATTTATACCCGGATTCAAAGTAATGAAAAGCCGATCACGCATATCAAGATTTGCACCGAACTCAATTCCTGTTTTTTCATTTAATATTAATTCATAGAAGAGATTAAATTCCTTTTTGAAAATTCTATTGATTCCAATTTTTACTTCATGTTTTTTTTGAGCTTGTATTGGAATTAGAGTAATGAAGAAAAAGGCTATGGTGGTCAGTATATAAAATTTCATATTTGTTTTATTTCATTTGATTGAGATCATACTTTGCGAGAATCTTAGCGACCCATGCTTACACCTCCAGCACAACCTTCCCAATCACCCTACGTCCCATCATCTCTTTTAAGGCCTCCGCCGCATCCGCTAATTGGTACGTCTTATGAATGTGTGGCTTGATCTTTCCTTCCTCAAACCACTGTAAAATTTGAAGGCTGTTGGCTAGGTTTTTTTGTGGATCTTCTTTGGTTGATCTTCCCCAGAATACACCGGTGATAGCACAACCTTTTAGCAGCGCAAGGTTTAGAGGTATCTTTGGGATTTCGCCAGCAGCGAATCCTACAACTAGGTAGCGACCTAGCCAAGCCATGGCTCGTAAAGCAGGTTCTGTATATTTTCCTCCGACCGGATCATAGATTACATCAGCCCCTCTACCATCGGTTAATTCCTTGATGCGTTGCTTAAGATCTTCTTGCTCGTAGTTGATGGTTTCATTTGCGCCATATTGTTTACAAAGTGCTAGTTTTTCTTCAGTCGATGCACAAGCGATGACTCGGGCACCCATTTGTTTAGCAAGGTCGACTGCTGCTAAACCTACGCCACCTGAAGCACCTAAAATGACAATGGTTTCTCCCGCTTGTAAATTTCCACGATCTTTTATGGCATGTAATGAAGTTCCATATGCATATAAAAATGAGGCTGCAATTTTGAAGTTCATGCCTGGTGGTTTAGGAAAAATATTTTTGACGGAAGTCTTCAACTCCTCTGCAAATCCTCCAAAAGGAACCACTCCAAAAACTTCATCACCAGCCTTGAATTGGGTGACCTCTTCACCTACTTCCTTAACAATTCCAGCGATATCACTTCCAGGAGAAAATGGTAGCTCAGGACGCATTTGATATTTACCTTGTATAATTAAGGTATCTGGAAAATTGATGGCGCATGCCTTTACTGAAATAATAATTTCCTTAGGCCCAGGAACTAAGGAGGGAACTTCTTTATAAACTAGATTTTCCGGTCCCCCTAAACTTTCGCATACTACTGCTTTCATTTTTTTGGTTTGTCTGAAACTTTCATGTGGATGGTAGCTTTGACTACTTCATTCTGATCCTCATCATAAACGGAAACAGGGCAGGGCACAGAAGTGCAATTATCCCAGTCAACGAAATTTAAATCACAGACTGCTGTCAAATTAGTTTTGGCTTTTTTAAGATAAGATACCTCCATGCCGGTAGGTATCCATCGACGATGTTTTGGAATAGATGTTTCCATGGCCATTCCTGCGGCAAACTCACACAAGTTGCAAGATGCAATAGCATGTACCGTTTTTAAATGGTTATGAACCTTTCTTCGTTTCTTCATCGATGCTTTCACATAATTGTGTTTTAATTCTACAATCCGCGGATCAATGGTTTGAAAGTAAGGAGCCATCCTTGCCAATATTTTAGAAAAAAGGACATTTCCAAACGGCTTATTTTTAAATTTTTCTTGAAGTGCTAAAACTCTATTCATCTTCAATGATTTTCAATAATAATTTTCCTCTTTTGTCTCCATTAAAAAGGCGTAAAAAGGTTTCATAAAAATTTTCAATGCCTTCGTAGACATCCTCTTCTGTTTTTAATTTGCCCTCCATCATCCACATACCCATCTGCATTCCGGCCTCACGATATTTGCTGGCATAATCAAAAACGACCATCCCTTGCATGGTTGCTCGATTGACTAAGAGCGATAAATAATTCTTAGGACCTTGAATCTGTGTGTCATTGTATTGTGAGATGGCACCACAGATGACAACTCTTGCATGTCTTCTCAAGCGTGCCAAAGCATGATCTAATATCTCACCTCCCACATTATCAAAGTATACGTCAATCCCTTTGGGGCAGTGCTCTTTGATTCCTCTAGCAACAGACTCATTCTTGTAATCTATGCAGGCATCAAAGCCAAGCTCGTTAACAACATAGCTACATTTTTCTGGGCCGCCTGCAATCCCTACAACTTCACATCCTTTTATTTTGGCAATCTGACCTACGACACTACCGACAGCACCTGCAGCTCCTGAAACCAAAACTCGATCTCCTTCTTTTATTTTTCCTACCTCCGTTATTCCGAAGTAGGCAGTCATCCCGGGCATACCCAAGGTCCCTAGATATTTGGTCATGGGCGCAAGATTAGGATCGACTTTAAATTGTCCTTCGCCATCTGTTGCAAAGTATTGTTGTACTCCTCCCCATCCTGATAGTACGTCTCCAACTTTAAAATGCGGATGATCATTTACTTCGATCACTTCACCGATTGTTCCTGCACGCATGACATCACCAATTTCTACTGGAGGAATGTATGAACGAGCTGCATTCATCCAACCGCGCATCGCCGGATCTAATGAGATGTAATGGGTCTTTACAACCACCTGTCCTTTTTCGGCTTTTGGAATTTCAGAGGTTTGAAATTCCCAAGTATCTTCTGTAGGCATCCCAACTGGACGCTTTGCTAGTATGAGTTTTTTATTCATTGTTATTAAAGTGAAAGACCACCATCAATCGTAATGGCCTGTCCTGTGATAAATTCTGTTTTATTCGAAGCGAGCCAAAGGATGGCTTCAGCAATTTCATTCGGCTCTCCATATCTTTTCATTGGTACATACTTAAGTAATTTATCGTGCATGCTAGGATCAGCTTCAAAGACCTGATCTAATAAGGCTGAATGTGTGTATGAAGGGCAAACGCAATTGATGCGGATGTTTTTCGAAGCATACTCTAATGCTGCTGATTTAGTCATACCAACTACAGCAAATTTACTTGCACTATAGGCTAGATTTCTTCCAGAGGCTTTCAAGCCTGCCAAGGAGGCAACGTTGACAATGTTTCCATGCCCTTGCTTTAACATTTGCTGTAAAGCAAACTTCATACAAAAGAATACCCCAGTCTGATTAATAGCAATCACCCGATCCCAATCTTCCAAAGTATGTTCTGCCGTTTTGACCATCGCCTTATTCCCTACACCCGCATTGTTTATAATGATATCTAAACTCCCTTTCTGTTGAACAACATATTGGATTCCACCTTGCACATGTTCATAGCTAGAGACATCCATCCAGAGTGGACTTGCGTCAAATTTTTCAGCTTTCAATGCTAAAACTTGCTCTTCTAACTTTTCCTTCTGTACGTCTGCTAGGACTACTCGTGCTCCCTTTTCTGCAAACAAACGGGCTGTTGCTGCGCCAATGCCCGAGGCTGCCCCTGTTACTAATACTACTTGATTGGTAAAACTCATAGCTATACTACTTTTCGTTCTGTTAAGTTAGCCTTTTTCTTTACTTTGAGTACAACTAAAGGAAAGACATGAATCCTCAGACAGAAAAACTTAAAGACAAGGTTGCCATCATTACAGGATCGTCGAAGGGTATAGGCGCGGAAATAGCTAAAGCTTTTGCTGCTCAAAAGGCCAAAGTGGTAGTTAGTAGTCGGAACCAAGCGGCTGTCGATCAGATGGCAGGAGAAATTATTGCAGCAGGAGGAACTGTCATGGCTAAGGCTTGCCATGTGGGGCGTCCGGAAGAATTGGAATCTTTGGTGAACTTTACCATAGAGCATTTTGGCGGAATTGATATCCTAGTCAATAATGCAGCAACCAATCCTGTGTATGGAAAATTGCAGGAAAGTACACCAGAGGTTTTTGATAAGATCATGGATGTAAATGTCAAAGCCTGCTGGTCTCTGGCTAATTTATGTTACCCACATATGGTAAAACGAGGAGGAGGTTCAGTTATAAATATTGCCTCAGTTGAAGGTTTAAAACCGTCGGTAGGTCTTGGGCTATATAGTGTATCAAAAGCAGCCTTAATTATGCTCACTAAAAGTCAAGCAAAAGAATGGGGTAGAAAAAATATTCGCTCAAATGCCATCTGCCCAGGCTTGATCCAAACTAAGTTTAGCCAGTCAATCTGGCAAGATGACGATACTTTAAAACAATTCACACAAATGCTTCCTCTTCCAAGGATGGCTATGCCAGAGGAAATGACAGGTCTAGCTACTTTTTTAGCTTCGGAAGATTCTAGTTATGTAACCGGAGGGGTGTATACTGCAGATGGGGGGTATATGATTGCTTGATAAGGATTTAAAAGATTTTAGGATCTGATGGATCCAATCTCTAGATTTTTATAAATACCCAAACACTCTATAGGCGAAATGAGTAGGTTATAAGTTGGATCAGAAATACACTTGTTGTTCAATAGTTATTTGGACACTTGAAATTTTCAGAAGACGAGTTACAGATGAGATTTTTGAATTTATGAAAAAACACTAGTTATGAAAAAGCTCATTTATTTTATCTTAATAAGTCTTCAAGTTCCACTAACGGCTCAAAAAGTAGACTATATTTCTAAACAAATAGACTCATTATTTAATGAACTTGAACCATCCGAGGTATTTAATGCTGCAAAAAAATTAAAGGAAAAAGTAGATATTAAGTATTATTCTATTGCATTTGATATGATTCCAGAAATGCAAGATACGTTTAACATTGATCGTTTTGTTAAGCTAAATCATGTGAGATCAATTCCTGTTTCTTTTTTTCAAGATAAAATATTATACGATAAGGCTAAGAGCTTATATCTAAGGGCTACTAAGCTTTTGATTAGAGAAAGCAGAGGGCAATTAGATATTCTCAAAGCTATCAAAGTCATTCCTGCATTTCAAAGTGAAATTTATCCACAATTAAAATTGGAGATTGAAAATTCTGGAGGTACGTGGGAAAGAAGAGAAATCCCTGCATTAGAAATTTATCCACCTATTAAAAAAATTCATCAACCTACTAAAGGAAATAAAAATGAGGAATAAATTACTTGCCTTTTTAGTAATCTGAAGAATATTAATATAATGATAAACACCAAGTAATAAGACCTAAATCTTACAATGGTGCTCAAATGAAAAGAATATAAATATTCAGGATCACAATTGATTGAAATATATAATTCTCAAGATTCATTTTCCTTTTTTTTAAAGTATAAATAAAACTCCGAGAACATTTATTCGGTTTACGTTTTTGATAGTGAAAATAACTTTGAAGAATTGATTACAATTGAGTTTGATGAATTGAATAATTACCATTTAAATATTCCGATACCTTTACTCAATTATTTCTCATTTTGGCATTATGAAGGTCTGTTTAACAAGCAGATAAAGTACACTCGATACAATCCTGATAAAATTCCCATTACCTATACTTTTTCAAAAGAAATAGAATATAATGAATTTGGTTTTCCAACAAAGATTTCAGGACATTCACCCACTTTAGCGAATACTGGGGTGACAATAATTGAGTATAAATTGTGCGAATGATAAATTTTCATATTTAAATAATAATTTGATATGAATTATTCTTATCCAAATTATTATTGAAAGGAGAAACTATTTATTTCCGTAATGCGAGAAGGCGCTAATAATAATCACAGTAACAATCTCATCTTCAATTTGATAAATTAATCTGTGTTTTTTATTTATTCTTCTGGAATATAGTCCTTCAAAGTTATGTTTTAGTCTTTCTGGTTGTCCTGAACCTGATCTTGGATTTACTATCAATTCTTCTAGTAGTAGAGCAATTTTTTGAAGTAGTTTTTTATCACCAGACTTTTTGTGACGTTCTATATCCTTTATTGCAATTTGAGTAAACCTCAAGGTATAAGTCATAAACCTAGAAGATTTTTAATTTCAGCTGCAGATGATAATTCAATAGTCTCACCTTTCTCTGCTTGCTTTATACTTTTTTTAATTCTTTTCAACATCTTCTCGTTTAAGTATAAATCATTTTCACTTATTGGAGTCAAGGCATATGATTTATCCTTACCCCGTTGAACTATTATTTGTTCTCCTTGATCTACCTTTTCGAAATATAATCTTTGATTTTGTCTAAACTCTCTACTGCTTATTATTAACATACATTTGATTTAAATGTACCAAAATGGTACAGATAAATATACATATAGTTTTTAAATACTTCAAGTGACTTAAATTGACTTTTTGAAATAAAATGTTTTCTTGTTTTAATGAAGCTTTTAGAAGAAAAGTCAACAGTCAGATGTAGATTATGTGTTAAGCTATATTGTATTCAAGATGATTGATTGTATTTATCTATTCCACACATCATCGAGCAAACAATTTAATATGTAAGAAATATAGCTATAACTCTTATTAGTAATGATACTAATTGAGGCAGAGTTTTCGGTAATACCCATAAAAAAAGGAAGCCAAATTGACTTCCTTATGCGGTCTGGACGAGACTCGAACTCGCGACCCCCTGCGTGACAGGCAGGTATTCTAACCAACTGAACTACCAGACCGTTGCTTTGATAGCGATGCAAAACTAATTTTTCTATAGGTATAATGCAAGATATCCCAGTTCTTTTTCAAAAAAAAGGAGTTCTAATTGGCTTATAGAATTTCCTTGTTAATTTAGCGGCTTCCAATCCCATGTGCATCAGCACATTATACAATGTTGATCAAAATAAGAACCTATGGTTTTTCTCGAATTCGAGCAGCCTTTAGAGAAATTATTCGAGCAGCTGGAAAAGATTCAGCAGATCGAAAGTGAAGGAGATATAGATGTTTCAGATAAAATAAAGGAACTCGAGAACAAAATAAAGAATACTCGTAAGGATATCTATGCCAACCTCTCAGGATGGCAAAAGGTGCAACTTTCTAGGCACCCTGAGCGTCCATATACCCTATATTATATAGAACAAATGACCAAAAAGTTTGTCGAACTTCACGGAGATCGGTCATTTGGTGATGATAAGGCGATTATTGGTGGTATAGGATTAATACAAGGGCAGCCTGCAGTGTTTATAGGCCAGCAAAAAGGTGTAAACACTAAAATGCGCCAATATCGAAACTTTGGGATGGCCAATCCTGAAGGCTATAGAAAGGCTCTACGCCTCATGAAATTGGCCGAAAGGTTCAATTATCCAGTAATTTGCTTAATCGATACCCCAGGCGCTTATCCAGGGATAGAGGCAGAAGAAAGAGGCCAAGCAGAAGCCATTGCCCGGAATCTTTTCGAAATGGCGCAATTGCGCGTCCCTATCCTGTGCTATATTATCGGCGAAGGCGCTTCTGGGGGTGCTTTGGGTATTGGATTAGGCGACAAAGTCTTCATGCTCGAAAATACTTGGTATTCCGTTATTTCTCCAGAATCTTGCTCATCCATTCTTTGGAGAAGTTGGGATCATAAAGAAACAGCGGCAGAACAACTCAAGTTAACGGCAGATCATATGCTGGAATTTGGCCTGATCGATAAGATTATCAAGGAACCTCTGGGTGGAGCTCATACAGATCCTGAAAAGATGGCAAAGGCATTGAAAGCACACATCAAGAAGGAAATTGTAGAAATGCAACAATACACGCCGGATGAGTTAATCGAACAGAGACTTGAAAAGTACTCCAAGATGGGCCAGTTTGATGTGCTTAAAGTTTAATACATCGGCTAAATAGATAGTTATTAAATGTACAGCCGGTATTGACCAGCATCCTTCTAAAAGAATATTAAAAATTATAAGATGTTTCGAGGAACAGGGGTAGCACTTATCACTCCTTTTAATGAAGATAAGACCATTGATTTTGACGCTTACGCAAATGTAGTTGAACACGTTATAGCGGGAGGTGTCGATTTTTTAGTACCGCTAGGTTCAACAGGCGAAACTGCAACATTGAATGAGGAAGAGTCTAGAAAGATTTTAGACCTAGTGATTGAAATTAATGCGGGCCGAAAACCAATTGTCGCAGGTAATTTTGGCGGAAATAATACCCGAGAATTAGCAAAGAAAATCAGAGATTATAACTTTAAGGGAATCGATGCCATTCTTTCATCTAGCCCTGCTTATGTGAAACCAACGCAAGAAGGAATATATGCACATTACATGCGATTGGAAGAAGAATCATCCGTACCCATTATTATTTATAATGTGCCAGGACGGACGCGGTCCAACATTGAGCATGATACAACAGTGAAGCTGGCAAATTCAAGTAGCAAGTTTGTTGCAATAAAAGAAGCTACCGGAGATCTTATTCAATCCACAAGAATATTAAAAAATCGTCCAGAAAATTTTTTGGTCCTTTCGGGAGATGATGAGGTTACCTTGCCTATGATTGCAGTTGGAGGTGATGGCGTTATATCTGTGATGGCTAATGTATATCCAAAGTACTTTTCTGAGATGGCTACATTTGCCTTGAGCGGAAACTTAGAAAAAGCCAGGCAGAGAAATTTCGATACTTATGATCTTCATAAATGGTTGTATGTTGAAGGAAACCCAGTAGGGATTAAAACGGCAATGCAACACCTTGGACTTTGTACCAATGAAGTTCGTCTGCCTTTACATAAAATGTCCGAAGAAGGGAAGCAAGGACTGATTGCATGTATGGAAGACCTAAAAAGAAGTTGAAGTAAAGGGTACCAGTTTTACTCCAACTTCCATTTATTTACGAGTTGAGATTATTCGCTCAACCTTAGGTCATTTCTGACAGCCGTTAGCAACATCCTGGGACGCAGCAAGCTGCCTCGCAGCAGCCTGGATCGCAACCAAATGCAACAAAGGCTAGTGTGCTTACCACACTCAAAAGAATCATTGTTTTTGTCATGATTAATTTTTTAATAAAGTTAATAAAATATAAATCATCGTAATATTACGATAGCTATAGCCAAAAAAAATCTAGCAACATTTGCCTTGAGTGAAAAGACTCGTCACCTTACTCAAAAGGGCACGACACTGTTCCATATCAATGCAATAACATTTAAAAGTCCCTTCAATATCTCCTTTTATAATACCAGCTTCCTTCATCGATTTTAAGTGTTGTGAAATCGTTGCTTGAGAAAGAGGTAGTTCATCTACTATATCCCCACAAGAACAGGCTCCTTTAGAGGCCAACTGCTCTAATATGGCAATACGTGCTGGATGTGCAATCGCCTTTGCCATCTTAGCCAGCATGTTTTGCTGCGGTGTAAATAAATCTGATTTTGTCTTTCCCATGTCTATCGCAATATTACGATGAATATCTTTTTGATGCAAGTGAATGGAAATAAATTCTTGACTTTATCTAAAAGTCCTATAAATTCTGAACGTAGATTTTTGTAATATGGTGATCGGAAGTATCTGAGATAGGAATCAATGATTGGTATTTCTCTCCCAGTAATTTTGATCTTCAATTTCATCAAGAATGGCCAGGTAATTCTGATATCTAAGTTCAGAAATCTCCCCATTTTCGATGCATTCTTTCACAGCACATTTGGGCTCTTCTCGATGGGTACAGTCGTTGTATTTACATTCTTTGGAGACAATAAAAAATTCTTTGAAATTGTGCGCAATGTCCATCACTTCCATGTGATTGTAGGAAAGCGTTTTTATCCCCGGTGTATCAATTATTTTTCCTCCAAATTCTAAATCAAACATTTCAGCGAAGGTGGTCGTGTGTTGTCCCTTTCCTGTATAATCAGATAATTCTTTCGTTCTTAATTCAAGATTCTTCTGCACTCGATTAACAAGGGTAGATTTACCTACTCCTGATTGTCCACTGATCATAGATATCTTGTCAGTCAAAGTTTCTTTTAATTCTTGAATTCCAGTATCTTCTGTAGCGGAAGTCAATAATACCTTATAGCCGATGCTTGTATAAACTGCCTTGAGGTAGCTGAAAATTTCCATGTCTTCTTCCGTATACAAGTCAGCCTTATTAAAAACGATGGTTACTGGAATATCATAAGGTGAGGTCATTACTAAAAACCGATCTATGAATCCCTGCTTTAATTTTGGTTGGCGGATAGTTATGATTAGGATTGCTTGGTCGATGTTGGCAGCGATAATATGTAGGAAGTGTTTTTTGCGAGGCGACTGACGGATCACATAATTTTTGCGATCTTCAATACCGACGATGCTAGCAATGTTTTCCTCCTTCTCCATCTCTAGATTTACCCAATCTCCCACAGCTACCGGATTGGTCACCTTAAGTTTGTTTAATCTCATTTTACCTTTGGTCCGAGCTTTCAGTAGTGTGCCATCTTCTAAAGAAACTTCATACCAACTTCCAGTCGATCGAACGATTAGGCCTCTCATAGACTCACAGATTTTTTATTCTTTCCATGAATGGCGGCTGCCATTTCCATAATCAAGGATGGGTCTTTTTCAAATGCATTTCCGATGACGATTAGGTCAGCACCTGCTTGAACATTTTCAAAGGCTTTCTCTGCAGTTCTAATTCCTCCACCGACAATCACTGGAATATTTACTGCACCACTTACGGCTTCAATCATGGATGTGGAAACAGGCTGTTTAGCACCACTACCAGCATCTAGATACATCAATTTAAGACCAAGCATCTCACCTGCAATGGCTGTACACAAGGCAATATCATCTTTGCTATGAGGAATTGGAGCAGTATTACTGATGTATTGCACAGTAGTACTCACGCCTCCATCAACTAAGATGTAGCCTGTGGAAATTATTTCTAAAGGACTCACTTTCAGATAAGGTGCTGTGACCACATGATTACCGATTAATAATTCTGCATTCCTTCCAGAAATTAATGAAAGGAACAAAAGTCCATCTGCTTTATAACTTAGTTGGAAAGAATTGCCCGGAAAGAGAATGGTAGGAATATCACAATTGGTCTTTATTTCTTTGAGTACAGTATCGAGCATGTCATTGACTATGAGACTGCCACCAATGAAAAAGTAATCAACGGCCGCATCTTTTGAGATACTGATGATCTGTTCGAGGTGCTTTAGCCGCATTTTATCAGGATCGATAAGCACTGCTAGAGATTTTTTCCCATCCCGCTTTTTCTGCTGTAGGCTTTCGTAAATAGTCATAGACTACAAAAATATCAATTTTTCAATGCAAAGATTCTTGTTTTTTAGACCTTAAGGCTAATTGTCCTCTGCTTGATTTTACTAAATTTGCAATTCCTAAGGAGAATTGGCCGAGTGGCTTAAGGCGCTCGCTTGGAAAGCGGGTATACCTCAAAAGGGTATCGGGGGTTCGAATCCCTCATTCTCCGCTTTTTAAATCAACATAGATTCTCTTGAATAAACTTGCGCTATTCTTGATTATTGGCTCATTAGCCTGCTTGTACCCAGGTCTTACAGAGCCTATTCTTTCAATTAATATCGGGGTAGATTTACCAATCGTGGGTTCACTCAATCTTCATGACACCAAGCAAAGCATACTTGGCACCATTGAAACTTTATGGAAAAACAACAATGCTTTAGTTGCTTTCTTAATCTTATTGTTCAGTGTCATTGTGCCCATAATCAAAGCGATTATTTTACTAACCATCCTCATATTTAAGAATATGAAAGGAAAGGTAGGACTTCACCGATTTGTGAGTGTAATCGGTAAATGGTCTATGGCAGATGTTTTTGTTGTGGGAATCCTTTTGGCTTTCTTAGCTACTAGATCTGATGACAACATTCATGCACAATTACATGATGGCTTTTATTGGTTTCTTGCCTATTGTGTGATTTCGATTATATCCTTTCAGATTATGAAGGTGGAAGGAAATGAGGTCTAAACCGCTAGGCTTTCATCAACTGGGTGCAGTAGATTTTCTTTTACTCTCAATATATTCTCGAAATTGAAACTAATGACCATTCTGACAAAGCCACTGATGTTAGAATTTCGCATGGCTTCTTGATATAAAGGCACTAGTCTAGAAAGTTGTTCATTTAATTTCCACAGATCATAATCTTCTCCAATACTGAATAGTTTTTTAGTTTCTTTGGTGGTACTAGCTTCTAATATTAATTCACTATTAAACGTAAGATCTGTATATTTTGAAATGCATTTAGCATTTAAACTTCTTATCTCCATGATGGATTCAATCCCTGTTGTTCTCCACGCTTCAGCAAACAATTTATCAACCTGATTCTTCAATGCTTGGTGAGCATCTAATAGATTCAAGAGTGTTTCATGTTGTCCGATTTCAAATTTTTCTTCGCTTCTCATTGTTCCGAGTTGTAATGTTCTTCTATACCTATATATGTGTGTAAAACTCGTTTTGGTTGCTTATGTGACTCTAAAAAGCAAGTTTTTAACAAAATTTTAAGACTTTTTTAAGTGAAATGGCACTTTTGTAGCTCATTTTGGCACGATAGATACGCGAGAGAATGGAATTGATGATAAGTAAGAATTTCAAGAATTTAGAATAAGTCTTGGTTTGGATAACGACTCATCACTCCTAACCATCTCAAAATATTGTTACGTTTTACTCCAGAAATAAGCAATCGTAAATCCAGACAGTATATGCCATATTCCCCACCAAGCGGTAATAATTGCCATGCCACCAAGACCATCAAAAAAACCAAAGATTAATAATAAGCCAAGACCTGAATTTTGAATTCCTGTCTCAATGGTCAAGGTTTTTTTATCCGCAAAGGGTAAGCCCATGGCCATTCCGGAGAAGTATCCAGAGGCAAGGGCGAGTAAGTTGTGAAGTAAGACTAATAGAAATATTGAACCGATGACTTCAATGAAATAATTATAATTTGTCAATAAGGCTCCGAAAACGATGACCAAGAATAAGCTCATTGAAATAACGCGCATGGGCTTTGATAACTTGAATGCGAGATCTGGCATTTTCTTTTTGAAAAAAAGACCTATTAGAATTGGAACAATTATAATTAAGGAAATGGTTTTCATTACTTCTAGCCAGCTTAAATTTACTTCACGGAGAATGGCCTGCGTTGGTTCATACAAGTTGCCATAGAAAGCTAAATTAAGTGGTGTGAAAAAGATAGCAATGGTACTTGAAATTATCGTGAGTATGATGGAAAGCTCAACATTGGATTTAGCTAATGCAGAAATGAAATTGGAAATATTACCTCCAGGACACGAAGCCACTAAGATCATTCCTAGAGCCAAACTCGGTTCTGGTTTCATCAACATAATTAATCCAAATGTCAAAGCAGGCAATAGTAGTAATTGGGAAAACATTCCTGTTAATACCTTTTTAGGTGATCTCAGTACAATTTTAAAATTATTAACGGTAAGGTCTAAGGCGATACCAAACATGATAAAGGCCAAGGTTATGTTCATGAACAAAAGGCCTGTTTCATTGAAATTTATAACGATACTGTCGAGATCCATTCTTTTATTTGAGTAAACAAGTATTAATTCTTATCAGCATAGAAAAATGGGAATTCATTTTCTTTATACATCTCACCTTCTGGATTTAGTAACTTTTGAGTTTTTATGATATTTTCTCCTACATTAAAATTATGAGTAGGGATGTATGCGATTAAACCAAATTGTAATCCAATTTTATGAATGTGCGAGTACAGTTTGCCAGTGTATAAAACGTCATTTATAAATATCTTGTGATATTTCAAACTACACTCATATTGATAAATTTCTCTTATATTTTTATTTTCAAAAATTGATAATTCCTTATCCTTTTGAAAATCTTCACAGAAGTTTTCTAAAAGGTAAGATTCGTTCCTCAGAATTGGGACAAATACTTTTAAATAATCATCATTTATTATTTCTGATGGTATAACTGTCGAAAAAATTCTATCATTTTCATCAAATTGTTCGAGATAAAAATTTCGATTAATTCCATTCTCGTTGTAAAATATTTCACCTCCAAGACCTCTTTCAACTAAAAGCTCAATATTGGAATGATCCATATGATATTGTGTAAGGTTCATCGCAATAAAAAATAATGGAATTATTATAAAGAAGTTTTTAGTAGACTTTGCATTGGAAGCAAAGGTGAACATGATTTGTGTAACTGGTTTATAGAAAAAAGTAGAGCTAAACATTCCAAAATACTTTCCTGCCTTAAAGTAAGCGATTTGAATTTTGTCATGGTATCTGAATTTTTTATTCAAAGCCAACACTTGGAGTACGGACAATGAAATAAAATTTAAAGCAAGGAATGCAAGAAGTATAATAAATATAAAGCTAGGTACTATATCTTTCAGTAAGTTGTATACAATGACAAGAACTAAACTCATCAAAGACATCATGACATACATGATTAATATCGAAAAAGCACTAGCGAATTGTGTACTTGCTAAGTTGTCAATACTTTTAATGGAAGATTTTACCGTCGGAAGCATTTCCGCCACTTTTCTTGAGTAGATTGGAGAGTAAAAACCGTCTTCGATTTTAAAGCCATTGGGGTATACTGAATTTAATCCAATGAGACCTATCCAATAAGCACGGATTATGAAGTGAATAACAAAAAACGTCGTTAAAATGGAAACAGCAAAAAGATTTAGGAAGCAGATGATGTATCCTATAAATGATTGTGCTTCTGGTAAGCGGTCAATCATTATAATTGCCAAGCCATCAACAAGTTCTGGAAGCTGAAGACAGGCAAATAAAGCTACCCCTGATATTAAAAGTTCAGCTTGCCAACTTTCTCTCTCTAGACGCTTTAACCACTTAGGTGTTTTTTCGCTACTTGTTGAATTAATCTCTTCAATAACAGAGTCTTCCATCTAATCAAGGTACTAATTCTTAAACTTTTGTTTGGTTTTATTTATGGAAATTAGACGAATGTAACTCAAGCAAGTTATTGATCTTCATAAGAAGTGTTCCCGCAATACCAAATGATGGTATGCGAGAACACTTACCTTTTTTATCGTTGGATAAATAAACTTTGATAACCAGAAGCTCCGGTTTCTCTGTCTTGTATTTTTATAAAATATAATCCACTTGTAAGATTAGAAACATCCCAATTGGTTGTCAAGTTATTATTTAAGAACACTTGCTTTCCATTGGCATCATAGCAGGTAAGAATCATTTGATTTAAAGATCCTGCATAAGAAATATGTACCTGTTCTTGAGCAGGATTTGGATAAAGTGTGAATTGAATATCTACTAAATCAAAAGTTGAAGAAGGTCCATCTAATCCATCGCAGTCTTCATCAATTCCATTACCATCTATTTCTATTGCATCAGGATTAATATCTGCGTTGGTATCATCACAATCCTCATCTGAATTAAAGCCGTCCATATCTTCATCAATGACCAAGGCTTCCCCGTCACAATCTTCATCAACATCGTTATTAGGAATTTCAATGGCTCCTGGATTAATATCTGCATTGGTATCATCACAATCTTCATCGGTACCAAAACCATCCATATCCTCATCTACAATTGTAATTGATGCAGTTATTAATTGAATGTCATCAATAAGAATGTAGTTTTCAATTCCATTCACCTCTTGTTCTAAAGAAGTAACATAAAAGAAAGTAAAAGATGCTGTATCTATAGGCGCATCAAAGTTCTTGAAGACGGGTAAGGTAATTTTTTCATATTCTGTATCTCCTGGTATTAAAAAAGCCGCTTCTGCAAAGGCGGGAATATTATCATAATCCTCTTGTGATTGAGGCAATGGAGTTACACCCTCATTAAACAACATAGATACAACAACGGTGTCTAGGTTCGGTCCGACATGTTTTAATTGGAAGCTTATTGAATCAGGAATTTCATTGCATTCATAAGCATTAAACATATCTGAAATAGGCAAAAAAGGACTTCCTTGTAATTGAGCCGCAAACTCACCTTCAACAGCATCAGTACTTTGAATAATGCCATAGGCAGCAGCGGGATCTTCATCATATTCCATTTGGGCGACTGGATCACCGAAGGCAAATCCAAAAGCAAACAATAATAACCTTAAATTAGAGGTATGATCTTCTGGTGTTTCAATGGTATATGTTAAATTCGGATCTGTATCGCTGAAACTTATGGATTGTTCTATCCAGTTTTCAAAACTCCCGTTCGGATACTCACATTGAGAATAAATTGACATCGGAATTAAGAGAAGAAATAAAAGGCAGGTGTAAAATATTTTCATAGAAGTTAGTTTGGTTACTAAATGTATTGATATTCTAAGATGACTATTTTACATTAAAATTGCTTGGTGGAATAAGCTTTTTTTTGTTATCGAAATTGTTTTTATTACTTCTGAGCCACTAATTTATTAGATATTCTTATCAAGTTTTTTGTTCATTTTTAGAACAGCACGTTCTATTCCTTTAGGTGTTAAAGGGAACATTGGGACTAATTGATTTAAAAATTGAATGGTCATTGTATAATGCCAGAATTTTTCAGGCTCTGGGTTAAGCCAAGCAATTTTTTTAAATTTTTTAGTCATTGCTTTGTAAGTATTAATACTCTGACGATTGATTTCGTAACTAGCCATGGAAGCATCCCCTATGATAAAAACTCTATAGTTAGGATCTTTCTTTAGCAGTTGTTCTACTAAAAATGGTTTACTCCTTCTGCTGTCACTAAAAACTCGATCATAAATTGTATTATGGAAATAGTAAGTCTCTAGATCATGAGCAAACCTTGTTTTCATTTTCTTGAAAAGTTCCTGAACAGATCTTATGTAAGGACTCATTGAATAACCTCCATTATCAATGAGTAACATCACTTGTAGCTTTTGATTTTTTATATTCTCTAGTTCCGGTAAAAATAGACCTCCCCGTTTGAGTCCGGTTTTTATCGTTTTTTCAATATCTAGTTTATCTTGGGCGCTCTCTTCAATAATCCCTTTCAAAGATGCCAGTGCTGCATCCACATTATTATCATTGATAATATTGTCTTTATCAACTGGAAAAAAATTACGGTCATTCATAATCTTTCTAGCCATTTTTCCTCCACCAGTTCCACCAATTCTAATACCATCCTTTGCAGCACCCCCATGTCCAAAAGGACTTATGCCACCCGTACCAATCCATCGACTTCCTCCTGAATGCTTTTCTCTTTGTGCTTTCACAATTTCTTCCAGGCGATCCATAAGTTCTTCCAAACTCAAGCCTGAGTAATCTGCCATTTTCTCAAGAAGTTGACGCCGTTGTTCTTCCGTGTCTAGACCATCTTGACCTTCATCAATAAGGTCGCCATCATCTTGATTTAAGATGTCATGACCAGAAATTATTTCTTTAATGTCATAACTCGTTAAATGCACCTGATCTAGGAATCTATTGATTAAATCTTCAGCATCTAAATCTTGATCTTTAAATACATCAAAGTTATCTTCTCGCCATTTTTTGAAGGTCTCTGATCTTAGAATCGCATCATCTAATCGTTCTCCATTCTGAATGTCAATGTTCAAAAAATAGTCATAATAAGCTCTTGTATAAGGACCCATTTTTTCTGGATCCTTGACAACGATTCCTTTTAAAACATTGTAAATATCTCCCAGCGTTTTGATCAGTCCACGTTCCATTGACTTGTGCAGAAGTAGAAGAGTGCGGACATCCGCATCTACTCCATGACTTCTAAATCTTTCTGGAAGTGTTTCAAACATTTCTTAATTGCTTAATGATCTCTTATTGAAATCTTCTGGATTGGAAAGAATGGATCGTTGAACTCTTTCTAAATCTGTTTGAGTTTTAATTAGGGCTCCGATCCCTTCTAGATTTTGTATTTTTTCAATGGCTTCTGCTGGACTGAACTTTTTAATATACTGCAACCATTTTAAAATCTCTCTAGTCGTCGGAGCTCTTTCTAGTCCTAGCTTTCGCAAATGGTAAAATATATTTATAGCGACATCCACTACTTCTGAATCAATAACTTGATGATGTTTACTGATAATCTCTCTCATTATTTCAGCTTCAGGAAAATGAATGTAGTGATAAATACATCTGCCTTTAAATGCTGTTGGTAATTCCTGTTCTCTGTTAGAAGTAATCACAATCGCTGGCATATTTTCCTCACTGACTTCAATGACTTCACCTGATTCAGGCATTATAAATTTGCGATGGCTGAGCGCATACAAAAGATCATTAGGAAATTCTCGAGGAGCCTTATCAATCTCATCTATAAGTAAAACAGAATTGGGTGTGCTAAATGCCTTTGCCGCAGGTCCCTTAATTACATAATCTGGAAGACTTTCTGTATTTCTTCCTCCTGTACTCATATTAGTGTCCAGCCCTTTCTCTTGTCTTTGTGCATTTAAAATCTCTACTTGAGAATCCCTTAAATATTTTACATGATCAAATCTGGCGACAAAAGATTCGACATTACTCTTTGATCCGACTGGATATACAAATACTTCTAAGCCGTTATCTTTTGCATATTGTAGAGGAAGCTCTGTTTTGCCAGTTCCTGGTTCGCCTTCAATGAGTAAGGGCATTCCTAGTACTCTTGACATATGAAAAGCTTGAGCTAATTGCTTGTCACAAAGATATTTCTCTGAACCATCCCAAAAATCTGTGTTTGCCATTTTTTAATTATTAAACACAAAGATACAGAGGATAATTTAGTCAAATTGCGAGAATCTTAGAATTTAAAATTCTAACCCTGTTCTTCAATCCATTTTCTAGCGTTCACAAAGGCTTCAAGCCATGGGGATACCTGATCTTTTCTTCCTTCAGGATAATGCGCCCAATTCCATTGAAATATAGAACGTTCGATGTGTGGCATTGTAATGAGATGTCTTCCGTCTGGACTTGAAATCATTGCCGTATTATAAGTACTGCCATTTGGATTGGCAGGGTAACCATCATAGCCATATTTTCCAACAATATTATACATGGACTCTTCGTGTGGTAGATGGAATTTACCTTCTCCATGTGAAATCCAGACTCCAAGTGTAGATCCTTCTAAAGAAGAAAGAAGTACGGAATTATTCTTCTGAATTTTTACCGAGGTGAATGAACTCTCATGTTTTTTGGAATCGTTGTAAAGCATTTTACTCGGCTGCTCATGTTCTGGGTTAATGAGGTTCAATTCAGTAAATAATTGGCACCCATTACAGATCCCGATGGATAAAACATCTTCCCTTTTGAAAAAATTATCCAATGCTTCCTTGGCTTTATCATTGTACTTGAATGACCCTGCCCAGCCTTTGGCTGAACCCAATACATCTGAATTAGAGAAACCTCCCACAGCACCGATAAAACGAATATCCTCTAAATTCTCTCTACCTGAAATTAAATCGGTCATGTGCACATCCTTTACATCAAAACCCGAAAGATAAAGGGCATGTGCTAGTTCTCGCTCGGAGTTACTTCCTTGCTCTCTGATGACTGCAGCCTTTGGACGCACAGTTCGAGGTAGAACAGGAAGTTCTCCAGTGAATGAACTTGGGAAGGAATATTTGAGTGCCTGATTTTTATAGTTCTGATATCTTTCTTTTGCTTTTAGGGGGCCGGACTGTTTTTGATCTAGTAAGTAAGAAGTTTCATACCACACGTCCCTTAGGTCATCTATTTTTAAATCCGCTTGATCAGGGCCATTCGTGAATTTTATGGAACTTGAATTATTTATAGTTCCGATTTTCATGCAATGAACATATTCTTTCTCAAGGAGCTGAACAAGATTATTTTTTGACTGAAGTATTATTCCTGCATTTTCAGAGAATAGTAATTTGATGGTGTCTGCTTCTTCTAAATTTCCAAAATCGATGTTTGCTCCTATGCCAGGATTAGAGAAACACATTTCGAGTAGGGTAGTGATCATCCCACCTGCAGAGATGTCGTGACCTGCAGATATTATTTCAGTTTTAATAAGTTTTTGTACGGCATTGAAAGCAGTAAGAAAATAATCAGGGTCATTTATGTCGGGACAATTTTCTCCTACGAAGTTTTCGCTTTGCGCAAATGAAGATCCACCAAGTTGATAAGAGGCCGCACTAAAATTGATGTAATAAATATCTCCGCCATTTTGGCAAAAGACAGGTTCAACTACTTGGTTGATGTCTGTACAATTCCCAATGGTAGATATAATAACTGTTCCTGGTGAAAGAACCTCTTCATCCTTATATTTTTGTTTCATTGACATGGAATCTTTCCCCGTTGGAACATTAATTCCTAGTGCTATTGAAAATTCAGAAACTGCTTTTACAGCTTTATATAATCTAGCATCTTCTCCTTCGTTTCTAGCAGGCCACATCCAATTTGCCGAAAGGCTCACACCCTTTATTCCATTTTCAATGGGTGCAAAAATAAGGTTGGTCAAAGATTCTGCGATTGAACACCTTGCTCCGGCCTCTGCATTGATTAAACCGGTGATCGGACTATGCCCGATCGAAGTTGCAATTCCTGCACTTGAATCAAAATCTAGGGCCATTACGGCAACATCATTCAATGGTAATTGTAAAGGACCCGCACATTGTTGTTTGGCTACTCTGCCTCCTACGCAACGATCAACCTTATTTGTTAACCAATCTTTACAAGCGACACCTTCAAGTCGCAAAACATTTTCTAAATATTGCTCAAGTTTATTGAAATGGTAATCCTTATTTTTATAAATACGATTAATACTCCTATCTCTCAAGATTGTTTTCGGTGAACTACCAAAGAAATCTTTAAGCTCTAAATCAATGGGCTTTTCGCCATTTTCGGAGGATTCAAAAATAAATTTATGGTCACCCGTAACTTCTCCTACTACATACATTGGTGATCTTTCTCTGGCTGCGATTTCAGAAAGAAACGATAAATCTTTTTGTGGAATTATTAATCCCATTCTTTCTTGAGATTCATTCCCAATCAATTCTTTAGCTGATAAGGTTTTATCACCTATGGGCAATGCGGCAAGATCTATTTTTCCTCCAGTATCTTCCACCAGTTCAGAAAGGCAGTTAAGGTGACCGCCCGCTCCGTGATCGTGAATTGAAACAATGGGATTATTTTCAGCTTCAACCATTCCTCTAATGGTGTTGGCTACTCTTTTTTGCATTTCGGGATTGGAGCGTTGAACGGCATTGAGTTCAATTCCTGATGAAAACTCCCCAGTATCTGCTGATGATACCGCAGCACCTCCCATCCCAATTCTATAGTTATCTCCACCGAGGATTACAATTTTATCACTTACCGCAGGTTCTGATTTTTTAGCATGCTCAGCCTTTGCATAACCGATTCCTCCTGCTAACATTATGACCTTATCATAGGCTAGTTTACGACCATGCTCTTCATGCTCAAAAGTCAATAAGGAGCCACAGATTAATGGTTGTCCAAATTTATTTCCAAAGTCAGAAGCACCGTTGGATGCTTTTATCAATATATCGATCGGTGTCTGATAGAGCCAAGGCCTAGGGGACATAAACTGTTCCCAGCTCTTATCTTTTTTTAATCTGGAATATGAAGTCATGTAAACTGCTGTACCTGCCAATGGAAGTGAGCCTATACCACCGGCTAGCCTATCTCTTATTTCCCCTCCTGACCCGGTAGCAGCTCCATTAAAAGGTTCAACTGTTGTTGGAAAGTTATGTGTTTCGGCCTTGAGAGATAATACAGAGTCTATTTTTTTCTTCTCATAATAATCGGGTATATGAGAAGATCTTGGAGCAAATTGTGTGATGGTAGGCCCACCTACAAAAGCAACATTGTCTTTGTATGCGGAAACTATGGTTGCAGAATTTTGCTTAGAAGTTTCCTTAATCATGCTGAATAGTGATGCTTCCATTTCTTTGCCATCAATGACAAAAGTGCCATTAAATATTTTATGTCTACAATGTTCACTGTTCACCTGTGAGAAGCCAAAAACTTCAGAGTCTGTCAACGGTCTACCAAGATTTTTAGATAGATTTTCTAAGTATGTAACTTCCTCTGCATTGAGGGCTAGGCCTTCTTGTTCATTATACGCCGAAATATTAGTGATGTCCTTGATCTTGTCACTTTCGATATCTATGGTAAAACTTTGTTGCGAAAGCTTCGGATATTTTTCAAATATCATTGGGTCAAAGGAAGAGTTTTTTTGACAGGCTTTAAACCGCTCTATTCTTTCTATTCCTTCAATGTTCATGTTTTGAGTAATGTCTATAGCATTGGTTGACCATGGAGTGATCATCGCTGCTCTTGGCCCGATGTAGAATTGATCAATTTCATCGACTTCTAGCCTTTCCAATCCACCGAATAACCAACTAAGTTTCTCGGAAGACTCATCGGATGGTGCAATAGAAGTCTGGACTGCAATAATTAGGGAGGTCGGGTCACCAAAAAAGAGGATCATAGCTTAAATACTTAAGCACACAAATTTGTGTTTTTTTAATATAAAAAAAGAATCGCTTTGGCCTTTATTTGTTACTAGCTTAGATAATCTTCTAGTTTAAACCAGTCTGTTAATAAGTCTACCTTATTGTTAACTTTTCCTGATCTTTTGAGTGAGAAAATTCCAAAATCAAATCTCGGGTTTTCATCCCTTTGGTAATTATCTAATTCAACGGCTATTTGATGAGGTAGGTTGAAGAAATTCTCTGAAATATTTATATCTGGTCTAGACAAGAATATTCCATGACCAGGATGTGTATGAAACCACCCAATGAGGTTTAAGTGTTTATCATTTGCCTCTTCGAGATGAGACTCAAGTCTAGTCCAAGATTCAATGGAATAACCAAATTGATACCTTCCTGATTCCTCCGCACTTGCGGAAAGAAGGTCTTCTATGGTTAGGTTATATGTTCCGTCTTCATTCTGAGATACATAACCCAAAACGAACCCCCCTTTCTCAGGAATGGTATCTAGCGGAATACCATCGGTGCTGTAAACTAAATAATCTTCTAATTGATCGATAAATCTTTGAGAAAGATGGACCTTATTAATCATGGTGTCTTCCCAAACCCTTTTTAATGATATCGATTTATAGTCTGATAAAGAACCAAAGTCTTTAAAGTTTATGGATTTTTCTGACTTAGATTTCTTTATTTTAATCTTAGACCTTTCTTCCTTGCCCACAGTAATTGATTTTGGCTCTTCTTTAATAATTGGTGCCGGTGCAATTGTTGTTTCTTGTAAAACGACTTTTTTGTGTTCATTTTGAACAGGAATAACCGGAGTAGATGTAGTTTCGGAAGATGCTTTTACAACGACTTTTGCTCTCTTTTTTTCTTTGAAAAGATTGATAAACCAATACATTAACGGGAGCAATAAAATACCTAAAAACCAAGACGGTATTTTTTCGAAAAATGTTTTATTTCTATATATCGTATCGTTGTGAAGTGTCACCTGATTGTTGTCAACTATTACGATGTTAAGGCTATCATGTAACTTCAAAAGTTCTAGGACTCCCAAGGAAAGATTTGGTTTTGTCTCTAATATTTTTCGCGAAAGAATAGAACCTTCACCACTTGAAACATCTAAAGTAAGTGGGAATCCTTCTACAATTCTAGATATGTCTATATAGTCATCATATATTTCATTTTCAGAAATATATTGCTGTGCCAGACATTCCATGACTATGGTGTCTTTTTTCCATTTGGTATCTGAAACTTCAACTTGAAAACTTTTCTTTGAAGCATCTGGGATTATAAAATGAAAAATAGAATCCTTATAAAAGTAGTCTGCTTGAGCTTCTTGACTATAATTATTTAACGGAGTAATTACAGGAAATTTTCCCTCAAGACCTTTAAACTTTGCTTTGCAAAGACAAAAATTTGCAGTCCTAGAATCTAGCTCATAGGATAGTTTTAAAGGGACTAATTTTCTTTCGATTTTTTTTGCACAACTTTTGCTAATAGCTTTTCGACTAGCTTCATAGGCCTCTTCTAATTGCTCCTCGGTTTCAAGACTTAAAATTTCATCACAAAGTTTAGCTTTTAATCCTTTGGATTTATTTCCCGAAAGAACTTGAATTTTATTTAAGACGTATGGTCTGTATGTGGAGTTTGGAAAGTTGTCTAGAAACTGTTCACATATTTTTATGAAGCTCTTGCTTTTTTTTACATCAGTAGTCTTCATGAATTCAATCTCAAATAAATCTACAAGTTCCTTATGTGCACAAGAAATTCTTTGTCGTTTACAATTTGCTCGGTATTCTTCTGTCCAAAGTTTTAGTAAGCGAGCGTCATTGTCATTTCGTGCTTCGTATATCTTATTTTTAAGCTCTGTTTCATCTACTTGAGCGAAGGAAAGTAAAGGGAGTAAAAGAAGTAGTAGTCCTAAATAATATGTTCTAGAAGATTTCAAATCTTCAAAAATTTATTATATCCAAAATATAGTCCTGCTCCCAAAACTAAGACTAAGAATATTTTTAGTTGACCACCTATTAGTTGACCTTTTTCACCTGAAGCTTCAGCAACTCTAATATAGTCTTGACTTTGAGGTGTGAAAATAGTTATACCATCTTCAGTTTCAACATACCATTCATATATTCCAGCATCAAGACTTAAGCCTGATAAATCCGTTTGACTACTTCCAGAGCTCGATATTCTATATCTTTGTTTATTGATTGAGCCTTGTCTTCTTAGAACTAATTTTTTCATTTCTGAACCGTAAGCAGTCAGATGAATGGTTTGACTTATCCTATCATATCTGTAGTTAAGGATACGATTGTCTTGTTCTGACAAAAGTTCTTCTTGAACAACTTCAATCGGTTCAGATGATCTACTTGACCCTGAATAACCTGAGCTACTTCCAGAGCTAGAACCGGATGATCTTCCTCTGCCAGAATTTTTTTCATTTTGTGCAGCTAAAATTTTATTCTTTTCTTGACGCACGATTCCTATGTGATTCCCCCTCGGATATTGTTGTTCATAAAGAGTAATGAACCGCATTTTATCTTTTTCGTTGTCCTCGTATACAATGAGAATTTTGTAAATATCTTCTTTGTAGGGACAGGTGCCAGCGTTGAGACAAAAAGGCTCACTCAAATATGATTCACAAGCAGATAATGCTTTTGAATACAAGCCATTGGAAATCAAATTTTGGATTGTTTTGAATTCTGTTTTAGGATTCTTTTGCTTCCCTTTTACTTTTCTTCCTCCTTCCTTTAACTTTGGAATCATCGCTTGAGCTTCTTTGTACATATCTGCATTAGAACCTCTATATTTTTGTACAAATAGTTCTAGTAGATTTACACGTGTCGGAATGTTGGTTTCAGCCATGATATTGGCGTATTCTTCTTTCATTCCAGCGTAGGTATCTCTTAATTGAGCGATCCCCTTATTGGCCATAATATTGATGGTCACTTTGTGATATTCTGTCATTTGATTGGGAAGAACAAATTGGGGATCCAGAGTACCTATTCTAAAGCTTGTCGAAACCTCTCTTTGATCATCGTTTTCAGAATTTGGTTGCATCTGAAAAACCAATTCTGTCTCAGAAGCGGAAGCGTTTTTTGATTTATTAAATAATTCTAAGGCTCCATTGACATGACTAAATATGAAAGGACCCATATTAGATGGTTGGTCAATGATTAGCTTAAAATCATTGTTGTGCTTTTTCTTTTTGTCTTTGAATTCTAACTGAGAGTATTTAATGATGAGCATTATTTTCTCATCCATTTTTTGTGGAACAATGGTATTGTTCATTTCTTTCAGCAAATACCGTTGATCATTCATTTCAACAAAAAAATCAATACGCACTTGGCCTATATCCTTTTTAGAATATTCAAATGTTTTTGTTGTCTGAGAATGAAGTTGGAAGAAGCTGCTCAGTAATATTGTTGTAAGTAAGAAGAATCTCACCCTAGCTAATTTTTATTTTCGATTTTACTTTAATTCTTTTATCGTCTTTCGGCTCTTCTTTATCTGGTTTTGGAGTTTTACTACTTTTAAGCCGAATGTCTAAAATGTTTATTTTGTTTGTTTGATTTCTCGAATTTTCCCATTCATTAGAGGCTTCCATAAGCGGTCTGCTGTCTGTTGCAATGCCTTTGGATTTATCTACAATTTCATTTGGTTCGGCATAATTTTTAATCCATTTAGCCACAATTGGGTCTTCAGGATATGGTTGAATTTGCTCTGCATGATAGTTTTTGTATTGAAGCATCTCACCAATTTGTTCAACGAGCAAATCTAGCGTATGCCAGAAACCTAAAACGTGTGCATTAATACAAATATGTCCTTCAAATTTTCCAGAAGACCGAATGTTCGGATGCCAAGTTTTAGTGGTAGCATAACATGAAGGGGAGGATAGCATTGGATAACCTTGAGGGAGAATAATTTTTACTTTATGTTCCTCTCCGTAGATTGGGCTTTGATCTTCATTAATCCCTACAATACTTTTCACCTTATAGGTAACCTCATATTCACTAGGAGGTAGAACATCGCTTCCGTTTAATCCTTTGAATTCAACCAAAGGACTATTTTCACAAAAATTAGTCAACAACTGAAGATCCATCTCTAGTCTTTTATACCATGGATCTTTATAATTTTTTTTCATCATCCGGCAATGACTTTAGGTATCATCATGAGTATATCACCATTTTGTACCTGGGCAGCGTCTAAGGTTTCATCTTCCTTGACTGCGTCATTTTTACCTTTTGGAATAAGTTGGTATGCAATTGGATTTCCTTGTTGATCAACCCGTGGAATTCCCAGACCTGCATCCAGTAACGTATCGATAATATCTTTTGGAGTCGCAGCTAAAGGTAGACTTACATCAATGTCATCCGCATTTGGCATCAACCTTACAACTACATTAATTTCTTTGCTCATTTAATAATGGTCTTTGTTTAGTTCGTAATAATGAATTCCATCTTTGAGATATATTTCTAATATATCAAATTTGGAAAAACCTAAGTTTTCTAAACTTACGTTTTTTGAGGTAAAATTTTGGTCTATTGTTATTAGAAATTCAGTCATTATAAGCTCCTCATCTTCACTGATTCCATGTTTTTCTTTGAATTTTGAATTCAATTCATACTGAGGTATCAGGCCATTAATTTCAACTTCTGACCTGCTTGAAACGATGGTTTTTGCCAACTTACTTTTAAGTTTTATTTGATATTGGCCAACTTCGTTAGATTGAAACATGAATCGTTCCAAATCTGATAATGAATCCTTATAACTTAGATTACTTTGTTCAATAAGTTCTATATGACTGTGGCTTCCACAATCATCTTTGATGGGAAGATAATTAAGATTTAGCATAGTATTGGACATGCCTTCGTAAAAAATGTGACAATCATCCATTATTTTATCAGAATAACCATGAATTACCTTCAATGCCTCCTGAGTTTGTAGTGCTCCTATCATCGAAGCTGAAATTGGTGTGGTCGGAATTCGACCTTGCGCATAATTCTGTTTAGCAACATCTGCACAGCCTAGTTTGAATCTAATATTTTTCCACTCAAGTTCTGTAAGCGAACATTCGTAACAGTTTTTAGACGGGTTGTATACGGCCATGGTGCCAATTAAGTTTTCAATCGCACCGTCTATCCAAATTTTTTCAACCTTGTAACAGGCTCTATTAATTTCCAAACGGACCAATCGATTATCTGTACAGGAAATGATCACGTCCATTGAATTAATAAGTCCTAAACCTACTCTTCCAAATTCCAAAGGAATGGCCGTGACTTGAACATTTTCATTGATTTCAATGAGTGCTTTTTTAGCTGCTTCAACTTTTAATGTTTTCATTTCAGCATCCTTCTGCCTGTAAAGCACAGATCTTGATAGGTTTGAATATTCAATAATATCGAAATCTACAATGTAGATATGACCTACATTTAGCAAGGCTAAATTTTTTAGAACCTCATTACCAAGTGCCCCTGCACCCACCACTAGTACTCTCGCCTCTCTTACCTTTTCTTCTTTCCACCAGGATAAAAACTTGTATGTTGAGCTCCAATCATTATTGTTCGCATTTATTTTGAGCATTCTCTAATTTATGATTATTTTTTGAACTAAAATTAATTTTACCAGCATGGAAATAAAATGGAATTTAAATTCGAGATTGAAATTACTAGTCAACCTAGGTTATATTTGGAACAGACTCAAACTATATCTAGGAGTATCTTGTTTCTCGCTGGTTTTAATTTGCAGTCTACTAAACAGTAATGCAATAATAGCCCAGGAAGACGATGATATGTTGAAAGAAAGACGCACGGATTTATATTATGGCTGGAATAATGAGTATGAGGTAGGAGCTCAATTTATGGCCTTAGGTTTTTCTAATCCACCAGCCGGTAAAGGAGGTGGTCAATTGTCAGGTGGACTAAATCTTAGGGCCAGCCTTATAAAAAATGATATATATCACATTTGGGAAAATGAAGGCTTTATAAATCTAAACTTTCAAAGGAAAGGAGATGAAGTATTAAACTTTGAAGACTTCAGAGACTCCACAATGTTTTTCAATCCGTTGGTTAGAACTCAAGATGCTCCATGGACAAAGAATCAAGATGAGTTCAGGGCATCTAGTAAATACTCTTGGCGTACAAACAGTGATACAAGAATTTATTATTCTGGATTTACCAAATTAAGAACACAAATATTAAATTCTTATGGAGCGGATAGAGAAAGAAACTATAGTGGAAGTTATGCTAAAAACTATGGGGATAACTTGACGAAAAACTCTGCTTTCATGGCTCCAGGGGTTTGGACGACAGGTCTTGGTCTTGAGTATAGAGATAAATACAATCAATATTCTATCTTTTATTCACCAGCAACCTATAAGGCGATCATTGTTCTTAATGATGAGATTGCAGAGTTGGCAGCCATAAATGAAGTTATGGAGTTTAATCCGATGACTTTAATGGATGAGTTAGTCAATGACCATGAGGGAAGTTTGCATGGGAATCCTCAAGAATATAGTAGAGAAGATGATGATGTTTTTAATGTAAAAAAAATTAGACATCAGGTTGGTTCTCAATTGTTAGCAAGATATGAAGGGGACATTATTCCTGAAAAACTAACGGTTAATAGTGACCTGGATGTTTTTATTGATTATCTAGGACAAAGTCTAACTTTTGACGTTGACTGGCAAAATGAAATTAGTTATATAATTATTGGTGGATTGGCTGTTAACTTGACGGTCGATTTATTTCATGATAAAGATGTTCCCTTAACTTTTGTTGATGATAATGGGAACACAACATTAGAACGAAGGGGTGTATTTATAACGCATAGATTTTCGATTTCTTACAATGACACATTTTAGACGACTTACTTCCATATTGATAGCTACCTTCTTTGGTAGTATTTCCTTATTTGGTCAGGCCAATGAGCAGTTCCTAAAGGGATTGAGCCACATACACTTCAATCCCGTAGATCATGAGCTTAAAATTGAATTGGAAACCCAAGGAGATCGTGCATCAAAAAAAATAGTGAAGGACCAAGCTAACTTTGACCTTTATATTACCTCCAATGGAAACAAGGAAAAGATTAGCAATTTTAAATTAAGGCCTTCGCTAAGTCGGGATTCTAAAAATGATATAAAAAATATATTAGTTGTATTAGATGTCGGGGGCTCCATGACGGAAGAGGACTTAACCAAAGGTTATGATCTAATTACCAATGGAATTCAGCAGTTGTCGGGGAGAGGAGATGCAGCAATCACATATTCTGTATTGAACGACCGGTTGGAAATATGTGGAGGACAACAACGATTCAAAAATTTTCTTGAAACTCAATTAACACAACGATCTGAAACTTCTGACTTTCGTCAAATTTTTCTAAACAAAAGAATAGAACAAACAGACATTATAGTACTGATTTCTGATGGGTACTTTTCAAAGAATAGTAAAAAGAAAAAGGAGGGATTTCCTGGGTCTGATGACTTTAAAAATTCCATCAACTCTTTCGGTAGTTTAAATATTTATACAATTGGGCTTGGTTATAATTCTGACTTTTTATTAAATGTACCTGAGTGGACCAGTGATCTAGCAGACAACTATTCTAACAAAGGAATTTCAAGTCATCTTCAAAAAGAATTAAGTTCTACCAACTTTCAATATTCAAACAAACTTTATTTAACCATACCTAACTACGTTATAAAGGATCGAAATCCTGAAATTGGTTTTACTTATCTGGATGGATTTAATGTTCCATTTACTTCGATTGATATTCCAATCAACATGCCTAGTTACTATGGTTTGGATTTTGTTGAAGGAATGAAATTGCCTTTAATAATAAGCCTAGCATTGTTGGCACTGATCTTTCTTGCTTTGCCTGTGTATACACAGTATAGATTTAAGAAGGAGAATATTTTTAATTACGGGGATGTTAAAAAGAAAAATGTAACAAATAGAGACCCATTAACCCTTGCACCACTTGAGTGTAATGATCAAGTAGTGATGATCGGAGAAAAAATGATGCTTTTAGATACATGGAGATATCTAAAAAAATCAAGTGATGCTGATTTGGCAAAGGATCACTCGGAATTCTTTAAATCAGATGTTGAAACCAGTTTGTTTAAACACAACGATACTAGATTCAAATCACTCTATTGGATTTGGTTTGGAATCATAGGATCAACAGTTGGATGGTCAGTTTTTGAAGCATTAGAGTTTTTCTTAAACATAGGAATTGAGAACTTAGCTTTTTCGGCTGCCGGTTTTAAACCACTTTCCAATGTCCCTTTTATACACAACGTTTTACTTGCTCTCGTTTTTCCTTTTATACTAATTTCCATTTTTTCAGGCTTCTTAGTAGCTAAAAACTATGTAAGCTCTTGGGTTGATCTTGCAAAATATACAACTATAAGTATTGTTGGCTTTTTATTGATCAATGCTCTAGGATCTATCCTTGTACATTTTTTAAGTTTAGAAGGAATACTTTCGGATGTACTTTACGTTGCCTTGAATGCACTTACATTTATGGCGCTCTTAGCTCTTGTTACGAGTAAGAATTTGAAAGAACTCATAAAGCCAAGTATCTTTTTCCTTTTGGCAACTGCCATTGGTTTTTTAGTTATCCCGCAGTTAGTTGGTAGTAACTTAATTATAAGATATGTTTCTTGTTTATTGCCAGGACTTGGCGCAGGACTCGCAGTAGCCTCTCTTTTCGAATTTAAGGACAAATATGCACTTCGGGTATTATCTCCGGAAGGCTTTAGAGGTATCCAAACAGAATTGATCGAAAAAGAATTAAAAGGCAAGAAGTCTTATGATGTGGGAAGAAACCCTAATGCAAATATTTATGTAAAATGGATTGATTTTGAAATCAAAGAGGAACACGCTGCTTTAAAATATATGAACGGTAATTATGTAATTTTTCCTCAGGATGGATCATTATATGTAAATAATAAAGAGGTATTTGACCAGAAAATACTTAAGCCTAAAGATGTAATTTCCTTTGGTCCTTCAAAGGTAACTGAATTAGTTTTTGATATCTTTATAGATAAGTCACAAAACCCAAAAACACCGCCAAATAAGCCAGGTAAACAAAGTCTTAAAGATGAAAACGTTGCGGTTGAACCGAAGGATGTGAAAACAATGATAAAAATTAATAAAGTATCTAAATAGTTTATTATGGGAGCCGAAGCTAATGATCTAAAGATATTTCAAGATTTGCAAAAGCAAAAAACTGATCTATACCGATCTATGGATAAATGCTTCACTCAAGTAAAAAATAGTGTAAGTGGTCAGAACCTATACAATGATGTTCTGAAAGCCGCAGAAGAGTTTGAAAACAATAAGATAAAAGTTCTTTTCCTTGGAGTGTCAGAAAAACTCAAAGAAATGTACCAGGCTAATCTTGAAGCTGGTGGAAATGAACACATAAATTTTTCATACAATATATTTGAAGGTGACCCATTAGAGTATGTGATAAACTACAAAGAATATCCAGATATTTTAATTGGTGACAATGATCCAGAAGCATATGAAAAAATGCGGCGAAGATTTACACATTCTCAAATATTTGTAGTCGGCACACATGAAGATGAAAAAGTTGAAGAAACAGAAGAAATTGCGGCAGAGGCTGAGTTAGGTGAGTCCATTGAAGATCATCAAACGGTGTCTGGCGATGAAGTTATGGAATTAGCGGTTAAAGACCCTGAAGAAGGAGAGGATGTTCCTTTAACTGATCGAGATCGCAGGCGTTTGGAAAGGGAGCAGAGAAGAATGGCAAAGAACAATTCTGCTAATTCAGAAAATGGTGCAGCTGATGGTATTTCAGATAGAGAAAGACGCCGACTTGAAAGAGAAAAAAGAAGAGCCGCAAAATCAGCTGATAATGGTGATGCAAGCGCAGCTAAAGAAAATGAATCGAATCTAACGGATAGAGAAAGACGCCGACTTGAAAGGGAAAAAAATAAAGCAAGTAATGGCACGAGTAGTGAAACTAAATCAGATGAAAATTCTGAATCCAATCTTTCTGATCGAGAAAGGAGGAGGCTAGAAAGAGAAAAACGTCGGTCGGGAGCTAAAGCTACAGAAGCAAATAGTAACTCTTCCGCTGATGATACTAATCTAACGGATCGAGAAAGAAGACGTCTTGAAAGGCAAAAAGCCAAAGAACAGGAAACCAATGAAACGGTTAGCACAAATGAGCCTGAAAAGGTAATTGAAGAACCTGAAACACCTCCACAATCTCAAGAGCCAATAGCAGAGCTTAAGGAAGAGCCAAAAGAAGAACCGCAAAAAGAAATGCTTGCTGAGGAAAGCAAGCAAGAAAATGATAACGGCCAGACAACACAAGATGAAACTCCTGAGTTGGAGGAAAAAGCGAAAGAAAGTAGTAATACTGAAAGATCAGAAAGACGAAGAGAAAAAAGAGAAGGAAGAGAAAGAAATAGGAATAGAGATAGAGGAGAAAGAAGCGAAAGAGGTGAGAGGCGAGAGAGAGGAGAAAGAGGTAGAAATTCAGATCAGAGTCCTTCCGATGGTTCTTCACAAGAGAATGCTGGAATAGTGCCAGTGCCTGTTCCAACCAGTAATTCTGCTCAAAAAGAATCAGCTAATTCTGGAGTAAGTCGAGTAGAAGAGAGAAGATCAAGAAGACAGGCTAGGCCAGAACAAAAAGTCAGAGAAAGTACTTCGGAAAGACTTAGGGCAAGTGAACGTCGAGAAAGAGATATGGTGCAGCCAAAGGCAAAAAAAGTATTAGACCTTAATGTAGATCCTAAAGAAATTAAAATTCCTAAGAATAAGTTTCTTACTAATGATTTACTTCTGAAGGATTTTATTGATGTAGGGAATATCAGAGATTCCACATTTATTCTGAAAAGTTACTACTCTAATAAGATTGGCCAGATTAGTAAATTGATGGAGTTTTTTGTGAAATCCAAAGAGGTTGAAGGTAAAAGAATCAAAGGTAAAATGATTCTCAATAACAAAGATCTTTCTGAAATTAGATCTACCGATACTCGAGGGATGTCCAGGGAATCTAGTAATGTGAAAGGGGATTTGAGTAAAAAAATTAGAATCCTTCAAAGACAGTTTGAAGCCGAGTTAGATAAAGTCCAATTCGATGAAGAGGGATTTGTTCAATTAATCAAAAAAGAAATTTCAGACTATCAAGGACTGTTAGAAGTTGAGTCAGGAAAAACAATTACCATTGATATTTCTGATGGATATGCCAAGGATTTAGAAAGCAATGCTTTAAAAGGTTTAACTGACTTTGTTGAAGGTACTGCGAAAACAATCATTACGAATGTGACGAGCATTCAGAATGAACTTAAAAACTATCTGAAAGAAAAAAAGATCGAAGGTCCAATAATTCCTAAAGTATCTATGTCTGATATGCCAACTGAGGATTATTGTACTTTGGAACCTATTGAGACGGCAAATTTCACAAAGTCATTTAATAAGAAGGGCGGAATGTATCAGCTTTTCATGGAATTAAGAACTCCAATGTTCATGATGATGCCTTTGATGATGGTCGGTAGTTTATTTGGTGCTCTATTGGTGGGGTCAGATAATGGTGCAATTTCTCCTAAAACTCACGATGAGTATGGAGAACAGATTGTAATGATTGATCGGTTTCCTGAATATTTTGCCCAAAACGGAACCAAAGAATTCATCACTAGTTTTGAAGAGGTTGTCCAAAAGAAAGGAAGAGAGAGTAATTATTTCATTGGTAATTGGGCTTCGAATGGTGAAAGAAGGAAAAAGGAAACCTTTGAGTTAAACTATAAAGAACAAGGAGGGAAAGTTATTCTATTTGTCTCTGATTCTAGAGAAAAGGCTGTAGAACAATTGACCAGTTTCTATGATTCTAAATTAGGCGGTGGTAAGCGTGTAAGTATGGGTTATTCAGCCATTTTTGGGATCATTTCTAAGTATAGCCAATTTAGGTATTACATTTTCGGAGCTTTAATGTTGGCCATATTTATGTTCTCTAAAAAGAAGATAAAAGAGCAGGCACTTGAAAAAGAAGTGAACCTTGAAAAGGAAAGACGGAGTATTAAAAATAGTTTATCTCAAGGATTGGAAAGAGGGGTATCAACGCAGATTAGTTCGTGGAAAAGTTTCGTCAATGATTTTCTGAAAACCAAACAGGATATGTTGGTTGGGATTACAGAAAAACTTGTAGATAAAAAAGTAGAAACGGCAACGTACGATGTAAATAACAAAAAGAAAATAATTGATCAACGTCAAAAGAATTTTCAAAAAGCGCAAAAAACGCAAGCCGACTTAATCAAATCCTTGGAGCAAATCGTCAATGATTTAAAACCAATGGAGAAACATTTATTTAAAAAGTAAGACATGAATATTTGTTTCTCATTAGAAGGTGACTTAATAAGAGCTTCAGGCCTAGATCTTGATTTAATACCTGTTAGATATGATTTACTAGGCCTTAGTGGCCAATCAATTAGTGGGTTAAATGCATCTGTTTATATTGATGGAATGAATGCTTATACCAGGCATTTCTACAATTTTATCGATCAAGAAATGCCTGGTATTGAGATTCACAAAAATATATTGAGTGAATTCAATAATGAAGAAAAGGAGAATAAAGATGCTTCCGGAAGAAAATGGGGTGCTTTACATCTATTGGCAATCTTATTTAAAAAGGCAATTTTCGAAGTTGAATCTAAGCTTACCACAAATATCGAAGAAGTAGGTGTTGTTGCCTCTCCTGCACATTTTATGCAGAACACAAGGGATATTGAACTTGCGTTAGATATTAATAATAAAGGGTTACAACATTTAATCAGCTATGGGCAAGCGAGTCTCCTTTATAATATTGAAGATGGGATCATTGAAAAAGATGACAAACATGCATTGTTTGTTTTCTTAGATCATACCGAGATTAATATTGAATTGTTTGAGAAGTGCGATGATGGTTATGATTTATACATTGAATCGATCAAGTCAAATAAATTACACGAGGCAACGCAATTAATTACAGATAAAATAAACTCCCTACTTGATGGAAGTATTCGGTTTACTCAAAAATCGAAAAATAGGATACACTCCGAAGCGACTAAATGTTTAAAGACATTCATGATCAATGAAAGTTTGCAGGTGTATAGCAATGATGTCTTACTCGAAGATGAGGTCTTTAATATTTGCATCCCTGAATCTGTTGTGTCTGAATGTATTGGAGAATATCTCAAGGCAATTAAAATGGCTTTGGATACCATGTTCTTAAAGACAGGGATCGATAAAGATGGATTGAAAAATGTTTTTATTTCTGGAGCCTATCATCACTTTAAGCAGTTTAAACGAGGCGTTGCCAATTATTCTGAAACGTGGGAAGATAAGTTGGAGACGGACAATAAAAACATCTGGTTAACAAAGGGTGGGGCTCTTGCACTAAGTAATGAATTTTTAAATTTTGAAGTTCATTTTAAGGAGGGTAAAAATCAGCAAGAGCCAGGGAAAATAGTTTTAGTTTCTCAAGATATGCCCGATGAGACTATTGAAATTAATTTGAACTCTTTTACAGGTAATCATATAAAAACCTTGATTCAAAGAGATGAAGAATTTGCGATCCAAACCAACACTTTTAAAATTTATAAGATCACTGAAGAAGAGGAGGAAGAATTAGGTTTTATTGAGATTTCAACTTTTGAAGATTTTAAGTTGATTGAGTATGAAATCAATCTGGTGATTAAGAATAATAAAATTTTAGCTGTCCAAGCATTGGATCAATTCAACGAAAACATTTTAAATTCTAAATATTTCAAACAGGATCCATCTGGTTCATCCACTCCCGTTCCCATAAGTGAACCTCAAACTAAATCGAAGAAGGTAAAAATAAAGATTGGAGACGGTGGAAGGCCTCAGATAAAAATTACACCGAAAACTGAAGCAATTAAAGTAGGTGCAAAACCAAAATTGAATATAAAAGTTGGCGAATCTAAAGAAGAAAAGAATAAGATAAAAGTAGGGAATAAGAAAAAGGATACTCCAAAACAATTGGAGAATGCCACGAATGGTAAGATTAATATTAATTATATTAGAGCTAAAGCAAAAGATACAGAAGACGTGATTGAGATTAAGGATTTTAAATCCCTAATTAGAAATATGGCAATTAATAATGCCTAAATGCGAATCATTGAATAGATAATATTCAACCAAAAACAATTTTATGTTAAGAGTGACTCCCCTATTATTAAGCTGCCTAATTCTTGGTATGCTTAGTTCATGTAAATCCGATTGTAACGAAGAGACGAACATTGAGGTTCTCACAAATTGTTATCTGCAAGGTGAGGATGAAAGAGTGTATTCATTTGTAATGAATGTAACTCCTACTTGTAAGCAATACGAACTTTCTTATTATCTAGATAACAATGAAATGAATACCATTCCAGTGTCTAACGGAATGGAAGTAATACTTGGGTCACGGCTACCAACAATCATTACGTACTTGTCAAAAGAAAGTTCTGGTTATGAGAGAAGTATTTCTCTATTGAATGATGCCTTCATGGATTTAGAGTGTGGTGGACAGCCAGGCATTTCTCAAGAAGATAATGGCCTTCAGGTTGCAGAAAATGAATATAATGAGGTAGAAGCTCCAGAAAGAAATACGCAACCAGTTCAATCCTCACAATCTGCACCTCAGCAAAATAACTATACCGCTCAGGCTCAGTCGGATTTAAGCATTCAACAAGGCACAGTCATTGAAACCAATAGGTCAAACAATACAACCACCGTAGAAATATTTACTCCGGCGAATATTGAAATATATTCTCCCAATCCTGTAGTGACGCGAACTATTCCAGCAGAAGATGCTCCAGCTAATACAGAAATTATTATGGAGGCTGAAAATACGACGATAGATTTTATGGAAAAGGAGGTTGAAGAAACACCTTTGGTAGTTCCTGAACGAGAAAAGATTTCCTCGGTACAAAATGTACAAACCAGGAATACTTCTTCAAGTTTAGGTAGTAATAATTCAACAACTGTTTCTAAGGCACCACAAGTAGCAGACGTCAAAAAAGCAGAATATACACCTGAGCCTACGGCACCGATTCAATCTACGAGTAGTTCAATTTCAACGACTTCTCGTCCAGTGGCAACGGCACCTAAGACTTCGGCTCCTAAGCCTAAGACACCTTCAATCGTTACAGCGACACCTACTTCGAGGCCGTCAGATTCTGTGACCGCTAAGCCGACTAGTTCTTCGTCTTCATCCAAGACAAGTAAGACGGGAATGAAAAACTTAAAAGAAAAAGGTGGTATTCGTTCTTCTAATAAATGTAATGGAACGGATAGCCAGTATATGGCAGGACCATATACAATGAATATAAAGGCAAAGAAAAAATTAAAGTTGGAAAACTTTAGAGTATATGCAGATTCTCAAGGAACCGTGGATTTAATTATTAATTCCTTGAGTATGGATGAAGCAGAAATAATGGACGATATATTTGTACTTCCTTCAGAAGCTGGAACAGCCATAAATATATATTCCTTGGGTATAACAATGAACCCGGGTGAAGAATTTGCGATTACGGTTAACCCAGTAACTAAAGGCTTGAGATTTGAAAGTTCTGGAGCTTGTACGACTGATGTAGTTTCTTCCCCACTTGCTGACATACAATATGTTGATAAGAAAGTGGTATTTTTTGATTTACAGTTTATCTATTAATAGAACGCTATGAAATTTTTTAGAGTATTATCATTGACTTTAGGTCTTATTGGTTTTGCATTGGTACAACTCAACGGGCAGAGTTGTAATGCACCAAGCATATCTTGCTATCCAGAAAATGATTCCAACAATACTAATTGTAGTGGTGATTTAGAATTAGATGCATCAGGTGGTGCTGCTAATGGTTGGGATTGGGGTGGCAATAATACTGACTCATACATTTGCATATCGAATCCAGGAATGTATTCTGTTACAGTTACTTGCAATAATGGAGCTACCGATGTCGCCTCGGTAACTGTCATAACATATTATGCCGATACTGATAATGATGGATTTGGAGACCCTAATAACACCATATTAGGTTGCGATGGTATGGTGCCAGCTGATCATGTTTTAGATAACACTGATTGTAATGACAATGACGCAAATATTGGTTCCATGAATACTGATGCGGACTGTGATGGAGTAATAACTTCAGAGGATTGTGATGATACTGATGCTTCTAATACGAATTCAAATGTAAACGATGCGGACTGTGATGGAGTAATAACTTCCGAAGATTGTGATGATACTGATGCTTCCAATACGAATTCAAATGTAAATGATGCGGACTGTGATGGAGTAATAACTTCAGAGGATTGTGATGATACTGATGCTTCTAATACGAATTCAAATGTAAACGATGCGGACTGTGATGGAGTGATTACCTCAGAAGATTGTGATGATACTGATGCATCAAATACGAATTCAAATGTAAATGATGCAGATTGTGATGGAGTAATTACCTCAGAAGATTGTGATGATACTGATGCCTCTAATACGAATACGAATGTAAATGATGCGGATTGTGACGGGGTAGTTACCTCAGAAGATTGTGATGATAATGATCCTTCAAATACAAATACAAATATAAATGATGGTGATTGTGATGGAGTAGTTACGTCGGAAGATTGTGATGATACTGATGCTTCCAATACGAATTCAAATGTAAATGATGCAGATTGTGACGGAGTAATTACGTCGGAAGATTGTGATGATACCGATGCTTCAAATACGAATTCAAATGTAAATGATGCGGACTGTGATGGAGTGATTACGTCGGAAGATTGTGATGATAGTGATCCTTCCAATACGAATTCAAATGTAAATGATGGGGATTGCGATGGAGTAGTTACGTCGGAAGATTGCGATGATAGTGATCCTTCCAATACGAATTCAAATGTAAATGATGCAGATTGTGATGGAGTAATTACCGCAGAAGATTGTGATGATAATGATGCTTCAAATACGAATACGAATATTAATGATGCGGATTGTGATGGAGTGATTACCTCAGAAGATTGTGATGATAATGACCCATTTGTTGTAACTACAAACACAAATGATGCGGATTGTGATGGAGTTCCTACTGGAATAGATTGTGATGATAGTGATGCCTCTAATACAAATTCAAATGCTAATGATGGAGATTGTGATGGAGTCCCAACTAATATTGATTGTAATGACGCTGATCCAAATGTGACAAACACTAATGTGAACGATGCAGATTGTGATGGAGTTCCTACTAGTATTGATTGTGATGATAATGATGCCTCCAATACAAATACTAATGTGAACGATGCGGATTGTGATGGAGTAGTTACGTCGGAAGATTGTGATGATAATGATGCCTCCAATACAGATTCAAATGCTAATGATGGAGATTGTGATGGAGTGATCACTTCTGAAGATTGTGATGATAACGATGCTTCAAACACGAATTCGAATGTAAATGATGCAGACTGTGATGGAGTGATTACTTCCGAAGATTGTGATGATAATGATGCTTCCAATACGAATTCAAATGTAAATGATGCAGATTGTGATGGGGTGAATTCTACCGATGATTGTGATGATAGTGATCCTTTAGTTGGTGGTCCTACCCTCTGGTACATTGATGAGGATGGAGATGGTTACAGCGGAAGCACTTCGACTGCATGTGATAGACCCGCTTTTGGCTTCTTTTTATCCGAACTTTTAGGAACTGGTGATTGTAATGACTTAGATGTAAATATAAATCCTGGGGTTATTGAGATTGGTTGTAATAACATAGATGACGACTGTAACTCTAGCACCAGTGATTTTGTTGATGGAGATGGAGATGGATTTTCTTGTGATGTAGATTGCGATGATACTGATCCTTCGATCAATCCAAATGCGGTTGAAATATGTAATAATGTTGATGACAATTGTGATGGAAATATTGATGATGGAGCTATTGCTCCAACTATAAATATTACTTCATCAAATGGTAACACTTTAACTTGTGCAGTTACAAGTTTAACCTTAACTGCATCAGGATCAACAACTACAGGTGGTAGCTTAAATTACAGTTGGGCGGTAACAGCAGGAGGACCAATTGATGTGACATCAAACAATCAAATTACAGTTAGTAACCCTGGAACCTACGAAGTTTCAGTATCTGATAATTCAAATGGATGTCAAACAATTGTTGATTTTCAAGTCATAGAAAATAATAATCTGCCATCCGCGGTGTTGAATACTCCTGGTCAGTTAACTTGTACAAATACATCAGTGACATTGAATGCAGTTGGCAGTACAGTTGGAAATACAGGAGCAATTTTAGGTTATACTTGGAGCACAGGAGCAACTACAAGTGCAATAGATGTAACTTCACCAGGAACTTATATTGTTACTGTAACAGATCAATTCAGTTGTTCTGATACAGCTTCAACTATAGTAAGTGCTAACACAACTCCGCCAATATTATCTATTGCTGCAGCGCAGGATACCATTTGCTCTGGAGAATCTACAACCTTGACTGTTACAGCACCAAATGTTACCACGCCAATATGGAGCACAAATCAAAGTGGATTTAGTATTTCAACTCCTAGCTTAACTACTACTACTAGCTATGTCGCAACTGTCACTTCAAATGTCAATGGATGTACGAGTTCATCTTCAATTGTTGTTGCAGTAAACCCTAATCCGGTAGCAAATGCAGTTGTAAATGATAATGATATTTGCGTAGGACAAACCATCAATTTGAACCAGCAAACACCAGGATTAAGTTGTCAATGGACAACTCCAACACTTGTTTCTGGGTGTTCAATAACTTCCACGCCTGCAACAAATACTACATATACAGTTACAGTGACTGATGTAAATAATTGCACGAATACCGACCAAGTATCAGTAACCGTAAGGCCTAGGCCAAATGTGAGTATAGCACTTAACGATATGTCTGGTACAGCAAATAATGATGGAATAATTTGTGAAGGTGAACAGACAACATTAATTGCATCTGCAACCAACAGTACGATTCAGACTTATGCTTGGAGCAATGGAGCTAGTGCAAATTCTACAACGGTATCCCCATCGGTTCCTGGAACTAATTATGTAGTTACGGTAACTAATACTTTTGGATGCACCAATGTAATTAGTCAAAATATAGCCGTTAATTCATTACCTAATCCAACGCTAACCATAGTAGAAAATTCAGGAATTGCTTCTAACGATGGTATTATATGTGAAGGTTATTCTGGAGGATTCATACAGGCCAATGCTGGTTCAAATGCGAATCCAATATCCTATTCTTGGGATGACGATGGCATGCCAGGTTTTAGCAATTCAAGTCAATATCCAATTAGTAATAACACCTCAGCGGCTACTTCAAGCTATAACGTAAATGTGAATGTTTCAGACGGAAATAATTGTTCAGAAACTAGCGCAAGTTTACCGGTGACAGTTTGCAGGCCGCCCGCAGTGGACTTTAGTCTGGGGGGAGTTTTATTTTTATTCACTGAAAGAGATATACAATTTGAAGGAATTATTTCTGCTCCTGGATTTTGTGGCGGAGCTGACTGTTCAATTACTAATTGGCAATGGGACTTCGGAGATGGCATAACTGGCTCAGGCCAAATGCCACCTGTGGTGGTTTATTCCACGGAAGGAAATAAAACTGTAAGAATTACTGTGCAATCTTCTTGTGGTTGCAGTAATACATTTCTAAGAGATGTTTTCGTGCGAAGCATTGATGATTGTCAAGCCATAATTACAGTAAATGGACAAGAAGAAAATGTGGTTGAGGAATGCTTAGGCGCTGGGATAATATACGATATAGATAATCAATCTGTTGGTAGAAAATTAGCCAGTGGAGATAATGAAGTGATAATCCAAATGGATTGGTTTCTTTCTAGATTTGAGTTTGATAATAATGGAATGGAGATTATTTTAGATAATAATCAAATAACTGCAAATGGTAGTTTCCCGAACTATAATATTCAAGGGCTAGTAACTACAACTGCAGGGATAGATCCATTAGAACAATCTTTTAACTTAGAATTTAAATCACCAGGTAATTATCGTTTAACGCATAGTATTCTTGATAATTCTGGATGTTCTAAAAGTGAGCCTCCAGTCGAATTTAAAATAAAAGAGACACCAACAGCTACTTTTAGCAAAGACGAGATTGAAATATGCTTTGGTGATGATTTGTTAGCCTCAATTAATGATAATGCGGCAGTAAATCCTGATGTGAATATAAATACCACTCCTTCAGATGATACCACCATTGTCGTAAATATTGATGGCGAACTAATACCTTATGGAAACTCTTATTTTTTATCCAACATAACTGAAGATTTATTAATCTCAATTAACTCTACGGAATACAATGTGGGTTCGGCCTGTACAAATGATACAGATGACTTTTTAGAAGTTACCGTTATAAAGCCAATCGAATTAACGTCGAGTGAATTCATCTGTGATGATGAAGGTTTAACTGTTGAATCATTAACGCTTCAATTTGAAGGGGCTAGAAATGAAACAGATGAAAGATTTCAGATTAATTCTATCTTTCTACAAGATGATCCGAATAATGCTGCCTTCAGATTTAATTTCGACAATGTTACAGTTAATGAAGGGGAGCCTATTGATTTTGATAACTTTACCAACTTTAGTGGAGATTTATTCAGTGATTGGGAAATGTTGCCTGACACAAACTATGTCTTGGAAGTTTTAGCTGACTCTGCTCCTACCATGTGTAATAACAATCAAATAATATTGAATCTTATTTGTGATTGCACAACTGATTTTGGAGAATTAGCTGACTTAGGGTCAGACATTGATGGTTGCACAAACGCTCCAATTTTGATTAGATATGATTCCACAGCAGTGGAAAATATCCCATCAAATGCGAGTCGACACCTGATTATTTCAACTGCAACTTCAATTGAATCAATTTCGGACGTTTTGACATCCTATCCAATAGAAGATGATTTTGTAGTTGAAATTAATGCTATTGATTTACCTTATGAAGTGGAGACTCAATATAATGCGTTTGTTTATATAGGTGAGGCGGTAAACAATATTCCAACTTTCTTAAATCAATGTGATTTGACCTCGGATTTCTTTAGATCGTTTACTTTCCATCAAGCACCTCTGAGCAACGGTATAATTTCATTCGTAGGAAGAGATAACTTCTGCAATAATAGTTTTGATGTTCCAATTGGCATAGGAACAAAACTTGTTGGAAGTTCTGTCGATATAACAATGGTTAATGATGGTGAAGAATTTCCATTAGTTACCAATTATAGAGATTCACTGTTTAATGCTGATATCCTAATTCCATTTAGTGATACTATTACCATTCGTGTGGATGAATCTATCACTTACCCTATCAGTGGAGGAAGCTTGACTTGTACTGATTCCTATAGTAAAGATCTATTCATAAAAGATGAATCAGCACCCAATCAATATCCTGTCATACTTTGGCAAGGGGATAATGCTAATCCAGATTTTGCTGGTAATCGAGGTCATATTCTTGCTCTAGAATTATTTGATCCCACAACGAATCAGTTGAAAAATCCAAATGAAGGACCAGATGATCTATGCTTTCAATGGGGTAAAACCATCCTTCCATTTGATATATTACCAATACAGGAAATTTACATTGTCAATCAAGAAGATCCGTTCCTACAATCAAATAATGAGAGCATAAATGGCCAATTTTTATTTGCAGGCAATGATCCGCAATTAAATCAGATCATTGAAACCCCAGAAATCGAAGATGACTTGTCATACTTCTGGGTAGATACTTGGAAAAAATCTGATGACCCAACTTGTAGTGCAAAAGCAATTGATCCAGAAGGGATCACAGGACGGACAGATGTCGCAGGAAATAATTTACCATATGACCCATATTTTTTCTGTACCACAAGAAACTATTTAAACGTAGATGGTCCGCCAATCTTTGGATTTAGGAATGGTGAATTCGATGGTAACTCTATGGTAGTATTTCCTAACCCTAATCAAGGTAGCTTTACTTTAGAAGTTGTCGGTGAATGGATTGGTCAATATACCTACCAGATTACAGATATGTCAGGTAGAGAAATAATAACAAATAATTTCAGCAAAGAAACTAGAACTAAAACGATAGTGATTTCTGAAGGTGGCTTAACGCCTGGGATGTATCTAATAAAGGTGACCAACAATTTTGGTGCCTCACAATTAACAAAAGTAATTGTATACTAATTGAAGTACCTAAATTACATATTCATCCTTTTTTTGAGTAACATCTGTCTCGGGCAGAATGTAATGGTGAAAGACACCATCTATGTGGATACAACTAAACAGGTAGTCATCTATTTGCCTACTTCAATAGATGATTCTGTTTCAGAAACAGTTGTAGACACGGTTGATACACCATCTTTACAAGAAGAAATTGTTGTTCTCGAAACTCCAGAAGTAATTGAGCCAGATACAACTGAGACACTGAAAATCAAAGAAAAGCTCGATTCTGCACAAGAACAGAAAATGAATTTGGCTCAGGAAATTATATCTACTGATACTTTAAAGAATTTAGGTCAAGAAATTCAAGAAGAGTTAATCGACGACCTACCAAGGAAAGAAGTTATTGAAGAATTAGTTGAGGAGATTAAAGAAGTTCCAAAAGAAGTAGAAGAAGTTCCGAAGGAGGTTGAAAAAGTTGGAGATGTAACTGAACTTCCTTCAACCGTAGAATCCCAAGCTGTTGATAATTCTGATTCCATTCAAGATCTTGAAAATGTTCCAGATGTTATGGAGGAAGAAACTTTAAAGGAGGACGAACAAGTTGAAGTGATGAATGAAACGCCTTCAGCTTTAGAAAACAATGTCATCGATGATTCTGACTCCGTTTTGGATCTAGAAAATGTTCCAGATGTTGTGGTGGAAGAAAGTGATACTCCCGAAAGAGATTATGAAAGTATTCACAAAACTAATCGCATATTGGTTTGGAGACTTGTTAAAAGATTCATGTTCTATGCAGACCAAAAGTATGACTTAAGCACAGGGATGAATAAGTCTATGGAAAATTATAGAGATCTGTTTCAAAATAATGCAGTGATTTATCACGATTTGATGAAGTCACCAGAGCATGTCGATTATCGAGACTATTTTGATGATGTTTCTGAGTATTTTGATAATGTGAAAATTGATCAGGAGTTTGAAGATGTTTGGATGATCTATAATAGATTATTTCAATCTGATCTTTCCACTTTAGAAACTGAATCTAATTTTTCAGATGAGGATGGAAGTTCTTTTTACTATGAACTTCCGTTTAAGAAATATGTGTCAAATAAAATAGGGAATGATGGTAAAATCATTCAATTAGATAAACCAGAAGAGTACAATCTTCGATTCAAAATATTGGTTGATTATCAAGAACTAGAAGCTCGCATTGCCGGCATCTATTTGAATTAAATTATTTAAAATGAAACAATTAAATCTTGTTTTCTTTCTATCATTTTTTGTGCTACCAATGCTTTGGTGCCAAGATGTTGAAATCATAAGTACCGTTCCAATAAACAATGAATTTTTTGATGTGGGACCTGGTGTTAGTGAAGATAATTACAAGGCAGCTTTAGTGTCTCTCCAGAACTTAATGGACAAATACGCATCCATTGCTGATTTTCTTGATCCAAGTACAGGTGAAATTTCTGCTGATAAGTCAATTATGTGGAGTGAAATATTTACGCCTGGAGCTCTAGTGATAAACGACTTAGAGAAAAAGGGTACGATGATACATAATGCAGATTATGCAGATAATGTTTATGAGTATCTGTATAATGAAGGTGTGAGCTTTGACATTAACGACATAGTCCTGGAGCAATTAGAAATGAACGCTTCTGGTTACATTGTTGCAAAATTATTCGTGGAAAAGAACGTAAGGACTTATGTAGAGGATAAGAACCCTAGATATGATAGCAATGGTAGGAAATTAGAAATGTATTTTGAAGTTGAGATGCCACCATATGATATTAGCGCAGCCCAGATTACTAAAATTTCTGGTGAGATTAAAGAGGATGTTGATAAGTATAGTGTAATTAGCCTTACGGCAAATGTAGGATTTGGTTCATTGGCGTTAGACTCTGAATTTTTTGATTTTGTGAATTTTTCTAGCCCGAATGTAAGTAATTATGGGGCAGATATATTGTATCGTTATGGTCTTGGTAATACAAGGAAATTATTCATTGACGTAGGAATAGGCGCTCACGTATTAAATGTAAATACCAACGAACTAAATTTAATTCCTTCATCTGCACCTATTGATCAAGGAGGGACTCAAACTGGCTATAGTTTAGGGTCAAATGAACTAAGTTCTGCAGAATATACCTCTCAGTTTTTTACAGCAGCGGTAGTTGATGGTGAAAGTTTTGAGAAACTGAATGGAATTAGGTTTGTACCAAAAATTGGAGTTGCTTATAAAGTACTAGATAGAACAGATAGTAATTTATACTTAGACTTTACTTTTACTGGGAATTATATCACTAATTTCCGTGGGGGAGAAAGAGAATTACCCACAGAAGGCTATTTAACGCCAAATACCTCAAACTTTCCAACATTTATTGAACTACAAGAAAATATATTGGAACTAGATGGTTATCTTTCAGATGGATCATTTGGTCAAAATCCTCTAACGGTTTTGGACAACTTCAGTTATGGTGTATCCATTTCACCTACCTATCAATATGATATAAATATCAATTGGGGTATTGAATTTAGTGTTGAGTATTATTTAGGGTTGTCTGATTTATTTAAACATAGTGAACCTGTAGGTCCATTTCAAGGCGGACCTTCAACTTTTATTGAACAGTATTCGACTAAATCAAAGTTGAATAATATCAATATAAATTTAGGAGCTTACTATGAATTTGGTAAAGGATAAAAATTGAACAAATGAAAAAGGTACTATCCGTCGTCTTTTGCTTATTCGTATTTTCAATATTTGCGAAAGCACAGGCCATTAAAATTATACCAGACAAATATCTTTTCCCTAAAGATTACGATAAGGAAGTAGATCCCATTAATTATGATTTACAATTAAAGGAAAGAGGTAAAGCAACCTCTAAGGATAATGGAAATTGGTTTATTATTTCTGATAGGCAAAACAATAAAGTGTATGCTGATCCTAAAGAAAATGCAACAGTAATTACTTCTCTGAAGTTTAAGGAGTACGCCTATGTGATGGACGATGGAAATGAAGATTGGTTGAAAATCGCAAAGGGTAGAGTAACGAAGGGTAAAATTGAAAGCCCTGTCTGGGAAGGTTGGATTCAAAAAGAAAATGTGGTAATAAGCCCGTGGGCCCTCGTCAATAAAACATCCAACATTCACACCAAAGCATTTTTATTAAATCAAGCGAGTAACATAGCTGAGGTAATGGCCGATGACAATTGGCAATTAGCAAAGATTTATGATGGGCCAAATTCAGTAAAGGAGATTGATCAGCGTGGTATTTATGAATTCTATTTTATTCTTAAAAGAGCAAACAATAGAGTACTTATTGCCAAGGATTATTTTACTAGATATTCTGAAACTGAAAAGCAAATTATTGGATGGATAGATGAATCTAAATTAGATTTTTGGCCAACAAGAATTGCACTAGAGCCTAATTTTGAAGAAGCAGCTTTTGATGAGAGAAAAAATAATAGGGACTTAAGAGTATTAGGTTTTACCAATGTCGGAGCTGCTAATAATTTTGCGAAATTTGGAAAAGTAGTTCAAGAACAAATTCTGTGGGATCAAGATCCCGTGACCTTGCCAGATGGATCTATGTCTGAAGCTAATCCTCGCCGTCTGAATGGACAAGTTATTCGTTTTCCGATGTTGAAGAAAAGAGATAAGTCTTATCGGTCAGGAGTGATTGGGGAAATCACAACTAAGAATATTTCTAGCATGCTCGATCAGCCTTTAGAAGGTGTAATTCAAGAATCAGACTTTGGAGGCCTGCAAGAAATTGTTCGAAGTGCCAATGAAAAACGAACCAATATGAATGTATTCTTTCTGATTGAAGGGACACGTTCAATGGCGAAGAATAAAACAGCGCTGATTAATTCGATTGAGTTTTTAGATAAGAATCTGCCAGACTATGTGAATGTGAAATTTGGTGCTTCAATCTATAGAGATTTAGAACTCCGGGATCAAGGAAGAGATTTGATTTTATCTAAACTATCTCCGGATAAAGATGAGGTAGTTAGCTTTATTAACGATGCAGAGTATGATAATTTTGGTGACCTTGATGATTGGACGAATTTAAGATATGGGCTTGAACAATCTTTAGTAAAAGGTGGATTTACGACGGACTATTCTAACGTTGTAATCATAATAGGTAATCACGCTGATTTTGTTCTAGATAAGTCTCGTAAGGCGGTAGCAAAAATGTTGGACTCAGGTAAGTATATGCCTAAGCGATCTGCAATAGAAAAGTTAGCAGCACAGTATGAAGTAAACTTTGTCGTACTACAACCAACCAGTTTTGATTCGCAAGAGTCAATAGATTTTGGTTACCAAACTAGAGGTATTATCGAAAACTTAGCGAGTAGATTATATCAAGGACTTTTTCAATTGAAAGAAGAATACCCAGGTTTAGATATTCCACCATTTGTTTTACCTGATGTAAATCTTGAAGAAACTAAGATCAAATTAAACAATTCGGCAGTCGCAGCTTATTTATATAAACCTGCACTTGGTGGTTCTATTTCAGCAGAAGAAATGGAGGGTTTCATCAATGAATCTTTGAAGGATTGTCAGAATAAATATGAGGAATTATACCTTGATATTTCCGATCTGATAGAAAATGGGCAAGGGATAGATTTTGACATTAGTAATGGTATGTGGGAACCTGCCATCGCTCATGTAATTAATAAAAGTATTCTTGATGCTAAAACAAAAGGAAAGTTCTCTGAAGATGCGACGAAAAAGTTAGTGAACAGAAAGTATAAACTTTTCAATGAAGTCTATCTTCCTAATAAACTTCCTAGTGCAGATCATCCGTTGTTTTCGTATGTTGTTTTTATGCCTGAAGTTGATTTTGTAGATTACCTGAGGACATTGAAAGATTTGAAGGCCGCAACAATGGGTTCTTTGGATAAGCAAAGAGAGGAATTATATTTTGCCTTTTTTGAGTTGTTGAAAAAATTCTCTGGTGAAAATATTTCAAAGAAAGAAATGGAATCTACAAATGTAGATGTGCTCCGTAGTTTGATGCAAGGACTTTCCACTGATGGTGATTATTTTATTGGGGATAAGTTGAATTTCAATATTGGTGACTTAAGAAATGATAAGAAAATAAACGATGCTAAAATTTCTGAGATAGTCAATAGAATTCTTACGAAGTTAGAATCATTAGAAAGTATAGCGCAGCAAGGAGATTCATATCCTTTTATATTTTCTTCTAAGGAAAATTTCAAATATTACTGGTTGCCTGCAGACTTCCTATTCTAGAAATAAAGATATAGTGCAGGAACCGATATACCACATAAACACGCTAAAGTGTTCTTATGATTGGAAGAAAACAGTACTTCTAATCAAAGATCTAGATATCTATAAGGGTACTCTAAATTTTGTGATTGGAGCTTCTGGAATTGGAAAGAGTACTTTCATTGAAACCATTGGTTTGATGAACAATACCATCCAGAATCCATCAGAGGTGAAGCTTGATTTTTTCAATCAAGATGGTTCTAATATTTCGCTTTCAGATATTTGGTCAAAAGGTCAGGAGAAATTAGCTGGCTTTAGAAACGAGGCTTACTCTTTCATATTTCAAAGTACTAATCTTATGTCCAACTTTACGGCAGGAGAGAATATGTGTTTTGGATTATTGTTGGCGGGGGAGACCTTGGATGAAGGCAAGAAAAAGGTTCTTCCCATTATGAAGTCTTTAAATCTAGATCAAGAACTTTTTGATAGAAGTGTCACTGCGCTATCAGGCGGACAAAGACAAAGAGTAGCTTTTGTGCGTGCATTTGCTGCAAAGTTTGATGTTCTTTTTGGAGATGAACCTACAGGTAATTTGGATCCTAAGACTTCAATGCACCTCATGCAAATTCTTAAGTCTCATTTAAAGCAATTCAAGAAAACTGGAATCATCGTTTCTCATGATGTTTCTTTGGCACTCGACTTTGCCGATAATATCTATTTCATAAAGGAACGAGTGGAAAATAATGAAGCTTTTGGCTATTTAGACAATATGCAGTGCTTCAAAAGAAGTGAAGAAAAGTGGTTGTTGAATGGTGATGATGTTTCGGATAAGATTGAACAAATGATTTTTGATTTAATGTAATGAGTAAACAGGATTTTAAAAATATCTTTTTTCAAAATGAATCCAAAGAACTCTTGGGCGAACGGAATAGTGGTATCATTATCCTTTCCGTAATTCTATTCTTGACTTTTATTGCTATTGGTCATTCCGTAGGAGGTTTGGAAGATTTACGAAAAAGTATGGATAATCCGTTCACGAACTGGGTAAATCTTCCTTTAACTGGGGCAGACTCAAAAGAAGCAATCAATGTTTTTAATAAATTCCAGAACAGCGAGGTCTTAGAGGAATATGATCTTGATACAGTATCTGGATATTTTCGTCGGTGGGAAAAAGTAAGACATTTTGAAAACAAAACATTGAATGAGATTACATCTCGATGCATTAATCCTGGAGAAAGACTTTTAGATCAAGTCCTTGTAGGGTCTAATATTATCCATAAGAATGAAGGATTTGAAATAACTGGTAAGAGTAAAGATTGTTGGATCGTCATCCGAGAATCTGTATTGATAGCCTTAGGGTACAATGATATTTCAAAGGTTAATAATTTACCAATAAGTATTACCTGGGATAGCGAAGAAGATACCTATGTCGATGTATTTATTCCAGTAGCTTACGTGGTTGAAGAATTACCTGATCGAGTGGATTTGATCATCCCTTTCCATCTGCAACAGCTTATGCGAGAAAATTTTCAGGATACTAAAGCTGTTGATATTACTAGTTCCAATAATTTTAATCTTTTAGTCAATAAGAAGAATCCGGATTTGCTTAAAGCGATTCCTAAAAAAATAAAAGAGGCAGGGATCAGAGTTGTCGCTGAAGACACTGTGAGCTTTAGCCATTATACAGAGGAGTTTCTTGACTTGACGGTATACATGGATACGACGATTAACTTTAAAGAAAAAAATGAATTAATAGCTGGCGCAATTTCAATAGATGAAAATAACATTCGTAGAAATGATAATTATGTCTGTAATGTAAATAATGATTTCATTATTTCAAGACCCCACTATATCACATTTAATTTTAATCGGTTGGATAAAGTTGGTGCGCTGAAGGAAATGGTTCTGGATACTTTTAAGCTTGAAATAAGTATGAATCAGGTTAAGGATAAAAAAAACTTTTCAAAAGTGAGTAACCTTACTTTTCTTATCTCAGTGATGCTTTTCATTTTTAGTATCTTAAGTATTATAGTTTTTATATATAATATGTTGACCTCTCATTTAAATAAAATAAGAATGAACCTAGGTACACTTAAGGCCTTTGGTTTGGAGAACGGAGTTGTAAATAAAATCTATAGAGGGATAATAAATTCTTTCTTTTTAAAAGCTTCTTTGTATGCCTTTGCAGCTGCTTTTATCTATTGGCTTTTTCAGATGTTCATCTTAAAAAGTACTGGTTTCAGTCTTTTTAATATCTATATTTTATTGTGCTGGGTAGTTCTTTACTTTATGATTTCGGGGATGTCAAATAAATTACTTGACTCCACTTTAAATCAAACTCCTGGTAATCTAATTTACAATCGCAAAACACCTAAAATTGAAAAACCATGATGTTACGAACCATTCTATTTTCGCTATTGATTTTTTTAATTAGCTGCGGTTCAGAATCAACAAATAAGAATAATGTCGCTTCCGCAAATGTTGAAGAGGTTGAAGAAGTTTTGGAAAACATATTACCGAGTTACGATGAGAATACTTCCGGTTCAGAATCAAATGGCGATGCTGATGCTACGAAAGTGAAACAGACAATTGACAATAAGACCAAATATGAAGTCAAACCTGCGGAAAAGAGTGAAGAATCGATTCGACTTGCACAGGAGAAAGTAACTAAAAGTGAAAACTCCGGTAAAACCTGCGATCAATTGGTAAAGGAATTTGATGTGTTGGTAGGTAACTTGGTTTCAAGCCCAAATGAAACTGCTGTAGCTGCCTTTAGTAAATTCATAGCAGACCCATTTCATTTAAATTGTAAGAAAGTCGATGAAAAGTATAGAGAAGAAATTTCTAAAATAGAGGAGAAGCTGGAGGATGAAGATGACGACGATTATTAGTACATGTCAGAAAGGCTCAATAGTTTTTCGACCATCCACTGACCATTATTTTGCTTTTTGACTACGTATTGATTTTCTGTAAAGTCTTTAAATCTTTTTTTGTATTTACTTTCTACAGGGCACCACCAGCATAATAGCCAATATTCTTTTGTCTTTACAATAGCCTTATTGTCGTCAATGTTTTCTACATCAAGGTCTAGAATCTCAGCAGTTGAAGGATTGTAGTTATTTGAGATTAGGAAATTATTACTCTTATTAAATTCTACGATCTCTGCAATTCTGTTAAACGCTGAACTGCCTTCTTTTACGTAGGAGTTTAGATTTGTTGAACCATTGGTATTTAAATGGAAAAGCGCTTTGAAGGAATTATCTACAGAATTCTTGACTACATCTTTTACCTTTTCTTCATCAGAATAGTTGCCGAAATCTAATGCATATTCAGATTCTAACTGAGTAGAAAGATTGTTCCAACTAGGGTAATCTAAGAAGATGGAGATTTTGTTTAATGTATTTTCGGTACGAGGATCAAGCGGATACTTTATTTTGTAGTTATCCTTGAAAATGCTTGAAAGTGTTTTGTATGATATAGTACACCCAAAGGTTTGAATTTCTTCATCCTTGAATTTCTCGAGCAAGTCGGATTTGATTAAGTCAGCTAAGGTTTCAAAACAGTTTTTGGTCCATTTTTCACCTGAAAGTTGTTTTACCTTTTTAACTTTCTTGTTCGACTTAATCAATCCAGTAAGAGACTGGGTATAATTGATCATTTTCGAAAGTTGGTGGCAATCTACTGTCCTTTAGGAATTGAGGTTGCAGCAAATAAAGTATTAATAAATTAAAGGTATTTCTAAATATATTAAATTGGGGTCAAAATTTCAAGCAGAAAAACAAAAAATTGAGCTAGAATGAGTATTGAGAATCATTTAGTGAGCAAATGTCAAAGAATGTAAAATGGCATTCAATTTTTCAAATGCTATCAATCTTTCTTGATTTTGATTGATGGTTTATTCTCCTCATTGTTAACAACTACAAAAGTGTACTTGCCTTTTGGAAAACCTAAACCTTCAAAGGTTTGCCCATTTAATGAATTAGTCAAACTTTGTTCTTCTGTAGCAAAACGTGCAAATTCCTTACCAAACTCTTTATTTAACCGAGATCCTATGACCAATTTGCCAAAAGGGAATGCAGTTTTATCTGCTAATAGTAGGATTCTATTATAGCCAAAATACTTTCCTCTTGTTTCTTTATACTCAGAGATTTCTCCAATTGGAACTTTAGAATAATTTGTTGCACAATTATATGTGCGGTAACTATCTTTTTTAGGTAGTTGATCTCCCAAGTGTACTCCAGTCAATTCTATATTCGATTGATTTTCGAATCTAATAAATACACCGTTTTTATCTGCCTTGGGTGAAAAGCAACCAAATATGTTGAACATTGAGAAAAAGGTTATACCAATTAATAAATAATTCTTCATCTGCAATTAAGCTGGTCTTTTTACTAATAATGATCCTACTGCACCAAATGGGGAAGATATATTGATAATTCCAGTATTAAATTCTTTTGACCCATCCACTAAAGAGCAGGCGCTTGTAATCAATCTAGCACCAGTAACTGAAATAGGATCTCCAATAGCAATACTTCCACCTCTTATATTTATTCGCTTGCTTGGTAAATTTAAAATATTTGCCTGAGCTAAAATAACACCTGCATGAGACTCATGCATTTCATAAAAGTCTAAAGAAGCAACATCTACATTATTTTTATCACATAATCTTTTCATAGACTCAGCACCTAAAGAAACAAAATTGTTAGGCTCAGAATAGTCAAAATCAAAATCAACAATCTCAAGACGTGGATTCTTATTTGCATGTTTTTTATTGCTTGCTAAAAGGATCGCTGATCCATCTACAGGAGTAGCAACATTAAGGCGACTACAAAGGGGCGTTTCTTCGGTGAGGGCTGGGGCCTTTAAATATTCTTCTTTTTCGTAGTATTTTGAACCAAGTATATCAAGTTCAAATTTTAATTGTTGCTCATTCTCGGTATAGGCTAGTGGATATATTTCATTTTTGAACCAACCCTTGTTAAAAGACTCTATGTATTTATACCTAGAGGTGAAGGCATATTTGTCACAATCATTTTTTGAGATTCCATTCTTAGTAACTACTTCTTGAATTACGTCCCAAATACTTTGTTGATATTCATCAATGTAAGTGAAGCCATGTAACATGCCTTTTATCACTTCATTTTTTTCTTCTTCTTTCGTTTCCTCTCTTGCTTGAATAAAACTATTTCTAATAAAATCAGGAAAGGAAGTGATGTTTTCATAAGCAGTAAGTAGGGTTAGGTTATCTCCGCCTAGATCAGAAAGTAATTCTAAACCTTTGAACACACTCATATGTTCTTGATCAAATCTAAAAGCTTTTACTTTGGAGCGGTCAAGATTTAACTCCATAGCAAATCTATCCGTGAAATTTTTACCTACAGAGATATCATTTGCATTAGCAAACATTAAATGAGTTAACTCACTTAATTTAAAATCCTTTACATTTTCGAAATAATTATTTACAAGAAAAGATAGGGATGCGCCAGGATGAATTCTTGATAAATAATCATCTAGTTGATTAAATGGCGCACGTTTATATCCATAGATAAAAACAGAGTTGCTCATAGTGCTTTTATCTCAAGATATTAAAACCCACTGATAAATTCCCATGTATCTTCTGCAAAATCTTGTAAACTATCTTTTGCATCGTTGGCTGTATCTTGAACACTGTCCCAAGTATTGCTTATATAGTCTTGAGTAGAATTCCATGCATTACTTATGTCCTCTTGGATTGCATCAACTGCATTACCAATTTCTTCCACTTTATCAGAGGCAAAATCTTGGGCTGCATCAATGGTGTTTGAAACAGTATTCGTAGCATAATCCCAAGCCGTCTCTAAAGCATTAGATGTGGTATCCCAAGCATCCATTGCTACATCTTGGATTGTGTCCCATGTATTATCAATAAAATCAGTAGTATATTCCCATGCATCACTTGCTACATCCTTGATAGTATCCCACGTCCAATAAGCAACACCACTCACTTGCCCAGCAATTGGCCAACTGGTTGGTAATATATCGCCCTTGTATGCATATCCTGGTCCTATATCAAATCCATTAAATAGAAATCCTGCAGCATCGTGGACTATTCCATGTACTCCTACTGGATTATCTATCGATAAATTTAAAGCGGTATTTCCAGGTCCTACTAGACCACCTGTAGGACTTAGCATGGAAGCAAATAAAGGATCCATTCCAATACTTTCACCTACCATTTCCCCAAATTTATAGTGTTCTAATGAACCTAAGAATTCTCCAAACTTCTCTTCATCAATAGGATCATATCCTACTTTGGTTTCATTCACTAACATTTCTTTGAACTCAATGAACTTATCTAATTGTTCATCAAGATGTTGATATTGTTCTGCAGTATAATCATCACCGTGTAGTTCAGTAGCCAGACTTTCTAGAAATGCTACTTGCTCTTCTCTAGTCTTCTCATCAATGGACTGCATTTCTTCAAGAATCGAATTTAATTCAGAGGATCCCACAAATTCTGGAACTGGTCTCTCAATGATCTCATGCATTCTATCACCAAAGACTTCAGCAGTATTGTCTTCAAATGAAGGTAAATCATTTACTTGTGCTACATCAATGCTGACAGCTGTATTATCTCTAGGCACAAAAGATTCGACGACAGGCATGTCTAAAGTATATCCACTAGCAACACCAGCAGCCTCTTTCTTAAATTCATTAATCAAATTTTGCCCATTCTGGACATTTTGCTTTGCATTTGAGATTCCATTAAATACACCTTCCATGATAAATATTTTTAATATTTACCTAAAGATGAGACAAATCATTAAGTAATTCAGGGGTTTCAATCTATTGCCAACTTATTTCCAAAACCCAGACTTATTTCCCTTTAGATTCCAAGTGAAAAGCTGAATATGAGTTTGGGTCATTATAGATTTGTGTTATTATTAAATAAAAACGCATTGAAATGGCTGATATTGAAAGTCGTGATGATAGCATTAAAGACCAGATAACCGAGATACTCGAGGAAGCGAAATCCGAAGCAGAGGAGATTGCTGGTATTAAATCTGAAGTCGAATCTGTACTAGGTGAAGCTAATGATCACCTGAGTAACATTAAAGGACTCGAGTCCGAAATCGAATCACTAGCCAATCAAGCAAGGCAATCAGCTCAAGAAGCTGAAGAGGTCTTGAACAACATAAAAGAATTAGAGTCAGCTTCCCTGACAGCTCTTGATGAAATTTCAGAAGCACAATCAAAAGCAGAATCTTTGGTAGCAGAAATGGAGGAATCTAAAAACTCTTCAGATGTTCTTCTATCAGAGATAGACGCATTGAAAGTAAGCTCTGATGAATTGGTCGGAGAAATAACTTCCAACAAAGATACGGCCGAAACAATGGTCGATCAGATTACAACCTTGGCAGAGCAAGCGGAGCAAGCAACAGAACAAGCTAACACCGCTGCTGCAAATGCGGCAGAATCAGAAACGTCATCTGCTGCTTCATTCCAAGAAATAGAATCATTCAAGGGTGACTCTGAATCTAGCATGGGAGAAATTAAATCCATGGAAGAGGATTCAGGAAATAGTCTATCTCAGATTCAGACTCATGAAACAGAGATTGAATCTATTGTTGTAGCCTTCCAAGATTATGAAAAAGAAGCCCAGGATACTTTGGAGACTTTCAAGCAAGTAGAAGATGAAGTACAGACTTCATTATCTAATGTAAAAGAAATGGAATCTTCTACGGAAGAAGCCCTTAATCAGACAATAGAAGCTCAAAATAATGCAATGTCGGCTGCAGAGGAAAGTGAGAATTTCCGCGCAGCATCAGAACAAAGTTCTGAAATGGCACAAGCAGGAGCTGATGAAGCCCAGTCTAATGCTGAACAATCTAGAGAAAGTGCAGAACAGTCTCAGACCGGAGCAGAACAGTCCGTAGAAAGTGCAGATGCTTCAAGTAATGCGGCCGAACAGTCCCAAGCAAGTGCAGATGCCTCACAAAGTTCAGCGGATGCTTCACAAGCAAGTGCCGATGCCTCACAAGGATCAGCGGATGCTTCACAAGCAAGTGCTGACGCCTCACAAGGATCAGCGGATGCTTCACAAGCAAGTGCTGACGCCTCACAAGGATCAGCAGATGCCTCACAAGCAAGTGCGGATGCTTCACAAGGATCAGCGGATGCCTCACAAGCAAGTGCGGATGCTTCACAAGGATCAGCAGATGCATCACAAGCAAGTGCGGATGCCTCACAAGGATCAGCGGATGCCTCACAAGCAAGTGCGGATGCTTCACAAGGATCAGCAGATGCATCACAAGCAAGTGCTGACGCCTCACAAG
>JAHDGF010000053.1 GCA_020627785.1 Saprospiraceae bacterium
ATTCCTCTGAACATTCAAGGTCAGAACAAGTTCTTGATCCAAATGGTCTTCCAGTTAAATCAAGGTTGTTGAAATCTTCGTGACATTCCAATACTATAGTTGGAGGGCAAACAACAACTGGGTCTAATTTATCTTCAACTCTTACTTTCGTCCAAGTCTCATTATAGTTATCACCCGCTGATCCAAATACACCATCCATATCTCCGTCATCCCATACTCTTAAGATTACATCATGTATTCCAAATAGTACACCGGTAACTGAATCAATTTCAATCACATCTTCACAACAGAACATGACGAATTCACCACCATCTGTATCATCTTCACTATCGTATTCGTGTCCATCATTATTAAAGGTGTTATTGCTTCCAGGATTACAAGAATCTTCACCAGGTCTTCTTATTTCAAAATGCACATCTGTACATCCATCATGACTAAAGTTGTCCAAATCTTCCGCAAATAATTTAGCGACACCATCGTCACCTGAGGCATTCGTTAACTGAACAACAACGTTCTCCAAAGCAATGGCAGTCGGTGCAGATTGATCAACTACAGTTATTATAAAGGAACCATAACCAGCATTTCCACAACAATCTAAAGCTTCATAAATGAAGGTATGCTCGCCTTTCGGCAAATCAATGGCCACTCCATTTTGCATAACTATTCCGGTCGGAGGAATGATAGACCAAGTAGGTTCAAGATCACAATTATCATGTAAATGTTCCGGCGCTGGAATTTCAACACTTGCACCACATGACCAAGGATCTGTACTTACCAATAAGTCAGGTCCACTCACGGCCGGAGCTTCAGTATCTGTACGTTTGATAATCTGTGTGTATTCTATAAAGTCTGCACTACACCAATCCAAAATCGTCCATGTACGTCCAATCTTTCCATTGTCTTCTTTACAAGATTCTGAACATGCTTCGAAATATTGATCTGTATGTGTTAAATAAATATTACACATTTCTGTATCAATTGGCTTGGCATGATATGAACCAGCCCAACCCTGAACTACAACGTATGGATACGCATATGGATACCCTTCATTAAATTCAACAATATTAGGTGTATCGGTGTAATCATCTCTATCTATACCGACAGGTCTTCCTGGAGTATCTATATCATAAGCGGCTGCAATGCCCGCTGGTGAAGCATCTGCTCCACAACTTAATTCAACCGTATGCTCTGGTAAATAAAAACTCTGCGTTGGAGGACCTCCTACGATAATACTGTCTAGATTTGTGTCATCAAACCAAATTCCATTAGCCGTATTTCCTACACTATTAATTGACAAATTGTCGAACAAGAAATTCTCTTCGCAGGTTATATATTGAGTTTCTCCATCTTTATCTTGATACTCCCAACTTAAACTTCTGCGTACAATGGTTTCTCCACAATTATCACCATCCCAATAAGAAATATTAACCTCTGGATCTCCAAAGTCTATACAATTATCTTCGGGTGGTCTGATGGTCGGTAATAGCTCGTTTCCTCTCCTTCCAAAATCTTCCAATATTTCTAAATCCCAAATCTCGTAACAATAGAAGGTACAAGCTGGCCTAGGAGTTACACCATCATCTAAATAAGGTGTTTCACAATCACAAGCCAGTGTTGGCGGAATCGCATCTTCAAGTGTCACGTAACCCCAGCAGACATTCCCAGAACATACATCATATACCTCGTATGTCAACGTCTGGCCAACAAAGTTTCCTATCCATAAAGGATTATTACTATTAACGCCAGTTGAATCACCTTCTAGTTCTAATATTTCTCCGAGTGGGCTTAATATTCTAATACCAAAAAATTGATCTAAGCCTGCACCTTCTACAAAAGCGCCAGCATTTAGGACTCCCATTCCACAATTCTGATCTAAGCTTATAAACACATGATCGTTGCAAGGTAATGCACCACCAGAATGAACAATCATTTCTTGCGTCACAAAAGTTGTACAACCAGGTATGGCTGGATCATTAGGATCACCATTATCATTAGAGACAAAATCTCCATCAAAAGTGAAGGTCACCAACCAATTACCAGCACCCCATTGTGCCGGATCAAACTCAGTTACTGGAATACCATTAACGGCTGCAGTGATAACACCCGGGTGACCCAATAATTCCATCACCGCTCCATTAAGATCAATGGCATCATCAGTGACACAGAAATCTGTTTGAAGCACTGGCTCAGAAAGGATTGGATATTGACAAGAATTACTGACCATGAGTTGGACACCGTTAGGATCTAGCAATGGTACTGGACCTGTAGGACCAACAATATCAATATTCAAAGTATATCCTGTCACATCGACATGTACGAAGGTCAATTGATAAATTCCTGGTGCAATTTCTACAAGAGGTGTACCCCAAGGAACGTTTTGCATTCCAGTGGAACCTACGCCTACGACTACCATAAATCCTGGAGGGCCGACCAATCGAACCGTCTCCGTAAAGGTTCCATCCATAGAACCATTGAACGATTGATCACCGTTACAAGTACAAGGATCAATCAAGGTTAAATCTTCTTGATTAAAAGTACAATCATCACATACTCCTGTCAAGGTAGTTTCACACCCAAAATCATCCGTGATGGTCACTGAATAAGGACCGCCAGCTTGTGAGGTTAATTGTATATCTATGCTTCCTCCTACAGCCACGACACCGCCACTTAAAACAGTACCATCTGGTGAGGTAATGGTATAATTCGACCCATCGTTTAATGGCAGACCTCCCGATAGATTCGAAACTGTAACTATAGGACCCAGCTGACCATTAACGAATCCACATGAACAATCAAGCTCTGCGGTTATTTCTTCTAATTCAATAATCTCAGTCTCACATACTTCTGTACAACCATTGGCATCAGTAACGGTAACTGAATATATCCCCGCTACTAAATCATTCTCGATAGCCATGGTTCCACCACTTGACCATTGATAAGAATATGGGGCAATTCCACCACCAGCAACAACGGTGGCTGTACCAGTGGCATCACCATTACAAATAAACCCATCATTAAGACAAGTAGCTGTTAATAGCTCTGGTTGTGAAACTATAGATTCACATATTTCTGAACATCCATTGGCATCGGTTACCGTGACCTGATAGGTACCAATCGGTAAGCCGATAATCGTCGCTGTTGTTCCTCCATTGGACCAAGCATAAGAATATGCAGGGGTACCATTTGAAGCAGTTACGGATGCGGTTCCAGTAGATTCTCCGAAACATAAAACATCAGTAGCTGTGCATACAAGTTGTACTTCTGGATATACTGTTATTGTAACAATACCTGCTGGACCTTCGCAACCCGTAATTGGATCAACACAAGTAACATGAACCTCTTGAGGTGAAGCCGCAACAGTGGTCATTGGATCATAACTGGTTACGCCAGTTGCCAATAGGTTTCCAGTTGCCGGATCTGCATCATAGAAATTGTAAGTACTTGCAGAACCATTAATCATCAAATTATCTAAGTTAATGGTCTCACTTCCTGCATTATTTAAAAGACATACTTGAATAACTAAAGTACTTCCTGTTATACCTCCTGCAGTTACCGTTGTTGCTCCCCAATCTGCATCATCAGCAACACCACCTAAGGCGACATCCCCGATGAGTGTATGTGTTGATGAGCCTGCATTCATCCAATTAGTAATGGTCGTCGCTACTCCATCAACGATGTAGGTTACATCTACATAATCACCCGATTCATGATCTCCAAATTCGGAGATATCAATTGAAAAATTAACTCCTGCGTATCCACATATATCGATCGGAATCGTTTCAAAACATATTTCCTCATCAACATCTTGTGCACTTAATGTTCCACCTCCTGTAATAATGAAATCTGAATTTGCCGTAAGGCCAGCCGTACTTCCAGTGATCATCCACTGACCATTAGAAGCAGGAACATCTGTTGAGCATACTCCTCCTGGGCACGGACCTACTAATCCTTCTCCTGCAGTATCAAAAGTTTCAACAAATGGAAGAAGACCACTAATACAATCTAGGTCTATCAAGGTACTTCCGCCTTCGCAAATGTTTATGTCATCTACCATTGGAGCAGCGGGCAAATCATATATAGTTATACTCGTACATTGAGATGGTCGACAGGTCAAATCAATCGTCGGATCTGGTTCAAGTATAGCACAAATTTGATAAGTACCTGGTGCTAAGGTGAGACCCGTAAGCATTGCCGTATAAGGACCTCCTGCTGCACCGGACAAACCAGTAAATGGAACCGTTCCAATACTTACTCCTCCAACATAAGGATCAGCAGGAGTTGCCGTTCCTGGGAATGAAACAAACTCAATTGAATAATCTAAATCAAGATTAGTCATGACATCTACCCCAAGAATATTTGAAGCAGTTAAGTCAAAAGTTTCTCCATCACATATAGGCATTGGGTCGGCGATGGCTCCTATGGTTGGACACATAAAGCAAGCCACCTCATTGTAACTCGTAGTTGTCATACACATCTCAGATGCCATATCTGCAGTCGCGCAATCAATCCCATTAAATATCACATTGTCTAAATAAATGGCCTCTGACCCGGAGTTGGATTCAAAAGTAACACTCAGAGTTGCTGTACTACCAGTTACATTTGCCATAGCAGTCATCCAAGCACCTTCTATTCCCAAATTATCGATATCTAGTCCCGTGGTATTTAATAAATCTGTAGTTACCCCATCGACATTTACAGAAATGATAATGGCATCAGAAGTTTCCCATCCAGTTGAAGCAATAAAATGATCGATACTTATATCAACAGAAGCACAAGATGAAATATCAACTGGATCAAAAGTTAAAATCATAATTCCATCTACATCAGACATTTGATATCCCTGGACACCATCTGTATAAGCTCCTACTGTTCCGGTAAAGTTTGTCACACCGACAAAATCACCATCTGTTAATCCGACACCACCTGTAGTAACATAGGTGGCATTGAATCCCATTTCCCCACCAGTGCTCGTATAGTCAACTGGTGCTTCACCAGCATTATTAATTAAGTCGTGATCTACGGCTGGATTTCCTGTATCAACATATTGACCCCCAGTTCCTGGCTCTTCAAAACTAGTGAAGGCTAAAACCATATCTTGAATTACGGTTGTTACAGCTGCGGTAGGATCACTATCTGTGATTGTTACAACAACTCCAGTTTCTAAATCCGCAGGATTCAAACCAGGAATGGTCACACAATATTCATTGGCTCCCGCCCCAGCATTTGCTGAATAAGCGAATGGTCCATAAACCACTCCTCCAACCTCAATGGTGAACATATCCGATGGACCAGGATTAATGGCCGTAAAGCAAACTTCTAATTCATAGTTATCTGCAGCAACACAGGTCTGAGTTACTATAGCATTTGATAATTCTCTGATGGTTACTGTAATCATAGTTGCAGGACCTGTACAGCCCATGGCTGTTTCAGTGACCCAATAATTTAAAACAGTTGCAGTTGTTGTTGGTGGTACTGGCGCAGCTCCTAATGGAGTAGCTCCTCCGGCTGGGTCTGCATCATACCAAGTTAAACTGCCTCCTAGCGAAGTCGTTGCAGTTAATGCAACACTCGGAGCATTTAGGCAATAAGCTATGCTTTCAGCAATTGGTGCTGGCGGAATTGGATTTACGGTTACGTTAACGACACTTGCTGGTCCTTCACAACCGGTATTAGCATCCACGCAAGTTACATATACTTGATCAGGAGAAGTTGCGACGGTTGTCAGTGGGTCATAACTCAAGACACCTCCAGCCAATAGGTTACCTGTAGCCGGGTCAGCATCATAGAAGTTATAAACATTCGCCGCACCATTAATCATAAGATTATCTAGGCTGATGGTTTCACTTCCTGCATTATTTAAAATACAAACCTGAATCACCAATGTACTTCCACTAATACCTCCTGCAGTCACAGTTGTTGCCCCCCAGTCTGCATCATCAGCAGCTCCACCTAAAGCGACATCCCCTATCAGCGTATGTGTTCCAGATCCTGCATTCATCCAATTGGTAATTGTTGTGGCAACACCGTCTACGATGTACGTAACATCCAAATAATCGGAAGTCTCATGGTCTCCATTTACTGAAACATCTATAGAAAAGTTTACTCCCGCGTATCCGCAAATATCTATCGGCACTGTTTCAAAACATATTTCTTGATCAACATCTTGAGCAGTTAAGGTTCCGCCGCCTGTTAGAATAAAATCTGAATTCGCTGTAAGACCTGCAGTGCTTCCTGTGATCATCCACTGACCATTGGAAGCAGGTACATCTGTTGTACATACTCCACCGGTACACGGTCCTCCTAGACCTTCACCAGGTGTATCGAAAGTTTCGACAAATGGAAGTAGTCCACTTGTACAATCAAGATCGATTAGGGTACTTTCGCCGTCGCAAATGAATATGTCATTTACAACTGGAGCATCCGGTAAGGTATTTATAGTAATACTTGTACACTGGAATGGTCTACAAGTCAAATCTATTGTTGGATCTGGCTCAAGGATTGCGCAAATCTGATACGTACCAGGCGCCAAAGTCAAACCTGAAAGCATGGCCGTATATGGCCCTCCAGCTGCACCAGCCAATCCACTAAAAGGAACGGTTCCAATGCTCACACCACCTACATAAGGATCGGCTGGAGTCATGGTCCCAGGAAATGAAACAAACTCAATCGAATAATCTAGATCAAGGTTTGTCATGGCATCAACGCCTAAAATATTTGAAGCGGTAAGATCAAATGTTTCACCATCACATATTGGCATTGGGTCTGCGATAGCACCGATCGTCGGACAAAGGAAACATGGTTCTTCATCATAGCTTGTGCTCGTCATACACATCTCAGAGGCAGTTGCTGAAGTAGCACAATCATTTCCACTGAAGATGACGTTATCAAGATAGATCGCTTCACTGCCTGCATTAGATTCTAAACTTACACTCAATATGGCTGTGCTACCTGTTACATTCGTGGTAGCAGTCATCCATGCCCCTTCTAAACCAAGATTATCAATATCAAGTCCAGTAGTATTTAATAAGTCAGTAGTCACTCCATCGACATTGACAGAAATGATGACTGCATCTGAAGTTTCCCATCCCGTGGATGCAATGAAGTAATCCAAACTAATATCAACGGAAGCACAAGTTGAAATATCAACGGCATCAAAAGTCAATACCATGATCCCATCTGTGTCAGACATTTGGTATCCTTGTACACCATCTGTATAAGCACCTACCGCTCCGGTAAAATTTGTAACTCCAACAAAATCTCCATCAGTTAATCCAACACCACCTGTGCTTACATAGGTCGCATCAAATCCCATCTCTCCTCCAGTACTAGTATAATCAACTGGAGCTTCTCCAGGATTATTTACTAAATCATGATCGACAGCTGGATTACCCGTATCTACATATTGTGCTCCGGTCGTTGGCTCCTCAAAACTAGTGAAGGCCAAAATCATATCTTGAATCACCGTTGTTACGGCTGCTGTTGGATCACTATCGGTAATGGTTACATCTAGTCCAACTTCAAGATCCGAAGGATCTAATCCAGGAATGGTTACACAATATTCATTGGCTCCTGTGCCGGCATTTGCAGAATAGCTAAATGGACCATAGATGACTCCATCAATTTCGATGGTAAACATATCCGATGGCCCAGGGTTAATCGCTGTAAAGCAAACTTCTAGGTCATAATTGTTTGCTGACACACAAGTTTGTGTCACAACGGCATTTGATAATTCTCTTATGGTAACGGTGACCATGGTCGCTGGACCTTCACAACCTGAAGCTGTTTCTGACACCCAATAATTTAATACAGTAGCTGTTGCTGTGGAAGGGATCGGTGCCGCACCTAAGGCCACAGCCCCACCTGCTGGATCTGCATCATACCAATTTAAACTTCCTCCAAGTGTAGTGGTTGCAGATAAGGCAATGCTTGGCGCATTTAAGCAGTATGAAATACTTTCAGCTGTTGGTGCTGGCGGTATAGGATTTACAGTCACATTTGCGGAAGCGACACAACCATTACTATCCGTATAAGTAATAACGGTCGTTCCAACCGCAAGAGCTGTCACTAAACCTGTCGGATCGACAGAAGCAACAGCTGGAACAGAAGATACAAATGGATCAACTGCAGCAGGTGTGCCAGATGAAACTATTGTTCCTGTTTCACCCAGACATAACGTTAATGGAGAAAGCGTAGGAGCTGCAAATTCAGTTATTGTTGCAGTAGCTACACCAAGACATCCATTCGAGTCAGTCACGGTTACAGAGTATGTGCCTGCGCCAACAGTAAGGGTCGGATCTTCAGTCCCGTCACTCCATTGATATGAGGTAAATGTTCCAGGATTTAAAGTAACCATTCCTCCAGGACACACATTAACATCTGCAAGGATTGGATTAGCAGCCGGGAAATTACTAACCGTAGCACTTGCGGTTGCAGTACAACCATTGTTATCAGTTACCGTAACAGAGTAAGTTCCAGGTCCAACATTGATGGCCTGGAATGTTTCTCCATTACTCCATATATAGCTATTAAAAAATCCAGCATTCAAAGTTGCTAAATCACCCGGGCAAACACTTACATCTGCAAGCATTGGCATCGGCGCTGGAAATTCTGTTATTTCAAATTCATCCGTACCGGTGCAACCATTTAAATCAGTGACCGTAACAGAATAGCTTCCTAGTCCAACTGTAATGGTCGGTGTCGTTGCTCCTGTACTCCAATTAATCATCGGGTATGCTGCGCCAACTCCAAGTGTAATTGTTTCATCTGGGCAGAGTACTTGATCTGGTATGGATACAACAGGAGGTGTGTTTTCTAGTATAAGTGTTGCATCGGTACCTGTACAACCATTGGCATCAGTAACGGTTACTTCATAGGTGCCAGGACCAACGGTGATGGTCGGCGTTGTCAACCCATTACTCCAAGCATAAGTAACAAACATCCCAGGATCTAAGGTTGTGGTTTCTCCTGGGCATACATTGCTGCCAATCAACTGAGGTGTTGCTGCTGGTAATTCTGTAACAATCACAGAATTGCCACCAGTACAACCATTGGCATCAGTAACAATCACATCGTATACTCCTGCACCTACAGTAATCATCTGCGTCGTTTCTCCTGTACTCCATAAGTAGCTCATAAAAACTCCAGCATCCAAAACTGTGGTTTCGCCTGGACAGACATCCACCGCAGGAATCACAGGTATTGGTGTTGCAAATTCAGAAACAGTTACCGTGGTTTGGCCTGTACAACCATTGGCATCGGTAACGATCACATCGTATACTCCTGCGCCCACAGTTATCATTTGTGTTGTTTCTCCAGTATTCCATAGGTAACTCATATACACTCCAGCATCCAATGTTGTTGTCGCTCCTGGGCAAACACTTACATCGGCAATTACCGGCATTGGAGCAATGAACTCAGATACTATTGCGCTTGCTATAGCAGTACATCCATTGGCATCCGTAACGGTTACCATGTAGGTGCCTGCCCCAACAGAAATTGTCGGTGTAGTTGCAGCAGTGCTCCAAGAATAACTTGTGAATACTCCTGGGTTTAAAGTTGTCATTTCTCCGGGGCAGACGCTTACATCTGCCAACACTGGCATTGGAGCTGGGAACTCAGATACTGTAGCACTAGCCAAATCAACACATCCATTCACATCAGTAACGGTTACCGTGTATGTTCCTGCCCCAACAGTTATGGTTTGAGTGGTCGCAGCATTGCTCCATACATAACTTGCATACAATCCGGCATCTAAGGTGGTTGTTTCTCCTGGACATACCGTAGCATTTGAAAGCATCGGTGGTGTAGTCATAAATTCAGAAACGACAGAAGTCGCAACACCGGTGCACCCATTGGCATCCGTAACGGTTACCATATAGGTACCTGCACCAACATTTATGGTTTGAGTGGTTGCTGTAGTACTCCATGCATAACTCGCAAAGACTCCTGCATCTAAAGTTGTCATTTCCCCTGGACATACTGAAGCATCTGCTACCATAGGTGCAGGTGGCGTAAATTCTGTAACAACAGAAACGCCTGTTCCGGTACATCCATCGGCATCCGTAACGGTTACCATGTAGGTGCCAACACCTACATTTATAATTTGTGTCGTTTGTGTCGTTGACCAAGTATAGGTCAAGAAAACTCCAGGATCTAAATCTACTGTTTCACCTGGACAGACCATCACATCCATTAAGTTGGTTGTTAAGGCAGTATTTTCTGTTATGATCGCGCTAGCAACTCCAGTACAACCATTGGCATCTGTAACCGTCACTGAATAAGTCCCAGCACCTACAGTTAAGGTTGGTGTAGTTGCAGCTGTACTCCAAAGATACGTTACAAAGACTCCTGGATCAAGCGTTGCTGTACCATCAGTGCACACAACCAAATCAGATAAAGTTGGAGCTGGGGCAGGAAATTCTGTAATCGTTGCCGTGGCTGTTCCAGTGCATCCATTCGCATCTGTTACAGTAACAGTATATGTACCTGCACCGACCGTTATTGTTTGAGTTGTTGCAGCATTGCTCCAAACATAGTCTGTAAAGACTCCAGGATCTAAAGTGGTCATTTCACCAGGACATACAGAAGCATCTGCAAGGATTGGTTCAAGCGCATCAATGGTCCAAGTCTGGGTACAACTTGCGATCAACCCACAATCATCGGTTACCGTATATTCAATTTCATAAGTTGCTCCATCTGAATTAGCCGCTCCACTGGTCAGTGTAGGACCAGCTGTTGTGACAACCGACCCTGCATTACAAGAAGTAGTGACGGTTGGAACACCGGCAATGATCTGATCAAAACAAGCAACCGTTTCATCTGCCGGACAGACGATGGTTGGCAGGGTTGTGCTTACGATCGTAAAAGTCGCAGTGGTCGTTGCACTATTTGCACAATCATCCTCAGCAGTAAATGTAACCGTAGCCGAGCCGGTCTCGCCACAATCATCAGATAGAGCAATGAAGTCATTCGTCCATGTAACAGCACTACAAATATCACTCGCAACAGCTCCACCAATGTTTGTTAACCAGTCATTTAATTCTGTCATATTACCAGTACCATCGCATTCCACAACTATATCTTCGGCTGGTGAATCAATGGTCGGGTCTGTGGTATCTTCTATGGTAAAAGTAGCAGTTGTCATCGCTTCATTCCCGCAATCATCGGTTGCTGTAAAAATCACTGTAGCAGATCCTGTGCCGCCACATTCGTCTGAAAGAGCTGTAAAATCATTCGTCCATGTCACTGTGCTACAATCATCAGTGGCTACAGCACCTCCTATATTATCCAACCAGTTATTTAAATCAGTCGTGTTTCCTGTTCCGTCACACTCTAATACTAAATCTTGTGCTTCTGTGACGATGGCCGGGGCTGTAGAATCCTGAATAGTGAAGGTTGCAGTTGTCATTGCCTCGTTACCACAGTCATCTGTTGCAGTAAAGATTACTGTTGCGGAGCCACTTTCTCCACAGTCATCATTTAAGGCAGTAAAGTCATTGGTCCAAGTTATCGTGCTACATAAATCACTCGCACTTGCTCCACCGTTATTATCTAGCCATGCATTTAGATCTGCAGCATTTCCTGCTCCATCGCACTCAACAACCTGATCTTCTGCTTGAACATCAATGGTAGGTGCTATTGTATCTTCAATGGTAAATATGGCACTTGTTGTTGCCGTATTTCCACAATCATCAGTTGCCGTAAATATTACGGTCGTAGTCCCTGTTTCTCCACAATCATCACTTAAGGCCACAAAATCATTAGACCAAGTAAATGTTCCGGTTGTCACTGAAGCAACTGCACCACCATTAGCTGTCAACCAAGCATTTAACTCAGCAGCATTACCTGTGCCATCACATTCTACTGTTTCATCAGCGGCTAGCACATCTATGGTGACTGGATCAAGAATAGTTATGGTAATGGGAGCTGCTGGTCCTTCACATCCATCTGCATTAATACAGGTAACGTAAATTGTTTGAGGACTAGTGGCAGCCGTTGTCATAGGATCATAAGAAGGAACAGGCCCCGCTAATAAGTTTGCTGTGCCACTTGCTGGGTCTGCATCATAAAAATTATAATTATTGGTAACCGGAGTACATCCAACAATAAGATTATCTATGGTATACTGCTCAGCTGAAGAGTTATTCATCAAACAGATTTCAATAACAAGGCTTGAGCCAACAATTCCTGATTGTGTAACTGTAGTAGACATCCAATCTGCATCAGTAGAAGCTCCACCTATTGCAAGATCTCCAATCAGAGTATGTGTTGAAGAACCAGCATTCATCCAATTAGTTATCAACGTGGGTGTTCCATCGACGATAAAAGTTACATCAACATAATCGCTTGATTCAATATCTCCTATTTCGGCAAGATCAACTGAAAAGTTTGCTTCCGAACAGCCAGAAATATCTATTGGAATCGTTTGAAAGCAGACTTCACTATCTAAATCCTGAGCTTCAAGAACTCCACCCATGGTTAATAGGTAATCCGCTGTGCCTGAAAGACCTGACAAATCACCAGTCACCATCCATTGTCCATTGGCCGGAGGATAAACACCGTTACCATCTGCACCTTCTCCATCAGAATCAAAAGTTTCTGTAAAAATATTGAAAGGTGCTCCACTACTTCCTGCTATCTCGATATTAGTATCCCCTTCGCAAACCGTTAAGTCCATAAGAACGGGCGCAGGTGGATCTACACATATTGGACATTCCGGTATGGTCACAGTGACTGGTGTTCCACCGATACAGGTGTCATCCATGTTGTCGACAACATCCACATTTAAAGTTGTTGCAGCGGTAGGACCAGGAACAGTTACAGTAAAACAGATGTTACCATCTGGTTGTGAAACAAGGGATGATAAAATTGCATTGGCATTGTCTGTATCAACCAAATTATAATCACCTGAACCATTGGCAACGTCTGCACACACGGTATACACTGCATTTATTCCTGAACACATTCCATCTGACATCACTGTTACATTTGTAACTTCACATACCGCTGCCATCGGGCAATCACTAGAAGATGTGCCTGCTTCACATATGGAAACATTGTCAATGCCTCCATAGTCACTCTGACCATTTTGAGAAATTAAGATTTCAAAAGAAACCACGTCACCTGGTGCAACAGGAATAACATAACATTGTTGAGTCCAAGGCAAGGTAAAGTTTGATGCTCCATCGACCACTACTACACCATCAACTTCAGCACAAGGTGCTACTCCATTTGTGGTGAGCGTTGTAATGATATCGTCTCCATTATCAAAACCTAAAACCGTATACCAAAAACAAACTTCAACTTCTGTATAAGTTGCCGCAGCAGGAACAGTGTAAGTAAAAGTTAGCGTTTCTGAACCAGGGCTGCAAGGCCCATTAAGATCATTAACTCCCCAAAAACCAGATCCAGATTGAGGAATAATAGAACTAAGTCCAGAAACTATCCCCCAATCATCTCCACTCAAGAAGCATTCTCCAATGGAGGAAACGTAGCCAGTTCCCCAGCCACCTCCCCCTGAGTAAGGAGATTCAAAATCTGCGATTTCAATCGAAGTTCCGCCACCAGCACATTGAGCTTGAGCTTTGTTAGAGAAAAGAATAAAAGTTCCAGAAATCATTAACGTAGCAATGACCCTGAGGAATGTTTGAGATTTACCCATTAAGGTTGGTTTTAATATCATTTCAGGCCTAGTTTGAGACAGACTAGACCCGGCGGCTCTTATAGGAATAAAGATAAGATTCACCCCATAATTCAAGGCTGAAATCGAGGGGTGAATTCTTGGTAGATATTACATAATTAAAAGTCATAATATGACTGATATTATTGCACTTCAGCCACTTTAGGGTTAATATTAAAAACTAATATATTTAAAGACTAAACGCCCAATCCACAGAATTTCATTTTTAGGGTAAATATTCTTCAATTTTAGGACCCGTTAAACCCTGATCTTTCTTTTGGGTTTTGATGATATTTTTTAGCCCAAATTGATGATGATTGCGTGAATCAATTCCAAAATTGATGATACAATCACATAAACAGATTAGTTAAAGTTTACATTTGTTATCTCAATGGAGGAGATCCATTTTAAACAAGGTTTCTAACCATTTGCACAAGAGTACTAACAAATGAAAATAGAATATCTAATGAAGAAGAATTAAAAACTATTCTACAGCTTCTAGCAGGGAAAGTAAATCTGTGAGTATGTACTCACCTTCTTGGTCAAAAATATTCCAAGCATATACAATGCCTATAACTTCTTCAGCAGGCTTCAGAACCAAGATCTGATTTCCGTAACCAAGACCCACAGCAAGGGCAGCTTGGTGCCCAGTCATCCACCATTGAAATCCATAACCCTCAGTCCCGCCATCCCCATAAATATCTTGGGCATGTTTCACAAAAGATTTATGCGCCCATCCACCAGGTAATATTCTTTTTCCTTGCCATATACCTTCTAGAAAATAAAGTCTAGCGATTTTCCCTAAATCCTCAATGGTCAGATACAAACCACCTTCTGCATCAGTACTACCCTTCGGTGTACTCTTCCAGAAATATTCTTCGATGTCTAATTTTTCGAATAGGTGCTTCTGCGCATACGCTGAAAGAGTCACACCTGTTGCCTGCTGCATGATTTCAGAAAGCAATTGACTTGCACCGCTATTGTAGTTCCATTTCTGACCAGGAGCAGCTTCAATGGGTTGACTCAAAACATACTGCACCCAATCGTCTGACAATTCCATTTCACTTACGTTTGACTCATCCATCTCAAGACTCATCCCAATTTCATTCCAGACGACACCAAACTGCATAGCCAACAAATCTTTAATGGTTGTCAATTTCAAATGCTCCTCCATTGCCGGCGTAAGATCGTATTCCTTGAAATATTCATAAACCGTCTCATCGACCCCTGACAACTTTCCATTTTGAATGGCAACACCAATCACGGTTGACAGGACAGATTTGGTAATGGATTGGAGCGTATGAATATCTTGCTCTTGGTAATATGGATGATATTTTGAATGATAATAATTGTAGATGTTTACTTTGGTTGAATCTTCACAGACCTTATGCCCACATCCCATCTTACCTTTCATTTCTCCTCCGATCAGATCGTAATCATTTTTAAACTTTGTTGCAACCAGCAGACTGTCCCCTTTGGTGATAAAAATCTCATCGATGTATCCATATTTCCCTGCCTCAATTTTATGGACTAGACTATCTAGACTTTCGTCAAATGCAGGATTAAGTTTTTGAACTTGGCTCCATTCGAATTTTGAATCCACCGGCTTTGTAAGCTCCATTGGTTTTTCGTTGCAACTAAGTTGAAAGCACATGCAAAAAATTACAACAAGAATTTTATTCATTTACTACAATTAATATCTATATGAGCTGATTAAGTTGTGCATACTGCAATAACATAATGGTCTTTCCATCTTTCAATTCTCCGGTTTCAATCATCGTTATAGCCTCATCAAAATTCATTTCAACTACTTCAATATTTTCTTGTTCCTCCTTTAAACCACCACCTTCGCTCACCTTCATTTGTGCATCATATTCGGCTACGAAAAAGTATAAAATTTCAGTTACCGAACCAGGCGACATGTAAGCCTCAAAGATTTTCTGCACACTCTTTATTCTATACCCCGTTTCTTCTTCCGTTTCTTTCCGAATGCAGTCCTCAGGGTTATCTTGATCCAATAGACCAGCACAAGCCTCTAAGAGCATCCCTGTTTCATTTCCATTAATATAGGTCGGCAAACGAAATTGCCGAGTTAAGATGACCGTTCGTTGCTCCTTGTTGTATAATAAAATGGTCGCACCATTCCCTCGATCATAAGCCTCTCTGGAATGAGTTTCCCAATCACCATTTTTGTTATGAAAATCATAGGTGACCTTGTTCAAGATATACCAATTATCAGATAAAATTTCTGTCTTTCGAATTTTAATTCTTTCGTTCTTCATTGTTTTGTTTAAGTACTTTTATTAAACGATGAAATGAGGACAATCATATTTTAAGCACGGACATATTTAGAAATCGAGAGCAAGGCCTTATTGATAGGTCTCTATCCATTCAATTATTTCCATTGCAAGGTCTACTGGTTCATTCTTCATACTCGAGTGCCCAGACTTTTCTAAGAGGATCATACGCTTGTCCTGAGAAGGAGTTGATATCCCATCGAGTAAATATTCTCCTTGTTCAAAAGCAGTGACGACATCATACTTTCCATACACTGAGAGGACAGGTAAAGTTATGCGTTCAAGGTTGCTTTCTATAATCAGATCATATAGATACATCTGTTCAATCAATGTACCTTTTCTATCATTAATTAAAATTAATAAAGGATCATAGTTATCCCTGTAGGCTGAGGATAAAGGTGAGTTTGAATTGAAGGTAACAAGCCCATCTTGTTCTATATAAACTTGCGATCTTGAAATAAGAGCATTAGGAATGCTCTCTTTCTTTTCATCATACATAACATTTCTTGACAACTCTTCCTCTGCATCATTCTTTAAGTTTGTCCAGTTTTCCACGTTCGTATCATCTGCGATCTGTTCCTCAGCTATTTCTATCATGTACTCCAAGCAATGTCTATTTCTTTTATCGCGATGTATGGCACCATCAATATTTATGAATGCTTTCACTTTAGATTGTCTCTCTTCATTTAATAAATAGGCTGTCCCAAGGTATCCTCCCCAACTATGCCCCGCTAAAAATATCTTGATGTCAGTGCCAAATTTATGATACAATAAATCGATTACTAAATCTAAATCCTCAATATGCTGCTCAATGGTTAGCTTCTCTGGATCCCATTCGCCTCTTGCAAGTCCAGCATTTCTTTGATCATAATAAACGGCAGCAAAATCCTCTTCAATCAAATCTGAAAAAGGTTTGCTTCCTGCGTTAAATTCTTGTGAACTTCCACCAGGTCCTCCATGGAGTAAAATCAGAAAAACTTTCGAGTTTGTATTTCCTTCCACGACAATTGGAAGTTCTGCCCCTTCATGCACCAGCCAAAGATCATGTCTTGCTTCATCTTCAAAAAGATCGGAATTGGAGCAGCTTAAGAGGAGAAAACTGATTAGAATATAGATTAGTTTTTTCATTCCTTCATAGTTTTTTTCGCACGCCAAGCTTGGCAACAAATCGATGAAGAATCAATCGATCTTGTGTGCTTTCAATGAAATAATCAAACCCAATTAACCAATCTATGCTTTTAGAAACATAACCACCAAAATCAAAACCAGAGCCAAGTACTATTGAGTTGGTTCCCGCTCTTTTAACTTCTTCAAAATTCCCATCAGTAAGTCTATATTTTTCACCGATTAATGACTTTCGCAAGTAACCAATTTTCACAGAAGACTCAATGAAAAAGTAACGCCCATTTGACGCTTTCGCAAATCTCAGCTGGTAATTCAGCTTAGGAGCTAGGAGAAAATTATTTGAATTACGGGCATAGAAATAATAAGCAATGGATGGTCTAAAATGCAAGTACTGTTGGACCTTTCGCTTCTTTTTTTCTTTCATCGATTCCCTATTCCACAAGGGAAATCCGCAATCAATCTCTATCCCAGGCCTTAGTCCTAATTCGCCAAAATAATTAATTCCTATGTTTTTATCTGAGTGTGAAATTGTGTCTTGAGCCAAAAGAAAATTCGATTGACTCACAAAAATCAAACAGATCAAAATGCGCATGAATACTCCGCCCATCTATTTAATCACAACTTTCTGAACCAAGCTCACATTCCCTTTTTCCAGGGTCACAAAATACATCCCACGGGGTAGTTCACTGACATCTATTTGTGTCCTTTTATTTTGCAACCATCGACTCTGAATGATAGTAGAACCTAGTATGCTGGTTAATGAAATTTTTACCTCATCAAGGTCTTGAAAATTTTCAAAAGAGATGTTCAGAACATCTGTTGCTGGATTAGGAAAAACCTTAAATTTTATTCCATCTAAATCACCAACTGCTGAGGGCCCATCGTTGCTTCGATTAAAGGTCGGGTAATGCATCTGGAATTCTCCAGTGCCATTCGGAACCCTAGCCATTGGCACATTCGTTTCTTGCGGGCCGTAAGACAAAGAATCAATAAAAGTACCATCCGCATGGACAAGCATGATGGACTCGCCATCTCTTGACAATTTAAAATTGGCGTGCAGTCCTTCTTCCATTCCGTTTTCATCTGCCCATACAATTAAGTAGCCGTTGGCTTCAATGGTAGAACCTGCTGGAAAACTCCACTTTAAAGAATTGTCATAGTTGTCAGATAGAAAAAAGTCAGTGAGATCTTGATCTACATCTGTGTTATTATAAAGCTCAATCCAATCATCAGATTCTCCATCTTGATCTGTTATGTTACTCAAACTATCGTTGGACGCGACAAACTCATTTATAACCACATCATTCCAATTAAGTGTAACAGAGGAAGAACTGCAAGTGTGACCACTATCAGTAATGTCATTTTCTAGCGCTGGGATTCTTTCTTGCATAAATACTTTCAATGGCGGAATTGAATAGCTAGACGATCCTGAGCCGTCACTTACATCCCACAAAAACTCTTCGTAGGAGAAATTAGCATTTGAATCCTCCTCAAAGGCTTCTGCAATAAGGGCTGCATTATGATCTACAATGGCGGCGATGCGATCTTCCACAAAATTGTTATCAAGTATGTTACATGCATAATTAAAATATCTATCTCGATATTCTGGAACCATGAATATTTTTTGAATCAATACTTTCTCTGAACCGCTCATATCCAACGGAAAGTTGGGCAAACCAAATCCACCACCATTTTGAAATTCTTCAAGATCATCATAAAAGTCTTGACACATTTGCCCCCAATCTGACTCGCAACAACTTGGCTCGAAGAAAGTGACCTGCTGCATTATTTGATCATCAGCGGGATATGGGCAAGAACCATTAATAATGCTATTGCACTGATCGACTCCTTCGATATGATCATATAAGTCTTGACAAAAAGAATCCCAATCACCAAAGCAACAAAAAGATTCAATTTCAACAACAGATACAAAGGTTGAATCATCTGCAGGATAAGGAGACTCTCCATTTATTATCGTTTGGCACATAGTAGGATCTTCTACTTCAAAGTCTACGTTATCATTAGTAAAGGTCCCACCCAGGGCTAAATTATAATCCCAAGGAATCCAAAAAAACTGGTCTGAGGTAGGTTCATGATAAACGTAAAAATTCCGGCCATGTTCAATGTATGAATCCCAATTATTAGTCATCACATCAATCGCTAGTACCCGTAAGTAATAATCGACATTAAAAACCTTTTCTATTTCTTCTTTAAATTGACTCTGTGGTGTCTGGTTTAAGACTCTTACAAACTCTGTATAATCAGACCAATCGGGATTTTCTTCATTCGTTCGAAGTCCAATTGATGCACTATAGTCGGTCGAATTTTCTCCTAAATATTCTAGTTCCGACCAACCAATATTTTTAAACAAATTTCCACTTCCATCAGCAAAATTTGTTTCAAGGAAGGTTTTATCTATTTGTTCGATGATTACATAAACTCCCCAATATGTATCATTGAGATATACCTTTGCGTAAGCGGTCCTAGGTGCACGTATGCCAGCCTTTCTCATCAAATCATAGGCAATTACATCTCGCTGCATGGAAGGGTCACCTATCCCATTGGAAAGATTAAATTTCTTTATTCCATCATAATTATTTCCTGGGGCAAACTCGTTCAAATCAACTTTAAAAGATTTTTTATCCCCCATAGCAAAGAAGTAGGAAGAAAAACCCTTCTGACGAAGACCTACAGAATCGATTACTTCCCCATCGAAGGTCATGGTTCCCATTAGATACGGAGTATTGGTTGCTGCGCCCGTGTTAGGACTAATGGAAGAATTGTAAAAGGTATTTAAGAGAAACCAAAAATTCTGTTGCGCAAATTCGAACCGAATTTCATGGAGAGTATCTTGGTCAAATAGATCATTACCATTTTGGCCAATACCTGTGTAGGCAAAAAGAATAAAGACGAAGGGAAGAAGTTGTTTGAGTTTCATAAGAAGCTTTTATTCAAAAATTATGATGGGGTCTTACAAAGGAAGAATTTTGAAAAGGAGTATCCTCAAATTATGTTGGTTATTTTTAAATTTCACAAGTGATTTGTCTTTTAGGTGGCATCAAACAATTTTTAAAAATATTCATGCAACCATCCATAGAAAAATTAAGACACTTTCATTTTATCTACCTTTAGATTTATTCTTGAGTTTACCTTTCGGTTTATTTTTATATTTCGCAGCTAATTTAAATCTAACAGGTAAGGTCATTAATACCTTCGCAGGGACTCCTCTCTGATATCCAGGAATCCAGGTTGGCATAATATCTAATACATTCAAGGCAGCTTCTGCACATCCACTTCCTATGTCTTTGACAACCTTTGGGCTAATGATTTCACCCTTTTCATCTATATGGAATTGAAGAATTACGGTCCCTTCTAGTTTTTGATCAATGGCAGATTGAGGATATTCCAAGTTTTTGTATAAAAAACGAAGCATCAATTCTTCTGAACATTTTTTCCTTTCTTGGTCATCTTCACGGTCCTCACAACCAGGAAATCTAGGCATTTTCTCAATGGCCTTTACTGGCTCTTTTTCTTGCTGAGCTACTAGCAAATTCCCAAATAACAAGAACAAACAAAAAAATATAATGCTACGAATCATGTTAAACTTTTATTGAATTTCCAACTCCTAATCAATGTAATCATTCTTCTCATTTATAAACAATTATTCCTATTCCAACATTCTAATTTCGAGAATATTAACATTCAGATCGCTGAATATAAACTGCACCTAAAATAATTTGGGGAATCCCAACCCATCTGATCTCAGCCTAAAAGTGTAATTTACTATCATAATAATATCTAATGAAAAAGATGACCTGTCGCCAGCTTGGCGGTGCCTGTGACTTAGAATTTAAGGCTGAGACTTTTGAAGAAATGGCAGCAATGAGTAAAAAACATGGAACAGAAATGTTTCAGCAAAAAGATGCTCCACATCTTGAAGCAATGAATTCCATGATGACCATGATGAAGAATCCAGGAGCGATGAAAGAATGGATGAAGGCACGAAGAGCGGAGTTCAACAAACTCCCAAACTTGTAACACAAACTTAAAAGTCCACTAAATAGATTAGCCAAACTTTTTTAAAAACCAATCATACTCATGAGAACTGGGTGCACATTTGCGCAAGCATAAAAAATTATCGCATTGACATCGCTGCTATAATTCCACCAAATACTGTGACAATATTAATCACCAATAGAACGATTGTTAGAATACCGACGAACTTCCAAAACTTCCTGAAGTTATTCATTCCTCCGTTCAACAATTCTTGATTTGTAAACTGAATGCCTTGTTTCGTTTTGTTAGAAAAACGATATAGATAAAGGACAGGAACAAAATACATTGCGATGATAAGCAAAAAGCCAATGGTAATCATCGGTCCAATGGCCGCACCCATCCCCACTGTGGAAGAGGCTAATAAGGTAGCCATGGCTCCTCCAGCGAGAAGCATTGAAATAAAACCTAGACAAATAAATATAATTCCAATAATGGCTAAAAATTTAGCCCATTTACATATGACAGATAAGTGATCTTGAAGCTCCGGATTTATACTTAAGCCAGAGCTCTCACCACGATCAATGATTTCTAATTTTTCGATAGACATATTAAATGATTTTTAAAAGATGGTGGCCATGCCTCCGAATATGAACATGAGTAAAAACAGAGAGAAAAAAACAACAATTAGGATTCCTATAAACTTAAAATATCTTCTCATGTATAGAAAGGCTGTATTTAACAAGACCTGACTGTTGCCAATTAAAGCAGCTTCCAAATTCTGAGAATACTTCCAGAGACACCAGCTCGGAAAAATATAAATGGCTAGCATAAAGACCATCGTTACCATTCCAACTAAACCTGAAGCGCCTGCTCTTGAAAAGCCCACTAAACTGCCGAATGTACTAATCAAAGCTAGAGCTGAAAATATAAATCCTAAAATTGCTAGGACCATGGTCCAAGTTTTAGTGACCTTTAAATCTGCTTTCATCTGCTCATTGATGATCATCTTACCGGAGGACATTCCAGTATCTAGGATTTCGTTGATATCCATGTGATTGTTTTGTTTTACCTAAGATAGAAATGGAAAATGGAAAAACAAAAAAATGATTTTATCCCTAGCTATGGCGACAACCTACTTAAAACCCAATCATCTTCAATCTTCTGATATTTTATCCGATCGTGGAGCCTACTTTTTCTACCCTGCCAGAACTCAAATGTATCTGCAACTAATCGAAATCCTCCCCAATGAGGCGGTGTAGGTATAGCCGTACCTTCAGGGTAATTGGTTAATAATGCTTCCATCTGATCTTCCAACACCTTCCTTGAATTGATAACAGAACTTTGATTACTGGCCCATGCACCTAGTTGACTTTTTCTTGGCCGCACTTGAAAATAAGCTTCTGACTGCTCTCTACTCACCATTTCAATCCGGCCAGAAATTCTCACTTGACGCTCCATCTCTTTCCAAAGAAATAGAAAAGAAGCCTTGGGATTAGCCATAAGGTTTTTAGCCTTATCACTTTTATAATTGGTATAAAATACGAGGCCTTCATCTATCTCTTTCAATAATACGGTACGAGAAGACGGAACTCCATCGATTGAAGCGGTGCTCAGAATAAAGGCATTGGCCTCTAGAATATTATTGGATTTCGCCTCCTCAAGCCATTGGGTGAATTGCTCCAATGGCTGAGGATGCATGGTATCCTTCGTTAAGCTACCCTTCTCGTAGCTCTCGCGCATATCTTTTAATTCATTTGCCATTATCTAAATCTAGATAAAAATTTGCCAGTTCTATACTTTGAGCGATACGCAAGCCAGTACATGACTGGAACGATCACCAAAGTTAAGAAGGTCGCAAAAGTAAGACCGTATATAATTGTCCATGCCATTGGCCCCCACATAGCCGCATTATCTCCCCCAATAAAAAATTGTGGATCTAAATGAGATAAGAAGGTAAAGAAATTAAAATTAAAACCGATCGCTAATGGATATAGTCCTAATATGGTCGTAATCGCGGTCAAAAGTACTGGACGTAATCGCGTAGCTCCTCCTTGAATTATTGCTGCCTTTACATCCTCGGAACTTAATTCATTCATTCGCTCATAGCCCATTTCCAATCGCTTACGCTTGACCAATAAGTTCACATAATCCATCAATACAATGGCATTATTCACGACAACTCCTGCTAAGGAAATCACACCTACAAAAGTAAAAATGACACTGATGGTATCACCGGTCAATAAGTAACCGATCAAGACACCGATGGTACTAAAGACTACTGAAAAGATGATTATAAATGGAGAAATGATGGAATTAAACTGAGCGACCAATATGATAAATATTAAAAACAAAGCTCCCATAAAAGCACTACTCAAAAAGGCCATATCCTCCGCCTGTTGTTGTTGCTCCCCGGTAAATTCATAGCTATAACCCTCTGGAAAATCGTAATCATTCATAATCTCCTTCAACTCTGCGACAATTTCATTGGCATTGTAACCATCCAAAACATTAGAAGAAACTGACACCAATCGATCACCGTCCTTTCTCTTAATAGAACTATACGTAGAAGAATAGGTAACCTCGGCTACAGCAGATACTGGGACCTGTGCAATTCTTCCATTGGCCGGATTTCTAAAAGTTATTTTCTGATTCATTAAATCAGATACACTAGATCTATAATTCTTATCTAATCTGATGATGATTGGATAATCATCATCGCCGTCTTTAAACTTAGAAACCTCCTTTCCAAATATTGAAGTCCTAAGTGAGCTTGCGATTTGTGCAGTCGACAACTCATATCTCCTCGCAGCTGTTCTATCAATTTTAACAAGTAATTCTGGCTTGGACAAACCAACATCTGATCCAAGGCCCTCAACCCCTGGGATGGCTTTTGCATCTAGGTATTTTTTTATATTATCTGACAGAACCAATAAGCTATCAATGTTCTCACCAGTCACCTCCATGTTAATGGCCTTCCCTGTTGGAGGTCCACTTGCATTCTGATCAACCGTTATCTTCACACCAGGAAAACCCTTAACGGCAGCTCGTATATTTTCCATTGTTCTTTTCGATGACTTTCCTCCTCTGTCGGAAGAGGGAACAAAGGCTACCGTAATTCTACCTTTGTGTGGAGTTACACCAGGTTCAGGTGGCGCATTCGGATCTGAAGTATTCTCCCCTACTTGAGACAGAATTGACTCAACGATTCCCATATCATCCTCAATTACTTTTGTAATTTGCTCTTCAATTTTTAGCATGACAGCATTAGTCCCTTCGATGTCACGACCTAGGGGCGTTTCCACAAATACATTTACATACGCTGGATCAGTCACAGGAAAGAACTCCACCTTCGGTTGGAAAATTCCGATCAGAACAAAAGTAACAATCAATAAAATGAAGACACTTATTAAAGTGATCAATGGGATCCACCCCTTCAAGATGAAACTGATAAATTTGAAATATAATCTTTCTAATCGTGGAAGAATCTTTTCTTGAAAACCAAAAGATAAAGGACGTAAAACAAAGTAGTTTAACAAAGAAAGAACGGCCACTAGTACCATAACATTTCTCAGTGTATTCCCACCATCATAACCAGCAGTCTCTTGCCTAGCAAGGCCACCGAAATGAGCTAAAACTGCTATCACAAGGCAGAAAACGGCACCGATCACCACATTTCTCCGCTTCCGCTTACGCAAAATTACATCATCCAATTTTTCATCTACTTTCATGAACTTAGAAGTAAATACAGGATTGATGACCAGAGCAACAAACAAAGAAGAAGACAAAACAATGATCAAGGTCAATGGCATGTACTGCAAGAAAGTCCCCATAATCCCGGGCCAAAATGCCAAAGGTAAAAAAGCCGCTAAGGTCGTTGCTGTTGAAGCAATGATTGGCAATGCTACTTCACTGGCTCCAAATTTGGCAGCTTCAACACCAGAATACCCCTCTTGCATGTATCGATAGATGTTCTCTACTACAACAATTCCATTATCAACCAATAATCCTAAAGCTAAGATCAAGGAGAATAATACAACTATGTTCATTGTTGTTCCCGTCGCATGAAGAATCATAATCCCCATCAACATCGACAGCGGTATGGCAAGTCCAACAAACAATGAATTTCTCAATCCTAAGAAAAATAACAATACAAGAACGACCAATATGACCCCTGAAATGATGCTATTTTCTAAGTTTTCAACCCCATTTCTGGTTTGTACTGATTGATCATTGAAAGTGGTAATGCTTAATTCCTTGGGTAAAAGTTCCCGTACCTCATCTAAGCTCTTCTCAATTTCTACTGCGGCGGCTAATAAATTCTCACCTCTTCTCTTTATAATATCTAGAGAAACAACTGGCTTTCCTTCAGCTCTTGCATAACTGCTCCTTTCCTTATACCCCATTCTTACTTCAGCAATGTCTTTGAGATATATTGGTCTTTGGTTTTCAGCCTTCACAATAATATTTGCCAATTCCTCAACTTCGTTAAATTGACCAATAACTCTCACCGCTCTTCGAAAATCCTTTGCTACTATCTCTCCTCCTGACATCGTCATGTTCTCAAAGGCTATGGCATTTTCTATATCACCGTAAGAAACCTGCAGGGATTGCATCTTCAGCAAATCAATATCGACTTGCACTTCCTTATCAAGCGCTCCTTTCAAATTAATTTCTGAAACCTCTCTCAGATTTTCTAATCGTTCCTTTACAAATTCCCCAAATTCTTTTAGTTCATCGGCAGGAATATCTCCAGATATATTTATTGTTACAATCGGTATTTCTGAAAAGTTAATTTCTAGCACCTCTGGATCCGCATCTAAATCGTCTGGCAATTCACTCTTGGACTTGTCTACGGCATCTTTGATTTTTCTGACCACCTCATCCATCGCCATGTCAGAATCGAACTCAGAAATTATTACAGAGAAATCTTGGATTGAAGTTGAAGTAACATATTTCAATCCAGATATATTTTGAATTTCTTTTTCTATAGGTCGTGTAATAAAAGTTTCAACCTCTTTTGCAGAATTACCAAAGTATGGAGTATTAATAAATACCGTAGGCAAAGAGGCTTCAGGATATTGTTCCTTGGGCATATTTTGATAACTCTGAACACCAAATAACATGATCATAAGCGTAATCAAGTAAATAGTGACAGCATTATCTACGGCTAGACTGGTTAGTTTGAACTCACGCAATCGCTCACCAAAAGTGTTCGTTTTTTTAGGTTCTTCGTTACTCATTATCAGTCAAAGTTGTTTCAATAGTAATTGCACTTTTAGGCAAAAGATCTTGCACGCCATCGACAATCAATGACTCGTCTCCATTCAAACCGTCAGAAATAATTATTTTGTTATCATAACTATCCCCTGAGTCTATGTATACTTTTTTGGCTCTAAGTATTTCTGCTTCCAAGTTTTCTACAACATAGACATACCGCTTTCCAGTTACTTCCTGCTGAATAACTTCGAGTGGAATGATTACTTGATCGTCAATTTTTTTATCAATAATATTTAACTCTGCCAATAAATTAGGCTTCAAGATACCGCCTGGATTTCCTGATGACATTTCTATCTTAAAAGTTCTATTTGATGGGTCTATGGAACGACCTACCATTGTTACTTTTTTCTTCATATCCTTCTCCAAGGCCGGAAAATGGATATCGACGTAATCCCCTCGCTTAATTGAAGACAAATAAGTTTCAGGAACATCTGCAACGATTTTAACAGACCCAGTATTTAAAATTTGAATAATAGGCATGCCAGGACTAGCCATTTCTCCTTGCTTCAAAAATATCTGATCAGCATATCCTGACATTGGCGCAAAAACATCTTTTTTCGCAAGCTGCAACTTTACAGTCTCCATCGATTTCTCAATACTTTCTACGGTGGATTTTGCTTGAAGAAATTGAATTTCGGATCCTATCTTTTGCTTCCAAAGCCTTTCTTGTCTTTCAAAAACCGTTTTCGCAAGATCTAAACTAGTTTGCAATTCATTTAATTGGTTCTGAACTACACCGGCATCCATCGTAGCAATCAATTGCCCTGCATTCACATAGTCCCCTTCCTTTACAGTCATGCTCATTATTCTTCCTCCGGTCTCAGAACTAGCCATTACCACATTGTCAGTCATTACCGTTCCTTGGATTTTCACATAAGACAAAAAGGTCTCCCTTTTTAAGGGCATTACATTTACAGCAAATTTCTTTTCTTCTCGCTCTGGCATCAATTCGGCAAGCTCTTCTTCTAGTTTATCAATATCCGTCTGCAATGACTTCAAACTAGATTTTCTCTCTGTCAATAATTTTTGTTTGCCCGCAAGATCTGTCGGCCAAGCTTCTTCCGTAGGTGCTCCACATGCAACTAAAAAACAAAGGATAATAATTGTTGAAATATGTTTCATAAAAGTAATTGTCTATTGATTAATTTTTACCGATGGCAATATCAAGATCTGTCTTTGCATTCAAGAGATCATAGAGTGCATTTATATAATTTGATTGAGCTTCAAAAAGGGAAGCTTCTGCCTGAGTAGATTCGATGCTCGACCCTACTCCTTCTCTGAATTTTATTTGTGTTGTTTCGTAAATTTCTTCTGTTAACGCCAGCGTATATTCTGCATTTTCAAGCGTTGTCTTAGCATTTATAAATTGCAATCGGGCATTATAAATCTGCAAGGCTACGGCTCTTTCAAAATTTTCAAGTTCGAGTAACGCACGATCATTTGCCAGTTTTGCTTTGCCGATCTCTGCTTTTCTAAAACCTCCATCATAAATAGGTACATTCAAGTTAAGTCCGACGACCGCACTTGGAAGCCAGCCTGCTTCATTACTATCAAATAAATTATTCCGCTGTAAGCTCTCTCCTAAATTTGCAAATGCAGAAAGTGAAGGCCAATTGGATCTTTCTAATCTTTCCACATTTAAATCCTGGAGTTCCAAACCTCTCTTAATCTGACGATACTCAGGTCTGAGATCATAGGAAATGGGAGACTCTAAATCAACATCGTCAATCTGCGCCATTCCAATAACAGTTTCTAAATCTTCTGTTAACTCAATATCATCTGACAATGGATAATCCATCTGAAACTTAAGTAGGTTCTTAGATAAATTTTCAACCTGCAGTAACTTTTGGCTTTCAGATCTCAGACGACTAAGCGTTAATTCAATCCTCTGTACATCAAGTTTTTCAATAAATCCCTCTTTGTACATCTCATTCATTTCAAAATAAGTACGCTCAAGATTTGTGATATTATTCTGAATCGTTTCCTTATTCTTATCTAAAATCAAAACTGCCAAATAAGCTTTAGTGACGTTATTTCTAATATCTTGCTCTGCCACTGCGACACCTTCATCCACAAAAGTTTTATATAATCTAGCGGCCTTTAAAGCAGCCAGATAAGAGCCATCAAAAATTAATGAGCTTGCTTCGATATTCGCACTTAAGTTATTCTTTGTAACAAATGAAAACTCAAAAACCTGTGGGTCTGGAAAAGGAATCTCATTACCCTGAGCCACTGTATTATTTAATACATTGATCACAATTGGCGTAATAAAATCTTCAAGAGGTGTCTGCGGAACTGCTGGAAAATATTGATAATTTACCGTTCCATTCACCTTGGGCAATCCGTTAGATCGCAGGGATTTAATCTCGAATTCTGCCTCTGCAATATCAAGCTGTTTCATCTTCAGACTGGCACTTCTTTGCATCGCATATTCAATTGCCTCATCGACTGTAAAAGAAGTTTGGGCAGTTATTTGAATACTGAATAACGCTACTAATAGAAATATTAAGTTAATACGCATTGCTAGTATATGATTTATATTTTTTTAATCCTTCTTCGTTCAATATTCCGTGCAAATGATAATCAATAAAATTTTCAAAAAGAATCACTTTTGGATAGGTCTCTCTTGGGAAAGTTTCTTCTTCTATGATATTTCTAGTCATCATTAAATAAAGGTTGGAAATAATATCAGCATTTATTTCAGACCGATATATTCCCTCCTTTTTACCTCTAAAAATATTTTCTCGGATGGTATTTTTTATAAATGAAAAATGATCCAATTCAATCTTATCCCAAGTCTTACGATAATACTTCTGTAAGTCATACGTAACCGTTGGTTTCAAATTTCTTAAAAACTCAATCACGTGCTCTGTCAGTTGAATCATTTCTCCCAAAGCTGTTGATGAACTCGCTTTAATTTCTTTAATAAAAGCCTTTTCTTCCACCATAAATCCTTCCACAATCAAGTCAATCAACTCGGCCTTATTCTTTACTTGATTATAGATTGTTTTTTTCGAAATACCAGCAGCTTTACATATCTCATCCATTGAAATACTTTTAAGACCGTATTTCATAAATAAGTTTCGTGCTACTTGAATTGAGTCTGTTTTCATAAAAAATGCAAATGTATCAATTTTAAACATTGGAAACTTTGAATGGTTTAAAAGTTTCCACAGTTTTCGACAAATGGTTGTCTAAAAAATGATGAATGAAGCTAGATTGTAGGATGAAAGTTCTTGGATTAATGTCTGGTAGTTCGCTAGATGGTCTTGACATGGCCTTTTGCTCCTTTGATTGGGATAAAGAAGAATTGCGCTCATGGCAAATGTATCATTCAATCCATGCTCCATTCCCTCCATTTTTAAAGGAACGATTAATTAGTCCCTTGACGCTTTCGCAAATGGAGTTAAAGGCCTTGGAAATGGATTTTACAGAATTTATGATCGCAACTATCCAAGAACAAAAAGGTATCGGCGAATTGGATCTGATCGGATCGCATGGACATACTATACAGCATCTACCCAAAAAAGGAATTACAGTACAGCTTGGTTTAGGACGACTGATGTTTGACAGACTTGGTATCGAAGTTGTTGATGATTTTAGACAGCAAGACATTCAAGCCGGTGGCGTAGGGACTCCGATGGCTCCTCTCGCCGATCGTGATTTGTACCCCGGACATGACATCTACCTCAACCTAGGAGGAATTGCCAATCTCAGTTATGAAAAAGCTGGAAACTGGTATGCTTATGATCTGGCTCCTGCCAATCAGGTTTTAAACCACTTGGCACAAATGAAAGGCTTAGAATATGATAGAGATGGAGAACTAGCCGAAGAGGGAGAAATAAATCACAGATTATTAATGACCTTACTTGGTCATCCCTACGTAGGTCAATCTTTTCCTAAATCATTGGATAACAATGAGGTACAAGAAGATTGGATTCCGCTAGTAAAGGATAAAGAGCCGGCTATTGAAAATGCCCTCCATAGTTATTGTCATTTTTTAGGTCTTGTGCTTCAGAGAGAGATTGTCCCAAGTGAGAAAAGCAAAGGAAGCGTTTTTGTAACTGGCGGTGGAACCCATAATCCATTCTTGATTGAGTGTTTAGAACAACACAACCCAAACTTCACTTTTGAAAAACCATCAAAAGCGGTGATTGATTTTAAGGAGGCTTGCTTGATTGCTTATGCTGCTGCTTGCAGAAAAAGAAACAAAGCAAATTTCATATCTTCTGTTACCGGTGCATCAAAAGATGTAATTGGAGGAACACTTCATTCCAACGGTTAAAATACATTTGCCTTGAGCATAAAAAAAGAGTCCTAAATCTTGCGATTCAGGACTCCGTATATTATTGCCTAAGTTGTATTCTTAGAATTTTCCTAAGATCTTTTTCATGTGCTCTCCTGCTGCTTCTCTTCCTC
>JAHDGF010000081.1 GCA_020627785.1 Saprospiraceae bacterium
CTTCCAAAAATTACTACAAATGCTTTGGATGCGGTAAAGGTGGTAATGCAGTTAGCTTTTTAATGGAGTATAAGGATTATACTTTTGTTGAAGCAATTGAATTTCTAGCCAATTATTACAGAATCGAGATTGAATACGCAGAGGGCTCTGATCGAGACAAAGCACTTGAAAACTATAAGAAGAATAAAGAGCATTTCAACAATGCGCTCATGGCCGTTCATTCAGCCTATCAAGTCTACATCAAATCTTCCAGACAAAAAGAACTCAAAGAATTACTTCCTTACTACACAAAAGATACCATCGAAAAATGGGGAATAGTTTTAAGCCCAAATGAAAACAAACTCAAAAGCCACAAGTCATTAAATGTTGAAGAACTTAAAGAACTCCAATGGATTAGAAAGTCTAGTAAAGGAGCATGGTACGACACATTCAAAAATCGTATCCTCTTTCCAATAAATGATCATCAAGGTAAGCTCAGAGGTTTAACAGCACGTAGCACCGTTACTCGAAAGAATATTCCAAAGTATATCAATTCAGCAGATTCGGAAATCTATCACAAAAGTGAATTGCTCTTTGGCTTAGACAAAGCTTGGCGCAGTATTAAGAAGAAAGGATTTGCATATATCGTGGAAGGTCCAAAAGATGTGATTAGTCTTGATCAAAATGAAATATCTAACGCAGTAGCTCCTTTAGGGACTTCATTTACAAAAGCACAGGCCATATTACTTGGAAGACATACTGAGGTGGCCATTATCTGTTTTGATGCAGATGAAGCAGGTGAAAAAGCAACGGATTTGTGCATAGACATATTGATGTCTGAGGGTATTAAACCTAAGATATTATGTCTTGACCAGGGAGAAGATCCGGATTCATTTATTCAAGCCAAAGGAGTCGAGGTATGGAGAGAAAAGGTAGATTCAGAGGTCATCGATGGAGTCATTTGGAAAGTAGAAAAGATAAAGTCCGATAACAAACACGATGAACATGAGGCACTAGAATTAACTGGTGAATTGTTAAACAGAATTGATAGCTCGATCATTCGCGAAAGCTACATTCCTAAAGTAGCCAAGATATTAGATGTATCGAATACACTTTTGAAAAAGACTATTAGTGATTCAGTCATTGACATCTTCGATGAAACAGATAAGCTAACACCAACCCAAAAACAACAGCAACTTAAGTATGGCATTTACATAGACAACAATTCCTTTTATGTTGATTGGAAACGCGTAGCCAATTTCATCATAAAGCCTATTATGCTTGTCGTGGCGCGAAATTATAGTACTAGAGTAGTCAAATTGACCAATTTCAAAAAAGAGACTATTCATCTTGAAGTGGATAGTAAGGCAATGGTTTCCATGAATACATTTAAAGCCATTATAGAGGGCCAAGGGAATTACGTATTTCAAGGAAGAGACTCAGATTTTACAAGAGTCAAGATGATGGTCTTTGATAACACACCAAAGGTTTACCCAATTACTGTATACGGCTACCATAAAGAAGGATTTTGGACATGGGGTAATGGAATTACTATGCCGGACGGAACATTCCAAGAAATCAACGAAAGAGGCTGTGTAGAGTTCGAAAAGGAAGGATCAAAGACGACATACTATTTAAAAACCTTTTCTCCAGTTAAAATTACATCAAAGTCAGATGATGATGACGAGGTGGACGATTTAGGAAAGTATGTCAAGTTTCCTACTACTTCAAGTGAATTAACTCAGGACCTTGATGGATTTAAAAAATGGTCGAATTTGTTTATTAAAGTATTCGGCAAGAATGGAATGATAGGAATGTGTTTTTATGCTGCGACTATATTCAGAGATTATATTTTCAATGTATCTGATCATTCTTTTCCTCACTTGAATTTATTTGGACCTCAGGGATCTGGCAAAACCTATATGGAAACGGCGATACTTTCCATGTTTGGGCGTAAAATAGAACCAGTCCCCTTAGATCAAACTACAGATGTGGCCATGAGTCGTAAAATGGCACAAGGGAGAAATATTCCTGTTGGGATGGAAGAGTTTTCTCTAGAAGTGCCACCAAATAAGATTGCTTATCTCAAAGGATTCTACGACGGTCAAGGTAGACCCAAGGGAAGAAAGACCATAACTAATGAAACCTCTAAGACTTCTGTTTATTCGTCTGCTATGATTGTTGGACAGGTTATGCCAAATCAAGACCCCGCATTATTAGAAAGATGTCTTACATTATTTTTCAGACCGTTTAAAAATCCTTCTGTAGAACTTCTAGAAGCTGCTGATGAATTAGTGATCCTGCAGGAATCTGGTGAGTTGGCAAAGGTAACAGCTTTTTTGTTTGCACATCGAGAACAAATTACTACTGAGTTTAGATCAACCTTTAAAGAATGCAGAAATGAACTTAAACGATTAACTAATCGAATTCCCAATGAACGGGTAATTAAGAACTATGCCATTGTATGTGCTATAGCCATGCTTTTGAAACGTCATTTGTACTTGCCTTTTAAAGTATCTGAAATATTTGATATAGCCTCTGATAGAGCAGTTTCTCAAAGTAAAATGGTCAAAGGAAGTAATGAGGTATTTACGTTTTGGGGCATTGTGGGCTTCTTGATAGAACAGAACAGGTTGAGTGCAGCAGAAGATTATATAGTTCAAAAGAAGAAAGATATCAAGGTAAGTGACAAGAACGATCAATCAATAAAATTGGAATGGCCAGACGAACCGAAAACGCTTCTATTCTTAAGGTTGGATAATGCCTTTTCATTGTATAGAGAACATGGAGCCAAGCAAAAGGTTAAGAGGCTTTTTGATAGAGAAACATTGAATCATTATTTAAAAGTAAGTGATGGATTTATTGGGCGGGTAAAAGCAAAGAAGTTTGGTGATAAATCACGTCGATGTTTAGTATTTGACTTAAACCTATTACCAATTCAATTAGACGAAACTGATTATAACAAGCCTAACTCATGAATATAAAATATTCAACACCGCTAATTGTACCTAAAGGAATTGTTCCAACTAAGAAGAAGATCATTTCAAGATCAAAGTGGACTTGGTTGCAAACTATGTCTGAATTTCAGAAGGAAGTCAAGAGGATAGGATTGGAAAATGTGGTTATTCATTCTAACTACTCCTTAAATAATGGATTACTCAAGGCGGAGTTGATCCACGGCCATAACAAAGGTATTCTAGTTGAGTATTCATTTGGGCAACATAAAAACAAACGAATGTACTGTGATCAGTTTTATAAAGGATCAGATAATCTAAAATCGATCCTCATGGTATTGAGAAAGTACAGAGAGATTAAAGATTTGAAAGTGCAATTAATAAGTGGATAAAACATTAAGAAAATATAAGCACAAAGAATTTATTAAATTGGTGGACTTGTTCATCGAAATATTTGACTCATGCGATACTACATATATTCCAGATGTTCCACGGAAGAACAGTCCAAAAAAGGGTACAGCCACGATTATCAAATTAAAGGAATACAATCCTCTCCAAAAGTCCAACTAGGGGAGTGTTTAGGTATTTTTTCCGATACCATGACAGGAACGAGTTTTGATAGACCAGAGTTAGAAACGCTATATAAAATATGTGATATACAACGTGGACATATAGATTCAATATTTGTTTATAGATGGGATCGGTTCGGTAGAAATGTAGAAGAAGGTTGTTTATGGATTAGAAAATTTAAGGAACTGGGTGTTGAAGTAAACTGCTTAGATAGTAACATTGATTTTGACGACTCTAATTGGCCAGTTATGTTGGCAATTACTTTTGGTATAGCTCAAAGTGAGTCTTTAAAGATATCTGATAGAACTAAAGATGGGTTATATCAAGCTAATCTAAATGGATATTTTACTGGAAATGCGCCTATAGGTTACGTTAGAGTGCATTCTGATCAGAAATCTAGAAATGGAAAGCGAAAAACTATTCTATGTCCGCATCCTACGGATGGTGTTTTGGTAAATAAAGTATTGAATGAATTCATTGAAGGAAAGAATAAGTCGGAATTGTACAAAGAGTACAAGGATCAATTTTCTAAGGTGTCTAGGTCTAATTTCTTCAGGATATTTAACAATCCTATTTATTCAGGAGTTATTGAATTAAAGGCTTATAAACATTATCCACCAACAGTTGTAAAAGGTAAGCATGAAGCAATTATAAGCCGTAAAAAATGGATGCAAATTCAAAAAATAAATGAAAGGCAGGCGGGGAGTAACAAGGGAATGATTTACAACACCTCTATTGAAAATGATTTGTATTTGAAGGGGCTTCTGAAGGACGAGAGTTTATCAACTAATTATGTGAGCTACTACTCTAAGGGTAAGAATAAAAGTCGTAAATATGGTTATTATGAATTGAAAGGTGTTCGAGGAACGATTCTGAATGCTCGGAAATGTCATGCTGCTATAGATCAAGTGATTAAAGAAATTGAGCTTGAATTGAATGAAGAGCATGTCGCAGAAGCCAAGCTTAGATTCATGGAAAAGATATCTGAAAAAAAGGATGAATTAAAACTCCTTAAAACGGAGTTGAAAGGAATAAATAAGAATCTATCGAAGCTGGATAAAGATTACGCAAATAGATCTATACCGGTAAAAACTTACATGAAAATTAGTTCATTGCTGGATGAAGATGCAAGGATTCTGGAAAGAAAAATAATAGTGAATGAAAAGCTTATCCATCAACGAGAAATGAGATTAAATCAATTTATTAATAAACTAACTTCAATTAACCACTTCTATTCTAATGCACCTTTGGCCATAAAGGGTAGGATAGTCAGCGCGATTTTTCCAAATGGCTTCAATATTGAGAGAAATACCTATAAAGTTCGAACACCCATAATAAATGAAGTAATCCTTGAAATGTCAGCGAATAAAGGGGTTCTAGAGGAAATAAAAAATGGGAACTCCTCAAAAATAAGAGAAATTCCCATCATGGGTGGCTAATGGGATTCGAACCCACGACCCTCGGTACCACAAACCGATGCTCTA
>JAHDGF010000054.1 GCA_020627785.1 Saprospiraceae bacterium
CATTACCAACTAGATTTGAATCCTGTCGCTCCTCGGTTCTATTGAGTTCATAGGTATCAAAATTGTAATTGGTTAAATATATGGCGGACTTTAGAAATGCCTTTTTACTTATTTGATGTGAAAATCTTAGAACAGCCATTTCATTACCCCAATCCCAGTCTGTTTCATTTTTATTTATAAAAACAGAATTACTTCCAGGAATTGTACTTGACCTGTTGCTTGTGTAAACATCTTCTCCTTTGTAATAACTTAAATAGATGGAAGACTTCTTTCCAAGCTTAAAATTCACTTTGCCATTGAGATCACTAAAAAAGTATCTCAAATTAAATTCTCCACCTGAAGTATTAGCAAATTGATTTGAAAGTAAATCTTGCCAAACATCCCAATAGGTTCTTCTATAAGAGATTAAAAAAGAGGCCTTGTCCTTGATTATCGGTCCTTCGATGGTTGCTTTGGCAGCTAATAAGCCAATTGTAAATTCACCTCCTATTTTCTCTTTACTCCCCTCACGAGTCCAAATATCCAGAACAGATGACATTCTGCTACCATAACGTGCTGGAAAACCACTTTTATAAAGTGTAGCAGATTTTATTACGTTTGAATTAAATACAGAAAAGATTCCAAGAGCATGACTAGGATTATAAATCGGAATTCCATCCATGAGGATTAAATTCTGACCTACAGAACCTCCCCTAACACTTAATCCACCAAAACCATCTGCTCCAGAGTTAACCCCTGCTTGATTTTGGACTACGCGCAAGATATCCGACTCTCCGGCAACTGAGACCGTAGAATTTAAACGATCTAAAGGTATCTCAACAATAGAGGCCGCAGTTTCTTCGATTTTGAGAGTGCTATTTTCTAAAATTATAACCTCATTTAATAAAGCCGATGGCTTCATTTCTACACTAATGGTTGTATCTCTTGTTAAACTTATTTCCTTTATGTCAACATCATATCCGAGGTAGCTATAATATATTCGCTGTGTTCCTTTCGGAACAGTTAGACTGTAAAAACCATATTCATTGGTAGTGGTTCCTGCTGACTTATCATAAAGAAATACATTTGTAGAAATGAGAGTCTCACCTGATTGTCCATCCGTGAGATATCCACTGATCGTAATCATTTCCTCAGACTGACTATATTCATCTACAATTATTACAATCTGATTACCTACGATTTTATACTTGGTTCCTGTTCCCTCCAATAAATCGTCTAAGATTAATCCGATGGGCTTATTTCTAGCCTCCACGTTAACAATAGAATCAACAGGAATGATTTCGTCTTGAAAGGCGATATTGATTCCGCTTTTGTCAGAAATTTCGAGTAAGACCGTTTTAAAAAACTGAGATTTTGCAGAATAAGATATAGATATCTCATCTGGGATTTGCTTCTGTGCCATCACATTTGCGAAAGCACATGAAAAAACAAAAAAAGTGGTAATGATTACTCGAGTCATATTTAGCTACAAATAGAAAGTGCTATTGTAACTCAAGATAAGGCAAAAATCAGGCTAATTTTAAAAAGAAGGTAGATAAGACTACTTACACTTAAGTTTAGAGACGTTAAATGTCGTTGATCCTTCTTGTTCTACTCTAAATTTGAAGGACTCGTGTAATAGTTCAAACAATTCTTTAACATTGGCATTCCTTACTAAAGGAGCAGTAAAGTGGCACTCTGGGACAGAACCTTTAACATTAATCGTAATCCCAAAGAAATCTTCCATTTCTTCAAACACTTGACCAATATGTGTGGCATTGAAAGAAAGCGTTCTGCTAGACCAAGTGGCATAATTATTACCTTGAGCGCTGTCAAGCTCTTTTGTGGTCACACTCTTTGTTTCAAGATTGTATGTACCTGAGGTATTTTTATTTAAGATCTTTTTACTACCAGAATTATCTGTAATTTCTAATTCTCCTTCTCTAACATCAAACTTCAATTCATCCGTTTCGGAATTTTGAGTAAGATTAAAAGCAGCTGCATTATTAGCATCAACTTTCTGACCGTTTGATAAATTTAAATGGTCTAAACCTTCAAAGAACGCATTCCCTTTCACCTCGGTCAAATTACCAGCCTCGTCTAATGAAATTGAAGCTCCTGGAGACAGAGTGATGGTACCATTCTGATATTCATAAGTCTCAATCTGAGCACTTTGATTATCAAATGTGGTTAATGTGTTTTTGAAATTGCTATTGTTATAGAAAAAGAAAAGAGAAGATGACACAAGCAAAGCTATCACCGCTGAAATAAGGACTAGCTTGTAATCAAAATTACTAGATTTAGTCGTAGAGTCAGTAGGTATCTTGTACTTCGCTGCAAACTTGTCAAAGGCAGAGGCAGAATCAAAGGTTACATTTGGAACATAAGAACCAGATGCATTCCAGATTTCCTCCATATCGTCATAGGTAGAGCTGAAATCCTGGTTGCTAGTTCTTAGCTGTGCCAGAGTCTCAGACTCTGAAAGGTTTATTTCGTTAGTTAAACCTTTTGTTATTAGTGATATGTAATCCTGCTTATTCATCTTCTGCTATAATGAGGACAAGTTATTTTGACACAACCCCTACGCTCAATCTACTTATTTTTACACTTTTATTATTTAATGTTCTTGTTTCCATATGATATAACCCTAAAATGGGCTGTTTCCGCTCTGAAATGTCTAGTTTTAACAAATATACTAACACTATACAAGCCATTCTACACCTTCCTCTACATTCAATTATCTCTTTCCCTAAAGGCGGTAACTTCTGCTCTCAGAATTTTTAATGCCTTAGAAATTTGGTTTTCCACGGTTTTGGTCGAAATATCGAGCTTTTCCGCAATTTCCTTGTAAGATAACTCATCAATTCTACTCAAAACGAATACCATTCGACATTTCTCAGGCAAACCATCAATTACTTTATTGATAAACGTTTCTAGTTCAGTTGTTTCTAAATCTTCTTGAGTACTACTCTCATTGGAGGTAAAAGATTTTAATTCATCTTCATCAGCGAAATCTATTCTCTGGCCTTTTATAAAATTAAGAGAACGATTTCTTATGGCAGTTCTTAAGTAAGGCCCTAAGGAAGTCTGAATATTAATATTGGCTCTTTTCTTCCAAAGTTCATAAAAGAGCTCTTGTACTATATCTTCAACTTTTTGTTTATCCTTTATATATCTATACCCAGAAAGACACAAAGGTTGGTAATACTTTTTAAAAAGCATCTCCATCCCTTTGCCATCTTGCTTACCTAATAACTCTAATATTTCCTCGTCGGTGTATTCCAAGTGCTGATGATCAAATTATCCAGGGTTAGGCGGTTTTAGGCTTGGCCTTTCTTTTAGTTTTGAAGAGTTCTTTTAATTCTTTTTCATTCATAAAGTCTAAATCTTTAAAATTAGACCAAACGTATTTCTTAATGTCTTGGTAATCCTTTCCTCTTTTATCTGTAAAGTGTCTTAAAAGCTTTTTGATATAGATAAGACTCGTATTCTTTATGTCATGGCTGAATTGTTGGTTGTCGAATACATTGATGTATTGGACCATTACCTTATTTATTTCAAAGTAATCCACATAGTCTGTTTCTGCCAGTTGCTTCAATAACCTTTTGAAATAGCCAAATATGCTTGCCCTTAAGGCTGTATTTTGAAAAGAAAGTCCTTCATTAGAATAATAAAAGTCTCTGCTAGCATTAATTGCTTCTTCATTCATGTAGCCTTTGCTATGGATAATATCAACAACTTTATAGAATGCAGATATTTTGTCATCCTTGCTTAAATCAAAGGTATTTACCAGTCTCAATTCTGCCGCTGCATCAATTTGAAATTCTGAATGAAGTCTCACAAGCACATCAAAAAGCTTTTTGTCAAATTCAGGAGTGTCTCTCAGCTCATTGAAGTAGGATTTAATTTTTTCCCTATCGCCTTCCGGCAAATCATACTTAAGACCAATAATAAAAAGCAATTCAGAATACCTAGGATCTTTTTCAAAATCACTTTGATTCTGAATTAACTTGCTGATGTGAGGCATCAATGAAGCATTTTGATCCCCATGATTATCGGCTCTATAGAGCAAGAACTTCTTTAGCAATTTAAATTCCCGAATTACCTCTTGCTTATTTGTAGGAAAGTCAGCGGTATAAAAGTTTAAAGATTGAAACTGCTTAGCATATTTTATGTAAGCAGTTTTTCTATTTCTCAAATCATGATACTTAAGCATGTTTTGACTTTCTAAAAAATTTCTTACCTGTTTATTATTGACTACGTTAATGATATTAGTTATCCATATATCACTGGAAAGAGCAAATCCAATTTGTAATGATTGCCCTACTCTCCTTTTCACTTGATCGAAGTTTGAAGAAGAGATTATAAACTCTAAAATCTTTTTGAATTGCTTTTGAGGTCTTTCGTATTCCCAATTTTCATTCTTAATACCCCTTAGGACCGTATATCCCATTGCTTTGGGAAGATATAATGCTTCTAAATCATGATCCAATAAAGCATCTTCTAGTGCGATAACTTGCAGCGGATGGTTATCTGCCACATCAGTATATACCTGATGGATTTCGTTTTCAAATTTATCGATAAGTGCTTTGTACTCCTCATCTCCTTCTTCATCCAGATAACTTTTAAGTTCTTCTGATTCTTGAATTTGGCTTTTAATTGAGGTTAATCGATCTAGATAATCTTTTTGTAATGCTTCCATTTACTTGAGTTTAAACACTAAGAACCTAGTAAAACCCGAGGGCTTTACTAGGCTCAAATTCAATAAAAAGTTTTCTTATGTAGAACTTAACTGTCTACTCTTCTTCAGAGGAGGCAGCAGGCGCTTCTTTCGTTTCTTCAGCTTTGGGCTCTTCAGCAGCAGTTTCGGCAACAGGAGCTTCCTCTGCTACAGGTTCTGCAGCTGGAGTTGCCTCAGCCGCCGGAGTTGCTTCTACTGTTTCTGTTGGTGCATCTTCAGCCGGTGCGTCAGAATCAGTAGCTTCTGCCGTAAATGCAGCTTGAGTAGCTTCATCTACTTTCTTTTCTTTCTTAGGCTTAATTTCACCTGAAACTTGTTTCCAGAAGTTTTCTTTCTCTAATCTTGACTGCTCGACTCTTGCAGATATTTTAGATTCCTTAGCTGTAATCCATTCATTGTACATTTGGTCTGCCTGGTCTTGGGTTAAGGCTCCCTTGTTAACACCTCTTGTAAGATGTTTTCTGTAATAGATACCTTTAAATTTAAGAATTGCTCTAGCGGTATCGCTTGGTTGAGCACCTTTCATTATCCAATCAAAGGCCTTATCTCTATCAATTTCAATGGTTGCTGGAACCGTTAAAGGATTATAACTTCCTAATCTTTCTATGTATTTACCATCTCTTGGAGCTCTTGCATCGGCTACTACGATGTGATAGAAAGGTTTTTTCTTACGACCTTTTCTGGCCAATCTAATTCTTACTGCCATGTTAAATTTTTTATACGGACTTGTTTATTAACCATACCAGAATATTTAGCGAACCTAATATCCGGTTTTAACGGCGCAAAGATATAATTTTATTTATACTTTACCTAAGCTTTTTACCACGGCATCATAATTGCCAAAAACATACCATATGGCACGAGTAGCAATAATTATGGGTTCAGATTCAGATTTACCAATCATGAGTTCGGCCGCAGAATTCTTAGATGATCTTTCAATAAGCTATCATATGACGGTAGTTTCAGCCCATAGAACACCAGAAAGGATGTTTGAATTTGCACAAAGCGCAAAAAAAAGTAAATACGAAGTGATTATCGCCGGAGCAGGTGGAGCAGCTCATTTACCAGGTATGGTAGCATCTTTAACCACCCTACCAGTAATCGGGGTCCCAATAAAGTCATCCAATTCTATTGATGGATGGGATTCTATTCTTTCTATTTTACAAATGCCAAATGGTATTCCAGTAGCTACCGTTGCCTTGAATGGAGCTAAAAATGCTGGAATATTAGCAGCAAGAATACTTGGATCTCATGACAAAGAGATCTCAAAAAAATTGACCCGCTATCAACGTAAGATGAAAAAGACGGTTCTGCTCAAGGCAAAAAAAGTAGAAGACACAAAAAAAGGGTAACCTAATCGGCCACCCTTTTCATTTAATTTTCTTTGGCTTGCTTAATTGCCTGGTGTAAGATTAAATTCTACTCTTCTATTGAGAGCTCTTCCACTTAGTAAATTATTATCAGCAATTGGGTTCGCTTCACCGAATCCTGCAAAGTTTAATTTGCGCACAGAGATCCCTTTACTCACGAGATAGTCATGGCAAGATTTTGCTCTCTTTTCTGACAGTTTAAGATTATTGTTTGCATCTCCTACACTGTCTGTATATCCTTCTATACTTAGATTATAATCGGGATATCTGTTCATAATACCACTTATTTGGTCTAAGATGGCATATGATTCTGGCTTCAATGTTGATTTACCAGTATCAAATTGAACAGCTCTCATGGCCAATTCTAATACTTGCCTGTCCTCTTTAGCGATTTCAGGACAGCCATTATTATCTACCGATCCAGGCGAACTTGGACATCTATCTCTACCATCATGTAGTCCATCACCATCAGTGTCTGGACAGCCTTCATAAACAGAGAGTCCTGGTTTGGTAGGGCATTTATCAAATGGGTCCCCAATTCCATCATTATCTGAATCAGGACAACCTTTGGCCGATGAAACTCCGTATAAATTCGGGCATTTATCTACTGAATCTGGAATTCCATCCTTATCCTGATCCCCTCCCGGACAACCATTATTTTCTTCAGAACCTGCAATATTAGGGCAGCTGTCTTCAGCATCAGGAATCCCGTCACCATCTTTATCTTCATCAGGGCAACCATTCTTTGCTGCAACTCCTGCCAGATTCGGGCATTCATCTTCACTATCTGCAATACCATCACCATCAGAATCTGGGCAACCTTTGAAAGACTTCAAACCTGCATAGTTAGGACACTCATCTTTGAAGTCTGGAACTCCATCACCATCAGAATCTGGGCAACCCATGTTTTCTTGGGTACCAATTTCTTGGGGACAAAGATCAATATCATCCATAATGCCGTCACCATCTGAATCTGTTTTAAATACCTCTTCTTCTATCATTGGCTTATCTGCAGACTTCCCAAACTGGTACACAAATCCAATCCCATGGTGAAGATTGTTTCTGTCTTCAGCTAAACTAAACCGGTATTCCGATTGCCAATTAAACCAAGCATTGTCTCTAATTTTTATGAATGCGCCAAGTCCTAATGGTACTTGAATGTTTGATTCTCCTTCTACTTCGCCAACTATGCCTAGTCCTCCCATCAAATAAGGCTTGACTTTATCTGTTGTGCTACCAAGAATATATTGCAACTTAGCGTCTAACCCATAGGTGGTTTTATGAATACAATTTGATAAATCTTGAACATGACTGGTAACTACCCCAGCTTTAAATGGGACATTTAAAATCAATCTTTCACTGAGGGTCCTATTATAGCCAATTTCAAAACCATGGTGATAAGAAGTAAAATCTGATAAACTTCCTCCGTTTTGAGATTGGTAGTCCATCCATAGTTTCTTAACAGAGACCCCAGAGTTTAACATGGGATTTTGTCCATATACACCTAAGGAGCAGGTAAAACAAAATATCACTAGAGTGATGAAATGCTTATTCATTGTAATTATTTTCAAAATATGAGTCATTTTACAAGAGTCCTATAAGGAAGCAAAGTTAATATTTAATATTAAACTAAATCTTAATTTGAATAAAATATATGCTTTCCTCGTTATACATTTTTAATTGATAACCAATGGTTTAGGTTGAAACCAAGGGAAAAACTATATTTTCTCTCAATCTAACGATTCGAAATAACCTGTTTGCCTATTCTTTTTAACATTATCCCAATTATAATATCGTCCATTCATACTGATGTAAACCCCTCTTGGTAACGCCTGCACAAATGCTAAGGCTGCTCCTAAATTGAAAAATCCATCAGAAGATGTACCAAATGCATAAGGCACCATAGCTCCTGTTAAGACGATTGTTTTTTCTTTAAGATCAGCATTTGCCAAAAGTTGAGCTGTGTGCACCATAGTATCTGTACCATGGGTTACTATGATTCTAGACTGAGTTGTCTTTTTACAATTATGCAAAATGATCTGCCGGTCTTCTTCAGTCATCTCTAGACTATCAATCATCATCAGGGTTTTCACATCAATGTCCAATGTAGATCTACCTCTTTCAAACATTTCTTTTAAATGAGTGTCCTTGAAATATAGCTCACCATTTATGAAATTGTATTCCTTATCGAAGGTTCCGCCGGTAACAAATACCTGAATGGTCTTTTTATTCATAGAGGTATATTTCCGTGTTTTTTATTTGGGCGATCCACTTTTTTGTTTTCGAGCATACGAAAGCCTCTAATTAATTTCCTTCTTGTCTGACTTGGAACAATAACTTCATCAACAAATCCACGTCCAGCAGCTTTATAGGGATTTGCAAATTTTTCAGAATATTCGTTTTCCTTTTCGTTTAAAACTTTTTCTGAGTTATCTGCCTCTTTTATTTCTTTTCTAAAGATTATTTCAGTGGCCCCTTTTGCCCCCATAACTGCAACTTCTGCACTAGGCCACGCAAAATTCAAATCTGCTCCTATATGTTTGCTGTTCATAACATCGTAAGCCCCTCCATATGCTTTTCTAATAATTAAAGATATTCTCGGCACTGTAGCTTCAGAAAAAGCATAAAGCAACTTGGCTCCATTAGTGATTATACCATTCCATTCTTGATCTGTCCCAGGAAGAAAGCCAGGAACATCAATTAAAACCAATAATGGGATATTGAAACTATCACAGAATCTGACAAACCTTGCTGCCTTCCTAGAACTGTTTACATCAAGTACACCAGCTAAGCTCGTTGGTTGATTAGCTACCACTCCTACACTTTTACCGCCAAGTCTGCTGAAGCCGACAACAATGTTTTCTGCAAAATTAGGGTGAATTTCCATAAAGGACTCTTCATCAACCAATTCATTAATGACCTCTTTAATATCATATGGTTGGGTTGGGCTGTCCGGAAGAATGGTATCTAAATTTTCTCTTATTTCTTCTCCAAGGCTAATCGGAAGATCCTCTACTTTGTCTTCGCAACTTTGAGGAATGTAAGAAAGCAAACGTCTTATTTTTAAGAGACATTCTTTATCATTATCAGCTGTCAAATGAGTGACACCTGACTTACTCGCATGCGTTATGGCTCCTCCAAGTTCTTCTGAGGTAATCTCTTCATTGGTTACGGTTTTTACCACACTCGGCCCAGTAACAAACATATACGAGCTTTCCTCAACCATAATAATAAAATCCGTGATGGCAGGAGAATATACTGCTCCACCAGCACAAGGCCCCATTATTGCAGAAATCTGAGGGATGTAACCGGAAGCGATGGCATTCCTAAAAAATATATCAGCGTATCCACCCAATGAGTTAACTCCTTCTTGTATCCTAGCTCCGCCCGAATCATTCAATCCTATAACAGGAGCTTTATTGTCCATAGCCAGCTCCAGAATTTTTACAATTTTTTCTGCGTGAGTTTCAGACAATGATCCTCCAAAAACTGTGAAGTCCTGTGAATACACATAGGCAAGACGACCAGCAATTCGGCCATATCCCGTGATGACTCCATCCCCCAAAAATTTTTGACGCTCCATTCCAAACTCTACAGATCGGTGTTCAACAAACATTCCTAATTCTTCAAAAGAACCATCATCAAGTAGGAGATGGATTCTCTCCCTTGCAGTTAATTTCCCCTTGGAATGCTGCTTGTCTATTCTATCTTGACCTCCACCTTTATGTGCTAAGGATATTTTTTCATTTAGTAACGAAATTTTATCTTTCATTCTTTACTTTTAAGGAGGCTAAAATTAGCTAAACATATTTAATTGCTACCCTTTCTATTAGGAAAGTAATTCTTGAATTTCACAATCCAATACATTTGCCATGAGCGAGATAACACAAATTAACTCCCTTTCAGAGTATAAAGAGATATACAAGCAAAGTATTGATGATCCTGAATTATTTTGGGGAAAACAAGCTGAAACTTTTTCATGGAAGAAAAAATGGGAAAAGGTCTGCAATTGTGATTTTGATGGCCCAAATATTAATTGGTTTGTAGGAGGCAAATTGAACATTACCGAAAATTGTTTAGACAGACACATTGCAAAGAAAGGTGATCAAACCGCTTTACTATGGGAACCTAATGATACAAATCAGGCCACTCGAAAATTTACCTACAAAGAACTTTTATCGGCTGTTAATCAGTGTGCAAACGCATTAAAGAAAAATGGAATCGTCAAAGGTGACCGGGTTATTTTATATATGCCAATGGTCCCAGAATTAACCATAGCCGTTTTGGCTTGTGCAAGAATTGGAGCGGTTCATTCTGTGGTTTTTGCGGGCTTTTCAGCTCAAGCCTTAGCAGATCGGATTAAAGACGCTCAAGCAAAGATGGTCATATCTGCAGATGTCAACAGGAGGGGTAATAAAATAATTCCTGTGAAGGAGGTCGTTGATGATGCAATCAAAATGAATTGTGACTCCGTTGAAACCCAGTTAGTGTTCAGAAATGGTTCTGATGAAATCGCTTGGGACTATACCATTGATAAATGGTGGCATCACGAATTAGATGGCATGTCAGAAGAATGTGAGGCCACGGAAATGGATTCGGAAGACTTACTTTTTATTCTTTACACTTCCGGTTCAACCGGAAAACCAAAAGGAGTTGTTCATACTTGTGGAGGTTATATGGTTTATGCGAGTTTTTCATTCATCAATGTTTTTCAGTATAAGGAAAATGATGTGTATTGGTGTACAGCAGATATTGGTTGGATAACTGGACATTCTTACATTATCTATGGGCCATTACTATCTGGGGCAACTACGATGATGTTTGAAGGAGTTCCTACCTATCCAGATGCAGGTAGATTTTGGGAAATTTGCGAAAAGCATAAGGTAAATCAATTTTACACTGCCCCCACTGCCATCCGAGCCTTAATGGCAAAAGGATTAAACATCCCTGACAAATATGATTTATCAAGTTTAAAAGTTTTGGGTACTGTAGGTGAACCAATCAATGAGGAGGCATGGAATTGGTACAATGAGGTTATTGGAAAAAGTAAGGTGCCTATTGTTGACACTTGGTGGCAAACAGAGACTGGAGGAATTATGATTACTCCACTCCCAGGCATTACTGATACTAAACCATGTTATGCCTCTTATCCACTACCAGGAATAGAGCCAGTACTTGTTGATTCAGAAGGGAATCTAGTGAAAGGTAATAATGTAGAAGGACTTTTGTGTATTAATAAGCCATGGCCAAGTATGATTAGAACTACCTATGGAGATCATGCCCGTTGTAAGTCTACCTACTTTAGTCTTTATAAGGGAAAATATTTTACCGGTGATGGGGCGAGAAGAGATGAGGAAGGGAGAATAAGAGTGATTGGTAGAGTTGATGACGTAATCAATGTTTCTGGACATAGAATAGGAACAGCGGAAGTTGAAAATGCAATAAACGAACACCCTGAGGTTATTGAATCTGCCGTAGTGGGTTTCCCACATCCAATCAAGGGCCAGGGTATTTATGCTTTTATGATTACTGATGAAACTTTAAAAACAAAAAATGAGTTTGAAAAGGAGGTAAGAGCTAAGGTTACCGAAATGATTGGGCCGATTGCAAAACCGGATGAAATGATCATTGTATCTGGCTTACCTAAAACTAGATCAGGTAAAATTATGAGAAGGATTTTGAGAAAAATAGCCAGTGATGAATTTGATTCTCTGGGAGATGTCTCAACCTTACTTAATCCAACAATAGTTCAAGAAATCATTGAAAAGAAAAAGTCAATCTAAAAATGTGTCCATGAAGTACTTCCCAATTTTTCTATTATCTCTATTAATTCAAACACTTCCTACGGATCTTTCGAGCCAAAAGTTAGGTAAGCTTTTGAAGGATGCTGCAAATGATATAAGCACCACTTTAGGGGATGTTTTGGCAGATAAGGCGATTGAAAGATTAGCCGATAAAATAGTTGCTAAGTTTGATAATTCCATTGACTCTCTATTTAGAGATGAATATGAAAGAGACTCGAGTTACCAAAGCAAAACTTACAGTGATTTTCTGATTGATTATGATAAATCTAGTGAGCTACCAGAGTCCTATGATTTTACACTAAATGTTCTCTATGAATCAGTAGATGAAAAAGGTAAAAAAACCAATGGTGCCTACCGATTTACCTCTGACGAAAAAGTCATGGGAATTGAGACTGAAAATGCACTTATTGTTTTTGATGGAAACAAAAATCTAATGGTCAATTACAATTTAGAGGACAAGGAAGGATATGCCACCAGTGATAGATTTTTGAAACTTGGAGCATCTTTGGTTACAGATGAAATGGTCCCTGATTATAATTTTGAAAAAACAGGGGAATATAAAACCATCTTAGGCTATAGATGCCAAAAAATCATTGGAAGTTCTGAGGAGGGTGAATCAGTTTCAGCTTTTATAGCGGAGGATTTCCCGATTTCTTTGGCCACTTTAAATAATAGTATTTTTGGGGATCAAGGTTCTTCAAAGTTTAACCAATTAATGGTGGACTTCAACGGCATGTCTTTAGAATCAGAGATTATTGAAAAAGATGGTAGCAGAATGGATACAAAAGTTACTGAAGTTTCAAAGACGACCTACAGTCTTAAAACTTCTGAATTTAATTTCGGAAATAATTCTACAAAGGATTAGATTGAATTAAATCAAGTTTGTAACATATTAAAGACGAATCTAATATTGATTTCATTAGATTTGAGAAAATTTTAGACTATGAGTTCCAAGGAATTACTATCGAATAAGTTACAAAACATGTCTGAATCTGCAACCCTTGCAATGGCTCAAAAGGCCAGAGAAGTAAGAGCCCAAGGACATGATGTAATTGCTCTCAGCTTGGGTCAGCCAGACTTCGACACCCCTGACCATATTATTAAAGCCGCACAGGAGGCAGTAGATGCAGGATATACAAGATATACTCCAGTTCCTGGTTTATTAGAATTAAGGGAAGCCATTGTAACTAAATTTAAAAGAGATAATGGACTAGAATTTACTCCAACACAAATTTCCGTTTCCAATGGAGCAAAGCAAAACATTGCAAATGTGTGCTTGGCTTTATTAGACCCGGGAGATGAGACCATTATATTAACCCCATACTGGGTCAGTTACTTTGATATTGTAAAATTTGCAGGAGGAACACCTATTGCGGTTAAGGGTAAAATAGATCAAGATTTTAAGGTTACTCCAGATCAACTTGAGGCAGCTATAACAGATAAGACCAAACTTCTTATTTTTTCATCACCATGCAACCCAACGGGTTCAGTATATACCATGGATGAGTTGGAAGCATTAGCAGCTGTGCTTGAAAAGCATGAAAGAATAACCATCATCAGTGATGAAATCTATGAATATATAAATTTCACAGGCAAGCACGCAAGTATTGGCACCATACCTTCGGTCAAAGACAGAGTCGTAACAATAAATGGTATGTCTAAAGGATTTGCCATGACTGGATGGAGATTGGGTTATATGGGTGGACCACAATGGTTGATAAATGCCTGCAATAAAGTACAAGGCCAATTCACCTCCGGCGCTAATTCCTTTGGACAAAAGGCTGCTGCAGTAGCTTTAACTTCGGATTTAGCACCGACTCATAAAATGGCAGAGGCTTATTTAAACAGAAAAAAATTAATTCAAAAGTTGTTGGGAGAAATTCCAGGTATCAAAATTAATAACCCCCAAGGAGCATTTTACATTTTCCCTGATGTCAGTTCATATTTTGGAAAATCAGATGGAACAACAACTATTAAAGATTCATTTGATTTTGCAGAGTACATTTTAATGAATGCTCATGTAGCCATAGTTGCTGGTGCAGCATTTGGTGAGGAAGATTGCATCAGAATTTCTTATGCGACCTCTGAAGATCAACTAACTGAAGCTTGTCGTCGAATTAAAGAAACCTTATCCAAACTAAGCTAAATGAGATTTTTATTCATCGCACTTCTAGTGCTTGTTACAAGTTGTAAGTCTGCGATTAATCCTCCAGGTAATCCATTAAAGAAAGTTCAAGACAGTCCAGATGAACTTCCATTTAATACTTTAAATCTGCCAGAAGGATTTAAGATTGAGGCCTATGCAACTGAGGTTGATAACGCAAGGAGTATGTGTTTAGCTCCAGATGGGACTCTTTTTGTGAGTACAAGAGGTGCTGGAAATGTCTATGCTTTGAGGGATACAGATGGAGACTTTAAAGTCGACCAAAAATTTACGCTTCTTGATGAGAAAGAAATGCCAAACGGAGTTGCTTTTAAGGACGGAGATTTATACGTTGCGGAGGTGAGTCGGATATTAAAATTTGAAAATATTCTATCAAAATTAGACGCGCCAGGAGAACCTACTGTAGTGTATGATAAATTTCCGACGGATACTCACCATGGTTGGAAGTTTATAGATTTTGGGCCTGATGGCAAATTATATGTGCCTGTAGGTGCGCCTTGTAATATATGTGAATCGGATGAGATTTATGCAAGCCTAACAAGACTTGATCTTGAAACTAAGAACCTAGAAATTGTCCAACATGGAATTAGGAATACGGTTGGTTTTACATGGGACCCAGAAACAAAGGATCTTTGGTTTACCGACAATGGTCGGGACATGATGGGAGATGATATGCCAGGCTGTGAATTGAACCATGCCGCGGCTGAACAGCTACACTTTGGATACCCATACTGCCATCAAGGAGATGTACTGGATGATAAATTTGGAGAAGGTAAAAACTGCGGTGACTATGTTGCTCCTGCTCAAACTTTGGGAGCTCATGTGGCACCTTTAGGTTTAGAATTTTATAAGGGAAGCATGTTTCCATCAACCTTCAAAAATCAGATTTTCATTGCTGAACATGGCTCTTGGAATCGTTCGAAGAAAAGTGGCTACCGTGTAATGATGGTGGAACTTGATGAAAATAAAAAAGCGACAAGCTATAAGCCATTCATAGATGGATGGTTGGATCAATCAACAGATGAAGTTTGGGGTCGCCCAGTCGATGTCGAATGGATGGCAGATGGATCTATGTTAGTAAGTGACGATTATGCAAATGCGATTTACCGAGTCACTTATGGCGACTAAACAAAGTAATAGTTCTTTAACCATAACCTGTATACTGGATCGTTAAAGCTGATATTTTTGTGTAGATAATCAAGTACATCTTTGTCTTCTAATGAGGATCGGACCCTAGCGACTGTTCCAGTTGTACCTAAATTATATTTCTCAATGGTAGCCTTTGAACTCAATTCCTTTTCATCGTTTATTAATGCATGTAGATAGTTCACCTGTTTTTTAGATAAGGTATCGGTAATCTGCCTGTATAACATAGAAAGTTGTAATTGAAGACTATCTAAAGCTAGATCCACAATTTCTGAAGTACACTTATGAGCGGTTCTAAACCATACTAGTTGGGCTAATTGCTGAACATAATAGGAATGATTTTCTACTGCCTCGGCAAGGTATGTTGCATCCTCTTTTGAGATCAACTTGGATGTACGTTTAAATTCCTTTTGAATATATTTAGCCCAATGTGCTGTGGATATTTTTTCAAGAAACATCAAACTCCCAAATTTATAAAAAGGCATTTCACTTGCACCAAATAGCTCCATCATCATGTGCCTTTTACTTCCAAAGATGCAATAGCTTACATTTTGATGGTATTGCCAACTTGCTCTTAATTTTTCCTGAAAAGCTAATGGATTTTCGAAACTTCCGATGTTCTGAAATTCATCAATACAGATGACTAATTTTATCTTTTTTTTCTTGGCTATAGATTCAGGAAGATTTAATATTTCATCTGGAGATTTTTTAATCTCCTCCCAATCCATACTTAGAGAAATTTCAGAATTTGGATCTGGATTTACACTCAACTTTGGGACAATGGCACTAAAAAAATTCTTGACAGAGTCCATAGCCTCATCTATTTTTCCTGATGTAGCATTTATGATCGCTTCCGCAAATGCTTTATAAAAATCATTTTCATTTTGAACTTTGTAGATATCAATAAAACAACTTTTGTAATTCTTGTCTTTCGATACCAATTGTTTTACTGTTCTTTGGACCAAAGATGTTTTTCCCCACCGCCTAGGAGAGATTAAAATTATGTTGTTTTGAGCTTTCATATTTTGGGTCAAGACATTAATGTCTTCCACCCTATTTACAAAAGCCTTTTTTTCAACCATCTTACCGTAAATGAATGGAGCTTCCATTCAATAAAGATAGAGGATATTCTAATAGATTGCAAAAATGAAAGTTACAAAAATGAAAGTTGCAAAAATGCAAGTTGCAAAAATGCAACCTTTTTTTAAGTTTCCAGAGAAAGTAACAGATCAGAATAGGAACCATCAATGCATGAATCTGGAGAGATTTCAAACAACTTCATGTAATGTTGGCAATCGACCAATAGTTCATCATATGGTTGGTCAGAAGGGCCAATTGCTTCAATTTCTACAAATGATCCTAATCCTTCAACAAGGTCAATATGAAATTTAACATGATCAATAAAAAAGATCTTACGCTTCTTATCAACTACTATTAGTGGAGAATACAAACTGGAAAATAAAGATTTCGTAGGAGCAACTTGATCCGGTTGAAGTCGCACAAAGTCGACGTTTGACTTCTTAATTCCCTTTAATTCAACCCGATTATAACGAATGAGTGTATTTTCTACATTGCCTTCACGAATTTTCAATTTGCCGGAAGGCACCCTATAATAGGTATCAATCTGATGATCTGTCCCTTTAAAAACAGCCTTGAGATTCAAAAGATGAGATTCAATGAAATCTGGGTCTGGGCACAAGGCCTTGAGTTCAGCAATATGGACCTGAGACAATTATCCTAGTACTTCAGGGGCCATTCCCATGGTAGAAAATCCTCCGTCATGATATAAGTTCTGCATGGTAACCATTCTAGTATAGTCAGAGAACATGGCTACACAGAAATCAGCACAACTGGCAGCATCCGCATTGCCTAATGGAGACATGGCATCAGCATAGTTATAAAAATCTGAAAAGCCTTTTACTCCACTACCTGCTGTGGTCATTGTCGGAGACTGAGAAACTGTATTCACCCGAACCTTATTCTTTTTGGCGTAATGATACCCAAAACTTCTAGCGAAAGACTCCAATAGAGCTTTAGATTCTGCCATTTCATTATAGTCTGGAAAAACACGTTGAGCAGCAATAAAACTAAGTGCTAATACAGATCCTCCTTCATTCATTGCATCTAACTTATAGGCCGTCTGCATGACTCGATGAAAAGACATAGCACTGATATCGAAGGTTTTGTGCATCCAATCATAGTTGATGTCAGTATATTCCTTCTTTTTACGGACATTAATGGACATTGCCACAGAGTGGAGTATAAAATCAATTTTTCCACCTAAAACCTCCATACTTTTCTGAAATAGATTATCGAGGTCCTCCAACGAGGTAGCATCAGCTGGAATAATCTCACAATTAAGCTTTTCGCCTAATTTATCTAATCCCCCGAATCGTAAGGCGACAGGTGCATTGGTTAGAGTGATCTTCGCTCCTTCAGCAACACAATGCTCAGCAACATGCCAAGCAATAGATTGCTCATCTAAAGCTCCAAATATTATCCCTCTTTTACCTTGAAGTATATCCTTTCCCATGGCATTGAAATTTTGTCAAAGATATATTTTTCCTACTCTAATTCAAGTAATTCGCGAGCGTTTGAAATTGCTGAATCTGAAGGATTAGATCCACTTAGCATTTTTGCAAGCTCAGTAATCCTAGATTTAGAGTCAAGTTCCTCTATTTTAGTGAACGTTCTCTTTTTGGATTCTTCCTTAAATACATGGAAGTGTTTACTTGCTCTTGCCGCTACTTGAGGAGAATGTGTGATAGAGATTACCTGATGATTAGATGATAAATCTTTCATAAGTCCACCCATTTTCAACGCAACCTCTCCAGATACTCCCGTATCAATTTCATCAAAAATTAAGGTAGGCAACTCCATTTGCTTGGCCACTGTAGACTTCATGGCAAGCATTAATCTAGACATCTCACCGCCCGAAGCAGCCTGTTTTATAGAAGTAAATTTCCCCCCTTTATTTGCTGAAAATAAAATCTCAACAATATCAATTCCAGTAGAGGTCAAAGGTGCAGAATAGCTATGATGAAACTCAATTTGAGCTGAGGCCATGGACAAAGAGGCCAGGATTTTATGAATTTTATCAGTTAATTTTTTAAAAACCTTTTTACGTTTAGCGCTGATTGCTTCTGCCCTAATCCTGAGATCTTTTTCCGACTTAGTAATCTTTGCCTCTAAAAGCTTAATCTGCTCTTCTCTTGAACCATATTTATTCAATTTTTCTTCGAGTTCAGAATGCAAGACCATCAAATCATCAGAAGATTTAAGCCGGTGCTTATTTAAAAGCGCATTGATTTGATTTAATCGATCCTCAATTTCATTCTTTCTGGATGGATCTACTTCTAATCTATCTTTAGCCTCTTCACTCAAGGAAACGACTTCCAAAATCTCATTCTCTACATTGGTCAATGATTGTACAATGGAATCATATAAAGGATTGAGCGCGGCAAGATCTTCCCACTCTCTTTTCAGAAGACGTAATTGGTCAATGATGGATGGGTCATCCTCCGAAAGTGAGTAAATTGTCTTTTGACTAAGGGTACCTAATTGCTCGGTTTTAGCCAAAACCTTCAGATCGGATTCCAGAGATTGATGCTCTCCTTCTTGAATCTCTAAAAGATTTAATTCATTGAACTGAAATTTCAGGAACTCTTGTTCTTTCGCTGCTTCATTGTCTAATCGTTTTAACTCCTGCAACTCTGCTTCTTGTTTTCTGAAATCAAAATACTCCGTTTGATAGTCGCTAACCGCTTTTGTGGTGCCAGCAGTTACATCAATCATTTCAAGTTGAAACTTAGCACGCTGTATGTCAAGTAGTTCAAATTGACGATTTAAATCAATGAGACCCGAGGCTACTTTAGAGAGATGCTTCAGAGTTGTGGGTGTATCATTAATAAATGCTCTGGATTTTCCAGAAGGACTTATCTCTCGACGTATGATTAACTCTTCATCCTTATCGAATCCCTCCTCTTCCAAAAAGCTGAGGGTTTCACTCTTAAGCTCTGTAAATATGGCTTCGACAATGCACTTAGTCTTTGCATTATGAAGTATTTTAGTATCTGCTCGTTTCCCTAAAATAAGAGAAATGGCACCCAACATAATAGATTTACCTGCCCCAGTCTCTCCTGTGATAATATTTAGAGCATCACTGAAATCCAATTGGATTTTTTCAATGATTGCATAATTTTCAATATAAAGGCTTTGAAGCATTCTCTAATTGGCTACGAATGCTGAAATTTTCTCTGCCCAAGCAACTTGCTCTGCTTCCTCGGAAGGGATATTGAAAGCAACCATATAAAGCATTTCACTGCCATCCATCCGCCAATAATACTTACCAAGCTCATAATTATATGCACCTTCAACACCAGGGCCATTGAATGATTTATACATATAAACCTCATCACCAGCGCCGCCTGTAAAGCCTTTTTCTCCTGCTTGAATTTTATTAGATATAAAATCATTGGCCCATTGCGGAAATTCATCTGGTACAGGATTACCCTGTGCTTGAACCAATACTCCACTGTTTGGAATGCCAGTATGTTCCCACCTAAAGAAACATGAACGAGCCTTTAGGTTTGCTTTATTCGAACCATCTTTAATACTGATAATTGATGCGTCTACACCAATGACGGAGGCAATTTCTTGGGTTGTAAGTAAAGTGCACGCATCTGGTATACTTGAATCAAACTCTTTTTCTTCCTCTGGCACTTCTTCAACTTCATCCTCTATTCCGAGCATTTTCTTTTTTTGCTCCATTATTTCTTCATTTGTTTTTGGGTTTGAACATGCGCTCAAGGCAAATACAGTTAAACCGATAAAAAACAAGGCTTTTTTGGCTGTTGTTAGGATCATCATTTTATAATTCTCGTGTATAAACTTCAAAGATGCAAAATGCATAAACTAAATTATTCTAGCTTTAGAATTTTAAATTAATTTTTTGATTTTAATTTATGAAAGTTGCCCTTATAAAGCACTATTTCAAGATTTATGAAGAACATTTATCCAATGGAGGTGAGGTAATTGATCTACATGTGTGGGAAATTCAAAATAATTTTCAAAAATCTTGGGACACCGATTATTTAGATTTTGGGGAAATGTATGATTTATCTTTAGTTAGTGGTCATACCCAAAGGCTGTGGAAAAAAGAAGATTACTATCCCAAACAAGTCATTTTAAAAATGATTGAACATGATAGGGAAATGATGCGAGTAATATTTCAAGATCTTTTAAATGAAAAGAAAGATTTCGTCCTCCGAGTGAACCGCTTTCTATTTCACCTTGATCAAATGCTCGCAATTCTACAAAAAAAGGATCGCAAATTAGCTAGCCATTTTCATGGGGATTTAGAAATGCTTTCACACTATTTAGCTTTTGCTCTATCAGATAATTATTCTCCTTATTTTAAAAGCGAATTCAATACTTATCTCAAGAAGGTTGAATCTAAAAAAATACCTGTGGATTCCGATGTAGACCAATTCTATAAATTTGCGAAAGCGATAAAACTACTTATGCAAAAGGAAGAAGCCTTGGTTGAAGCCCAAAATAAAATTTTAAATGAAAATGGGATTGAAACCTACCATCCCAATCTTTGGGTATCCGCATTTTATAGATTTGTTGCTCGGCACAATGATTAGTTGGTGCAAGGACCTATAAAAGCATGAAAAACACTTCCTGCCTCCACCTCAAAACCTGGGTCCAATAAAATTTGTTGGTTGGACGTAAAATCAACATCAGCTCCTAGGGACACATCAGATGAGGAGTTTAAAGTAAATGAAGCACCATAGGTTTGACTTGGAATGGGACTCGGTCTAACCGTATGATTTCCTAAGCAAACTTTTAATGCTTTAGTGCTCATTACTCCACTACCTTCTTGAATGTTGTTCAATCCATTGATTAAAAAACTAGAACCTGGTATTGTCTCTGTGCCAGTAATACTAGGCCAATGTATCACCAATTGATCAATAGAGGTATTATTTCCGATTCCCAAGGTCATAGTCTCGGAAGCTTGAGAAAGATACGCATTGGAGCTATGTGTCGTATAATATCTAGTGACACCTGCTACGGTTAATTCAAGTACACACCCAATTCCCCTTACATTTGATTGAGTCCCTTCTAAATTTATCTTGATGAAATTATTCGAATTGTAGTTGTTATTTGCATAAAGGACAAAATTGTGGTTCTCAAACCTATTTACTGCTAAATCTACTCGACCATCATTATTAAAATCGCCAGATGCATTTGCAACAGCAGGAATAATATCATCTCCATTAAGACCACCCGTATTTTCAAAAGGTTCTGTATAATTTCCTGACCCATCATTTACAAAGAAGCCATTAGGCTCTGAAGCTGTAGCATGTTCCCCAGTCACATACAAATCTTCATCCCGGTCATTATCATAATCAAGAAAGTTACCTGTCCAGCCAAATTGTCCATATATCGTTCCAACAGACGAAGCAACATCCGTAAAAGTATTGTCTCCATTATTTTGATAATGAATGGAATTAGTCCCATCCGTGATGTATAAATCCATTAAGCCATCATGATTAAAATCGTGGACAGCTGAGTTCATCGCTTCAATTGCGGCATTGGTTCCAGATGGTACAGAAACATCAACAAAAGCTCCTCCACCTATATTCATGTATAAGGAATTCTCAAAGGCCAAGCGATCATTATACACATATAAATCTAAATCATTATCCTGATCAAAATCAAAAAATACAGACCCAAGTGATTGCCTCAATCCATTACTCGTATTTGTTGTTGCTGTAACATCATCATATTGATTTGTCACTGGATTATAACGATAAAATATATTAACTGCACCGACTCCTAATGGACCAAAATTGGTAATGTATAAATCAAGGTATCCATCCTTATCATAATCACCAAATGAGGCGCCATAAGTTGCTTCATTAATTTGGGATAATCCTCTTGCGACAGAAACATCTGTGAAATTCATGTTGCCATCATTTTCATACAAGCTATTAACATCGTCGTAACAAGTAACAAAAATATCTCTATCTCCATCATTGTCATAATCAACCCAAACAACCATTCGAGCTTCACAAGTATTACTGATATAACTCGGCTGAACCAATGAAAAGTTATCACCTGTATTTTCGTAGAATAAAACATCAGAACCTGCATTGGTTGCAAAGGTTAAATCATCAAAACCATCATCATTAAAATCGATAAAGCTTACAGAACCTCCCCCTTGATAAATCTCTGTCCCATACGCTCCAGTAATGTTTAATGGAATCTCTTGGGGTGTATAAATCTGCGCCGCAATTAGGAGCGGAAGGAAGCTGGCAATAATGAAACAAATATTTCTAAAGGTCATTTCTTCAATATTAGTATCAATTATTACAAAGTTTTATCTCACCTTCAAATACAGAACCTGCAGGCACTGAAAAACCATTGATTAAATTAATTTCCACCTCAGCATCAAAATGTACAGAAGCATTTTGTTGAACAGCTTTCGAACTATTCAAATCTAGACTAGCCCCATAAACTTGAGAAGGTATGGGATCAAGCACTACATTATGTGTTGTAAGGCAAAGATCTGTTGTATAAGTGTTAACTACTCCAGTCCCTTCAATTACATGATGGATGTTATTGAGGACAATATCCGAGTTTAAAAGTGTTGTCGTACTATTTGGATAAGGCCAATGGATTACAATCTGGTCAATACTTGTTTCAGTACCTAAACCCAGATGAAAAATATCCGAATTTTGACCATTAAAACCTTCAATACAATGTGTATGATAAATAGAAGTTTGGCCACCGATAACAAGTTCAATGAAAGCTCCATATGCATCTTTATTAGAACTTGTTCCTTCTAGGTCCAACTGAATAAAATTGTTTGTTGAAATTTCTTGATTGACGTAAAGTCTAAAATTTTCATTCAAAGCATTATTTAGTGCTATATCTAAAAGTCCATCTCCATTAAAATCTCCAACGGCGTGTGCATAAGAAGAAATAGTATCAGTTCCAGATAAGCCATGGGTTGCAGCTAAAGGTTCTGTGAAATTTCCAGTACCATCATTCACATACATTCCATTAACTGTATTAACTGGAGTATAAGTTGAAACGTATAAATCGTGATCTCGATCGTTATCATAATCAAGAAAATTGCCAGTCCATGCCCAATCAGATTCAGCGACACCAGCAGAAACAGCCACATCAGTGAAAGTACTATTTCCATTATTTTGGAGCAGCTGAGCTACATTAGTATCTGTTATGTAAATATCAAAATCTAAATCATTATCATAATCGCAAATAGCAGCATTCATTGCATCAATAGAGATGTTTGAAAGCGATGGAACTGATACATCGATAAAGGTCCCACCTCCTATGTTCATGTACATGCTATTTTCTTGAGTACCACTATCATTTACAACGTACATATCAAGATCTCCATCATTATCCATATCAAAGAAAGTAGAGTAAAAGCTGAGACGGGCGCCATTCCCAGTTCCTGATGTTAATGTATAATCTATGTACGTATTTGTTGATGGGTCCCATTTCCACATTTCATTTTCTGCTCCTTGATTTGCTATATCATATTGACAAACGTATAAATCAAGATACCCATCTTGATCAATGTCCCCAAAGGTCGCTCCTCCCGAATGAAAGTCAACAACTGGTAATCCAAGACTTGCAGTGACTTCGGTAAAATTCATTGCACCATCATTTTCGTACATATGGTTTGGGCCAACCGATGAGACAACAAATAGGTCTTTATCGCCATCATTATCAAAGTCTACCCAAATAACTTGTGTCTGTTCTTCCGTATTTGAGACGAAGGCTGGTGAGACTAGAGAAAAATGATCTCCCATATTTTCATAAAACATCAATTCTTGCCCTTCTTCTGTCGCAAAGGTCAAGTCATCTAATCCATCACCATTAAAATCAACGAAACTCAAACCACCGCCTGGGGGGGCACTGTGCGTTCCATAATTTCCACTAATTCCAAGGTTGGCAGACTGATCAAAGTACTGCTGCGCAATAACTGCAAAAGGCAAAAAACTAAATAAAAGGATTTGGGTAGTGAATCTGCTTGTGTTCATTTAAGTAGGTATCTATTATGGGGCAGTCATTCAAACCAAATATAAGAATAATAACTAAAATGTAATAGCTTGTCAATTTCCGCAAACGTTAATTTCTGCTTGAAACTCTGCATTAATGGGCACCTCAAAATCGATTTCTAAATTTATTTCTTGTTCGGCTTGAAATAATACCTCATGATCTGCTTGAATTGTTGAAGCTGAGTTAAGTATAAATTGCGCTCCATAAACTTGGCTTGGTACTGGACTTATGACTACATCGTGTAAATCAACGCAAATTGGATTGTAATAAGAACTCACAACTCCAAGACCTTCTTCAACCTCGTTGGTTGCATTCAAGAGTACATCCGAGTTGTATAATATATCCATACTCCCAATTGATGGCCAACTGACGACAAGACTATCAATACTAGTTAAGGCACCTAACCCAAGGGTAATGATGTCTGAATTTTGGCAATTAAAACCTACGGCAGAGTGTGTTTGAACAATTCTTTTTATACCTCCCGCAGTTAATTCTAAAATGGCACCATAGGCATCTTTAGAAGCACCATTTCCTGTGAGCTTAACCTTTAAATAATTATTATTTGAGATGTTTTGATTGGAATAGAGACGGAATGTTTCAGTCCCTTTATTACACTGGATGATGTCAATAGAACCATTATTATTAAAATCACCAAGAGCATGTGCATGACTTGAAACGAGATCATTTCCTGTGAGTCCACCTGTAGCTGATAACGGTTGACTGTAGACTCCAGCGCCATCGTTTAAAAAAAAGTGATTTAATCCACCATTTGGAAACTCAGTAGAAACATATAAGTCTAAATCTCTGTCGTTTTCTACATCAAAGAAATTGCTTGTCCAAGCCCAATCCGTCACTGAGGTTCCATTGGCTGCAGTGATATCCGTGAAAGTATTATCGTTGTTATTATCTAAAAATTCTGATTGCACTTTGTCTGCAACATAAATATCAAAATCCAAATCATTATCATGATCACCAATTCCTGCACTCATAGCGTCTATTGAAATATTGGTGCCTGAAGGAACAGAAACATCAATAAAGCTGCCTCCACCTATATTCATGTATAAAGAATTCTCTTGAAACTGATCGTCATTAATGACATACAAATCTTGGTCTCCGTCCATATCCATGTCAAAGAAAGAAGAACAAAAACTTAACCGATGACCATTGCCTGTATTAGAAATCGAGGTATAATCTTCATATTGATTCAAGGAAGGATTCCATTTATACATTTCATTTTCTCCACCTCCAGAAGGTAATTCATAGTTGGTCACATATAAATCTAACCACCCATCATTGTCTATATCTGCAAAACTTGCTCCCGATGAAATTTTCGTAACTACTGGAAGCCCTAAACTTAGTGTAACCTCAGAAAAGTTTAAATTCCCATCATTCTGATACATATGGTTGGGACCATTTGAAGCAACAACAAACAAATCCTTATCGCCATCATTATCAAAATCTATCCATTGAATCTGGCGATGCTCAAAGATCGTAGTAACATACGCTGGTGAAACTAATTCAAAATGATCACCTTTATTTAAATAAAATTCGATGGTTTGCCCAGATTCAGTCCCAAAAGTTAAATCGTCTAGACCATCGCCATTAAAATCTACAAAGCTTACACCTCCGCCCCCGAGGTATAAATATGATCCAAAGTGGCCAGATATCCCAAGTGCAGAACTATGGTCAAAAAACTGCTGGGAAAATGCTCCACTCAATTGGATTAGCAAAAAGAAAAAGATGTATAGGACCTGTTTCAAGTTGGTAGTGTTTGCTTTTTTCAATATATAGAATTATGCCCAACCTTCAAAATAAGGAACCAATTGCCAAATGATTTTGTAGTATATTTAACTAAAACTTTTCATATGGAACTCTTTTTTGGCCCTTTGGCTGTGCTTGCAATCATTACAATCATTTCATGTCTTTTCTTGGTAAAACAACAAACAACTGCCATTGTCGAACGGCTAGGTAAATTCCATAGTGTAAGGCTACCAGGTCTGCAATTTAAGATTCCGTTGATAGATAGAATCGCTGGAAGAGTGAACATGAAGATTCAACAATTAGACGTGGTCGTTGAGACCAAAACTTTTGATGATGTTTTTGTTAAGCTGAAAGTTTCCGTACAATTTTTAGTTTTAAAGGAAGCTGTTTATGATGCCTTTTATAGATTGGAAAATCCACATGATCAAATTACCTCCTACATCTTTGACGTAATCAGAGCAGAGGTTCCAAAGATGAAATTGGATGATGTATTTGTAAAAAAGGATGACATTGCCATAGCTATTAAACGAGAACTGGAAGAAGCAATGAATACCTATGGTTTTGGAATTATAAAAGCCTTAGTCACAGACATAGACCCAGACCATTTAGTAAAAGAGTCTATGAATAGAATTAATGCAGCAGAGCGTGAAAAAATTGCAGCGGAATATGAAGGAGAAGCTGAAAGAATAAGAATAGTTGCAAAGGCGAAAGCAGAGGCAGAATCCAAAAGATTACAGGGGCAAGGAATTGCAGATCAACGAAGAGAAATTGCAAGAGGGCTTGAAGAATCCGTAGAGGTTCTAAACAATGTCGGAATTAATTCGCAAGAAGCATCAGCATTAATTGTAATTACCCAACACTACGATACACTCCAAGCAATGGGTGAAACAACAAATAGTAATTTAATCTTATTACCAAATGCACCTACAGCAGCTTCAGATATGCTCTCTTCATTGATTACAAGTTTTGCCGCAAGCGAACAGTTAGGTGAAGCAATGAAAGAAAAGACTAAGCAAAAATTACTGCAAAAAAAGACCTAGGGAATTTTATTCCTCGTTGATTTCTTTCCAGGTTCTGTATAGACTTTCCTGTTCGGGTTGATTATCTGGAACCTGTCTTAGTGGTTGGGTTTCTCTCATGTATTTAAAACAATCTTGTGGGAGCGTTTGATATAGTTTAGTTCCGTTGGTTTTCCATGCGATCATTTCATCGGAAACTTGCTTAACGATTTTACAGGGATTGCCTACCACGAGACTTCTTTCAGGTATAATTGTATTAGCTTTTACAAAGGTCATGGCTCCCACAATGCTTTCCTTACCAATTGACGCATTATCCATAATGACGGAGTTCATTCCAATCAAAACGTTTTCACCAATGGATGCGCCATGAATAATAGCTCCGTGGCCAATATGCGCTCCTTCTTTCAAGTGAATGGTAATTCCGGGAAACATATGCACGGTACAATTCTCCTGAATATTACATCCATCATGGATTATTATACCTCCCCAATCACCGCGGATAACAGCACTAGGACCAACATATACATTCTTCCCTATTTGGACATTACCGACAACAGTCGCCTGTGGGTGCACAAAAGAACTTTCATGGATAACAGGAATAAACCCTTTGAATTCATAAATCATTTACACTATGTTTTTTTCAATTGAATTTTTGATTTGCTTTACAACTTCATAAGCAATAGGACAACGACTTACATTTCGCGCATGCAACTTTTTAAGTCTAGAGAAGCCTTTATTATCCGTATGTGGATACTGCTTACATGCTTCCGGTCTTACCTCATAGATGCTGCAATGATTATCCTCCTTTAAAAAAGAACAAGGAACATTCATGAAATTCATTTCCCCATTAACATCCTCTAAGACATACTTTCGCATGAATTGCTTTTTGCTAATTGCTAAGTGTTTAGCTATTCTTGATACATCCGATTTAACAATTAGTGGTGGACTCGTTTTACAGCAATTAGCACAAGAAAGGCAATCAATTTTTGCAGTTACTGAATTGGTTATTTCCTTTGCAACATTATCAATGTTATTTGGAAATTCTTTCGCTTTCAGGTAATCTGAAAGTTTCTTTGCCTTTTTCTGGTCGATGGACCTTACATCCATTAAATCTTCATTAATCGTTGTAAATATTTATTACTTCCATCTGTCAACTCTATAAAATATAAACCAGATCTAAGAGCGCCATTTATATCTATTGTTTGGTTGGAATCAATCTTACCTTTTTCTAAAATCATACCTTCTGAGGTATATAAACTATAGTCTGTAAACTTGATCTGCTCAGACAAAAGCTTGATTGTTTCATGGCCTGATATTAAATTTGGAATTACTTTTATATCAACAGCATCTAAGATTTCAATAGAAGAAACATCAGTCGGGATATATTCTATAATATCAGAAGCTAGAGCTGCACAGAATTCAGTAGAATTGAAAGAAATTACTTTCCAGAATAAATCAAAATTTGTTGGGAGGTCAGAAACCATCACCTCAGGAGACCGCACAATCGTATCATAGTAAATTAAATTCAAGCTCTCTCCTAACCCTACTTGAAGGAGGTAAAAATCTGCATTTTCTATTTGGTCCCAGCTGAACAGAATTTCTTGACCATCAAGATCAAAGTCAACTGGACTATTCATTACATATTCCTGATCCATAGGAATGCTAATACTTGGATTAATCATATCAACTAGTTCTGATTTTTCTTCCAGCGCATTATTATACATAGCAAGACTCTGGTCTTCTGTAAATCTATTTGCGCAAGCGTCAAAACCATATGACATAAATAAACTTGCATCCGATTTAAACTTAGCGCCAGTAGGATCCGTCTGTTCTGTAAAACTTAATCCTTCGGTATCACATGCCCATCGTTGAGCTAAATAATCAGGTTCAGTATCACAAAAACCATCGGCCGCAAACTCACAATTTGATCCATCGATCAATTCAACAAAAGCAGTATCGA
>JAHDGF010000009.1 GCA_020627785.1 Saprospiraceae bacterium
AAAGTTAAGTTTTTTTATACTTTTAAACAGTTCGGATTTTGGGGAAGCTTACAATGGAAAGCCACTTAATTTTTATTTTGCTTCTAATTTTACTCTCAATTGGATTTAAAAATACGCTTAGTATTATGGCAAAAATAATGGGTATAATTATACTTGAGCCCACCATAAGTATGTAGCCAATTAAGAAAATTGATATTAGGAAATAAGCGGTGTTTTGTAAATTTAAACTATTCATTGTTTAAAAAAATAGCTGAAATATCTTTCGAGAAATTTTGAACATACGATATATTGAAGCAACTTTTTTGACTGCAAGCGCTAAACCTATTGATTGATATTTTTGATTTATATTTCTGATTGACATCTTTTTTTCGGACGTATGATTAGATAGGTAAGGTAACTCTGATAGGTTAATTATTAATTGCGCTTCCGCAAATTTCTTTTCTTTCTCTAACTTTTCTATCTTTTCTTTGATCCTCATTTTATGTTTTAATATTATTTATTTCCAAAATTTTTGATTCTACTTTTTTTACTAGGATTGGTTTGATAATGAAATAAAAAATCATTAGAAGTAGAAATATAATTCCGCTCATGATTAAGAGGGCATAGATGTAAGAATTTAAAATCTTCGCTATAAATATTATCGCAGCGATCATAAGTAAAACCAAACATATTGCAAGTAGAACGGAAGTAATAATTGAAACAATAATAAACACAGTGCATGTAATCACAATTTGGAAAACGTTAAGTTTAGCCAATTCAATTCTATTAGTGAGCGCTGTCTTTAGATATTGGTAATTTGCACCTAATTCAAATAGCAATGAATTATTTTTTTGATCCTTTATGTCTTTAGTCGAATTCAATTTATGCGTTTTGTAGTTTCTTTTTGGCTTGATCAATTCCTTTTTGGAAATCTGAGATATAATCAGTTACAGCCTCCTTTGATTCGGATAAAATCTCTTCACCTGTATTAGTTGTATTCTCAATCATAGCTTTTCCTTCATTGACTAATTCTATTGATTGTTCTATTATAGATTCACTCAATTCTTCTCCTTTTTTAGTTATTTGTCTAAGAAGTTCTTTTCCTTTTGGACTATTCAAAAAGTGTACGGCGGTGGCTCCAGTTATAATTCCAGATATAAGTAATAAGGCATTTTTATTTTTCATGATTTTAATTTTATGATTATTTGTATTAGTTTATTTAGTGTTAAACATCTTTTTCAAATTCGTTTTAGCATAGTTTATTCTGCTTTTCACAGTGCCCATTGGTATTTCTAGGTCGTCAGAAATTTCTTCATAGGTGAATCCTCTGAGATACATTTTTAGTGGAACCCTTGACTTTTCACTTAATTTGGAGATGTTAGTTTTTAGATGAACAAGATTGTTTTCAATGAGGTCATTATTGTTTTCTTCGGTGCTATTAGCTAAATGAACAACATCTTCAATTGGGACATTCACTTGTTTAATTTTTTTTCGTCTGCGATATTTTGTGATGAATATATTTTTCAAAATGGTAAAAGTCCAGTTCTTGAAACTTGTGTTTTGAATGTACTTATGGAAGTTTCGGTATGCTTTGAAGGCAGTTTCTTGAATAAGATCCTCTGCATCCATTTTATTCTTTGCGAGCTTCAATGCAAAACCATATAAAGCGTCATAGTTATTGGTGAATTGTTTTTCAAATTGTATTTGCGACATGAATTAGAATTTGAGGTTAATAATGTGAATTAATAACACAAAGATACATTAAAATGTGAATATAATCAACTGGTAATGTGCATATAAATCACATATTTGCGCAAATGCACCGTAAAATACTGATTATCAATTACTTATAGTTAGGTCTTTTTGTGAAATAAATTCCCATTTTCAAATATTAAGAATTATATTCTATTTAATGAGACTGTCTATTTATTTGAAATATTTCGTTTTAAGGAGAAAATATAGCCCAAGTGTTGAACTAAAATATTCAATGAAAGGCAATGATTCGTCGGTTTATAAAGGAAGGAGATTCATTTAGGCGTATACGTTATTTCCTTTGGGAAGAAAGTACTCTGATCATGGATTCATTATGAGAAATAAGATGCTCCATTAGTTGAATAAAATTATCAATATCAAAAATCACTTTTTCATTTGAAGGAGTTAAGTTTTGAATTTTTGATTTTTTAAAGGCGTAAAATGACTTGAAACCAATAAGTACCTTTTTAATCTGTAAGGATTTGTTAATAAAATTATCAATGTGTGATTTATCTACATTGATAAATTCTGTATCGGTAAAAAGTTCAATATTTTCCTTCGTGAATCCTTCATACTTGCTCTGTGAATCTAATGGTGTCGATAAGAAAGTAGAAATGTCTACATCAAAGAGCTTGGCTAATTCTAAAATGATTCTTAACCTAGGTTCAACGTTTTTCGTTTCGTATGCTGCAATATTGGACCTTTTAATATTAAGCTTATTAGCTAATTCCTCTTGGTTGAAGCCATTTAGTTTTCTTAAGAATCTGATATTATTTGATAAAGGAAGCACTTTCTTCGACATCGCCATATTTTATATTTATCTACTTCCAAAGCCTTAATTGGTTCGATATATTAGATTAAATTTAGCAGAAAATATATATTTAGCTGCAATTTATACATTTTGTTCATAAAATAGACATGCCCAACACCAATAAACGCAACATACCAAAACCTACCTTTTTTGGTAAAAATTTGAAGTTTTTAAGAAAGTTGAGTGCAGTAAGTCAACAACAACTTGCAAACACTCTTGGTGTTAAAAGAAATAATATCGCTGCCTATGAATCGGGACTTGTAGAGCCTAACTCAGGTCTATTTTTAAAAATTTGTACACACTTTGATATTGTACCTTCTGCAATGTTAAGTAAGCTATTGATGGAAGAATCCTTAGATTCTGTGGATTCTGCATTTCCTCAAATGAGTACGGATAAACTTACATTATTAAAAAGTCAAATAGAACCTTTCGTTCAGCAGACAAACGAAATGACTAAAATTTATGAAGGCTATACAGCTTTAGTTGAACTTAAGTGTGCCAAAGTTACTGATCCAACGACAAATGAACTCTATGCTTCTTTTTCAGATATTATTGACCTACTCAAAACCATTATTGATCTCAATTGGGAAATGATACAGGACATTGTTCCATACAAACCACCACAGGAGTAAATTATTTCAATCTACTTTTTTCATCTTCTTCATCTCCTTCTTCTTTTTCTTCTCCTTCTTCTTAATTGATTATGAAATTAATTTCTATTCATGAAAACGAACATTGCGTTTTTTATCAAGTTTAGCTAATGAATCAAATGATAAAAGCATGAGGCAGAGGATAGAAATGCAAGAAAATAATTTGGAGAAAATGACGAGTGCTGTAATAAATAGGCTTCCTTTTTCTAAACGGTTGAAATTAGGAGGGATTACAAATAGAATAAATAAAACAAACAAGCATGATAAGTAAACAATTATGATTTTCCCAAGTAAAAAGGATTGCCAAAGATTACAAATCATTTCCAATGTGATGATTTTTATTTTTAAAATAATCATGGAGAGATTTTATATCAGTTTACAAATAAAACAACACAAAAATATTAGGATATGAATTATATGGGGATAGAAAAGAAAAAGTTAGCCAAAGTTGGAAAGCAATTAAATATACTATTGGCAACATATAGTGTTTACTATCAAAATCTAAGAAGTTTTCATTGGCACATACGCGGATCAAGTTTTTTTGATATACACGAACTTTTTGAGGAAATGTATAATGATGCCAAGCTGAAAATTGATGACTTAGCCGAAAGAATTTTAACAATCAACCAAAAACCGCTGGGAAGTATGGAAGATTATTTACGAATATCTAAAATCAATGAAGCAAAGGATAATATGCCTGATGTAAACATGGTCGCTGTTGTTTTAGAAAATCATAGAATATTAATTTCTATCATGAGAAAAGCCATTAAAATAGCTTCTGAAATTAACGATGAAGGAACGGTGGATGTGATGAGTGGATTTTTATCCTCCATAGAAAAAACCAGTTGGATGTTAAGTGCATGGAAAAACAAACAAGCAATTAAGATAGAAGCATCGAGGTAAAATCATTTGAGTTTAATTCAAAAATTTAATAACATAATAAAAAAATATGAGCGCAATAACAGATAAAATAAAAGGTAATTGGAATCTAATTAAAGGAAGATTAAAACAGGAATATGCTGATCTTACAGACGATGATTTGATTTATCAGGAAGGAAAAGAGGACGAATTAATAGGTCGTTTGCAAAATATTTTAGGTAAATCGAAAGAGGAGATAAAACAGTTTTTTGATTTATAATGATAAGGCATACCAAAAAGTAGTAAATGGTATTTCTTAAATTTTAAATAAACAAAAAAATGGACGAGCAATTAAATACGGCACTGGAATTATTATTTGAAAAATTAACGAATTGGTTTAATTCAATTGTGGTTAATCTTCCAAATATTTTTTTGGCAATAATTATTTTTTCCATCGCCTATTATTCTTCCAAAAAACTAAATGATTTTTTTGTCAAGATCTTAAAGGATAAGATAAAGCAATATTCAATTAGATCTTTAATTGGTACTGTAATTTCTCTTGTAACTATTTCGCTAGGTTTATTCTTAGCCTTGAGTGTGCTAAATTTAGATAAGGCACTTACATCGATTCTTGCTGGTGCAGGTGTTGCTGGTCTTGCGATTGGTTTAGCATTGCAAGGTACTATTGCCAATACCTTGTCTGGGATATTTTTAGCAGTGAAGGACATCCTAAATGTAGGTGACTTTGTAGAGACCAATGGCTATGCAGGCAAGGTGCAAAATATTAATCTTAGATATATAACACTAAAAGAAAGCGATAATAATGTAGTTGTTATTCCAAATAACTTAGTCGTTGATAAGCCGTTTAAAAATTATGGTTTAACATCTAAAATAAGAGTAACATTGACATGTGGAGTGGGCTATGAGTCTAATCTACGGAAGGTTCAAGATCTTGCCATGCAAACAATTAGTCGGGCATTCCCACAAGGCGACGAAAAAATAGAGTTTCATTATTTAGAATTTGGAGATAGTTCAATAAATTTTCAAATGAGATTCTGGGTTTATGCAAAACAAAACAAAACACAGCTTGAAGCAAAAAGTGAAGCGATAATATTATTGAAAGAAGCTTTCGATCAAGCCAATATTAATATTCCATATCCTATAAGGACTTTAGTTTCTGAAGTAAATAACAATGGGCTGGAGATTGTAAATAGAAACTAATTTTTAAACTCCGCTGGCTAAGGAGATTTATAATTTAAGTAGAACAAAATTTTGTCAGTAGGCTAACCCGTTCCCCAATAATGGAATCTTCAGTGTGGATAAATTGAATTGGTTTAACTAGAAGTTAAGTGAAAGATAAACTCAAAATGAATCGAATAAATAGTGAATTGAATTATTAAATTCTACTATATTCGAATCCTTTATCGAAAATACTTGCTTCAAACCAATTTTAATGAAAAACCTTTGCCCATACAATAAATTAGCTGCTCTTTTTTGTCTGCTTGCTACATTTGCCTTGAGCACCCAAAGTTGTAATCCAGCCATTCCTAAAACCATGAATGCCAATACTGTTGTATTAGAAGATGGAATGTATCTAATGGAAAGAGGTGGAAATCATCGTGCTGTTATTTATCCTGTTGCACCTGACGAGAAAATCATTACTTGGAATGAAAACTTTTTGGAGTATAATAAGAAGATGAAATATCTGATTGTTAACACCAAGGAATTTGCTGCCATCAAATTAATGGAAACTCCTGTAGCTTCAGCTCATGATAATGGTTTTAAAAAGTTGGATCTTTCATTAAATAATTCTTCTTCTGCAGCATTTGCTAAATTTACGCAGAAGCATTTAAATAAAATGATTGCCATTGTTGTAGATGGGAAAGCTGTCTCTAAGCACGAAGTTAAATCAGTAATTGATGGTGGTAAACTTCAGATTACCAGATGTAATGATAATGCATGCGAAAAATTGATGATGGAATTGAAAGACAATGTTTCTAATTAATTAGGAGCATCCTTTTATTTAATCAAAAGTCGCATCAATAAGATTGCCCCAAGTTGATTGTAAAACTTGTAAGGCTTCTCCTGATTCTGCTACACCATTAAGAGCGACTGAAATAAATGTTTCGCTTTCTGGATAGTAATAAAGGATGGCATTATAACTGGAGGTAGAGCCTGTATGTCCCACAATTGAACCTTCAGCACTATTGACCATCTCAAGTCCTAGTCCATACCATTCTTCTTCCGCTTCTATAACAATTCTATCCTGCATCATATCTTCATAAGTCCTAATTGAAATCAATTCTCCACGGATTAAGGCCTTCATGAAAATTATTAAATCTTGAGTACAGCTCGCAATGCCACCATCACCCGTTGCCGCATCCGATACGGAATATTGATGTATGTCCATGAATTTTGAATTGCCGGTAGCTACATACGGTCGTGCAGTTCCTTCGGGTAACGGGGTGTCGTGTGTGCCCATCATTGTATTTTGTAATCCTAATGGTTCTATGATGTATTGATCTACAACATCCCATAAATTTTGATTTCGTATTTCTTCTATCATTAAGCCCAAAAGCACATAATTAGTGTTAGAATACTCATACTTTTCTCCTGGCGGAAATCTTTCGTCTTTGCCATCAATCAGGTGAATCTTTTCTTCTTGGGTGAGTTTACGGTTAGGAACATTCAATGACTGAATATGATAATTAGCTCCTAGATAGTCTTCAATCCCAGAACTATGATTCAGTAATTGACGTACGGTTATTTGATCATAATTTGTTATTCCTTCAATTAAACTAATTGGTAAATGGTCTTGCATTAGATCATTAATATCCACGATCTTTTCTTCAACTGCTTGCATGATAAGGACGGCAGTAAATATTTTTGAAATACTCCCGACCATTGTTTTCGTACATGGCATCAAGGCAACATTATTCGGAATATCTGCCATACCTGAAGAACCATGAAATGAAAGTGTATCATTCTGAAGAACACTAAACTGAATCCCTGGTAAAGTCTCCGTTGTTTGATCTAAAATCATTTGAAATTGATCAGACTTTGGATGATTGTTCGATAACAGCTCTGTAGGTGTACATGCATAAATTATGGGATCAGAAACTTGTTCTTCTTGACAACCAATAGTAAGAACCAGTAAACAAAAACCGATGAAGATATTTTTAATAGACATTTGTTTCAATTTAAAAGTTGGGGTAAAATTTAAAACCAATTCCGGTTAATTGATGTAGTCCACTAAATATGCTGAAGGGAACATCTGCTGCCATTGCAAACGAAATAAAGAGTTCAGGACTTAGTGATTTATCTTTGAGTGCATAACTTAATTCTGATTTAAACTGCAACATTAAGGCTGGATTTCCTTTTTCTGAAACTCTCTGCCATTCTCCATTTTCGTTTCTATATACGGGCTTGGTTGTGAAAGTATGCGCGTATCCAGTTCCAAGACTTAGGGCTAGATTTAGTCTTCCAAAGTGTCGTCTATACCCCAGACTACCAAGCACAAAAACAGCACTCTTCCAATCTTCATGATGATAAAACCCTAGGTCTGTTCCAAAATACCATGAAGACTTTTCTTTCTCTTTCCACAAATACTCTGTCCCAATTGTAAATGCAGGATTATAACTCCATTGAAATAATCCTAAAGTCGGATAGCTAATGCTCTCATCAAGGATGGAAAGTTTTATGGGCCAGTCTTGATTACTTAAGGAGGTATTTTGTGCGCTCAAGGCAAATGGAAGGACCATTAGGAGCAGAAAGTAATGTTTTAATGATTTCATTTTAGGCTTATGTACTTTAAAGAGCACTGCTAAGAGAGAAAGGTTGCATGCTTTGATCTAAAGCATGATTTTTATAATGGGCTGATTTCATTTCTCTGATGAATTCAATGTATTCTCAGAAGAAATAAGTTGCCATCAACTCATTCTTTAACAGTCTTAAAATATTAGCCAGTAAAAATTTAATTGATGACTGTCACCAATTATCGTAGTTCATATTCTTTTTACGGGTTACATTTTCACAAACTTTCGATGCTCTTCTCCTGCCTCAGATACCAACTTTAGATAGTACATTCCTGGCAATAATTCTGATGTATCAATACTAAATGCCTCACCTGAAGTTATCTTGACCTTAGTTATCATTTTGCCCTGCTGATCAATGACTTGTGCAACTCCACCAATCCTAGTCTGTGTAAACCAAGATACTTGCAACTCATCATTGACAGGGTTAGGGTAAACAGCAAGACTTTGTGCCATCAATGGTTCTTCTGCGCTGGTAGTTCCATTGATAATGAAATCAAAATTAAAATCACCTCCGAAATCTGGGTTAAAGGAAACCGTAGGAATGTTATCCTCTGTTATTCTCATCCAACCAGTTCCATTGGCCGGAAAGAACCAAAAGTCTAAGCCATCATCTCCAAAGTCTAATACCTCCATTGTATAGCATCCACCTGGAAGATCGATATCCCAGCTATTGGTCTGATTCGCACCGAGTCCAAAAAATGATAATACTTGTTCGCCAGCTGAATTTAAAATATTTACTCGGGTATCACTTGGTTGATTGTCTGTTCTCAAGTCCAGTTTTAATGCTTTGGCACTGGTGAACGGTGCATTGTATTTTGAAGTCATTCTATTATTGGCTTCATATTCATCGATACCACCATTAACACTTGTAATGTTGATGTAAAAGTCACCGTTGCTGCTTTCCCAGAAATGGTGGTCTAAAACTTCCAAGCTTATTTCTTTGGTTTCTAAATATCTAATGCTACCATTCCAGTCATGCGTTTTTGTTTCTCCTCCTTCAAGACCATATTCAAAACTGAGTGAATTGATGGTTTGACTCCCTGAATTTTTGACGATGAAACTTGGATTATTACACGATGGATTTAAACGCTCATATTCTGTTTTTATGCTTGGATTTATGATATCATATAATTCAGCATCGTTGGTGAAATTTGCATCAGCATAAATAACCATCTGGTTATTTATTCTGTAATCTTGACTTCCTCCTGGAGCTGTGGTAATTCCATAATCAAGTTCATTCATTTCACCTTTATTCATAAATGGCCCCACCTCAAATTCATGTACATCCGTTGCCATTCCAGGACACCACCCAGCTCTATCAAAGATCCAAGTACCGCCTTGAGGATACACTGGATTTTCTGAGCATTCTTTCCAGACTTCATAGATTGCCTCCTCAAATCCACCATTGATATTAATGAAATGAGTTTTACGGTCAAATTCACCAGAAGATCCATGACCTGTAATGGCAGACTTCAATTTTATATAGCCCGCATCTGCAGGTATCATGATATTTCTCGGTTCAAATGCAGCATCATCGTTGATGGCAAAACTTGAAACTCCCGACCAGATATTTGCAGCACCGCGTATCGGCCATATTTGATGGAATTCATTTATCTCTGCATGAGGCGTACCCTTGATGAATAAGAATCTGATGTCTAATTCTTCCTGATTGTTTCCGACACCTTCAATACTCATTCTCTTTTTGCCTTTTAGAATAGGCGCATAATCTGTAACGTCAATGGTAAATGTTTTACCCGTAGGCCCAAGATCAAGTCCATTTCCGTAAGGAGTAATGAAAGAAAGTATTTCTATTCTTCCTGGTCCTTTGTTGAAGAAATTGAGCGTATTAATTTCAATTTGACCATCTGAGTTGGTATCCTCAAGACGGATTAACTCGCCATTCTCATCATAGACTGGTGTCTGACCACCTGGAAAATAGTTAATGGTATCTACTCCAATTAAACTGTTGTCAATAACTTCATAACTTATTACTCTATTGGTCGGATTGAGAAGAGAATCTAAAACAGCAGTGGTTGTTATTTCCTTACTATACTCTCCTTGAACAAGACTTAGTGTTGGATTTAAATCGGTAATCTGGAAGCTTTCTCTTTTATCCTTCCCTCGATACTTTCTCCAGTTGACACTTTTAGGTGATGAGCCGGTCGCATTACTTAATTCACTGGTAATTGTCTCTCCATCAAGTTCGTCCATGTCAAATTCTGCGATGAGCGCTGGATGATAAATATGAGCATCAGTGAGTGGTGTATGCATTAAATCTTCAATGGTGTTTCTGTCTAATTCCGCATTCCAAATTCTAAATTCATCGATGTCTCCTTGGTAGCCATTGTTATTATTTTGCGAACTACCGAGTATAAATTTTTGAATGTCCATAATCTTGAACTTGCCTGTTTCATACAGCCATTGTTCGCCGTTTTGGTATATGGCCATGACCCCTGATTTTGCATTTTTTACAAAAGCCCAGTGTGTCCATACATCTCTAAACTCCGTTGTGAAAGATCCTTTGGAAATCCGATCGTATCCATTTCCGTCATTACCGCAATCCCAGTATACGTTTGCATCACTCCATGGTAAATGTACATTTGCTTGTCTTTGATTGTTGTCATCAACTCCTTCAAAGGCATAGGTATTTGCCGGAAGGCTAGCAGCTCCTCTTGCCCAAAAACTTATGGTGACGATACTGTCCACTTGATCAAAGATCTCCGGATCAATGACAAATTGATCGGATCCCGCGAAATTGACGAATCCTTCTGACGCATCACTAATCATTGTCGTTGAACTTGCATCAACACCTGCGCTTAGTTTTAAATTAACTGGAGTAGAAGAAGTATAACTCAGGTCCACAAGTATGGAAGAACTCCCATCCCATTCAAATCCTTCATAAAATTTTAGGTGGTTCTCGCCTTCAGATATTTCTGTACTTAAAAAGTAATGTTGGGAGAAATCATTGAGTATCGGTGATTCTGGATTGAGGATAGTCATTGAAGCTTCAACCGCCTTCATTCTGATGCGTAAGAAAGGGACGGATGATTGCGCTTCCGCAAATATTTTTAAACCCTCAATGGAACCAGCTGCAATTCCTGCTGCCGAAAGTCGCTCTGCTGAAATTAAAGTTTGTAGCCTTATATTCCCGTCAGCTTGTTCTAAGTCATATGTAAAGTTCTGACCCTCATTAAATATATAAGATGTTTCATTTTGCGCATTTAGATAATTCACTGCACTCTGAGAATATTCAGTATAGTTGTAGGTCGGACTTAGACTATAAATATATGTGTCCTCATCATGGTTAGAAATTACATGTGACGGATGTGTTGCTTTGACAGAATCAACCCTTGTACTATCGGTGATTACTGTATTGCAATGATAATCCCATTCTCTGCAACCAACAGCGCCATTTCCTACTTCAAGATCATGACAGCGCATGTTGTATTCCATTAATATCTTTCGATAAGTTTCTCCTGGGTTGTCAGGAAATTCAAATACTTCAGCTCGACTAGTGGAGTCCCAAGTAAAGGTCTGAACAACTAGAGTATCCTGTCCCAAAATCGAGTTGGATAAAAAAAGCATAAGAATTATAGACAAATTTTTCATAAGACAGTATTGTAAATACAATATAGCAATTATGAAAGAGATGGACTGTGGATCTCATTTGGAGAATACGATCAAGTTATAAATTCTGTTAGTTTTTAGAATCTTTCAAATATTTAAATTTTGATTTCCTTAGGCTGCGTGCATTCAGTTTGAATTTCCTAGGACAATGGAGGTAGGCTGAGTCGAAGGATTGATTTGTTTTCTTTTCAATAGAATTAATTTTATTAGGTACGTCTTTTAGCTTTGATTTATGATTGCAACCGAGTAAAACTGAATAGATAAATAGATTAAAAAGAAGGAACGTAAAATATTTTTTCATGTAGTATTATTTACTCTATAATACTTCTGGATAGCCAAAACGTTTCTAAGTGGAAATTACTAAGGGGAAACTACTAAGTGGAGATGAATAAAATAATTGAAAATAACATTTTTATTATTTATTTGTATCTTCAAAAAAATGCAATTACTACTGAAAATTTCTGTCACCCTACTGCTTATTATATTCTTGGCCTCTTGTCGTGATACTCCAATTGAAGAAGAGAACATCTACGGTACTTGGGAACTTGTTTCATTATCCTATGCAGGGAGTACTGTCCTAACAGACGAAGCGGATGCTCCTCGATCTACTTTTACAGGAAAGGCTACAGAGAGCAACTATACGATTGAATTTAAAGAGGATGGTACACATGAATATAGTGGTACTTATACCATAGAATTAGAATCCAGTTCTGGAAATATAGAGACTAGCACAACTACCTTGCACTCAGGTAATGGTGAAGGAACGTTTACCATTGATGGAGATTCCTTTTTAGTATTCAATGCTTCTCTTGTTCGTGATCTGACTACAACAAGCACTGGGATTGAAGGATTTACCATTGATGTTTTGACAGAAAATTCCTTTGAATATTCATTGACAGAATCGTTTACTACACTTGGTCCTTTTGGTGAGGGTGAGACGAACTTTACCAGTTATCAGGTAGTTTTTAGTAAATAGGTTTTAGATATAATGCTTGAATCTTTCAGAAGTCATAAATAATAAATAAGTATATCGCTAGAGAGGCTTGGATAATAAGTTTTTTCTAATTCAGATTTTTATAAAGCTTTAAAAGCACTTAAGTTAGGTATATTATTAAATCAAAAAAATCATTTATGAACATTCAAGAATTTATTCAGTCGAAAGGAAAAGAGATTGATATTTTGCAGGAAGAAGATTGTCTTCAGATTTTAGGTGGAATTATTATAGAAGACGACCCATTAGGTATATAGAATTAATGTTTGATAGATATAAAAATATAAGGGCTGTTCATTTGGGCAGCCTTTTTTTATAAATAACTTTTAGAAGATTATTTAAACTCATCAGCAATAATCCAGAGTTAAATAAAAGAGAGGTACATAAAAAAAGAAAGCCCCTTAGTTAACTCAATTACTAAAGGGACTTCCTTATACATATTCTTGATAAGATTTTTTCAGATTAGTCTGAATTCATCTTTGCTAATAATCTTAAAAATTCAACATATAACCACACTAAGGTAACTAATAGTCCTAAACCTGCCAACCATTCCATATACTTTGGAGAACGGTTAGTCTCTATTTTCTCAAAAAAGTCAAAGTCCAATAACAAATTCAGAGCAGCAACTCCAATGATGACAACTGAGATTCCAATTCCCATCATTCCACCTTCATGCAAGTATGGAACTTCGAAGCCAACAAAACTTCCAATCATGCTAAGAATGTATACGAACATTATTGCACCGGTAGCCATCATAACGCCTGATCTAAATTTATCGGTTACCTTAATCAGTCCACTGCGATAGAGTACTAACATAGATAACAAAGTACCAAAGGTTAATGTTACAGCTTGAAGAACAATTCCTTCTAGTGAAGAAGCATAAATTGCTGATATGGTTCCTACAAATAGACCTTCCAATAACGCATAGATCGGCGCAATGATCGGAGCTAGATGTGGTTTTATCATGGCAAAGATCACAGCTCCCAGTCCTCCCAACATTCCTACCCAAAGGAACATCATAGATGGGCTTAAGTAACTAAAAATGGTTGTCACCATCAATAGACCAAAGAGCATGAGTGTTTTGTCAATGGCACCTTTCACAGTACTGACGTCACCTTCTGAACGAGTGATAAATGGATCTCCACCTCCACCTTCTCGTCGGTCAATGGTTGTGGTTTTTGCTTTGCTTAGTGTTTTATCGTTCAATAATGGATTTCCGCCACCGAACATTCCTCTTTTAGCCATAATTTTGATTTATTGGACGCTTCTATATTTGTCCACGGATTCTCTAATTTTTTCTCTTCTGTTTTCTGGGTTGGGGTGAGTACTTTGCCATTCTGGTGCTCTTGCACCACCTCCAGATGCTTTTTCTAAAATATCCATTACTCCCAATAAGGCTAGTGGATCGTATCCTGCTTCAACCATCAATCGCACACCAAAATCATCTGATTCTAGTTCTTGATCTCTTCCATATTTCATATTCACCAAGTCACCAATCATCTGCGCGGCTTGAGCCGTGGAATAATCCCCAGAAGCCATGACAGCCGCTCCAGTCAATCCCTTGGTCAATTCCATTTTTGCAATTCTTTCTGCACCATGTCTATGAATCACGTGACCTACTTCATGCCCAAGGACACCAGCTAATTGATCCTCACTATCTAACTGACTGAAAAGCGCTTCTGTTATAAATACTTGACCACCTGGTAAAGCAAAGGCATTTACAACTCTCGGATCTGCTAATAGGTGAAAATCGTAGTTGTATTCTGATCTTCTTCCAGTCGGAGTGTTTATCAACTTGTTTCCAACATCTTTTACAAAAGCTTGAGCTCTTTGATCTGGATGAAGTCCACCGTGTTGTTGAACCATCTGCGGCGCACTCTGTAATCCAATGGCAATTTCTTGTTCTGGGCTTACGCTGACTCTTTGTATTTCACCCGTAATAGGGTTCTCTTGGCTGTTGCTGTAGTAATTAAACAACGCGTAACCAGCATAAGCAAGACCAATAAGGAGCATAATCCCGAATCTTCCTCCACCTCTTCTTCCTCTTGGAGAGCCATAGCCTCCACCTCCATATTGTTGTTGTCGTCTACCGTACATTGAAAGTTTACATTTGTATACAAATTAATAAACATAAAAATGGGTGCAAAAATTCCATAGTTAAAGTTTTTTTTGCACCCATCATCACATTGACTAACTATATGCCTAATCGGCTGTTCTAATCGTTGTTTTCTCTTGAATCCAACAAGGAACGGTAAAGGTTGCTCCTGGCTTTAGGTTTCTTAAAAATACATCCTCTTTTGAAGGCATATATTGGCTATAAGTATTGATCCACTTATTTGCTTCATCTGCTATGCTAGGGTCTATCTTTTTGGCGTAATTGAATTTGTCAATTGCTGGCCAAGTCACAATCTGGCTATCCCAACCTCTACCAGGTCCGCACAATGGTCCGCTCGAAGCATATAACTTCCCGATTAGTAGGTAAGGCTCTCCCCATCCTGATCTAAATTCAGCGGCTTTCAACGCATATTTCCGAGCTGAAGTAAACTTCTTTAAATCACCATAGTAGATCTTGGCAATGAGTAAAGTGTATTTGGCTTTCTTATTTACGTCTGTGGTTGTATTCACAAAATCTTCAAATTGACCTATGGCTTCCATATATCTTCCTTCTGAATACGTATTGAAAGCAGTCTTCAAAGGACCTTCCGCAGGAGGTGGTGTATAACAATTGGTTGCCTTAGCTTGTCCCACTTCTTGGGCATAGGCGCTTGACTTATCACATCCTCCCCAAAGAAGTCTTGAGTAAACCCTATTGATGGTTTCGCAGTCAGTAGGATTGGCTTGAAATTCTGCGAAGTATTTTTCTTCATAATAAGCACAATCATACAGACCTTCTATTCCTTCTAGATTTTCTAATCTCGCAGGCGCATATTCATTCACGATGGCCCATGCCTCGCAATCTTTCTTACAATTTGCAACACCATATTTTGTTGCAGAAAGAATTTTCATGGCATATTTTCGCCCCTCTTCAAGACTTATCTTTTCATTAATTAATCTATCAGCAATCATTCCTGTAAGTGGGTTGATCACAAAGTAATTTACCTTGTCCCCTTTGATGTCAATGGCTTGCTTAAATAATTCGTAAGTTTCATCTTCATTCACCTCATCTCTATAATAATAGTACATGTCAAAGGCTTTTCTACCTTCTACATAACCAGGCTCAGGGTAACATTCTGCACGTTTGTCATAGACGGCCATTATAGAATCAAAATGCATTTTCTTATCTGCAGGATCGGTGGCTTGACTATAAAAATGCTTGTAAATTTTTATCCCATCATCAAACTGATATTTAACCCTACCGTTTGCAGCTGGAGCAGGGTAGTAGGCTTGTTTCCAAAGATCAAAAGCCTGATCATACTCTTTCAGTTTGAGGAAATCTCGATATAATGCATAGGCTGTTTCCGCCTCTTCTTGCGCAGCTGGCGATAAATCACTTAGCATGGTGCAAGGATTTGAAACTAGCTGTTCTTGTGGTTTTTCAACCACTTCTTCTTTAACTTCTGTTACTTTTTCGGTCACCTTAGGTGTGCAAGCCCACATGAGGATCATGCTTCCTAATAATAGTACTGTGATGAAATTCTTCATTTGAATAGTTTTTCTTAGTATAAATACGTGCTATTAGGATGCAAAGTAAGTTAATGGAAGCTTAAAAGTTAACCAGGATCATTAATATCTTTTATCCTATTTAGGGATATAAAAAAAACCTCTCGAGTGATCGAGAGGTTTTTTTATTTGATTTTTTCTTAGAGTTTACTGCTACTTAGCATATCTCACGGTTACCGTTTCTCCAATCCAACATCCTACTTTTGCACTTTCACCAGCTTTAACGCCTCTCATGAAACCTTCATCTTGTGCAGGAAGTGAACCTCTATATCTTGCAAGTCTATCGTCTGCTTCAGCAGCTACTGAAGGATCGATTTTTTTAGCGTAAGTATATTTATCCATGGCAGCAATAATCGCTAATCTTTGATTCCAAGAATCTCCACAATTTCTTGCGGACTTAGCATACATATCACCGATCAACATATATGGTCTTCCCCAGTTTGGTTTTAGACTTGCTGCTTCTTTGGCCAATCTTCTAGCCTCACCATACTGTGCTAATTTTCTAAACTTTATTGATGCAAGACCATTCAATATGTTTGCCTTTGCATTAGGATCTGTCTCCGTATTTAATGCTTCTTCATATTTTGCCGCAGCACCTTCAAAGTCACCTTCATCATATAATTTCTTAGCTAAAAATGATGGATTATTCGCTTCAAATTCTGCTTGTCTTTCTGCATTCACCTTTGCTGCATAAGTTTTCCATTTAGCATCTACTTCAGTTACAAAAGGATCATCATCTGGACATCCTCTTCTTTTAAGTCTTACAAGAATAGACTTTACAACATCTGGGTTAGATGGATCATCTTGGTATTCTTCCTGAAGAATTGGCTTGAAATAATCACAATCGAAAATGTCTTTTTCAATGGCGCGGTATTGTGCTTGCGCTGCCTGCCATGCTTGCTCATAATACTCACTTAATGACTCATTATTTATGATATTATGTTGAGCAATTTCTTCCATTTGCTTGTAATAATTCACGGCTGTTTCTTTATCCATTTGCTCTTTTTGGAATTGCCATACAACAATTCTTGCCAGTGGATCAAAAACGATATACTCTGTATCAACGCCTCCTTTAGCTAAGGCATCATCAATTACTGTTAGGTTTTGGCTGTAAGGGCTATTCAATTCATAGAACATTTCATAGGCTCTTCTCCCTTGCAGATATCCAATTCTTTTCTGATAACATTCATCAGTGTCTCCGCATTTGATCTTTATACTTTTAGATTCATAGCATGCGATTGCTTCTGAATATAATCTATCAATGATGGTCAAGTATTCTTTTTTCTTGGCCTCATCTGATTCATTTTTGTACATGTTTACATAGAGTTTAGCACCATCCGTGTAGTGATAATCTCTTTGTCCATCGGCAGCAGGCGCTATTTCATAAGCTTGTTGCCAGTATTCGAAAGCTGTTCCATAATCTTTACCCTTCAATGCTTGTCTGTACACTGAGTGAGCGTTTGATCCATCTTCTTCTTGTGGGGTTCCTACCCAAGATTCGCATTGTGCGAATATGTTTCCACCCAAAAAGAGGATAATAGTGATCAATGTTGTGTTCATGAATATTCTGTTCATAAGATCGCTTTTAAGATTAATTGTATTTTCTTTTTATAAACCACTCCGCAGAGTTAAATGTAAATCCGAAGTTAAGTCGAATAAAATTTTCTTCAATGGCTGTACCTATTCCTTTATTCCCAAAGGTCACGCCAAGATTTGCACTTGAGACTCTTCTTTGATAAGTAAATGGTAATCCTATTCCAGCGCTCACACCGAAGGAGGTAACTTCATCGACGATATTACTTGTTGGAAGTTTAGAATAGAAGGCACCTAATTGATAGTGTATTCTTTTAAAGTAGTTCGTAAATGATTGTGGGTCTGGTCTAAAAAATCCTCCAGCACTGATTGTAAATGCATCGGTTAATGTACTTGGATTGATGTTGTTCTCATAAGCGGACCATCCTTGAAATTCATAGTTAAAACCAAAGCCTAGTCTCGTTCCATCATAGTACATCGCTCCAAAACCAAGGGTTGCTGGTAATCTTCCGGTACCAAGAGAATCTATAACATTAATAATGGTATCTGTTGCTAGGGTAAAGTCATCTCTCACTGCCAAGAAAAGGACATCATTGGTGGTTTTAAAGTTCGTCCCTGAATTTCCATAAAGACCAAAAGTTATTTTCTTTTTATTCGCGCCTAAATTTTCATCCAACTCGCTCTGGTTCAAGACTAAATCGTATTGAACTCCTGCATTCCACAAAAATCCAGAAACATGTGAGTTGACAAACTCTAAATTATCAAATGAATAATTGATGCTGTCTAATCTTACACTTCTATCTGTTCCGATAGAACCGAATAAGTATCCAAGGTTAATACCTGCAGAAAAATTGTTTGACTTTATTGAGTTTCCCCATTTAAAGGCATAAGTTCCTCCACTTCCAACATAGTTTCTAGTGATCCCTTGATCGTTGTCATTGAGTTCCACACTTGTAATGTCGTACCCAACAGTAGTATAAGGCTGTAATGAAAAAGCCATGCCTAAATCAAACTTTCTTTCTTTTCGATCGAGTAGATCATTGATAGGGTTGACTAACGGAAAAGCAAGACCGAAGTAGTTTAAATTTCCATTCCAACTTGAAAATGAATTTTCACCTTCAGTCAATGTAGAATACTCTCCATAAAGTCCAGTCTCAAAACTTGCAGTCGTCAAAGAAGCATAAGTTGCTGGATTCACAATATTAATGTGTGAATCATCTCTAAAGGCGGCTCCGAGCCCTCCCATATGATTTAAATGGGCATAATAAGGATTACTCAATTCTCCTAAACCGAAGAATGAATAAGGCGAGTTATCTGAAGGAGATTCAAGATTGGTGAACGGACCAACTTGGGCTGCAACGTCTACACAAAATGTAGAGATAACAAGTATGAATAAATTAATATATGTTTTTCTGATGCTCAAGTATTTTATTCAGTCCAGTCTGCAAAATGTAAGAATCCACAAATATCTTAGAATTAACGATTTCTCCAAAAAAAGCAGCATCTCCGCCGGTTAAAATAACGTTAATAGCTCCCTTTTCCTTCTTTAAACGACGTATGAACGACTCAATTTCTAAGACAACACCCCAAACCGCTCCATTATTCACCGCTTCATTGGTAGAATTTCCAAGGAGGGATTTTACCTTTTTCTTTTTAATAGATGGCAATGCAGCCGTAAAATGGTGCATGGCCTCCAACCTCATATTTACTCCAGGGGCGATATTTCCACCATGATAGACCCCATTTTTATCGATAAAATCGAATTTAACGCAGGTACCCATATCTATGACCAGGTTATTTTTTTTTGGAAATTGAGCATAAGCACCAATTACTGCCGCTAAACGATCATTCCCTAGTGTTTTTGGGGTCCCATATCTATTCTCAATGGGAAGGGGTAATTTGGAGTTTAAGAAGTATAATTTTGTGTGCTTTCGCAAATATTTAATGTACCTAGGTTCTGATCTTTTTACATTTGAAATGATGCAGTGATCAATTGGAAATTTTTTAAAAAGTGCCTTTAAATCTCTGACCAAGAACTGTTCTTTTATCAAAAAATTTATTCGTTGGCTATTGTTAAAAACAGCCATTTTGGTGCGTGTATTTCCTATGTCAATGCAGAGATTCAATTTTAATGCTTGAAGTGTCGCGTGCTTGTGAACACCATCGGTAAATTCTGTTCATTGCAATAATCAATGCTTGCTTGATCTTTAATAGAACCTCCTGGCTGTACAACGGCTCTTACCCCTGCCTCATATCCAATTTCCACACAATCTGGGAAAGGGAAAAATGCATCTGAGGCCATCACACAATTGGCCAATTCAAAACCCATCCTTCCTGCCTTGTCGATGGCTTGTTTGCAAGCATCAACCCTAGAAGTTTGACCACATCCCATTCCAAGTAGTTGTTGATCTCTGGCTAGAACTATGGTGTTAGATTTTAAATGCTTGGCAACCTTGCTTGCAAATTCTAAATCAGATAATTGTTCTTGCGTCGGTCTTGCATTGGTGACAACCTTCATTTCTTGTTTGAGATCTGCCTTTAAATCGGTGTCTTGCACTATTACTCCATTAAGAATGGATTTAAAGGTTTTGGGCTGTCTTTCATAGTGGTTTATTTCAAGGAGTATTCTTTTCGGTTTTTTCGTCAAGAATTCTTGAGCCGCTTGATCAAATGAAGGTGCAATTAGGACCTCGTAAAAGATTTTGTCTATTTCTTGGGCGGTCGCCAAATCTATGGCTGAATTACAAATCAAGATTCCTCCAAAAGCAGAAACTGGATCACCAGCTAAAGCTCCTTTCCAAGCTTCAAGTACTGTTGGTCTAATAGCAAGGCCGCAAGCATTGGTGTGTTTCATAATGGCAAATGCACACTTTTCATCTTTAAATTCTGCCATCAATTGTACTGCTGCATCTACATCTACTAGGTTGTTGAAAGAGAGTTGTTTTCCAGCAATTTTATGAAACATGGATTCCATCTCGCCAAAGTAAAATCCTTGTTGATGTGGATTTTCTCCATAACGCAGAACCTGCGGATTTTTGAAACTAAGTTTTAATGGTTTCACCTCTTCCTCTTCTTCACTATCGATGTAATTGAAAATCGCGGTATCGTAGTGCGAAGAAATATCAAAAGCCTTTGCGGCTAATTTTTTTCTGGTCGCTTTTTCGGTTTCAGCACCTGCGTTGAGTATGGTGACAAGATCTGCATATTGATCTTTAGAAGGTATGACAACTACGTCATTAAAATTTTTGGCTGCTGCACGTATCAATGAGATGCCACCAATGTCAATTTTTTCAATAATCTCGGATTCCTTGTCCGAGCTTGCAACAGTCTTCTCAAATGGGTACAAGTCAACAACTACAAGATCCATGGCTGGGATTTTGTATTCTGCAATCTGACTGAGATGATCATCATTTCTCATCGCCAAAATCCCTCCAAAAACAGCAGGATGCAAGGTTTTCACTCTACCTCCAAGTATGGATGGATATCCCGTGATGTCCTCAACCTTTGTCAATTGATCTATTTTTCCTTGAAGAAACTTATAAGTCCCTCCAGTAGAGTAGACGTGTACGTTTTCTTTATTTAATAAAGGAATGATTTCATCCAAGCCGTCTTTATCAAAGACTGAGATGAGAGCGGTTCTGATTTTCTTATTCAAGGTTCTTGATTTAGGTCCCGCAAATGTAGGGAATTGCCCTCTTTTTGCTTTCGAATCTATTCTTTAGTTTTTTATATTTAGTGTATACGAACGATAAATCCTTTACTATGAGACTGAATCAGTATTTATTGGTTTATATTTTAATTTTTTTGGCCACTACATTTGCGCAAGCACAGCAAAAAAAAATCCTAATCAATGATGTTGCCTTCTTCAATGGGGAAGAAGAATATGCGAAAATTGATCTATTAATTGAAGGCAAGACAATTGTTGAAATAGATGCTGCCATTGAAATCGAAACAGAATATGAACTGATTGATGGGCAGGGATACACCATTGTACCTCCTTTAATAAATGCGCATGTTCACATATTTTATCCAGAGAATTTAAAAGAGTCATTGCAAGCCGGTGTATTTGCTAATCTTGATATGCATACCACAGATGCTTTTGCTAAAGAAAATAGAATATATAATGATTCCCTATTTTACTCAAGGTACTATGCAGCCAATGCAGGAGCAACGGTACCAGGGGGTCATGGGACTCAATTTGGAATAAAGGTGCCAGAGATAGGTGATAGTTTAGCTGCTAGACAATTTGTGCGTGATCGAATTTCTGCTGGCGCTGATTACATCAAAATTTTGAAGGAACCATACTTGCCTACCGTCACATCCGTACATACAGAAGAAATTATTGATGAAACGCATAAGTTGGGCAAACTTGCCGTGGCCCATGTTTCAAGATTTGACAATGCAGAGGAATTGGCGAAGCAAGGGGTGGATGGATTTGCTCATATTTGGGCAAAAGGTCAAGGTACAAAGGAAGAAATTGCTGCCATCGCTGAAACTGGTGTTTTTTTGATTCCAACTTTACGGGTGCTCCAGTTGAGCCAAGAGGTGGCTGAAGAAGGCGGTTATGCAGATTATTTTTTACCCTTTGAGACCGTAATTGAACAGACGAAACTGGCCTATGAGGCTGGAATTCCAATTTTATGTGGAACCGATGCACCTAATTTCATGATGAATTATACAGATGCAATCTTTGATGAGATGATCTTGCTTTCTGAATGTGGCATGAATGGGAAAGAAATTTTAAAGGCGGCCACCACTAATGTATATCAGGCTTTTCAATTAAAAGAGTTTGGAAAAATAAAAGAAGGTAGTAGTGCAGATTTTCTAATGGTTAAAGGGAATCCGATGCAGGACATAAATGCTATGAAGAATTCCAAGAAGATATTTAAGCAGGGAAAGCTGATAAATATTGATTAATGGTTGATTTTCAGGAGGTTAAGGTATAGAGGGAAATAGACTGGAAACAAAATTTCTGACTAGGATGAACCTAAGATTAGCCTTATTTTTATGAAAAATTTAGAACTATGGAAAGCGCATTAGCAAATCTAGAAGCTGCCATGCAATCATTGCAAGAGGCTAAATCAAGTTTGACTTACGATTCTAGTGCAGGAACAATTACTACAACCAATCAGTTGGATGCGGGGAATAATGGTGCTGGAACAGTAGGGAATGATGCGGGAGACCTTTCTACTCAAGCTGATGGTCCTGGTTATAGTCCTATGGATGGTCCGATGACAGGTTCTGGCTCTACCATGGTGCCTGACCTAGATGTTGTTGGCGCTGATCCGGATACGGTTGGAATTGATACAAATGGTCCTACGGATACTGTGCAGAGCAACGAGCCTGAAGGAATGGGAGAGGAACATGGGATCGACGGCTGGTGGAGTCAAGAGCTTGAAGGAAATCCAGACAATGCAGGAGTAGACTTTAATGCACCAGGTAATACAAGTTATGGAGAGCAAAGTTGGGGAGATCCTAATGATTCAGACGATGATGATGGAATAGCCATAGAATTGTACGAAAATGAATTATTCGATTATGAAGACTCTGTATTCACAGTCGGAGGAACAACTGAAACGCCGATTGGTGATATTGGTGGAGAGATAGATGTCCTAGGCTATGAAGTCGAAGCTGGTGTATCAGTTGTATATCAAGATGGAGAATTTACAGCCGGGGCAACAGCGGAAGCTAGTGCATATTTAATCCAGGCAGAAGCAACCGGGGACTTTGGTCCATTATCAATTGGAGTTGATGGGATGATCGGGGCAGAAGCGACGGCAGATGTTGGGTTAGAATTTGATTGGGAAGAAGCAGAGATTGAATTGGGAGCTGAAATAGGATTCACAGCTGGAGCAGAAGCATCTGCGAATGCAGAGTTGGATCTTTATTATGGTGCTGTTGAGGGTACGGTAACTGGAATTGCAGGCGTATCCGCGGAGGCTCATGGAAACATAGAATTAGAGAATTGGCAGTTATCCTATGATCTTGGGGCATCAGCTGCTTTGGGATTAGGTTTGGGATTCGAAACGGAAGGCGCTATTGATTTACATCAAATAGGAACGGACGCAGTTGCAGTTGGAACAGCCATAGGCGAAACTGCAGTAGATGTAGGCACGGCAATAGGTGAGACAGCAGTTAATGTTGGAAACGCAATAGGTGAGACAGCTTCTAATGTAGGAACCTCGATTAGCAATACGGCAACAGACATTGGAAATGCTACCGCAGAAGTATTTGAAGATGTCGTGGAGTTTGGGGAAGATGCGATTGATGTAGCTGGTGAAGCGCTTGATGCTGGTCTAGACGCTGGAGGGGAATTGATAGAAGATGTAGGAGAAACCTTAGAGGATATTACGAATGCTGTTGGTGGGATAATCGGAGGATTTTAGGTATATTTAATCATGTATCTATCAAATTTCTACAGACTTCCGGTAGGTTCATTCGGAGGCATTCTATCTAAAATTAATCCACGTATGCTCGGAGCATACTTACTGGACCAAGTTTTAAAGAACAATAAAAAATTAGACTTAGATTACCTTTTAGTTGGCTGTACTGTTCAAGCGAGTACAGGTCCTAATCTAAGCCGTCAGATTGTGAGGCAATCCAATCGAATGGAGGATCTTCCTTCTTCTATGATTAACGCTGGTGCAAATACAGCTCTATCTATGGTTGAGATGGCCATGTCACTTATTAAGCAGAACAAGGAAATCAAAAATGTAGGTTTACTTTGTGTAGAAAACTTATCTCTAGTTCCGCACTATGCTTATTTATCTCCTAAGGAAGTTTCTGCCATCAGCATCAAAGGAAAAAACATGCGTAATGGCTTGGTGCTAGATGCGGCGTATGATTTTGAAAATAAGTCATTCAACGGTATGATGATGGAGGATTATTTGGAAGATACTCCGCTAGATCGGTATCACATGGATCTATATACTAAACTTAGTTTTGAAAAGGTAATGCGTAGTAATTACCTAGATAAATATAAAGAGCACATTGTCCCTGTACAATTAAACATTGACAATGGAGAATCTGTCTCTCTAAAACTCGATCAGGAGTACAAGCGTAAAGCGCTCGGTAGAATTGGTGAGTTTACTTCTATTTTTAAAAAAGACGGAAAAATTACACTTGCGAATGCCTCAAAGTTTGGCGATGGTGCTGCTTTTGTTCGTATTTCAAGTGGCAAAAAAGATAATGGAATTGCCATAACAAATCCTGAGTATGCATTTGCGAAAGCGACAGAATCATTAGATGCAGGAATCGCTTCAGCTAAATCAATTCTTGAAAAAGAAGAAATGACCATTGATGAATTCGATGCCGTGGAGATTAATGAATCCTTCTCATCTTGTTCTCTACTTTACATGAAAGAATTGAATGCTAAAGAGGATCAAGTAAACCCATACGGCGGAAACGTAGCTCGAGCCAATCCTACTTCAGTCGGCGGATTAATTTCACTCGGGCACGCAACCTTGAATGCAGGGTCAACCTTGGTTACCTCCTATGATTTTGGGGGCGTAGGGATGTCATTGGTTGTGGGATAGTCTTTTAATGGCATTAAAACTTTCCGTATAAAAGTCCACCTTCCTCAAAGTAAGCATCTACCTTTTTTACAATCTCTTCAGGTACCACTAATTCTGGAGCATGATGAGGCTTAATCCGTGCGTCAATTATGAGCGAACCATTACAGCCCCAATGCTTGAATTTAATATCCGCATCTACACCATATATGTCATGGGACGGATTGGCTCGCGTAAAGGTTACCCAAAGGAAATTATTGAGCGTTTCTGCTAGAAAATCTGCTTGATCTACTAAGACAATCATTGGGAAGCCATTTAAATCATGGTCCATCAATTTCTTAGCTAGGTTTTCTATTTCTTTTTGAGCACTTTCATGATCTACAAAGGGAGAAATTTGAATGGCAAGAATGCCAGGTAATGAAACTGCAATATTTGAAATCTCAGAAATCGTTTTCAATGATTCAGGGAATTCAGTTTGTAATTCTCTTAGCTTGGGTCCATTGCAAGCCATAACAACTTTAGAGCCTGCGTTCCAACCTGAGCCAGAATAATCCAAGGTGTCAATGGTGGTTTTTGTTTGAAAATGTAAATCTCGTCTCCAATCAATTCTTTCCAACACATGATGGAAGAAAGAATCTATGTCGTGACAGTTTAAATCAGGAGTCTCCTCATCTTGAGCAGCGATGATTAAAAACTTTGCTAAAGATGTTTGACCTGAACCTAGTATGCGATTGGCAATGGTCAGAATTTCTTCAGGTTTTTTATCTCGGAAAGGCATGTATCTTTCTTTTCCCACAGCAAGTAAAAGAGGGTGTACACCAGCAGCATCTACTGCATTGATTTCTACTAGTCCGGGGAATTCTCCTTCCGTTAATTCTTCCACCAATTCATGGATAAGATAGCCAAAACTTGAGTCTTCTTGCGGCGGTCTACCTACCACCGTAAATTGCCAAATGGCATCCTTTTTATGATAAACATTCTTTACTTCCATGACTGGAAAATCATGTGTCAAACTGTAATATCCAAGATGATCTCCAAATGGCCCTTCTGGTTTTTTTACACCTTTTTTGATGACTCCAGTGATGACAAAATCTGCATCATTAGAGAGTAGGTATCCTTCTTTATCAAATGAGTATTTAAACCTTCGACCATTTAACATTCCACCAAAGGTGAGTTCAGTCAAACCTTCTGGCATTGGCATTATTGCGGCGAAGGTATGAGATGGAGGTCCACCGATAAAAATACTGCATTTGAATTCTTCGTCACTTTCGTTGTATGCTTTGTGGTGTACACCAATGCCACGATGCAGCTGATAGTGAAGACCTATTTCTTTATTTAAAATGTAATCATTTCCGTCCAATTGAATTCGATACATGCCGATGTTGGATTTCATGATGCTTTTACTTCCGGGAGGTAGGGTAGCAACTTGCGGACAGGTTACAAAGGCACCACCATCCATTGGCCAGCATTTTATAAGTGGCAGTTTGTCAATACTGGTTTTTTCAAATTTTGGGGCAAAGATTGTTTTTCTAGGAAGACCTTTTATGGCAGTGAAGCCTGCTTTAATAGCAGCCAAAGGATTTCTCAAAGCATAGGAAGGATCAGCCTTAAATTTTGTTACATTTTTAACTTTGGGCATAGACTTTCTAAATAGAAAATCCGTCCTTTCTAAGGTGCCATATAGATTTGAGCAGGCTTGAAATTTACTGCCTTTTACCTTTTCAAACATTAAGGCTGGACCCTGAAGGTCAAAGACCCGACGATGGATCTCCGCCATTTCTAAATTAGGATCTACTTCGAATGGAATACGGAGTAATTGACCCGTTTTTTCAAGGTCTAATAAGGCCTCTTCTAAATTTTTATACATACACAATATTAAAGCTAAGTTAGGGGCTTATTGTTTAAAATTCGGCGTAAAAATTTTGCCTTTTTTTTAGGTATAAATAGCATATTAACAATGCTAATTAGTGGAGTTATACATAAAAATATTTTTAATATGATTAATTTCAATCTTTAGCTAAGTACCCCTTATTCAATAACTACACAATGCGATAAAATCTAGCTGTTTATTCTAGATTTTATTGTGAATCTATCCCAATAGACCGGTTATGAATTAATAACTAAGGTCACTCAATGAATTTAATTAAGAGAATTCTTAAGCAAAGCTATGTCTTTTCATGTGTTAAAAGACGGGTTTGTATTTCCATAAGTTTTTTACTGCTTATTTGCTTTCAAGCTTATTCGCATGGAACTCAAGTGGGATACTGTATTACCACCTCAGGCGCTATCAGAGTTTATATTGAACATTGGCATGGAGATATTTCTCCTGCTGCAGTGACCAATGCTCTGGTTGTCATTAATGTTACAGATTCATCAACTGGAATGACGACTACATCGATGAGTATTCCCAATGGTGTTGTCTGGAATACTGCGGTAGGAAGTCTTCCTGATTGTAAAGGTCCTATGAATGTGGTATCTTCTTGTCCAGGTAGGGCCAATGTTTACAATGATTGGGTGTATTGGGATTTTCTACCTCCTTCTTGCTTTGTAAATTTAGAAATTGAAGTAGCTGAAGTAGTTGGTAGTGATTCATGGTATTTTGATGAAGCTTGTACTGAGTTGTATCCAGTAACTTTTGTTGATAGTTTTATCGATTGTGTTCCTCCTAATATTACTTGTCCCTCAGATATTACCTCAGAGGTAAACACTACTGATTGTGAGGCGAATCTTACTGGACTTGAACCAGAAATTTTGTTTGATGATTGTACGGCACTTGAAGATATCATATTGACTTATGATATTACTGGTGCAACAACTAGAAGTGGAAGCGGACCAGCCGATGGAATTTTTGAAAAGGGAGTTTCTAGGGTAACGTATTCTGCAGAGGATGAGTCAGGTAAGATTAGTATGTGTTCTTTTTTAGTGACGATTGAAGATACAACCCGACCAGCCATTACCTGCCCATCATCGTTAAATTTATCCTGCGATGATCCAGCTTATGCTACACTAATTTCAGATTGGTTGGACAGTGTTACGGCAAGTGACTTTTGTGGAATTTTAGATATCACCAATGATTACGATCCAGATGGTTTTGTATTTACAACACCTGAAGATCCAACAAAATATATTTCACCATCAACTTCAATTTCTACCGGAAGTTATGCTTTAAGCCATTTGGTTTCAAAAAATTTATTCGTCATTGATAATAAGTGCGAACACGAAATTAGCTTCCAAATTGAAGAAGTTTCTGGACAAAACATATTTGACTATCCATTGAAAGCTCGGGTTAACTTTGAGAATCTATTAAAGTATGATCACCAATTTATGATTACAGATTCTGATGATAGAATTGTTCCATTTATAGTTGATCGTCAAGAAGAAGAGTATTTAGATATTTGGATGAAAATCCCGGCATTGAAAGCAGGGGAGTCAAATGAATTCAAATTTCAATATGGATCTTGTGAATCTATATCATATAACTTTGAGGATATATTTTCAGAGGAAAACACCCCAGAAAATGCCATTCGATATCAAAAGACGCCAAAAATCGAAGGTGCCCTGATTTCTACGAAACCCTTTTATGCAAAACCGGAGCCTTCGATTTCTGAGCAAGGAGGGGCACGAATGATGGATTGCAACTGTACCGTTACACAAGGGACGCAGAGCTTTCCCATTAATGCTATTAAGAATGCTGAAGATGACGTAAGTTTCTTTTCTTATGGTACTCCTAATGGTGCTTCCGCAAATACAGGATTAGAGATGAATGATGCTGTAGTTCTGTTTTTATATGAAAACACATTAACGGGGGAGATCAGTTTGTTTATCTTGATTGATGATGCTGGAGGTGGAAATGGAGGTGCTGGAAGTGTGGATTTCTTCTGTTTACCTACGACTGCAACGTTAGACTTCTCAGATGATCCAGGAGAAATTTCAGGAATATTCCCTACCGTCACTGCCAATTGGCGATGGGCAAATTGTTGTACCGATGGAGCATTGATTGGTAATATGGAATGTGGATCTACCTTTGATTTTTATCCAGATTTTACCTCTGGGATAAATGATATAAAATGGGCCTCAGGAACACTAGCTGCGCCTACTTTTACAAGTTTTGGTTCCTTAGAAGAACCTGTCAGAATAACTTGCGGTATGTCCATGCCGAGCTGCTGTCCAAATGCAAACACAGTAACATCAACGAATGCTAGTTGTCCATCTTCTACAGATGGATCTGTTGATGTAGTTCCAGATGCCAGCGGTGGACCCTATGATTTCATATGGTCCAATGGAGCAACCACTGAAGATTTAAATGATATAGCTGCTGGTGATTACACAGTAACAATAACGGACGCTCTCGATTGTGAGCAAATCATTGATGTGACAGTTGAAGTTGAAAATGAACCGACTCTGGTTTGCCCTGCAATTATTACCATTGATTATGAAGGTGATATGGCTACAGTGGAATTGGATGATCTGATGTATACAATTAATTATGATTGTCCGGATGATGTAAAAGTTGACTGTGTTGGTTGTGGTGAATTTGATTGTGATGATCAAAACACTAGTACAAATGTTACCATTACAGGAACAGACGAAGTTGGGAATAGTGATGCGTGTACTATTTCAGTTTTCTTAAGAAATAGTTCTCCAGAGATTACTTGTCCGGTAGATTTAAATATAGATTGCCTGGAAGAAGATAAAGAGGGTTTAATCAATGATTGGTTAACGACCGTAAGTTCAAGTGCTGATGATTTACAATCTATTTCTAATGATTATGATGAAGATGGATTTACACTTGTCACTCTGATTGATGAAGATGACCTTATGGGGTCCCAGTCAGGGAAACAAAGTATTCATAGTCCCCAAGATTTCTACTTTGTAGTTGGAGCAAAATTACCCCCTCCTCCTGTGCCAATGAAGGGATCCCAGGTTGTTACTTTCACAGCAACAGATGTTTGTGGGAATACAAGTACCTGTACAGCATCCATCATCATAACAGATTCAACACCTCCAGAAATAACATGTCCAACTGATCTGACCATTGAATGCGGGCAAGCTAACAATGATGCGATTATTCAATTGTGGCTTGAAAGTGTTTCAGCTACAGATTCATGTAGTGATGAGGTAACCATAACAAATAACTTTGTGGATACATTCACAGGAGGCTGCGGAGACACAGGTACAAGAACAGTAACCTTTACAGCGGATGATGGCTGTGGTAATACAAGTTCTTGCACGGCTACTATAACCATGGAAGATTCACTCGCTCCAGAATTTTTAATGAAGCCTCAAGATTCTAATGGGGAATGCATTAATTCATTAGGTGCAACAGGCCTCAGAAATGCTTGGTTGAGTAGTAACGGTGGTGGAATGGCAGTTGACGATTGTGATGCTAATGTGACTTGGACAACAACCTTAGAATCTCGAACGGAAGAATGTGGATACACTTGGTCGGAAACTTATGTTTTTACCATTACGGATGATTGTGGGAATTCTGCAACGGCAGCAGCAACCTTTACCGTTGAGGATACAGATCCTCCTACATTAAATGTACCAGCTGATCGTACGGTAAATTGTGCAACGAACAATGAAACTACACTAGAGAATCAGTTAAATCTTGCGACTGCAGTTGATGATTGTACACTTAATGCAGACATAGATATTGAATATCAATTATATAATACGATAAATGGTTGTGGAAATTCTAGTACACGAATCTATTTATTTAGGGCCACAGATGAATGTGGTAACCAAACAACAGATTTTTACAGCTTTACTATTCAAGATATTGTGGATCCAACCTGGGTTGATTTGCCTGGGACTTTGGTGTTAGAGTGTGGTGATGAAGACAATCCTGTTTTAATAGAAGCTTGGTTAGAAGATGTTGAAGATGCAATGACAGATGCCTGTGGAGGAGAGGTGTTTTTAACACACAATTGGGATGGAAATTTAAATGAAGGTTGTAATCAAAATACGACCATAACATTTACAGTCGAAGATGAATGCGGAAACTCTAGGACCTTAAATCGTGTCATCGCAGTCAGGGATACAGAAGTTCCTATCTTCCTTAATTGTCCTACGGATATGACGGTGAATGTTGATATCGATGTCTGTGAGGCAAATGTGGTTTTTTCGACGCCGATTGCTCATGACAATTGCACGGAACCTTTGGTGGTTACCCAGACTATAGGATTAGTTTCAGGATCACCGTTTCCAGTAGGGAATACCTTAATAAGATTTGAAACAAGCGATGAATGCAACAGAAGAGCATTGTGTCAATTTACCATCACTGTTGTAGATACTGATACACCAAGCCTTGACTGCCCATCAAATGTTGAAGCTTGTACTGCAGCAGGCGCTTGTACATGGACTGCGGATGATTCTGTATTATTTATCGGCGTAGATAATTGCGGGATACGAACAACACAATATTCCATTGAAGGGGCAACAGAACTATCAAGAAGGAGTGGAACTGCTGAAGGTAGACCTTTTAATATTGGTACTAGTACGGTATGCTACTATGTGACAGATACAGAAGGGAATGAAACCTCTTGTTGTTTTGATGTAATTGTGTCAGACTGTGAAGATCCTAGCATCACCTGTCCTGAAGATATTACTGTTGAGTGTGATGCTGCTGGAAATGCTGCGGATCTTGCCGCTTGGATTGCCATGGTATCTGGTGCAGATAATTGTGATATAGATGAGATTATTTCAAATCCATATAATAATATTTCTGATTGCGGTGAATCGGAGACCATCATTTACGAGTTTCAAGCCATTGATGAAGCAGGAAATGTAACAACATGTTTTTCTTCGTTTACCATTGAGGATACTACTGTCCCAGTGATTGAAACTGGAGCTTCTGACGGAGTTTCAAATTGCGATGAGGCAGATTCTGATCTATTGGATTGGTTGAATTCTAATGGAGGAGCAGAGGCTTCAGATATCTGTGGTGATATAACCTGGACAAATGACTTTGGTGATGGCGCATCTACAGGATGTTCAGGTGTTACCTCTTTGTCCGTTGTTTTTACAGCTACCGATGCTTGTGGAAATACTTCTACAACCAGTGCAGATTTTAACGTAGATGACAATATTGAACCAGAAATTACCTGTCCAGAAAACATAACACTGTCCTGTGGTAATCCCGCCAATGATGCGATCATTGATTTGTGGGTGCTCTCAGCAACAGCAACTGACAATTGCACAAATCCTGTGATCACAAGTACTTATCCAGATGAGTATTCACCAGATTGTGCTGGAGCAGGTATATATGAAATTTCTTTTACAGCAGAAGATGATTGTGGTAATACTTCAGAGTGTGTAGCCACCATTTCTATCGAGGATGAAATTCCTCCAAGCTTCATTATGAAGCCTCAGACCTTAATTGTAGAATGTGATGGCGATGGAAATAATGGAGAGATTAAAGCTTGGTTAACTGACAATGGAAATGCCATGGCAGAAGATGATTGTGATTCAGATTTAACATGGGATTTTGAAGAACTATCATCAACAACCGACTGTGGTGAGACAACTGATTATATTTTTACATTCATTGTTACAGATGCTTGTGGTAATTCATCTACTGCCAATGGAATGGTCCAAATTGAAGATACAGTAGGTCCAATCATTACAGCTCCAGATGACTTGACCATTGCTTGTGATGGTGCAGATCCATCAGCTTCAGTTGATGCTTGGATTGCAACGGCAACTGCGACGGATCTCTGTGGAGATGTTACCATAGCAGCAGAACTTTATAATTCAATATCTGGATGTGGAGAGACCTATTCTGAAACTTATTTATTTGTAGCCACAGATGATTGTGGTAATCAAACAACTGAGATTGCAACCATTGTTATAGAAGACAGTACTCCTCCAACTTTAACTTGTCCAGATGATTTAACCATTGAATGTGGAGCACTTGAAAATGCAACGATTATTACGGCTTGGTTAAATGAAGTTACAGCAGCAGATAATTGCGGCAATGTTACTTTTTCAAATAACTACACTGGTCTTCTTCCTGCAAATTGTGGAGGATCAATCACCATTACTTTTACTGGTGTTGATGACTGTGGCAATACCAATACCTGTGCAGCTGATATAATTATGCAGGACGTAACCATTCCTGATTTTGTAAATTGTCCAGAGGATATTACCATCAATGTGGATACAGATGAATGCGGTTCAAATCCAATATTTTCTACGCCGATAGCAGTAGATAACTGTGATGTTACCGTTACTCAAACTGCTGGTCCAGCAAGTGGAACTAGTTTTCCTTTAGGGGAGTCAACGGTAGAATTTACAGCTACCGATGCTTGTGGAAATACTAATACTTGTGAATTTACAATTACTGTGGTTGATTCAGATGTACCATTGATTCTATGCCCTTCTACGACCATTGAAGTATGCGCTGACGAAGGTACTTGCCTTTGGACGTCCACTGATATCGGCCCTAGTCTTGGATTGGAAAACTGTCCAGATTATAGCATTAGTTATTCTGTAACTGGTGTGAGTAGTGGAACTGGAGCAGATGATGCTTCAGGAACTATTTTTAATATTGGCACAAGTACAGTTTGTTATACCGTTGAGGATAGCTCTGGCAATACTTCTAGTTGTTGCTTTAATATTATTGTTTCTGATTGTGAAGCTCCGGTCATTAATTGTCCAGCGGATCTTACGGTCGAATGTGCAGAAACATCTAGCACACCTGGTTCGTCCGGAATATTAAGATGGAATCATAATTCTGCTGGCGGTACAAGTTATGCTGCAGAGAATGCAATTCCTTCCGTTGTTAGCAGTGCCAATGATATTAATTTTGGTATGGGATTGACTTTATTAGATGGAAGTGCTAATCCAACGACCATACCAAACGGAACAAATTATGAGCATGTTCTTACAGGAGTAACAACCAATACTTTTGCTGCGGCTAAAGCTGCTGATGATTATGTTGAAACGTGTTTTACAACTGGAGCTGCTGGAACGCTTACGCAAATACAACAAGGGATAGTCCCGACTGCTTGGGGTGGTTCTGCAGCTGGTAGTTTTAAAGTTGCGGCTGAAATAAGTTCAGACGGATTTACAACAAATACACTATTATATTCAAATGCTCAAATCAGTGATCCAAATGCGACGGGTAATTATGCCTTATATCAAGAGAGCCTCGCATTTCCACTAGTTGCAGGACAAACCTACAAGATCAGATATTATTTATATGATGAACAGAATAATGCAAATCTTGCAGATGGTACACCACTTCCAGACAATACGGTTGCGTTTGATGATTTGGAATTAACCATTCAGGAAGGTCCAATGCTAACTGGTAATGGCGCACAACTTCAAGACTGGTTGGCTTCAGTTACTGCGACAGACAATTGTGAAGACAGTCCTATTATTTCTAATATTTTATTTAATGATATAAGCAGCTGTGGAAACAGCCAAATCTGGGTGTATGAATTTACAGCCATTGATTACTATGGAAATTCTACAGTGTGTCAAGCAACCTTTACCATAGAAGATAATACTCCTCCAAATATTGATGTATTTGCCTCTAACCTAACGGTAGAATGCGATGAATCATCCAGTGATGATTTATTGGGCTGGTTGAATAATGCTGGTGGTGCTTCAGCCACAGATATTTGTGGAGGCGTCCAATGGTCTAATAATTACACGAGTTCACTAACAGATGGATGTGGCGATACAGGTGAAGTGTTTGTAGTTTTTGTAGCTACGGACGATTGTGGAAATACCGCAACAACTTCAGCGAGCTTTAGAGTTGAGGATACCGTCGCTCCTGAAATAAATTGTCCTCTGCCAATTATTCTTGAATGTGGTGATTTAGCCAATGATGCAATAATCGCCAATTGGTTAACGACCGTGTCTGGAGAAGATGAATGTGGAAATGTTAGCTTTACTAATAATTACCCAAGTGGTTTTGTACCTACCTGTGGCGATGCTGGAGTATACACAGTGACCTTCACGGCAATCGATGATTGTGGTAATACAAATACTTGCACCTCAGAAATTATCTTACTTGATCGATTAAATCCTGTATTCGATGTTCAGCCGGATGATTTGGTTATTGAATGTGCCTCTGATGATTACGCAAGCCTTTATTCGGCTTGGTTGGCTAGTAATGGGAATGGAATTGCCTCTGATCTTTGTGGTGAAATTACTTGGTTGATTGAGTCTCAAGATGAATTGGGAGGTTGCGGCGAGAATTCAAACATCCCTCACTTATTTACAGTCACTGATGCATGCGGAAATTCTTCAACAGCCATTGCAAATGTAATTACTGAAGATACGACATCACCTGAATTAACTTTACCTACAGATCTTGTAGTTGAATGCGATGGTGCTGGAAATATTGCAGAAAAAAATGCTTGGCTAGAAACAGTTTCTGCAACTGATCTTTGTGGTGAAATCACCACAGCCTTTGTGCTTGAAAATTCTATTTCTGCATGTGGCGATTCTAATACAGAAGTTTATTTATTTATTGCTACGGATGAATGTGGAAATGAAAGTACAGGATTAGCATCCTTCACAATAGAAGATACAGTCTCACCTGAAATAATTTGTCCAGAAGATTTAATGCTTGAATGTGGAGCTGCAGGCAATGATCTTGAAATTGTAGCATGGTTGTCATCGGCAGAAGGATCAGATATTTGCGGAAGCGTAAGAGTTGTAAATAATTATACAGGATTAATCCCAGAAGATTGTGATGGTAGTTTAGAAATTACTTTTACGGCCGTGGATGATTGTGGAAATACCACTTCCTGTACAGCGATGATCTTGATGGATGATACTACGGAGCCAAGTTTTATAAACTGTCCTCCTGAGGATCTTACCATTAATGTTGATATTGATGAGTGTGGGGCAAATCCAATTTTTTCTACACCAATTGCAGAAGATAATTGCATGGTTACTGTAACACAAACTGCTGGTCCAATTTCGGGTTCAGAGTTTGAACTAGGAACCAATGCTGTTGAATTTACGGCAACCGATGGATGTGGGAACACAGCCCTTTGTCAATTTAATATCATCGTTGTGGATTCGGATGAGCCGACGATACTTTGTCCTTCTTCAACTGTGCAGGCTTGTGTTGATTTAGGATCATGTTCTTGGACTTCAGTGGACATCGCACCAAGCCTTGGTGTTGAAAATTGCCCGGATTATACAATTGATTATACGATAACCGGTGCTACAGTTTCAGATGGCACTGATGATGCAAGTGGGGAAGTGTTTGAGTTAGGATCTTCTATGGTCTGTTATACTATTACCGATTCAAGTGGAAATAATTCAGTTTGTTGTTTTAATGTAATGGTCACAGATTGCGAAAACCCATCAATCAGCTGTTCAGATGAATTGAACGTTGCTTGTGGAATGGAGGATGTAGAAGCATGGCAAGAAAGCATTGCAGCGACCATTACAGATAATTGCAGTGCTGCAGAAGATATGTCGATTGATATAACGTTAATCACAGATTTTAGTAGTTGCGGTAATACCTTTGAGCAGTCCTACTTGTTTACTGTAACAGATGAGGCTGGAAATATGGCTACCTGTATCGCAACTTATGAAACAGATGATGAGGTCAATCCAGTGATTGATGTAGACGCACAAGATCTAACTTTAGAATGTGACGGTTCGAGTCAGAGTGTTGCCTTGCAAGCATGGTTGAATAATAATGGTGGTGCAGTAGCTACTGATGTATGTAGTGAGCCAGTGACTTGGAGCAATAATTTTACTGGAGGCACTATAGAAAGCTGTGACCCTACGGGTGGTGTTGAAGTAATATTTACAGCAACCGATGATTGCGGAAATACAAGTACGACAAGCGCAATATTTACCATTGATGATACAACGGCTCCAGAATTATTCTGTCCGTCGAATATTACTTTAGAATGTTCTGATGAAGTAAATGAAGCAATCATTGAAAGCTGGTTGACTGACGTATCAGCCATAGATGCTTGTGAAAGCTCATTGGCGGTGACAAATAATTATGCGGATGTTTTTGTAGATGCTTGCGGAGAGACTGGAGTATATACCATTACTTTTACAGTTACGGATGCTTGCGCAAATGTGTCAACTTGCGATCGTACAATCACCTTAGTTGATACAACAAATCCAACGATTGAAATTGAAGCGCAAGACTTGACCCTTGAATGCGCAGACGCAGATAATGCAGTACTAATTGAGACGTGGGAGAATACTCAAGGAGGTGCAGTTGCTTCCGATGCATGTAGCGATGAAGCCTTGATTTGGGAAATAATAGAAGAAATTGAAATATCAGGCTGCGGTGATTTAACAACTACCTTGTATGTGTTTGAGGTTACAGATAATTGTGGAAATACCAATACAACATCGGCTAGCATAATAGTAGAAGATACAACTCCTCCAGTCTTAATTTTACCTGAAGATCAAGTCGAGGAATGTGGAGCGATTGTCGTTGATTTAGTCACATGGCAAGGGGAAGCAATGGCTTCAGATCTTTGTGGTGAGGTGACGATAGATGTCATACTTTGGAACACGATTAGTGGCTGCGGTGGAACTGAAACCGAAATATATTTATTCACGGCAACTGATGAATGTGGTAATGAAACCACAGGGCTTGCGAATTATGAAACCGAAGATTCGATCAGTCCAGAAATAACTTGCCCAGAGGATTTGGCTTTGACTTGCGGTAATGAGAATAACGATCAATTAATTGCTGCATGGCTTAAGATGGCGGTTTCAACAGATGTAAATGATTGTAGTGAGACCACCATTTCTTATTCCATGCCTGGCGGATTGCCAATGCCATTGGATTGTGCAGATGGTGAAGGAATTGATGTGACATTCACCGCAACAGATGCATGTGGAAATACGAGCACCTGCGTTGCCACCATAACTATGGATGATGAAGAGGCGCCTTATTTTTCTAATTGTCCGACCAACCTTACAGTAAATGTAGATGTCGATCTTTGCGAAAGCAATGTGGTTTATAGCACTCCAATTGCCTTAGATAATTGTGATGGAATGGTTACAGTTACACTCGAAGAGGGGCCTGCTAGTGGAACTGCCTTTGAGTTAGGCACAACAACGGTTACATTCTTAGCAACAGATCATTGTGGGAACACAAGTACCTGTAGTTTTGATATTACAGTCATTGATAGTGATGTCCCATCCATAGATTGTCCGAGCAATCAAGTTGTCGTATGTGCAGATGAAGGTACTTGTACTTGGGTGTCTGACGAACAGACCGATCCATTGTTCAATGATAATTGTCCTGGGTTGGAGTTGCGATATGAAATAGAAGGTGCTACAACAGCGAATGGTGATGAAACTGTTGCAGGAGATGGAATCGTATTTAATCTGGGTTCAAGCATTGTAACTTACATCATTAAAGATCCTGCAGGAAATGAGTCAAGCTGCAGCTTTGTAGTTGTCGTGGAAGATTGTGAAAATCCAACAATTAGCTGTTCAGATGAATTGAACGTGGCTTGTGGAATGGAGGATGTTGAAGCGTGGCAAGAAAGCATTGCAGCGACCATTACAGATAATTGCAGTGCTGCAGAAGATATGTCGATTGATATAACGTTAATCACAGATTTTAGTAGTTGTGGAAATACCTTCGAACAAACTTACTTATTTAGAGTAACGGATGAAGCAGGAAATACGGCTACCTGTATCGCAACTTATGAAACGGATGATGAGGTCAATCCAGTGATTGACATTGAAGCGGAAAACCTTACGCTTGAGTGTGATGGTTCAACCCAGAGTACTGCCTTACAGGCCTGGTTGAATAATAATGGTGGCGCTGAAGCCTCAGATGATTGCAGTGGTCCAGTTGTTTGGAGTAACAACTTAATTGATGATTTAATTACTAGCTGTGGACCCAATGGTTCCATCGAAGTCATATTTACAGCTACAGACGACTGTGGAAATGCAAGTACTACAAGTGCAACATTTACCATTGAGGATACCACAGCTCCAGAGATTATTTGTCCAGACAACATTACCTTGGAGTGTTCTGATCCTATCAATGAAAGTATCATTACAAGTTGGTTGACAGACGTTTCTTCAGTAGATGCTTGTCAAAGTTCGATTGTCGTTGAAAATAATTATGCAGATATATTCTCAGATGCCTGCGGATTAACTGGTACTTATACAGTAACTTTTACTGCCACTGATGATTGTGGAAATGTATCCACTTGTGATCGTACAATAACACTTATTGATACAACCAAGCCGACCATAACAGCAGAGGCAACTGATTTTATCCTTGAGTGTACTGATTCAGATTTGGATTTAAATATTGAGGCTTTTGAAACTGGATTTGCTGGTGCAGATGCTACCGATCAATGTAGTGATGAAGATCTAATTTGGGAAATACAATCTCAAATTAATTTTACAGAATGTGGAACAACTTTTAGGACTTTATATGTTTTTAGGGTAATAGATAATTGTGGAAATTATTCAACAACCTCAGCTTCTATTATTGTAGAAGATCGAACTGCTCCGGAGCTGACGGTACCTGAAGAGCAGATTGTAGAATGTGGAGATATAGATGTAGTTCTAGTTGATTGGATTGAAGAGGCAACGGCAACAGATGCTTGTGGTGAAGTTAGCATTGATGCCATCTTATGGAATACTACTAGCGGTTGCGGAGGAAGTGAAGAACAAACATATCTATTTACTGCGACCGATGAATGTGGAAATGAAACAACAGGTCTTTCAAAATATATTATTGAAGATACTACCAGTCCAGAGATTATTTGTCCTGGAGATTTACCACTCATTTGTGGAAACGAAAATAATGATCAGATCATTGCAGCTTGGCTAGCCTCAGCGACGTCTCAAGATGCTTTTGATTGTAGCGATACAGAAGTAACATACTCAATGCCTGGAGGACAACCTAACCCTCTCGATTGTGCAGCAAGCGAAGGAATTGAAGTAACCTTTACGGCAACAGATGCCTGTGGAAACACAAGTATTTGCACAGCAACTATTACAATGGACGATGGAGAAGCCCCTTACTTCTCCAACTGTCCAACCAATCTGACGGTAAATGTTGATGTTGATCTCTGCGAAACAAATGTTGTCTACAGTACACCTGTAGCTCTTGATAATTGCGATGAAGACGTGAATGTTAGTTTGATTGAAGGACCAGCTAGTGGAACTGCTTTTGAGCTTGGCACGACAACGGTTACCTTCTTAGCAACAGATGATTGCGGAAACACTAGTACTTGTTCCTTTGATATTACAGTCATTGATAGCGATGTACCAAGTGTCTCATGTCCGAGTAATGAAGTGATTGTGTGTACTGATGAAAATACTTGTACTTGGTTATCTGATGATAGAACAGACCCATTGTTCAATGACAATTGTGATGGACTTGAATTAAGTTATGAAATTACTGGTGCTACCAATGAGGTAAGTGCTGCCGCTGGAGTAAATACAATACAAGAGGATGGCATCGTCTTTAATTTAGGAACAAGTTTTATTACATACACCATCACAGATCCGACGGGTAATGTTTCTAGTTGTAGCTTCAGAGTGATTGTAGAAGATTGTCAAAACCCAGAGATCACATGTAGTGATCTTTTAGATATTGCGTGTGGTGCAGAAGATGTTATGGCTTGGCAAGAAAGCATTGCTTCTACCATAACGGATAATTGTAGCGACCTTTCTGATCTAATGGTTGATGTTAGATTAATTACTGATTTTAGTAGTTGTGGAAATACTTTCGAACAAACCTATTTGTTCCGAGTGACTGATGAAGCTGGAAATACAGCAACCTGCATCGCAACCTATGAAACAGATGATGACGTTGCACCAGTTATTGAAGTGGAAGCCGAAAATCTAACACTTGAATGTAATGGGGGAAATCAAAGTACTGCTTTACAAGCTTGGTTAAATAATAATGCAGGAGCAGAAGCTTCTGATGCTTGCAGTGGGCCTGTGATTTGGAGCAATGATTTCATTGGTGATCTAAACAATACTTGTGGAACAAATGGAGAAGTAAATGTCATATTTACGGCAACAGATGATTGCGGAAATACAAGCACTACGATGGCAGTATTTACAATCGAAGACACTACTTCACCCATTTTGGATTGTCCCGAGAATATAACTTTGGATTGTACTGGAATTATCAATGATGCAGTTATTGAAAGTTGGTTGAGTGACGTATCGTCCATAGATGCCTGTGAAGGAGCATTGAGTGTCACAAATAACTACGCGGAAGTATTTGAAGATGGCTGCGGAGAAACAGGAGTTTACACAGTTACCTTTAGTACAGAAGATGCCTGTGGAAACCCATCCAGCTGTAATCGAACCATAACACTGGTTGACAACACAGCACCAAGAATAGAGAGACAACCTGAAGATTTAATTTTAGAATGTGATGTATCAACAAATGCTGCTACAATTGCAACTTGGGAAAATTCATACGGTGGATCACTTGCTTCCGATGAGTGTAGTGACGAACCATTAATCTGGGAAATTCTTGAGGAAATAGAAATATTTAATTGTGGATTAACGGGAGAGGTAAGATACACCTTCCAGGTAACTGACAATTGTGGAAACACGAGTACAACTTCTGCAAGTGTCATAACTTTTGATACAACCGCTCCAATCTTAAATCTACCAGAAGCTCAGGTTGAAGAATGTGCACAGATTGAAGTGACCATAGAAGAATGGTTGGCGGAAGTTTCTGCAACGGATGATTGTGGGACTGTTACCATTACTGCAGACTTATGGGACTCAAGTAATGACTGTGGAAATAATACGACAGAAGTATATTTATTTATTGCCACAGATAATTGTGGAAATCAAACAACTGGATTTTCTGAATATCAAACAGTGGATACCACAGTACCTGTCATTACTGAAGCAGCAGACGATTTTATTGCAGAATGTAATGGTTCGAGTAACGCTGCAGAAATTTTGGCTTGGTTAAATAGTAATGGAGGAGCTGCAGCCATAGATCTTTGTGGAAATATTTCATGGTCCAACAACTATGGAGATATATTGTCTGATTGCGGAACAACTGGCGAAGTTGAAGTTACATTTACTGCTACCGACGATTGTGGCAACAGTTCGACAACTTCAGCGATTTTTGAAATCAACGATACGACTGCGCCTGTCTGGGAAATACTACCACAGAATCTTGAGATAGAATGTGATGGTACCGACGACCCAATGGGACAAATTATTGCTTGGTTGAATACTGCAGGTGGGGCAGATGTAGAAGACGATTGTAGCTTTGTAGTGTTCACTAATAATTTTGAAAATATAGATTTAGAGTGTGATCAGCAAGGAGGAGTAGAAGTCACTTTTGTAGCTTCAGATGCATGCGGGAATAATTCAAGCGCCACCGCTTTACTGAGCATAACTGACGATGTGCCTCCAGTAATCACCACACCTGCTAAAGAAGAAATCGTTGAGTGCGATGGCAATGGAAACTTAGATGAACTTCAAGCCTGGTTGGATAATCACGGAGGAGCAGAAGCAGCAGATGCCTGTTCAGCATCCCTGACTTGGAATTATACCTTGATGAATACTGAAGGGCAATGCGGGAATACGCTAATACAAAATTATATGTTCACAGCAACGGATGCCTGTGATAATGTATCGATTAATACCGTAGCGCAATTTATTATTGAGGATACAACCAGCCCAGAAATTGGTGGCATTACGAATACGGTCGTTGAGTGCGATGGAAATGGCAATGATGCTGAATTACAAGCTTGGTTGGAAGATAATGGTGGCTTGTTTGCCACCGATGATTGTTCAGAAAATTTTGAGTGGGAATATGATTTAATTTCATTTGAAGAAAACTGTGGAATTACAAATGTGAGCACTTACAGATTCACTGTCATTGATGAATGTGGCAATAGTTCTTTTGATGAAGCAACATTCACCATTGAAGATACAAGCAATCCAATCATAGTTGGAGGTGAAGATATGGCAATGGAAGAATGTGATGAACCTCCACTGGGTAACTTCCCAGATTTTGATTTTTGGTTAGATAATAATGCAGGTGCGACTGCATCAGATAATTGTGGAGAAATTCAATGGATCAATAATTACAATCCTGCGAATTGGGTATTCACCTGTGGAAATACGCGATATATTGACGTACTATTTACAGCCATTGATGATTGTGGAAATCTTTCGACGATCGAACACAGATTTGGAGTGGGGGATGTTACACCACCAGAATTCACCAACTGTCCACGACCTCCAGTAATTGTCAATGCACCGGATCAATGGTGTAGCGCTTACGCAAATTTTGAATTGCCAACTGCTGAAGATAACTGTGGTGGATTGGTAGTCATTACACGTCAAGATGATACAGATTTAAACAGTGGTGATCTCTTCCCTGTAGGAACTACCATCTTAACTTATGTAGCAGAAGATGAGTGTGGAAATACTTCATATTGCGAGTTGAAAATAATTGTCAATGATTTCCATACTGAACCGACCATTGAATGTCCAGATGATATTGATGCATTTACGGATACTGAAATTTGTGGTAATTACATAGATAATCTAGCGCCATCAGCGATTGAAGAAAATTGTCCTGACAATCTCTCAGTAATTTATGAAATCGTAGCTGAGAACGATCAGGTCGTTTCAGCTGGTGTCTTAGATGCGAGTGGATCATATTTCCCGCAAGGCTCAAATACAGTGAACTATGCGGCCATAGATCAACCGATCCTTTTGATCACTGAAGTAATTCAAAATGATTTAGTTACTGGAGTTGAGATTACCAATTTTGGTCCTGCCAATTTAGATATCTCTTGTTTAGATATTGTAAGAGAGCAGCCAGTGACGGAACGACACAATGTACCGAATGGTACTGTGCTCGCTCCAGGGGATGTCTATTACCATTACTTTACCAATATACCATCAGGAACTTCCGCAGGATATTATATTGAGTTTGTAGGAAGAGTTATTGATGGAGTATCAGTTAATGGATATTCAGGATTGAATTACGATTTCAATGGTTCAATCTTCGGCGAAGACTTTTATAGATTGTACGTATGGGATCATGATGGGCAAGTTGACTTTGAAGTGGCAGATCCTTGTTTGCCAGGAAGCTTTGAATCCCTGAACCCAGATCTTCCAATCTTCCCTTCCAATGGCACCACCGTCGGATTGCAAGAGGGCGAAGCTGGTGTGAGCTATTGTAGTTCGACCGTTAATATCATCGATAACATTGCTCCATTCTGTGCTGAGTTTGATACTTCCTTTTATAAAATTAATGCACCTGTAGAAATACTCGATGGCTGTACACAAATACATTTTACAGTTGATGATGACATGTCAGTAGGAGATGTTCATTTGATGGATCTTTCCTTTAGCTTTACGAATATTGAAGACTTGATTGCAAGCTTGACCAGTCCCACGGGAACCAGCGTAACCTTATTTGCAGGTTCTTGTACTGGCAGTTCAAGTGTGTCAGTTTCCTTCGATGATGATGCAGGAACACAGATGGGATCTGTATTGTGTGACCCTCCAGGTGGAGGCCAGATGTATGCACCGATGGAGTCCTTCAAGACTTTCTTTAATGAAAGTGCTCAAGGAACTTGGATGCTTGAAATCGAAGACAAAGGAATTGATGAAGGTTTTGTTTTTGAGGCAACCTTGGAAATATTAACCTTAGTACCTTTCACTCAAGAAGACATGGTTCTTGAGGTTGAGGAAGGAGAATGTGGCGCTAACTACACATGGCAACATCCGATGTTTTCAGATAATTGTTGTTTTGGGGGAATGACCTTTGAGTCTGAATCCCCAGATGGAGCAGAACCTCCATTGGCTTTTGGTGACTTTGCACAAGGATCATTCACAGGTGGAATGTTCGGTGTTGGTACCACAACCATTATCTATACTTCAACTGATCAGTTTGGCAATGAGTCCATTTGTTCATTTGATGTTACGGTTGTTGATAATATAGCTCCTGTATTTGCGCCAGCAGACTGTGAAGACCGATACTTCCAATTATCTAGTAGCAATTGTGCCATTCCAATGTCCGCCTTAGAATTAGATTTAAATTCATTGCGAGACAATTGTGGAGATATAACGTATACCATTGCTCCAGATTATCCAGATGGAATACCAGCTGGTGAACATACCTTTACCGTTGTTATGACGGACGCTGCTGGGAATACAGCAGAATGTGAATTTGATGTGTTGGTTGAATTTGCTGGAGGTGCCGAAAGCGGAGATGCAATTGTATGTGTTGGAAATGTGAATCTAGGTCTAGGTCCAGATTGTATGGCAGAGATTACACCAGAGATGGTGCTTGCCGATCCGGAAAGTTACGGGTGTACCGAAGATTTTTGTGTAACATTGACAGATCAATTTGGAAACGAAATAGGAACTTCTGAGGAGGGAACCAACATCGTTACTGAAGATCATATCGGTCAGCAGATAGTCGTTGAAATTTGTATTGACTGCGAAGACAGTAATTGTTGTTGGGCATACATGACCGTTGAGAATAAATTAATTCCAGAGGTTATTTGTCCACCGGATATTGAAATCAGTTGTAACCAGACCTTCGATACTTCCATTACAGGAATGCCAGAAGTACAGACTTGTGAGCAAGAAATATATTTCAATTACGACGATGAGTTAATTGATATGGGTATGTGTGAGGATCCAGCAGCGATGATAATCCGTACCTGGTTCATAACTGATGAATCGAATAATACCATTACCTGCGAACAGACGATAACCATCATGGATTTTAATTTAGAGGATGTTGTCATTCCTGATGATGTTATTTTGACAGACACTTACACTTGTGATGAGATTGCGGCTGATCCAAGTTTGACACACCCAGACGAAACTGGATATCCACTCATCGGTGGTGTGCCAATATGGAATACCGGCGATGGACTTTGTTCTCATTTTTGGAATTACGATGATTTGATTCTGAATAATTGCGAAGGTAGTTATGAAATTCTAAGACGTTGGGTTATTCACGATATGTGTGAAGATCAAGAGCACTTAGAAAACCCAATTGAAAGGTATCAGTTCATTAAGGTGTTTGATGATATACCACCAGTATTTGAAAATTGTCCAGGAGATGTAACCATCAATGCGGGTACGATTAATTGTGAAGCAGATATTTATCTGAATGAATTCATGCCTACCATATTTGATGAGTGTGGTGCAGTACAGGAATTATTTGTTACCGTTAATCCAGGAACAGTTTATGAAACTGCAGAAGGAAGTGGAGAATATTACTTAACGAATTTAGTACCTGGCGAACATCGAGTTAAGATACGTGCTAGAGATCAATGCAGTAACTCAAGTACTTGTGAGTTTAATATTTATGTAGAAGATCTACAAGAACCAAATGCGATTTGTGAAGGCAACATTGTAGTCTCATTATCTAATACAGGAAACTCTAAGCTCTATGCTGAAGTATTGGATGATGGATCATTTGATTATTGTACGGATGTAGATTTCCAGATCTATAGATTGGAATCTTACTGCTACGATGAAATGGATCTAGAGCCAGGACCGTACATCACGCTTTGCTGTGAAGATGTTGATCAGGGACCTTTTATGGTTGCCTTGCGAGTCTGGGATGATGCAGATTATGATGGAGAATTTGGAACACTTGGGGATCATTATACGGAATGTATGGTTCAAGTGACTGTACAAGATAAATCGATTCCTGAATTGCAGTGTCCACCTGATGTGACATTACAATGCGGTCAAGATTTCACTAATTTAGATTTGACTGGAAATCCAGCAGTAGGATTTGTTTGCAACACAATTGAAGCAGAATACATTGATGACTTAACACATCTTGAAGAATGTAACGTCGGTTATGTTATAAGAAAATGGACGGTACCTACAGTTACTGGAGATGTTCAATGTGATCAGATCATAACAATTTTTGCACCAGATGTATTTACGGAGTCTGATATTATATGGGCAGCTGATTGGGAAGGCGATTGCAACGACTCTCAACCAGACGGTCGACCGCAATTTATTGGAGAAGGTGTATGTGATCAATTAGGAGTAAGCTTAGAATCTGATACCTTCCAATTTGTAGAAGATGCTTGCTTTAAAATAATTAATCACTGGACGGTCAGAAACTGGTGTAAGGATGAAGAATATACAGATACACAGGTCATCAAAATAATCGATGATTCTCCTCCGATTATTCAGGTTAATGATGCTGACTTTGTGGCCATCGGAAACAACTGTGAATCAACGATAAATTTATCAGCGGCAGCGGATGACTCAGGAAGTTCTTGTCCTAGTGAAAGTATCTGTTGGAATATCTATGTTGATCTCGATGATGATGGCACGGATGATTATCAATTTAGCGGCCTTGTGATAACTACAGATACGGACTTTGATGATACAGATGGTGATGGAGTCCCAGATGTTTATGTTGGTAAAACTTCACCAGGTGAAATGGTTGAAATAAGTATTCCTGAAGCTATTTCAGTTTCTACAGATTTACATAAAGTAACTTGGACCGCGATTGATGGTTGTGGAAATTCTGCATCAAGTATTTCATACTTTGAAGTTCAAGATTCTAAGCCACCGACGGCTGCTTGCTTAAACCTAAGCACCGGTGTTATGGTAAATGGTGAAGTAACTTTATGGGCCTGTGATTTCGATGCAAGTAGTTCAGACAACTGTACGGCAATAGATGATTTGCTTTTCGGGTTTACAGATTTAGATCCAACTTTGGATCCGACCTTCAATCCAATATCCGGCTGTACTTCAAAGACCTTTACTTGTGATGATTACAATGCTAGTAATAATGGCGTTGTTTCTGTTGATATTTATGTTTGGGATGAATTTGGGAACTTCAGCATTTGCCAAGCACAGTTAACACTAATAGATCAAACCAATAGCTGCGACGGAAACTTTGCTCCAATGATTGCTGGCCGCATCGGAACTGCTCAAGGAGAAGGCATTACCGCTGCGGAAGTTTCTCTTGATGTCATTGGCGGCGACCCAATGGGAGATCTTATGACCGATGAGTTGGGTAGCTATAGTTTTGAAGATATATTGTTAGGCGATAGCTACAAGTTAGAAGTTGCCAAGGATACCTTAGACAAAAATGGAGTATCTACATTGGACATAATTCAGATTCAAAAATATGTCCTAGGCTTACAAGAGTTTGAAAGTCCTTATCAATTAATTGCCGCGGACATTAATGGAGATGAGCGTGTTTCATCTTTAGATATTGTGACGCTGCGTAAATTAATATTGGGTGTTCACGAGACCTTCCCAGATAATGAAAGTTGGCGATTCGTCGATGGAGAGGCTGTCTTGTTTATGGATAATGTTTGGCCTTTTGACGAGGATATAAAGTTATTTGATGTTGATCACAGCGAGATGCAGAATGATTTTGTAGGAGTGAAGATAGGGGATGTCAACTTTACAGCGACGCCTAATTTATTGAGAGCAGTTTCAGAGGTTAGGGGAGATGACAAAGTGAATTGGTCATTTAACAATAAGGACTTTGGAGTCGGTCAAGAACTGGTAGTTGAATTAACGGCCGCTACTCCGATTGAGTTGGAAGGATTCCAATTTACTTTAGAGCACACAGGATTGAAGTTAACGAAGCTTACGGTTGAAGGAGCATATTGGGAAGATGATTATTTCGCTTCCGCAAATGAATTAACAAGCGTAAGTTGGAATGATCCTGAACTAAAGCCATGGAATCCAGAAGCTAAGCTGCAATTTCATTTCATTGCAGAGATTGATGGTTCACTGGAAGATGTCTTAGATTTAAATTCGAAAATCACATTTGCGGAAGCGTATAACCCATACGGGCAAGAGGTGATAGGTAATGGGCTCGAAATGTTTAAACCTGTATTTAAGCTGGCACAGAATAATCCTAATCCATTTATTGATAGGACTCAAATTGAATTCTCCATACCTTCTAAAGGAATGGTAGAATTTTTAGTTCATGACTCTAGTGGTAAGTTGCTGTTTAAGTCATTGTCAGAATATGAAGAGGGTAGGAACATTCTGATGTTATCAGGATCTGATTTAGGGATCTATAAAGGGATGACAACAGTGACCATGAAATACGGAATGGAATCACAATCTATTAAGATGATTCGCGTAGATTAATTTAATTGAACTATACTAATGAAGAAGAACCATGTTGACTTAATTGTTGACATGGTTCTTTGTTTTGATGTCAATCGTTGGTCATATTCATGTTAAGGATGTTCATAAATATCATCCTTGGATTAATTCTATTATCAGGTCTGATAATCAGTAGTTCTAATCAAATGAATATCATGAAAGCTAGCCATTATTTATTTATCGTATTTATTTTTCAAATCATAAATACAGGTTGCAACCGACCTGAAGAAGGGATAGATCCTGTCTTTATAGAATATGTTGATCTTTTTATAAAAGAAGCAGCCGACAGAGGACATACCTTTGAATATTCTGATGTAAGAGGCATCAGGTTTGATGATATAGAAGAAAGTTCAGTTAATGGTACATGTAACTTTGTGTCGCGAGATGTAGCCATTGATAGTGATAGATGGGAAGGAGCATCTGAGTCCTCTCGGACATCTACCATCTTTCATGAATTAGGACATTGCATCCTGGATAGACGTCATATAACTCCTTCATTTCCCAGTGGTATTTGTAAAAGTATGATGGCCGGTGGAGAAGATGCTGATTGCATCAAAGGTTTTAGACTTGGAAGTGTTTGGTACACTTATTATAATGATGAACTTTTTGATACTGAAACTCCTACACCAGATTGGTACGTCACTGAAATCAATAAACCTATCCTTGAAACGCTAGTTGATACCTCAGTCACCTCAGGTATACACGAGTTAGATATTACTCAGTTTGATCTAAGTCAAAATTTTGAACTCATAATTTCATTTTATAACTGGCAGCAAAATAACAATGTAATATTGAATCTAGGCGAGCAGCGATTTTCTATTTCAAATGACTTTATTATTCTTAAAAACGGATTCATTAAAAGAAATCCGGAATTAGAGGAAACAACAAAAGTTAGGTTTGTGCAGTATGATGGATTTGATTATTTCTTTGTAGACGATGAAATGTTTCACATGGATAATCTTGATTTAGATTTCACCAGTCTTAGTATGGGTGTTGAGCAACTCGATGAGTTGGAAGAAATTGAAATTGATATGGAGATTGAATTAAACTTATTGGGAAATTGAATAATGATGCTGCTCCGACGGTAGTATTACCCTTTTTTGAATCCCTTATAAATTCACGGTAGAAAGCGCAGCATTAATTGACTTGGTTAATTTTTTTCTTATTCTTCTTGAAGCCCTGAAGTCTGTGAATCCTCCAGAAAAATAATCAATGATAACTCCATCTTGATCCAATATCAGCGTAGTGGGAAAACCAGATTTCATTTGAAATATATCAAAAATTAAATCAGGACGGTCTGCAATGATCTCAAACCCGAAAGTTCCTCTCTTGGTTATGAATCGATTAATCGTCTTTTCTTTATCTGTAGCTACTGAAATGAATCTGACCGGCTGACCTTGGAAATCTTGACTCACTTCTAAAAGCCCAGGCATTTCTGCGATACATGGTGGACAACTTGTAAACCAAAAATTCAAAACAGTAATCTCACCCAATAGATCATCGGAAGTTATGGAATCGCCATTTATCTTCTGTGCTTTGAATTGTGGTGGCGTCAAACCAACATAACATTTGGGCTCATGTTTTATTCGATACCTTTCCTTTTTGAAATTTGCAGATTGGTAGCATTGTTCAATGGTTTCACTGTACGTACCATCTTGACTAGAAGCAATTAAGATTGAGCCTAGAATTATAAATATAGTGGTATAGAATTTCATTTCTGTGTGAAGACCAATTTTCCTTCAAATTAATAATAACCAGCGACTCTCCGTATTTATTAACAATAACTTTTAGCTGTGCTTTAACGGTTCGTTACTTTATTTGGACCATTCTGAATCCTTCCCTAAGGTGGAAATCAGGTTTACTAACTTCAAAATCGTTCCAACTAATCCACCTCACCTTTTCTTCTTTCTTTTGTCTGTAGTATTCCGCTCGATGAACACCTATCAACATGCTCCCATTGTGAAGTATGTCTAGTTCTTTCAATACCTCTAGCTTTATTCTTCCTTCGACTGCGTATCCTTTCCGGGACCCTTTTATTTTAAAATCATCTGAGCTAAATTCAGGAAACTCCCATCCTTCCTCAAATTTGCGATACCCATTAGACTTAAAGGATATAAATCGTTCGCAGGCATCCATTTCTATTCCATAATAAGTTGATAATGAATCATTACTTGCAAAAAATAGCTCAACGCGATCCGATCCTTCGACTGCTTTGGTGTTCTCCTTGTTATCGTAGCAGATCACTTGAGAATCTTTCACCTTGAAATAGAAATTAAAATGGGTTGAATCACAAAAAGACTTAAATGTAGTGGCAGGTACTTGAAGGGTGTCCCAAGGACTTATAAACTTCTCAAATGTTTTTGACTTGTTCCAAATGGCCTCTTTTGCCTTACCGTCAATGGTAATACCAACCTCATGTCTTGGAATGACATAGGCTTTTGGCTGTAAACCTAGCAGCCAGAGTAGAAAGACGATGGCCATGGAAAGTTTGTTCACCTTCCTAAGATAAGTGTTAAGATTTAAGCAAACAATTAATTTTTGGAAGAATGTCCTCACCGGAAAAAACGTAAAACCATATTTGCCGCAAGGCTAATCAATATCATGGTGGTAATCGGAAAGTAGAATCCACCATTTTCCCTTTCTATTCTAATGTCTCCAGGGAGATTACCTACCCATTTAAAGGCATTCGGAAAAAAGTATAAAATAACCCCAATCATTACGATCAGAATACCTATACCTATGATTAATTTTGATGAATTCAAGCGATTGGATGTGAAATAGAGAGAGGGAACAATGTCTTGCTCCCTCTCGCAAGTAGACATAATTTTGGTAATTATGCCTCACTTTAACTATTGCTTAAGAATATCAGCTAATGTAGATTCTTTTTGAGAAATATCAGAGCATAAAAGCCATTAATTTCAAAAAAATAGTGGATTTTTTTTGACCGATAAATTTGGGAATTTCGGCTTTAGCCCAATAAAATTAGGGTTTTCACCTAAGTAGGCCACTTATCACAGCTTTTTCACTTTTTACAATAAATTTCCGAGGAGTAGGGTATTTCCTACCGGATAATGACCTTTATCGACCCTTAATTCGTGAGATTAGAAGTCCCATCATTTCTTTTTCACCTCCCTCTGGCGGTCCTCCTTGAGCATCTTTCATTTCATAACTTCCATCCGAATTTTCAGTCAATTGGAACTTGAATATGAAATCATCCGGATCTTTTCCTTTCCCACTAAATGTACCAAACCGCAAATCATTGAATTGAAGCTTGTTTTCTGCTATTGGGGTGATATTGAAAAAATCATCTGAAAACCAACGCAAGGTTTTGATGGTCGGATCTTCGAGGCTAGTTAGTCTATCATGTTGCTTTTCGATGGCTGTAAATTCAATATCTGAGGTATCAAAAATTGAATATTGACCCTGATAGTAAGTGTCATCAGATTCCACAGTCCCAGTCCAAAGCAAATTATTCAAGATGGTCGCATTTGTAATCAATCGATTGTATGCTATTCCTTGCCGCTCTAAGGATTCTTCAAAAACCTTATTGATGTGTTGTTTATTGAAAACGGTGAAGCACAGATATAAGGAACTAAGTCCAATCCCTAAAAAATTCCAAAATCTTCTTCGCTTATCATTCTTTGCAAATCTAGAGGCCGTGAATAAGCATAAAATAAAGGGTAGCGTATACATTGGATCAGCTACCGAGATTGTACCCCAAGAAACTCTATAATCTGTAAATGGTGCAAAAAGTTGCGTACCATACATGGTAAAACAATCGAGTATCGGATGAGTGAATAGTGACCAGAAAAACAACCACTGCCAGTCCCTTAGATTTGCTTCTGGTTTGTCAATTTCAACACCAATATATTTCCTCTTGAAATTTCTATACAACAAAAATCCAATGATAGGAATCATTAAGATTAGTGGCAACCAATTCCCGGGAACGACAATACTGAAAAACATTTGTACGATGAACCCTATGGCAATAGCTGCAATAACTTTGGTGAACATGGCAATCCAAGGATGCAGACTGCTCTGATATAGACGATGGATCAACCATCCAAAGAACAAGGCACCAAAGATGCTAAAGAATATGGAATGACTGATTCCCCTGTGAAAGGCGAGGGCGTTTAAATCATCCATGAAAAGATTAGAAATGACATCTAAGTCAGGAATGGTTCCACCGATTGCTCCCCAAACCATTGCTCTATTCCCTATCTTTTTTCCCAGTACTACTTCTCCAGCAGCAGCTCCAAGAACAATCTGGGTTAACGAATCCATTTATATTTCTTTGATGTTCAGTTTCTTAAGAACAAGGGAAGAGGCAGTTTGTTCCGCGCTTTTCTTATTAAAGTCCTCAGCAAAGGCTATTTGCTTACCATTGATGTTTACGCCTACTTTAAATCTATCGCGCTTATTAAGTTTGGTCTTAGAAAGTAACTTGTATTCAACTTCGTTTCCATGTTTTTGAGACCACTCAAGAAGTAAACTTTTATAGTTGTCATCTAAAACCTCTAACTCATGAACATCTAAATGCTGCATGAGAATGTGTTCAATTACATAGTTTCTAGTCTTAGAATAACCATATTCAATATATATCGCCCCGACCAAGGCCTCCAATGCATTCCCTAGCATCGACTGACTCATAATTCCTTGCGAATACTCAGACAATATCATGTCTAAGCCCATGCTCTCCGCGACCTTATTCAAGGTCTTCCTTTTGACAATCTTGGATCGCATCTTGGTCAAGAAACCTTCTTTCTGCGTAGGATATTTTTTAAAAAGGTATTCAGCTACAATGGTGGACAGGATGGCATCTCCAAGATACTCCAAGCGTTCATTGTTACTAGTATCAACACGCATGTTCTGACTATTCATTGACTTGTGATAAAAAGCCAATTTGAATAAGGTTAGATTCCTTGGTACAAAGCCAAGGACGTCCTTGAACTTGCGCGCAAGTCTGCGTTGATCTGAAATGTAATAATTATAAAATCTTTTGATCACAATTCTTTCACACGAATTTTTTCATGATAATGGTCGAATTATGACCTCCAAAACCAAATGTATTGCTCACAACAACATCCACTTTGCGAGACTGCGCTTCATTAAAAGTAAAATTCAACTTAGGGTCAAAAGCTGGATCATCATTGAAGTGATTGATCGTCGGAGGAATCGCTTGCTCATTTAAAGCGACTATTCCAGCGATGGCTTCAATCGCTCCAGCTGCTCCTAACAAGTGGCCGGTCATTGATTTTGTCGAACTGATATTGAGCGAGTAAGCATGATCTTCAAATATTGCTTTGATCGCTTTTGTTTCAGCTATATCTCCTAATGGAGTTGAAGTCCCGTGGACATTAATGTAATCTATTTGGTCAGGATTCAACCCAGCATCTGCAAGGGCGAGTTTCATGACACTGATGGCTCCTCGTCCTTCTGGATGTGGAGCAGTGATGTGATGTGCATCTGCAGTCATACCTATCCCGACAATTTCTGCAAGTATATTGGCTCCTCGCTTTTTTGCGTGTTCCAATTCTTCTATAATCAAAGCAGCTCCACCTTCTCCCAGTACAAATCCATCTCTTTCTGCATCAAATGGTCTAGAAGCCGTTGCTGGATCATCATTTCTTTGGGATAATGCTTTCATGGAAGAAAATCCTCCAATCCCAGCTTTGGTAACAGCAGCCTCTGATCCACCGCATATCATTACATCAGCTCGGTTCCATCGAATGTAATCGAAGGCAGCAGATATAGAATGTGTGGATGAAGCACAAGCAGAAACAGTTGTATAGTTTATGCCTCTAAATCCGTATTTAATGGAAATATGACCAGGAGCTATATCAGCAATTAGTTTTGGTATAAGGAAAGGACTGTACTTAGGTGCTCCTTCTCTGTGAGCAGCCTCTGTAATATCTGCTTCAATTGTTTCAAATCCTCCGATCCCTGATCCCCAGATTACTCCTGCTCGATCCAGGTTTATTTTTTCAGGATCGATGCCACTATTGGCCATGGCCTCATCTGAAACGACCATCGCAAATTGACTGAATGGATCCATTCGTCGAGCCTCTCTCCGGTGAATAAAATCTTCGACATTAAAGTTTTTAACCTCGCATGCGAAGTTAGTTTTGAAAAGACTTGCGTCAAATCTTGTTATTCCTGCAGCCCCACTTTTACCTTCAAGTAAGTTTTTAGAATATTCCTCAGCGGTATTTCCAATGGGTGTAAGCGCGCCGATGCCTGTGACAACTACTCTTCTCATGCAACAAAATTAATTTTTTTTATTGAATTTCAGGCCTTTATCACTAATTGAAGGCCTTTTTATCACCACCCTCTGTATGACTATTATGGATGATTTTTTTCTGCTAAGAATAGCAGAGGGGCAAAAAAAATCCACATGAGCTTACACACATGTGGATTCTTTTGTTTTTGGTGTTTTGTCTATTTGTTAGACTCTAAAAATCCAACAGCTTGACCTACTGTAGTTATTTTTTCTGCTTCTTCATCTGGAATAGAAATATTAAATTCCTTTTCAAATTCCATGATTAATTCAACTGTATCCAAAGAATCAGCTCCTAAATCATTTGTGAAGCTTGCCTCATCTGTAACCTCTCCTGCGTCTACTCCTAATTTGTCTACGATGATTTGCTTTACTTTTTCTGAAATGCTCGACATAATTGTGCTATTTGTTAGTAATCGGGCGCAAATTAAGTTAATAGTCTGCGCAATTCAAATTAATAAATCAACTTTTCTTGGTAGTTAGTTCCTTTATTTAAACTTATTTATATCAATAACTTTAAAGATTTACTGATAACTTTAGGATTCTCTTTGTGTTAACCTTACAATAAGTATCATAGAATTTGAAAATAAACGAACGAAAACACCAGAAAACAAAAATTATCGCAACCCTTGGGCCTGCTTGCTCTGAAACTGAAATCCTAGAAGGAATGTTTCATGCAGGAGTCGATGTTTTTAGGCTTAATTTTTCTCATGGAGATCATGAAGCCCACCTTAGCACGATTAATAAAATCATGCTTATCAATGAAAAATACAACATCAACGTAGGCATCTTAGCTGATCTCCAAGGACCCAAGTTACGAGTCGGAGAGATCGAAAATAATGGAATACAATTGGACAAAGGTGACCTGATTACTTTTGTAAATACTCCATGCGTCGGTACCAAAGAGGCAATTTATATGTCTTATGAGAATTTTGCCGAGGATGTTACGAAAGGTGAAAAGGTATTGATTGACGACGGCAAACTTGTATTAGAAGTTGAAAATACCAACAAAAAAGATAGAGTAACCTTGAAAGTGGTCTACGGAGGCATTCTCTCCAGTAGAAAAGGAGTGAATCTTCCCGATACTAAAATATCCTTACCTAGTCTTACTGAAAAAGATCTTAAAGATTTAGAATTTATTTTGACACAACCCGTCAATTGGATTGCACTTTCATTTGTAAGGTCCGGTGAAGAAATCACAGCATTAAAAGAAAAAATTAGCGCTGCTGGTCACTTTGCAAAAGTGATTGCTAAAGTAGAAAAGCCTGAAGCAGTTGCTGATATCAAGAATATCATCAAAGCAACCGATGCAGTGATGATCGCCAGAGGAGATCTCGGTGTTGAAGTTGCCATGGAACTTCTCCCAGCCATTCAGAAAGATGTAATCGCAAGATGTATTAAGGCCGGTAGGCCTGTAATTGTGGCTACCCAGATGATGGAAAGTATGATCACGAATCCATCTCCAACCAGAGCTGAAATTACTGATGTGGCCAATGCGGTCCTTGATGGAGCAGATGCAGTCATGTTATCTGGTGAAACCTCAGTAGGTAAACACCCAATTGGGGTAGTGACAGCCATGAGTAAAATCATCGAACAAGCAGAAAAACATTACGAACTAAATAGTAAAAGACCTAAAGCCAAAAAGGAATCTGAAACATATTATTCAGATACCATTTGCTTCAGTGCAGCTAAACTGGCTGAAGATATCGGAGCAAAAGCCATCTTAGGAATTACAGTTTCTGGTCATACAGCCTTTAAAGTGTCTAGCTATAGACCAAACAGTGACATTTTTATATTCTCTTCCGTCAAACAAATGTTGGGGACGATGAACCTTATTTGGGGAGTTCGTACCTTCTTTTACGACAAATTTTCGTCTACAGATGAAACAATAACCGATCTTTCTGAAATTTTAAAGGGAGAAAAGTTGTTAGAGAAAGGTGATGTAGTGGTAAATACGGCCTCAATGCCTCTTCATAAGAGGTTTAGAACCAATACCTTGAAGATCACCATTGTGGATTAACTGAATATTAAAAGGAACAAATGCGGATATTTTTACTGGGAGTAATCTTCATTCTCAGCCATCACTTTGCAGTGAATGCCCAACCTGGTATATATTCTGAAGACGATATGAAAATGCAAACCATTTTCATGGATGCTCAGACTGCCAAGTATCAGGAAAAATATGAGGACCAGATAGCACTGCTAAATAGCCTTCTTGAATTAGATAGATCTTGTGATGCTTGCCATTATGAAATTGCACTAGCTCAATTTGAATTGAAAGATTATGAAAAAGCTAGCAAGTCCATTGAAAAAGCAATCAGCGCTGACCCAACCAATTATGGTTACAATGAAGCTGCGATTGTTATCTGTAAAGAGAACCAAGAATATTCCAAGGCCCTCAAATATCTTCAAGCCATAATAAAGGAGTCTCCGACAGATGCACGTCTTCTGGAAAAAGCCGTCTTCCTAGCCAATGAAGATCAAAAATATGATAAGGCCTTGTCTTTTCTGGATGAACTTGATCGTTTATATGGTCCCTATGAAAGGACAACAAAATGGAAATTAGACATCTTTGAAAAAACGAACAATCAAGCGGGGCAATTAGAAGCCGTTGAGAAATTAGTGAAGGAATTTCCAGACAATACCAGATTCCTAAATAATCTAGCAGCGATGAATGCAGATTTCGGAAATACGAAAAAAGCAATGGAAATCTGGAAGCGAGTGATTGAAATTGAGCCTGACAATCCAGATGCTAATTTTGCCATTCTAAGTTCAGATGTGGACAGTGGTTCTGATCAACAATTTCTAAGTGCAATCAAGCCACTTCTAGAAAGCAATTCAGTTTCCTTGGATGATAAGATTGGAGCACTTATTCCTTATGTTCAAAAAATGAATTCAGATGCCGCCGATCCTCAAAACATAGAACTTTTAAAAGTAACGGATAAGCTGGTCAGACAGTATCCCAACGAAGCCAAAGTTTTTGCTCTTAGAGGTGACGTTTTTTATTATTTAAAAAATTACACGGAAGCAGACATGGATTATGGAAAAACACTTTCTATGAATAAGGGCATAAAAGATGTTTGGTTTCAGAAAATGATTAATGAGATTCAGTTGAATGACTACCAAGCCTTACTCCAGACCAGTAATGCTGCCATTGATTATTTTCCACTACAGTTTGAACCATATTTCTACAATACCATAGCACTGTTAAAGGCGAAAAAGTTTTCTCTAGCCGATCAGCAATTGGAAGAGGCCAGTTTTATTGCAGCTAAGAATCCGCTTTCGCAAATGAAGATTTCTATTCTGCAAGCAATGAAATCTTTTCATGAATCTAACTATGGTGAAACCTTAGATCTTTTATCTGATCATTCCAATACACAAGACTTTATCCTTCAAGAATTGTTGGGTGACGCTTACGCAAATCAGGGAGAAATAAAAAAAGCAGTAACTGCATGGAACAAAGCCAAAAGTAGTGGTGGAGGTTCCCAAATACTTTTAAAGAAAATAAGTGAGGAGAAGTACATCAACTAGATCTCTAGGTCTGCTCTTACTAGTTCTAATATCATTTGGTTGTAAAACCAAAAAGAAAACAACGAATGATGTTTTAAAGACAATGGATGCTCCAGCCGTACTTGCCATGATTCATAATCAAAATTTAGATTATGAATTCTTGGAGGCTTCCGGCACGGCCATTGTGAAAAGCCCTCAACTGAACGTTACTGGTAATTTTCTATTACGTTTAGAAAAAGATAAAACCGTCTGGATGCGCGTCCAAAAATTTGGCTTCGAAGCAGTAAGGATGATCATTAAAGATGACACACTTTCTCTCCTTAGTCGCTTAGATAAAACCTACCAACAAATGTCCTTAAAAGAGGCATCTAAATTAACCCACCTCCGATTAAGTCAAGAACAAATTGTTGATATGATGGCTGGTTGTGCCATCACGGAGGATGCCAATTTTATTTCTTTAAATCAAGACAGCCTTTTGTATTCGTACAAGCTTGGCTTTGATGATTTTTATGCAACGCATACAATGGACCTTAGCACAGAATTGGTGGTGAACTCTGAATTTATGGATATGAGTGAACGGACACTTTCTGTGGACCACTCTGACTTTAATTATGTTGATTCCCTACAATTGTCTAGCTATGAAAGACGATTTGAAATTTCAGGCGTTGACGAACTTGGTGAATCATCCATTACTTTGAAATTTAAAGAAATCGAACTTACAAATACGCTAAGTTTTCCGTTTGAGATACCTTCACACTACACTAGAACATATTAGATACAATGGCTGAATGGAATGTTGGTACTGGAAAGAAAAAAGGACTTCGTAAAGAAACAGAGAAGGCAATTCTGATCGGAATTGTTACACGTGATCAGACCAGAGAACAAGTAGATGAATATTTGGATGAATTAGAATTCCTTGCAGACACTGCAGGAGCTAAAACCATGAAGCGCTTTGTACAGAAGTTGCCGCATCCATTGAACAGTACCTTCGTAGGAAAAGGAAAGATTGAAGAAATAGAACAGTACATAGAAATCCATGAAGACATCGATATGCTGATCTTTGATGATGATCTGACAGGAAAGCAGACAAGTATTCTCGAGGAAATATTCAAGCGTAAGATCATAGATCGTAGTACCTTGATTCTAGATATTTTTGCCAGTAGAGCCCAGACCGCTCAAGCCAAAACTCAAGTAGAATTAGCACAGATGCAATACCTCTTGCCGAGGCTCCGAGGTCTATGGGATCACTTAGAAAGACAAAGAGGGGGTATCGGTATGAGGGGACCCGGTGAGCAAGAAATAGAAACAGATCGAAGGATTGTGAACGATAAGATTTCAGCTTTGAAAAAGAAGTTGAAGAAAATCGATTTACAGAATCAAACCCAGCGAAAAAATAGAGGAGAATTAATACGAGTAGCCTTGGTTGGGTATACGAATGTTGGCAAGTCCACCATTATGAATATTCTCAGTAAGTCTCAGGTCTTTGCAGAAAATAAATTATTTGCAACTTTAGATACAACCGTGCGTAAAGTCGTTTTTGGTCGCATGCCTTTTCTCCTATCTGATACCGTAGGGTTTATCAGAAAATTACCCCATCACCTCGTAGAATCTTTTAAATCAACTTTGGATGAAGTGAGAGAAAGTGACATTGTCGTGCACGTCGTTGATATGAGCCACCCGCAATATGAAGATCACATTCAGACGGTGAATGAAACCTTAAAATCACTAAATGTAGAATCGAAGCCCACATTGATGGTGTTCAATAAATTGGATGTATACAGAGAAAATTATTTTGATGATCTACTAGATGAAGTAACGCGTGAGGATTTACTCAAAGAGCTATTTGAGAAGAATCAAAAACAAATGGATAGCCCAATAATTTTCATTTCTGCCCAGCAAAAAGAAAACATGGATACCTTTAGAGAGGTCCTCGGAAATATGGTAACGAAACAATATGAAATTCGTTATCCATATCAGAAAAAGACTTGGTAAACGCTAAACATAGATTATGAATTTGATTCTAAGAAAGTATGCTAATCTTCTCGTGGATTATTGCCTAGATATTCAAGCAGGAGAAAAACTTTATGTAAAAACTTCTACGGCAGGCGAACCATTATTAAAAGAAGTATACAGGGCTGCATTAAAAAAAGGAGCAATTGTAGAATACGATTTAGTATTCAGTGAAGAAGCTAGAATCAGATTACATCATAGCGAAGAAGAACAGTTAAAGCATGTACCGATTTTGAGTGCACATGCTATGGAGCATTTTGATGCTTATTTGGTTATTAGAGCACCTCATAACCTCCTAGAGAATCACGCCAACGATTCAGCAAAAATCAAAATCAGAAATAAGTCCTTAAAGCCTTATTCAGAAATGTATACTCGACGGACTGCAGAAGGTAGTCTTAAACGATCCCTCTGTCAATATCCGACTCAGGCAAGTGCTCAAATGGCTGGAATGTCATTAGAAGAATACACGTATTTTGTATTTAATGCCTGCAGATTATTTGATGAAAACCCGCAAGCCTCTTGGTTAAAGGTGAGAGAAGAACAACAACGTTTTGTGGATCACTTAGATGCAGTCGATGAAGTGCGTTATGTAGGTCATAAAACAGATATCAGATTCAGCGTAAAAGGCAGAAAATGGATGAACTCCGATGGCCGTACCAACATGCCAAGTGGGGAAGTATTCTCAGGGCCTGTTGAAGATAGCGTTAACGGGGAAGTGTATTTTAGTTATCCTTCAGTATTTATGAGTAAAGCAGTAGAGGGCATCCATTTGAAGGTGGAAAATGGACAGGTCATGGAATGGACCGCTGAGATTGGGCAAGATGTACTAGATGAGGTTTTTAAGGTGCCTGGTGCAAGATACTTTGGGGAGGTCGCCATTGGTACAAATTATAATATTCAGAAACCCACTAAGAATATTCTATTCGATGAAAAAATAGGGGGGACCATTCATATGGCAGTCGGTCAATCTTATCTGCAGACAGGAGGATTAAATAAGTCAGACATTCATTGGGATATGATTACTGACATGACCAACGGAGGTCAAATCTATACCGATGGCCAATTGATTTATAAGGATGGGAAATTCTTAATATGACGGAATATGAATGTTGTTATTGGGATGCCTGGTGTCAATGATTCCAAGTTTTTCATTTGCGAAAGCGACCAAAATACCCACTAAAATAACGATGCCCAAAAAGAGTAAAATAGATTTCGGCTTTAACCCCTTGTTGTCTTCTTCTAAAACATCTTCTCCAACAAATTCTCGCAGTAACTTCCTTGAGAGCGTCAACTTTTCTGGTGGAATATATAGATCGTAGGTTATTGAATTGAGCTGGTAAAGATCTGCAGTATTGGTGTTAATAATCTGTGAAGGGATCTCATTTTCCTTCAGCTTGACAGCGAATAGATTAGCTTCGACCGAGTTATTGAAACGATATAATAGTGTCTGGGCGATATTCTGCTGATTTAAATGATTAAAATTTTAATCAAACTTACACTATTGATTAAACTTCTAGTACCTCTCATACGTCTAATTAAGGTTACGATTAAAAGTAAGGAATGAAAAACTCTATCATATTTTCTGTTTTGATGCTCTTTAGCTCAATTTTAATGGCTCAAAGGCCAGGAGGGCAAAGACCTGGGGGGCAAGGGCAAATGCCGCAGAAGACAATCAAAGGAAAACTAATTGACGGAGAAACCAACGCGCCATTAGAATTCGCAACCATTACCATTAACTCCATAAGCGATGGTTCTGTAATCACCGGAGGTCTCAGCGACGAAAATGGCAGTTTCGAATTAAAGTCAAGACCAGGTAAGCTCAAGGCGACCATTGAATTTCTTTCCTATGAAACCATTGTCATAGAACCAATCCCTTTTGAAAGAGGCCAACCAGTAGTTGACCTAGGTGAGATTACTCTAAATCTTTCTGGACAGGTTATCGAAGGTGTTGAAATCAGAGCCGAAAAAAGTGAAACAATTTTCAAGCTTGATAAAAAGATATTTACCGTTGGAAAGGATTTGGCGAATAGAGGAGGTACAGCAGAAGATGTGCTTGACAATGTACCTAGTATCACTGTAGATATTGATGGAAATGTGGAATTGAGAGGAAGTGGAAACGTGAAAATTTTGGTCAATGGACAGCCTTCTTCAATCATCAGAGATGGAAGTCTTAATGGACTTAAAACTCTTCAATCATCGAGCATAGATCGGATCGAGGTAATCACAAACCCATCTGCGAAATATGAGGCAGAAGGGCAGGCTGGAATTATTAATATAGTTCTCAAAAAGGAAGAACAAAAAGGATTTAATGGGGCATTCAATGTAGGTTTTGGAATACCTTGGCAATACAATGCCGGTGCCCAAGTAAACTATAGAAAAGGCTCAACTAATTTCTTTGTTAATGTTTCAAGTGGACTGCGGGTAAGCCCAGGTCTTTCTACAGAAACAAGTCGCCAGTTAATTGATGATTATTTTAGAATTAGTGACTACACGCAAGATAGAGATAGGAGGAGTAATGATAATAGAATAAGGGCTGGATTGGATTTCTTTTTAGCTGAAAACCAAACCCTGACTTTTTCAGGATCTCTAGGTCTGTCAGATAATACCAATACCAATACCGTTAATTATTTGGATTCACTTGATATCAATGGAGATGTAGAATTTCAAAGACTTTTGACTCGTATTGATCGTGAAACGGAAGATGGTAGCAATGAAGAATATAACTTAAAGTATGTCAATGATTTTGGAGATAAGAAACAAGAGTTGACTGCTTTTATACAATATGATCAAAGAGGTGATGATGAGGCTTCGAATATAAGTCAGACCATTAATGGCGATCGAGTAGATCCTTTTCAACGAACTGACATCGACGAGTCTCAGAATAATAAACTAGGCCAAATAGATTTTTCAAAGGAATATGACAACGAGTTTAAGTTTGAAACTGGGTTAAGAGGAAACCTTCGAACCATTACTAATAACTATGGTGTAAGCCAGAATGATGGAGATAAGTTGGTCGCCATTGATTCCTTAACGGATGATTTTACTTACAAAGAAAACATCTATGCTGCCTATGGAACGATTTCAAAATCATGGAATAACAAAATCAGCGCGCAGATTGGATTAAGAGTAGAGCAATCAGATATCTCCACTGAATTTGTAAGCGATTCATCTCAGGATACCTCCTATAATTTTTTACGGGCATTCCCTTCTGCTTTCTTTACCTATAATATCAATACAAAGAATGCGATTCAGATAAGTTATAGTAATAGAATTCAGAGACCTCGTTTTTGGTATTTGAATCCATTCCTTACCCTCTCAGATGATCGAAATAGATTTGCTGGTAATCCGAAGCTTTTACCAGAATATACAGATTCATATGAGCTTGGTTATATCCGTTATTTAGAGAATGGTAGCCTTGCGGCAAATGTATTTTACAAGTACACAACTGATGTAATCCAAAGAATACGGGAGTTGAATCCAGATGGAACAACGACAACCTTTCCAGTAAATTTATCAGAAGAGTTTAGCTATGGAATAGATATCTCAGGAAACTATGACGTGGCTAAATGGTTACGATTGGATGGTAACTTTTCAGCCTTCAATTATAACCTAAGCTCAGACGACATCGAAAATGCAGCAGATGCAGCAGATGTGAGTTGGTTTGGAAGGCTAGGGGTAAGAGTTAAGTTCTGGAAGAATGCTAATCTACAGCTCAGATATAATCACAGGGCTCCAAGACAGAGCATACAAGGCTTTAATCGGGGTATACGAACAGTAAGCTTTGGTGTTAGTAAAGACTTCTTGGACAATAACCTAACCATTACCATTAGCTCCAGAGATCTATTTAATTCTCGTAAAAGGAGCTATATCATTGATTTAGAACCAGAATACTACGCAGAAGGTGAATCTCAATGGCGTGGCAGAACCATAGAGTTTAATGCTAGTTATCGAGTAAATCAGAAAAAGAGAAGGTCTGGAGGCCGCTCTGGTGGCGGATTTGAGGACGATGGTGGCGGTGGATTTTAAAGAATTTCACTAAAATCAATGGATTTAAAATAAAATCGCAAGAATATTAGCACCATAACTTATTGAAAATCAATCGATTAAATTTTTTTCTAAACTTTTTTATAAAAAAGTGACTTATAATGTGTGACCGCATCAAATAGCAGCGTCTCAAGAACATACTGCTATTAGCTAAGCAGACAACCTTATATACCCTGTTAATATATAAATGAGAAAAAATAAGCACGTTACCCGCGTGCTTTTTTTTATGCCCCTATTTTAGGTGCTCTTAATCCCAAAATTAAAAGTAGAATTTCCTGACCTGTCTCTTTCCTTTGTTATTCCACGAAACGAAGTAAATCCCAGAAGGCGCTGACCGCAGATCATATTGGCTGTCCTTTGCTGGATCCGTATGTTGAAAAAGTAAGCGACCTGCAGCATTGTATATTGATAGATTATCAATTGGTTCGATGATATGAATCCAACCATCGCTGTATTTTAAAGGGACTGCTGATACATTATCTAAATCCTCTGAGCTATTCGTTCCTTCCTCAAAACGTATTCGAAATAATTGGGTCTTAATTTTTTCTGGTTCTGCTAGGGTAGAAATTTTGAAGGCATATTGAGCATTTCCTACACTACCATTATGCTGAACTCCTATGATCAATTTTTGTAAAAAAGCTTCATTAGCCTTTAGCAAGAATTGAGCTGAATCTCCATGCATCACATTTTCACTGTTCTGTGTCTGATCGTCAAAGTTGCATACCCAACTTGCAGGCACCCCAAAAGGTGTTTCCAATTTCCATTGAAGGTCTTCAGTGATCGAGTCTCGGAGATTTATAATTTCTCCATACCAATGTACATTTTCAAAATCCAGAGTTTTAGATAATACGATGATAGAATCCTTAAGCTCAAACACTTCTTGGGAAAAACTTGAAAAATGAAGACCAAGGACCATCATTAAGATCAACTTCAAACGTATGCTAAGGCTCATTGCATTTATGATTTATACTCTAAAATGATACTAATTTAAAGCTTAACCCACTTTTGGTCTGATTTTCCGCTATCGATGACCTTATAAATAAACTCCATTCCTCTGACGCCATCTTCGACCTTTGGAAAATCTTCATAAAGTGGGTTTACTGTTCGATTTTCGATTCTTGCACTGACACATTCAGCCACATTGCGATATATATTTGCGAAAGCTTCAATGTATCCTTCTGGATGACCAGCTGGAATTCTTGTATGCGCTTGTGTCGATTCTGAAAGATTTCCTACACCTGTTCTAAGAATTTGTTTTGGTTGGTCTGGCCATTTTAGGATAAGATCATTGGGTCTCATTTGATTCCATTCTAGGCCGCCTCTTTCTCCGTATACTTTGATGCATAAATTATTTTCTTCGCCAGCTGAAATTTGGCTTGCAAATAGAATCCCCCGCGCCCCATTTTCTAAATGAATAAGTACATTGCCATCATCATCAAGCAGTCGTCCCTTTACCACGATCCCTATGTCCGCGCATAGAGATTTTATTCTAGATCCAGTGATGTATTCTGCTAAGTTTTCAGCATGTGTTCCGATATCTCCCATGGCTCCTGCAATCCCACTTTTAGATGGGTCCGTACGCCATGCAGCCTGCTTTTGATCAGTCCCTTCTAAGAAACTTGACAACCAACCTTGGGCATATTCTACGACCACTTTTTTTATTTCTCCAAGCTGACCACTGGCAATCTGATGCTTCGCCTCTTTGACCATCGGATAACCAGTATAGTTATGGGTAAGCGCGAAGATTAATCCTGTTTCTTTTACTTTTTCTTGCAGGCTATAAGACTCCTCTAAATTGAAGGCTAAAGGCTTATCGCAAATTACATGGAAACCATAATCCAAAGCCATCATGGATGGTGCATAATGTACATGATTAGGTGTAACAATACTCACCAAATCCATACGGACATCTTCCGGTAAGTTTTTTTCTGTCTCAATCATGGTTTGAAAATCTGGGTAGACTCGTTCTGGTGCAATAAATAGTTCACGACCAGAAGCTTTGGATCTTTCTGGATTACTGCTAAAGGCACCACATACAAGTTCGATTTTACCATCCAAGGCTGCAGCCATGCGGTGCACACCACCGATAAAAGCACCCTGACCTCCGCCAATCATGCCCATTCTAATTTTTCGATTCATAGTATAACTTGGAATTGTAGAAGAAAGATAAACACAATGATTGCAATGTGTAATAGTTCTGCTAAAATTAGTCTCTTCGTCACAAAAAGAAAGACACTATATAAAATACTTAATGGTATAATAAGTAAGGTTACATGTGCCGTCACAATAGCAGAATCAAAAAACATCATCGGCAGAGTGTATAGCATTAAGATATAGAGTAGGTTAATGACCCTCTGCGACTTTGCACTTTTTTTCTTTCTAATGGTATTTTGATTGATGATAATATATATCAGAGCAAAGGCAGCTATCAAAAACCCAACCCAGAATCGAGTAGTCTGGGTAAAATTTATTTGAGGTAACTCAAAATTGAAATTGAGGTATGAAAAGAATTGATCGCTGTTGATCCAGAAATAAGTTGTAACTAAAAATATAGGTATGAGGACACCTATTAGGTTTTGTAAGAATTCTTTCGGGTTAAGGTCTCTGAAAATTAGAAGGCCTTGCAGAATAAACAAAATGAGAAAGAAATAGTGAGGTGTGATTATCATAGAAACCCCCGTGAAAAACCCGGTTAAAAACAGTGCATTGATGGGTTTATATTTCTTATAAATAGAGGTTAGGAATATTAGCATTAAAATCACAAAAGTATTAGCTATTATGATTGGATGCAGCGTCAGAAAATTAGGGAGCGTACACATACCTAATGAATAGACCATCCCTGCTACCAAACTATTCTTTGAATGCAGCTTATTGCTGTTTGTAAAATAATTTATGAGGTTGGCTTGAATGAAAATCAAAAAAATTGATAGTATAGATAGCCCTAAAGGTGGTATGTTCTCATAAATTAAATCCAAAACGGGACTAACACCGATGAGATCGTCGTAGGGTGGTGGGTTTATAAGTGACTTTATCCTTAAAATAGCAATGTAAGGAAGAAGCAGTAGGTTATAAACAAAGAGGTTTTGGAGGAATAACCGAATCAATTTAGTCTAATTATTAGATAAAAATACTAAAATTCATTGGGAGCATAGCTAGGGATTAACCCTAGGGATAATCATAGGCAAAAAAAAGCCCACTTGATAATCAAGCGGGCTTTTTATTAAGTCTGTAATTTCTTATTCAGTTTTTGCTTTTTTCTTAGCGCAACATGCTTTAGCACCGTCTTTAGAACAAGCTTTTTTGCTAGCCTTAGCTGGGGCTTCACCATCCATTACTGGTACTTCTTCAACATCTGACTCTAAAGATGCAGAGGCAACTGAAGAGAATTTTTTAGACTCAGTACAGTATGATACCTCGTCAAAAGAAACTCTACCAGATTTTTCACATGTATTTTTCTGGAAGAAAGAAACTTTTCCAGAATCAGCACATACTCTTTTTTCGATAGACTCATCCGCTTGAGCAGCTACTTCAGCTTCTGCAAGAGCAGATGCTACTTGTGTAGGAGCTACATCCTCAACGGCTGCTGTTTTTTCAGCTTTTGTGCAAGTTTTAGCACAAGTTTTAGAACAAGACTTTGACTGCGCTTGAGTCATACCTGCTACTAATAAAAATGAACATAAAAATAATAACTTCTTCATTTGAATATTTTTGATTCCTTAATATATGCGAAAATAAGTTAAAATGACCAATGTTATTGTCATCACACCAACATTAACGCCTTCTTAAGTCATATATTTGAAAGATCTTTGATATTTAGTCTAAATCGCACATTATGTACAAAATAAATGCTGGATTTCTATCATTGGTGTTGATTTGCTTGTTTTCTTACTCTTGTAAAACGCAGCAGACGTACACTACTGATAATTTTGAAGGAAAAATGCTAACCTTCGGGACTTCAGGAGGCTTTGCTGGAACGACTTCAGAAAACTACTTCTTTGAAAATGGTCAATTTATGCACCATACTTCAAGACCCAAAAACACCATAACACACAAAAACATTGATCAAGCAATCATTGATCAAGCTTTTAGTAATTTTTATTCCTTAGGCTTTGATAAGCTAGAAATAAATGATCCTGGAAATTTAAACTATTATATAAAAGTAAAGGAAGGCAGTAATGAAAAGGTCCTTCTTTGGGGAGGTAATAATGAACCTACTCCAGAACTTCTCATGGTTTACTTTAAAAACTTAAGTCAAATTGCTCAAAAATTTCAAAACGTAGAAAAATGATTAAGAACATCTCATTTATTTTAGTTATTATTTTTCAATGTATTATCCTTCAAGCTCAACAGCTTAAACCTATTATCCCCAACAAAAATGAGGTTACAGAAATTAAAAAGCCTTTAATTAATGTAACCAATGTTGCTTCACCAGTTCAAGTAGACTATGAAGCAATTAATATTACACCAATCCAGAGTTTTTCTGTTAAAGCGGTAAGTTCAGAACTTAGTGTTTATCACACAGATAAAAATGGGAGAGCTAATTTTATCAAAGGAGAATTATCAAAGGATAGAAGGAACAGTGATCTGAAAATTCAGATGAAAGATTATCTGAAGGAGGCTGGACCAATGATGAGATTAAAAGAAGAGCATCAAGACTTTGAGCTTATTTCAGAGCTTACAGATGATTTGGATCATGTCCATCATAAAACTCAACAAAAAATAAATGGAATACCCATCTATGGTGCAGAGTTAATTCTACATAGTAAAGATGGAATTATTCACTCACTGAATGGAAACTATCTAAGCTCGGAAGAGTTGAAACCAAATGCTACTACTGCAGCTATTCTAATGGATGATGTAGAAGATTTAGTGAAAGCTGAATTGAGCATCTATAAAGATTATTCTGAAAAGAATGACTGGTTGTATAAGATGCATAAGCAATGGGAAAAGAAGTTAGTTTACTATAGAGATACGGAAGGCTTGACATTAGCTTATCATGTGAAAGTTTATCCTCACCTGGGTGAATGGTTGACTTACTTCATTGATGCCAATACCGGAGAAGTGCTTTCTGAATATTCCAACTTATGTAAATTACATTCGAAGCACACAACACCAACTTCTAAGAAACCTGAAGGAACTCCATCTAATGGTCCTGCTTCCGCACCACCGAATGGTCCTGCGACTGCAACGGCAGAAGATTTACTAGGAAACAATGTATCTATCAATACTTATGAAGTAAACAACACGTATTTCATGATTGATGGCTCAAGAGATATGTTCAACTTAAATCAAAGTACAATGCCAAATGAACCTGTTGGTGCGATTTGGACTGTGGATGCTTTTAATACATCTCCACAGAGTGACAATTTTAGCTATGGTCATGTAATTTCAAATAATAATTCATGGAATCAAGAAGAGGCTGTTTCTTCTCAGAATAACGCTGGACTTGTTTATGAATATTTCAAAAACACACATGGTAGAGAAAGTCTAGATGGTTCTGGCGGTACGATACTTTCATTTGTAAATGTATCTGCACAAGATGGTTCTTCATTTGGGAATGCCTTCTGGAATGGGGTTGCTATTTTTTATGGAAATGGAGATTCTTCATTCAGACCTTTGGGCCGTGCTTTGGATGTTGCAGGACATGAAATTAGTCATGGTGTTGTTCAGAACACTGCCAATTTAGAATACCAAGGAGAATCTGGAGCAATCAATGAATCAATTTCTGATGCCATGGGTGCTATGATTGACAGAGAAGATTGGTTGCTTGGAGAAGATTGCGTGAGACTTTCAGCATATCCTTCTGGCGCATTAAGAGACATGCAAGATCCTGGTAATGGCGCAACTCCGGGTGACTATTTCGGAGGATGGCAGCCAAGTCATGTGAATGATCAATACACGGGATCTGCAGATTTCGGTGGTGTTCACATCAACTCTGGAATTACGAATCGAGCATACTATTTATTGGCTACAGATATTGGGAAGGATAAAGCAGAAAGAATATTGTACAGAGCTTTAACGGTATACCTGACCAGATCTTCGCAATTTGTAGATTTAAGAGCTGGAATGGATGCTGCTGCAGGTGATTTATATGGTACCGCAGAAGTTAATGCAGTAAGAGCTGCATATGAGGCTGTGGGAATTGTCGGAGCCGCCGGAAATTATCAACAAGATGCAGATGAAAATCCGGGTCAAGACCTGATACTTTTTACGGATCCTAATAAGAGTAACTTATTCTTAGTAGATGCTGAAGGAAATTACTTAGCGAACCCATTGTCTGAAACAGACATATTATCAAAGCCTAGTGTTACTGATGATGGTAGTGTTATTATTTTCATCGGACAGGATAAAAAGATGCATCGAATTGTTATCGATTGGGCTGCAGGGAATTTTAGTGAGTCAACCATTGTAGATGATCCCATCTGGAAAAATGCGATTGTTTCAAAAGATGGTTCAAGAATAGGTGCACTGACAGATAATGTAGTGCCACAGATTTCTGTATTTGATTTTGGACTTTCTGCGTGGAATGATTTTGATTTATATAATCCTACATACTCTGAGGGAGTAAGTACAGGTGATGTGCTTTTTGCGGATGTTATGGAGTTTGACCTGACCAGTAATTATATTTTATATGATGCGGCGAATGAAATTACATCCGCTAATTCTGGATCCATTGAATATTGGGATATAGGCCTTTTACAGGTTTGGAATCCTAGTGCAAATACGTGGGCTTTGGGTGAAATTGCAAAACCTTTCCCTGCGCTCCCGGAAGGGGTAAGTGTTGGTAACCCGACTTTCTCTAAAAATTCTCCATACATCATTGCTTTTGATTTAATTGATGAAAATGGAGATCTTCAAGTGCTTGGCGCAAATTTAGAAACTGGTAAAGTAGGACTGATCTATGACAACAATGTTTTAGGTTATCCAAGTTTTTCAACTGCGGATGATAGAGTAGTGATTGATCTAGAAGTTGGGAACTATGAAGAGTTGGGAGTTGTGAATCTAAATGCAGATAAGATTTCGGCTAACCCACCTTCTGACACACCATGGTTTTTTACTGCGATAACACCTTCGCAATGGGGTGTTTGGTTCAGTAATGGAGAAAGAGATTTGACAAGTATTGAAAATGTAATTGCTAGTGATGAAGAATTTAAAATTTATCCTAATCCGGCATCGGATAATTTGACCTTAGAAATTGATCGTACACTAGATATTGAAAATCTTACCATCATTGATGTTAGAGGTCAATTAGTGAAAGCACTTGATTTGCCAGCGGGTTCATCAACGATAAATTTAAATGTTGCTTCTTTAGAGAATGGAATTTATTTCGTGAGACTTCATTCAAAAGAGAAACAGTATAATCGAAGTTTTATTATTAATAAATAAAAAGTGGAAGGGCTCCTTTTAGGAGCCCTTCTTTATTCTATACAAGTGTCTATAAAAAAAGTCCTAATAATACGATTTAGTTCAATCGGAGATATTGTTTTGACAAGCCCGATTGTAAGAGCCTTAAAGGAGCAAAGTGAGGTTGATTTGCATTTTTTGGTAAGAAAGGCCTACGCTCCTTTACTCGTTCACAATGAGTTGATACACAAACTTTGGCTCTATGACAACAATGAGGCGCTGATAAAGAAAACCCTCAACGCTGCCAACTTTGATTTGGTCATTGATCTTCAGAAAAATACAAGAAGTAAGTCCATCTGTAAAGCTTTGGGAGTTAAGTCCGTAACCTTTGACAAGAAGAATATACCAAAGTGGTTTTATGTCAATTTCAAATATTTGAAAGATGATATACCTCATATTGTCTTCAGATATTTTGACGCGGTCGAAAGTCTCGGAGTAAAAAATGATTGGAAGGGATTGGAATTTCATTTAGATCCTAGCATTGATTCACCTCCATCTTTAAAGGATAAAGAATACTATGCGGTAGCCTTAGGTGCTGCACATAAAACAAAACAAATTCCGGGATCAATTATCAAAAAGATTTGCGAAAGCGTCAATAAAAAAGTGGTCTTACTTGGAGGCAAAAATGATGTTTCTAAAGGCGATAATTTAGCTAAATTATTACCTATGGCTACCAATTATGCTGGTACCATGAGCATACAAGAATCCGCAAAAATAATAAGTGAAGCGAAGTGTCTTTTGACTGGTGATACAGGACTCATGCACATTGCTGTGGGGCTTAAAATTCCAACCGTCACGCTTTGGGGAAGTACGGTTCCAAATCTCGGGATGTATCCATATTATGGGGATGATGATTTTCCACACAGCAACCATCAGGTCCAAAATTTATCATGCCAACCCTGCTCAAAACTTGGTAAAAAGAAATGCCCGAAAGGCCACTTCAAATGCATGAATGACCATAATATTGATGAGATCGTAGAGAAAATCCATCAGTTTATCTAACAATTGAATTAAATTGATTGTTCTATTGTTGTATTATAAGAACTAAAACCAAAAAATAATTTCATGTCACGAAGAAGATCAAATTTTGATATACCTAATTTAAGTGAGACCAACATTAGTAAGTACCTCATATATTTTATTATTGCTGCTGTACTTTTTATGGTCCTTACTTCAACGACTTTCATTACCATCGATCCTGGACAGAAAGGAGTTCTCTTTAAGAAATTTTCAGGTGGTCTAGATAAGGACTTTGTTTATGGACAAGGATTTCATGTCATTGCACCTTGGAATGAATTGATTATTTATGATGTACGAGTGAATGAAGCCACGGATGAAATAGATGTACTATCAAAAAATGGTCTACCCATTAAAATTTCATTGTCTTATAGATTTGCACCAATCCAAGATAAAATCGGCTACCTCCATGACCAGATCGGTGATAACTATTTGACTAGAATTGTAGAACCGGAAATCAAAGCAGCGACAAGAGAGGTCATCGGTGAATATCTTCCGGAAGAATTATACTCAACGAAAAGAGAAGCCATTCAGGTCGAAATATTAACCCAAGCGAAGGCAAATATTACGAAGAAGTTCATTGACTTGGATGCCGTATTGATAAGTTCGGTCGAGTTGCCAGCTAAATTGAAGTCTGCGATTGAGCAGAAACTACAGGAAGAACAGCTTTCATTTGAGTATGAATTTAAGTTGGATAGAGAAAGAAAGGAAGCAGAACGTAAGATCATTGAAGCACAAGCAAAAGCAGATGCTAATAAGATTTTAAATGCTAGTTTGACGGACAAGATTCTTCAAGATAAAGGGATTGAAGCCACTCTAGAATTATCAAAATCGCCCAACTCAAAGATTGTGATTGTTGGAGGAGGAGATGCTGGTCTACCATTGATTCTAGGTAATCAGTAGATTTGGAAAAAGAACATTAAACAAAAAAGGACAAGCATACCTGCTTGTCCTTTTTTGTTTCAATAGTACCTAGGAATATAAATTACTCCTTCAGAATTTTCTTAGCCATTTTGCATGCTTTCACCTTTTTCTTTGATGTCATCCATGGTTTCAACGACCTTGTCCCAGAAATTAGAGAACATTGGTTTCATTCCTGAGGTTATACTTTTAGTTGCCTCTGGCAATGGTTCAAGCATTGCATAGGTAATAGATGCCTCTTTTTGATCATCGCTCAGGATTTTTGCATTACTTAAAAACCAAAGGGCATAGGATAGACCTACAGCAAAAACAATGGTCAATAAGGCGCCCCCTAAAATTTTATTTATAAAATTGATATTCGCGAATTCAAGAACATCTTCCAGTTTGTTGCCAATAAAGCGTATCAAAGCAATAACTATGATAAAAGTGAGCGCAAAGCCAATAATGAAGATAATGGCCGGGTTAATATTGAGAAGATTCTGGAGAATATCAATAACTATGGGTGATAACTTCATGGCAGCTAAAATCCCGATAAGTATTGAAAGTGCCGAAAACACGGTTCCGATTATACCTTTTGAGAATCCAGAATAAAAGGCGTAAAATAGAATGACAGCTACAATTATATCAATGGTCATGTGTAAATTATTGTTAATTAAACATTAAACGGAATGAACTCAGCACGTTCTTTTTGAATTAGGGGTTAAAACTATTATTTATTAGGAAATTAATCCTCTTTTGGAACTTGGTTTAAATCTTGCTCTATAATTCGTACTTTTATAAACTGAATGTATTTATACAGAATAATTATTGCGCTTCTTTTCCCTATTTCACTGCTGGCCAGTGATATTAAGGCTTATCCAACGGTTCCTGTTGATAGCCTTCCCTCTGTTTTTATGATTGGTGAACATGAGTTTGAATATGAGCAATTGGTGAAAAATTGCAATGAATTGCTGTTAGATGTTTGCCAAGACTCTATGCAAGTAGCTTACAAGCATTGGTTGCTGATGCTTCATGATATGGAGAATTATGCGGAGACCAATAATTTTGACATCAAAGGCATAAAGATTTGGGTCAATATATTCTGGGATGAATCGGGGACGATTGATCAATTGGTATATTATCCTAAGCCTAATTCTAGAAATGCAGATTTCACCGAATTAACCTCATTTTTTGAGAAATTTGTAGCTCAGTATCGATTTCCCATAGAGAATCCACAATGTTTCTCCCATTACGGCTCAGCCACTTTTCCGACCTTCGCAAAAATGTACCTCTCTAACCAGCCATGACCAAGGCTTTTAAGTTTGGCCTCATTTTCTTGTTTCTTTTTCTTTTCGCTTGCGCAAATGAAGAACCTAAAAGTTATACAATCCTTCATAATGAAGGATTAAGACTTTATGATTTGATGGTTGATAAGAATGGGTGGGTTGCGGCTGGCGGTGAAACCTTTGAGTTTGGTGTTGTCATTCAATACGATGAAGAGAATCAGAGCCTTATCAAGGATAGCCTGAATGATAAATCCATATTGTGTTTAGACACCTTAGGAGGGGTATTGAGTATGGGAGGCATTTATTCGGTGGGCAATGATCAAGCTTCTTTTTGGCGCGTGAATCAGACCCCAGAATTATTTTTTTTAAATGACATAATCCTTGAAGAAGATCGAATTTTGACGGTGGGAGGTGCTGGCTTGAGTACCGGCATAATCTATGAATGGAATCGAGACCTTGATTTGGTTTCAGAACAATCTTTTGAGCTTGAATTGAGCTGTATTCTTAAGAATGGCGATGACTATTTAATTGGCGGCTTTGGGTTTTTACAAAGGACCTCTGACTTCCAGAATTGGGAATCTATGCTAGATCACGATGATCACTACATTGATTTAGAGATGGATGCAGGAGTCATTTATGCCTTAGGAGGCTCTGGGCGGGTACTTTGCAGTCGAAATTTTGGCGAAGATTGGGAACAGATAAGAAATCCAGGTATTACAGGTATTTCAGCAGCTAAAGACCTGCACATAGCCAATGGACTTCTATATTTAGCTGAAGGAAACAATGTTTTCAAAACTTCACTTGAGGACATAGATTGGGTAAAGCATAGATTCGAGGAGCTGGGGGAGATAAATAAAATCTCTAGCTTTGAAAATTCCATTACATTTGTCACATTAGACGGTGAAGTTGTACGTTTTGTTGATTAACAGAATATTAACCGGTTTAAAACAAACAAATAATTTCTTTCTTCGTCTTATAAGAAAGGTGTACTATGAAAAAGCTATTTACATTTTATCTATTCTTTGTAACACTAGGTGTTCAAGCACAGGACAATACGTTCTCAAGCAATGTTGAATCCGATCCAGAAGCTACCAAAATACTTAATGAACTGCAGGAGCGTTTTAACAATGCAGGATCAGCTATTTATGATTTTAGCCTAGATATGGAATTCCCAGGTCAGGCAGTAGAATCTCAAAATGGAGAGTTACACCAGAAAGGAGATAGATTTGTCTTTAGTATGGGCGACCAACAAATATATTCTGATAATGAAACCGTGTGGATGTATGATAAGGCGATGAATGTTGTACAAATTCACGATGCAGATTTTGGTGATGATGGATCTTTTATGTCGCCATCGGAGTTCATTAACATTTATAATTCCAAAGACTATAGCTATGCGATTACCAATGAATGGTATGAAGGAGAAAAGGTTTACAGGCACATTGACTTCAAGCCTTTAGATACAGAGTCTGAGTATTTTAAGGTACGACTTGAATTAACAGGAAAAAACAACGATATTAACAGCATAAAAGTCTTCTCAAAGGATGGTTCGAGATATCTTTTGAAGATTAACGGGATAAACATGGAAGAGAAACTAAGTGACGACTTCTTTGTTTTTGATGTAGAGGCATACGAAGACATACAAATTGAAAACCTGAGAATTGATTGAGCCATTATGGTCAATCAGTCTATTCGACCGAGCGGTCTTGCCTAGCAAGATCGCTTTTTTTATTTATTATATTTAAGTATGGAAACTTATATACACACAAGCTCTGACGCCGCCATTAAATTTTATAAGGCCTTCCAGGGTAAAGGGCCGGTTGTCATGTTGAATTTGTTAAAATTTAAAGAGGTCGCGGATTACTCTGATTTTCCAGAAATAAAGCCTGCCGTAGAAGTTAGTGGCGAAAAAGCATACCGCATTTACATGAAGGAAGCTTCTCCATTGATAGAAAAAGCAGGTAGTAAGGTTCTTTTTTATGGAAAATGCCAGGATTATTTAATTGGTCCGACAGATGAAAAATGGGACAAGGTTTTACTAGTACATCATGAGTCTGTAGATAGTTTTGTGAAGTTTGCAAAGGACGAAGAATATGTAGAAATCCTAGGACATAGAACGGCGGGTCTCATGGATTGTCGATTGCTCCCAATCACAGAATTTAAGGGCAAATAAAAAAAAATTAAAAAAGCTGTCCTATTTGGTAATGGTCATACGTCAGGTTGATGAATTAAATATTAACTGACTTTTTTAAAATTATTGATCATGCCAGAAATTAATTACCTAGCCATCGCAGTAGCCGCTTTAGTACCCAATATTCTTGGAGCCATTTATTATGGACCATTGTTTGGTAAACAATGGTTATCCTCTTTAAACTTTGTTGAGGATGATATGAAAGGTAGAAACGAGGCGCTTATTTATGGTTCTGCACTCGGCCTTTCTTTTATCGTTTCCTTCTTTTTAAAATTTACAATAGCGTTAGTACATAAAGATGTCAACTCCAGTGGTGAATTGATTTATGCTAGTTTTGGTACTTTTCCTCATGGTGCCTTACATGGAGCAATGATAGCTGTTACGATGGTAATTCCTGTTATCATTTCCTTAGGGCTATTCCAAAAGACTAAAGGAGCTAATATTCTTTTAAATTCTATTTTTTGGATTTTGTGTTACGCAGTTATGGGCGGAATTCTTGACGCTTGGAATTAGATAATTTCCCATCATAAACAAAGCCATTCTTCCATGGCCTTGTTTATGATGGGAAATTTTATGGAGTAATGTTATCTTGGAAGTAATCATTTAATGTCCAAGCCATGAAACAACCTCTAACCCTTCTTCTAACCTTCCTTTTCCTTTGTTCCTGCCAAAAGAAAACCTATACTGAAACACCAGAACCAAGCTATGTTTCATTGGTAGAAAATTTTATTGAGTTATTGGAGAAAAACCAGCCCAAAGCCATAGCAGCTATTACTAAGTTTCCTTTCTCTCGAGAAACACCCATGAAGGACCTTGAAAATGAGAAAGAATTTATTTCAAATTGGGATTTCATTTTTGATGAGCAGATTATTCAAGAATTAATAAATTCTGATCCAAAAGCAGATTGGGGCCAGGTAGGCTCGAAAGGGATTATGTATAAATATGGAGCAGTTTGGTTGACTACCGAAGGTCAATTACTCGGTGTAAATTATGATCCTGCTTCTTTGATAGAGCGAAAGAATGAATTGGTATCAAATGATAAAAAGGAACTTCACGAAAGCATAGTAGATTATAAAAAACCAATTATTCTTATTGAAACGGAGAAGTACCGGGTGAGGATAGATGAACTACATGATGGTGAATACAGATATGCTTCTTGGAAACTTTCTTCATCAATGCTAGAAGAACCAGAACTGGTTGTTTTTGATGGCGAACAAGAATTTCAAGGAAGTGGAGGAGATGTTCATTACATTTTTAAAAATGGTACTTATAAATATATTGTCGCTACAAATAGGCTTGGACCCAATGATTCTCCAGATGCTTATTTGTGGGTATATAATGGAAGCCAGATGATTATGGAACATGGCGCGAAGATTATTAAAAAGTAGATTGAATGGAAATAATAAATAAAACATATCGAGACAATGGTGCCATTGGAGCACTTCTAGATGAATATGAAAAAGCGGTTATTGAATTAAAGAATCTAATTCATGATTTAAGTGTAGAAGCTTTGACCAAGATTGTTGATGCTGAAACGAAGGATAAAGATTGTCGTTCCATTCAAAGTATTTTGAGTCATGTGGTGTCAGCTGGATACAACTATACGATCATGATTAGAAACTGGCAAGGAGAGGAACTTCCGTTCAAAGAAGTATTAGCGTTAAATACGCCAGCTGAATATCTACTGGCGATTGATGACATGTTTAAATATAGTGTGGAATTATTTGATGACTATCCTGCCATTAAAATGGATGAGTATGAGGAAGAAAAAAAAATAAAATCTCGATGGGGTCAAACTTTTGATGTAGATCAGCTGATGGAACATGCAATTGTGCATATACTCAGACATCGAAGACAGATTGAACGGTTTATGGTTCGGATGAATTAGAGCCTATTATAATAGGCTGAGGTTCGGAATAATTTTTAAGAGTTTACCTTAAATGTTGATTGGGCATTAATTTAAACAAGACTTGATCAATGTTCATTTATAAGTTAACTTTAAATTTTGAATAGAATCCGTGAAGTTTTCTTTTATAAAGATTTCTTTGTTGAATTTTATCTAAAGTTACCTCTAGGAGTTCAGCAGAAATATGATTATGTTTTTGTAATCCTAAGAGAGCATAGAATAATTCCGACTAAATTTTTAAAACGAATAAAAGGTCAAGATGGTCTTTATGAATTAAGAATTGAATTTCAGTCAAATATTTACAGGACATTTTGTTGTTTCGATATGAATAATTTGATTGTACTTTTTAATTCATTTCAGTAAAAATCACGAAAAACCCCATTGTCAGAAATAGCAAGGGCCGTAGATTTAAAAAGGGAATACTTTGAAGAAAAAAATGAAAATTAGGAAGGCGCAAGTTAAAACTGCTTCAGAATTATTAGATGTAAAATATGGCAAAGTTGGAACCGATGAGCGTCATAGATTCCAAGAGAGTGCCCATTTATTTTACATCAGTGAGATGTTGAAGGAAGCAAGGAAAGACGCTAATTTGACTCAAGCCGAACTTGCTGAAAGAGTTGGTACAAGGAAGAGCTACATTTCAAAAATTGAAAACGGTAAAGGAAACATAACTTTACAAACTTTGATTAAAATATTTGAAACAGGACTTCATAAAAAGGTAGGAATTACCATTAGTTAAGTCTCTTTGAATATGGAAGTATGGGATCTAAATAAGCTGACTCTTCTATATAACAATCCCAAAGATTTATTTTAATATTGATTATGGGAATTAAATCTGCGCTTATTCGACCGTTGGCTTGGATGATTCATAAAAGAATCAAAAGAGATGGGTTAAAAGCAATCAAAGATCAAGAGAAGATTAGGGAAAAATTGATAGAGCAGGCAAAGCATACTGCTTTTGGAAAAGATCATGGTTTTGTAGAAATAAAAAGTGCCGAAGATTTCAGAAAACATATTCCAGTTAAAGATTATGAACAGTTGCGCCCATATTTTGATCGAGTGGCTAAGGGAGAACGCGATATTCTCTGGCCAGGTATTCCAAAATATCTAGCAAAGACTTCAGGCACTACTTCTGGTGTGAAATACATACCTATTACAAAGGAGAGTGTCGGAAATCATTTTAATACGGCGAGAGATGCTTCTTTTAATCACGCTTTTCTTTCAAAAAATTTACAAATATTTGATGGGAAGTTGATTTTTTTATCGGGTTCACCAACACTGCAAGAAACAGGAGGGATAAAAACTGGACGTTTGTCTGGAATTGTGAACCATGAGATTCCATCTTGGGTAAAAGGTAATCAGTTGCCAAGTTATCAAACCAATTGCATAGAGGATTGGGAAGATAAGTTGGATAAGATTGTAGAAGAAACCCATGATCAAGACCTTCGAATGATCTCAGGAATTCCACCTTGGGTACAGATGTATTATGAAAAGTTGTTGCAAAAAACTGGAGCTGAAAATATCCGAGAAGTATTCCCTAATTTTTCTACATTCACGTATGGGGGTGTAAATTTTGAGCCTTATCGAAGTAGTCTCGAAAAGTTGACTGGAGCAAAAATTCTTTCTTTAGAAACGTATCCTGCCTCTGAAGGTTTTATTGCCTATCAAGATCAAGTAAGTAATGAAGGCTTATTACTAAATACCAATTCTGGAATTTATTTTGAGTTTGTGCCGGTAGCTGAAATTCAAAGTGAGAAACCGATCAGACTTGGATTAGATGAGATAGAATTGAATAAGGATTATGCGTTGATTATGAATAGTAATGCAGGCCTGTGGGGTTACTCCATAGGAGATACTGTACAGTTTGTGAGCAAAGATCCGTATCGCATTATCGTCAGCGGAAGAATCAAACATTTTATTTCTGCCTTTGGCGAACATGTCATTGGGAAAGAGGTAGACCAAGCCATCTTAGAATTATCGCAACGATTCAGAATTCCAATTTCAGAATTCACGGTAGCGCCTCAAGTAAAACCGTTAGAAGGCGAGTCTCCTCATCATGAATGGTTTATTGAATTTGCCGAAAGGCCAAAAGATCTAAAGGAATTGGAACTCTATTTAGATACATCACTTCAAAGACAGAACATTTATTATCGAGATCTGCGGAATGGTAATGTGCTAGATTGTGCGCGAATTAAAGTTTTATCCGCTGGTAGTTTCAGAAGATACATGGAGTCGAAGGGCAAACTAGGAGGACAGAATAAGGTTCCTAGATTAAGTAATGGTCGAGAACTAGTCAGTGAATTAATGAGTTTAAATTCATAAAGAAGTTGGGAAAAATTGGAATAATATTTCTGTTCTTCCCCTAACTTCTTTACGATTTTAAATAATACTTATAAGTAATTCTAAATTGGAACAATCCCTAAAGGTCATAAATCAATCCAACCCTCATTCTAAAATCACTATGACGCTCATTTATTGTATTGTCAAGTAGGATAGAAGAAGCGACATTATGCGTAGAACGAAGTCCAATACTCAATTGAAGATTATCTTTTATTTCTTTGTTCCAATCTAGGCCATAGCTAAAACTATGTACCTTTCCTTTCTTGTAAATTAAATCTTGTCGCTCGTCACCAGCTTGCAAGATTTTTTGGTTTATATCTAAGCTTGAACCTTTGTATCGATGCAAGAGATTTGGATTTGCAGAAATGTAGGGGTATAGATTTGAATTTTTCAAATTGAAAATATATCCCAATTCAACATTAAGATCAATATAGTTTCTCTTAACTGGAGTCCTGACTAAAGATGGTCTCGTTGTTGTTTGAATCACGGTTCCAGGTACCGGTACCTGTTCTCCGTTGGCAATATAGAATTGGGCGTTTTCAGTTTCTACATCTTCCGTTGTAACATCTAGCTTGGTGTAAGTAAACCATTCAAATGATCTTCGGTAATTAATCCCTAGACCTAATTTCCAATGCTTACTAATCTTACGTCTAAGCATTGCACTCGCGCCAATGGTTTCTTGAAGATCTTTGTTTGCTTGAAGTGATTCTACATAATTCTCGTTTGATAAATTATTAGTGGATAATGAACTTATACCTGGTCCTGCACTTAAAGCCATTGCTAATTCAAAAAATCTTATTGGTGAACCATTCGATTCTGTGTCATTACTATTTATTAATGGCATAGCAATATTATTCGCCAATTCCTTTTCATCTATTTTCTTTGACTCGTATTCTATAAATGCTGGATATAAGGCAAGTTTATTCAATGCTGAGATCTTTGATGGTTCATTGCCTTCAGTATTTACGAGAATATTTGATTGCTTGGAATTGGGCTTTATATCCTCAGTGATTGTGCTTGGAGTATTATTTAAAGTAGAATTGTCATTTTGATTTATTTGTGTGGTGTTGGAATTTCGTAATGCTTTAGAACTCTTGGTCCCTAAAGTATTATTTGCATTTGCTTTAATGATTGGCTGTGTAAACTTTTCTCGCGTTGAAGAAAGTTCTTCAACATTTTTGCTTTCATTTTTAGTGTTCACTGATGTTTGAGTATCTACTTGGAGTACATCTTCAAGGTCTTCCTTGTTTGTTAGCTTTTCAGCAGTGAGCGATGATTCAATATCATTTGTCTGTGCATTAGACGCTTTCGTAATTTTTTGCTCAACGACCTTCGTGTTGTCTATTGTACTTATCCCTTCTGACTCCTTATCAGAACTTATATTCATAGCGAGAAGTAAGACTATTCCTAATGTGGATAGACCTGCAAACCACCAGATAAAGAATTTTCGTCTTTTCTTTTCAACTGGAGGAAGTTCTTTTTCAATGTCTCCCCATAATTCCTCTTTATCCCATTCCATAGGTTCGTCTGTATATGCCTTTTTAAATTGATCTTTTAAATTCATATCGCTTTGGCGTATTTCAATTGTTCGATAAAAAGTTTTCTAGCTCTTGATAGTCTTGATCTTGAAGAAGATTCTTTTATGTTTATGATGGATGCAATTTCCTTGTGGTCAAGATCATCTACATAAAACATTTGTAAAATTAATCTGTGTTGTTCCGGAAGTCTATCCATAGACTTTATCATGTCCTTGTAATTTAAATCGGCAATGGCTTCATTATTTATTATTTCTTTTGAATCTCTTTCCGGAAATTCTGTGACCTGCCAATTAATATTTTTTCTTTTAATGGCAATGGCTTCATTCACTGTAATTCTGCTAATCCAATGTTGGAATTTGCCACGGTTTGGGTCATAGCGATCTAGTGATTTAAAGATTTTTATGAAGGTGTTTTGGACGATATCCTTTCCTTCAGAAATATCTTTAGCGTACCTGCGAGCGATGTTCATGACAAAGTCTGCGTGTAAATGATAGAGTTGCTTTTGCGCAACTCTATCATTTTTTAGGCATTTTTGTATGATTTGAATGTCCTGCATTTTTTTAAAATACTAGGTCTAGTGTTCCTGTTCCTTCAAAAGACTCATTCGTTAGAGTATTAATGAATGTCCCTTCAAAGGTACCCTTTGCGTGATTTGCAGAAAACTCTTCAAGGTCGACTTCGATGGATTGTCCTTCAGCTGAGTAAGCTAAGCCATTTGCCCAATTCACACTGATAAAGTCTTGCATAATATTTGCGCCCAACTGAGCATTCTCAATGGTAAATAATGCCGTATTAAAGGACATTTCTTGACTTATCAAATTCCCTTCGATTAATTCGCATGTAACTTCACTGTAGGTATTTGTTGAACCTTCAATGGTTAAGGTTACAATTGACCTATCCGCAGATCCTTGATTGCAAGCCTCTAATGGTACTAGATGTATTCCGCCATCCAGCACGCTTTGAGTTAGGGTAATGGTGTCTGTCACCATGTTGTTTATTAAATCAATGCCCCATAGCTCTACCGTTATTTCATTCGCACTGCATATCTCTTTTTGAAAGGAATAATTTCCAAGGGAGTCGGCATTCATAGTATTAATTATATCAATACCAGCATTGTCAAAGTAGTGTATTTTTACTTCCGGGAAAAATGCGGGAGTACCATTGCATTCATGAATTTCACCATATAAATAAATTTCAAATGGACCTTCAATGTCATCCACCAAGGTAGGTAGTTGTGAGTCTGTAGTAAATGGTCCAATAACTTCAGACTCAAGGCCACCTAGAATGATTTCATCATTGCCTGTAATTTTGATATTGCAATCACCTTCCCAGACTACATAATTAAATCGTGTGTCTGTAGGCATTAGGACTTCGAAGTTTCCATCTTGATCTGAATGGAATACGGCACCTTGCATTCCCCAGGTAGTTGCACTTTGTTGAACGATATCATAGGCAATTAATCCAGTTATCGGAGAACCAGTGACAGATTGTACATGTCCAGAGAGACTGATTAATGTTGGATCGGCGGGATTTGCTAGCGGTGTAGGGATTGGACTTGTTAGTTGGTCGGTTCTAACAATGTTTAGATTTATAAATTCATCTTGACTGAGCTGACTGCTCCTTCTTTTATAGGCTGTTGTGTATTCTGATTTTTCTGCTCCGAATGTGATGTTTTCATTCTCCTCAAGTATAATTCCTATGGTAGAGAAACTTCCATCTTCTTTTGTTGTAACTTCTCCTTTGAGTCCGTCTTCTTGGTAAATCTTTACGATGGCATTACTAATTCCTTCTCCCTGATCAGAAACGCTTCCGACGAATACAGGGTATTCAACTTCTGTAGGTGCTTCTGTTTCTACAATGGTCTCCAGTGGGGTAACCTCCTCCTTTCTACATGAATCAAAGATGATCAAGCAACTGATGAGGCAAAATATATTTAAGTATTTCATTTTATCTAATTAAGTATCAATGTGGAAATAAATTCAATGTTATAATCACGATCGTATACTATGAATAAGAGTCTCAAGGCTAACGCGCTGCAAGATTAGTCTCTTTTTTTAAAATAAGTTGTAAAGTGTTGATAATCAGTAGGAAATTAGGCAAAAGTGGAGGTAATATTGATAGGAAAGTCGATTGGGATCATAGGATTTTGGAGGAGGGATGGGATTGTGTTTGAATCATTCATTTGCCTTGAGCATTCATAATGGTCTGCTCAATAACTTCTGGATAATGTGCGTGCTCTAATTTTAAAACCTTTGTTGCGATGTCTTCAGGGGAGTCGGAAGGATTAAGGTCAGTTTTGAATTGATTAATGATTGCGCCTTCATCATAATTTTCATTGACGTAATGAACGGTCATTCCAGATTCTTTTTCACCTGCCGCGTGAACAGCTGCATGTACATGCTTCCCATACATTCCAGGTCCTCCGTATTTCGGGAGCAAAGCCGGGTGAATGTTGATGATTTTTGATGGAAAGTAGTCAATGAGGTTTTTAGGAATGAGCCAGAGAAAACCGGCTAAGATGATCCAGTCGATCCGAAGACTTTGCAGTTGTAAAATAACCTCCTCCTCTTCGTAGAAGGCTGTTCGGTTAATCTTAAGTCGCGGGATGTTGTGGTTCTTGGCCCTTTCAAGAATGAATGCATTCTTGCGATTAGAAACAATGAGGGCTACTTCTATGTCTGAATGCCCTTTGAAATGTTGGATGATGGCTTCTGCATTAGAACCTCCACCTGATCCAAAAATAGCTAAGCGTATTTTCCTTGGATTACTTGATGTCATTAAATAGATTGGCTCGAGCGGGATCGAGTTTAATCATGATGTCATAGATTTTACTTTGTTCGCCTCTGGGTGCATCCTTGTAAATTTCTATGATCTCCGAGTTTTTACTATCGGCAAACATCTGCATGACCAATGAGTTAGGATAATCTTTTTCTACTCCGGCTAAGGTTGTTAGCGCACTAGTCATGATTGCTCTTGATTTGTCAGCATCATTAACCATAGCATCTAAAGATAATCGGTGATATTCATATATGGTTTGTCTGAGTGGTTTTACTCTTGGGCTTAACAGATCAGAAACCATCTGGAATCTTCTTCCTCTACCTTTTTCATTGGACCAAGCCTTATCGGCTTCTGCAACAGACAGAGGAATTGAGTTGACAATCGCATTGGCTTTTTCAAAGTATTTTTCCCCACCTTGAGGAGCAAATGAATCATAATCGTAAGCTAGAACCATCATTACATAAAAGGTCAAAACAGAGGAAAGATTATCAAAGTAAACATCCTCAGATCTTCGGATTGGTTGTCTTTCGGTGTAATCGAAAGGCACATCTTTATCCACGTAATTCAGTAGCTGTGTGGTGTAGTTAGAATTGAAGACAGGTCTTAATGATTGAACAAAGAAATCTGCGGTAAAAGTCGTGGATGAAAGTTCCTCCGCAATGGTGATGTTTATACTGCCTTCAATTTTTTCATGGTCTTCAAATTCATCGTCTGTCCACTTTGTGTTATTAATAAACTCTGAAATGCTAGCCTCAAGGTCACTAAAGACCCTGGGATCTGTTGTTTTCAAGTTAGGTGCATTGACCTTAACATCAAAGTTTAATTCTTGTGCTTGCAGGCTACAAAAGCTAAGCAAAGAAATAAGTACGAGACTGTGTTTGTTTATCCAATTCATAACGGCTATTAAACGATTTGCTAGGCTAAATATTTTAGAGTCTGGTCAATGATATCAAAGGCTACCTCTTTTTTCGATTTCAGCTCATAAGGGAGTATTTCTCCTCGGTCTGTATAGATGGTTACCTTATTGGTGTCATGTCCAAAAGTGGCATTTTTATCTTGCATTGAATTCAACACAATAAAGTCAAAATTCTTCTTTTCAAGTTTCCTTTTGGCGTTGGCTTCTTCGTTGTTGGTTTCTAGGGCAAAACCTACCAAGACTTGCTTGTTCTTGATTTTTCCGAGACTTGCTGCAATATCAGGCGTTCGTTCTAACTCAATATTTAGGTCTCCTTCTTTTTTCTTAATTTTCTGATCAGAGATGCTTGTGGGGCGATAATCCGCTACGGCTGCTGCCATGATTGCAATATCACACTTTTCAAATATCTCATGGCATGCATCAAACATCTCTTGGGCTGACTTAACTGGTTTGAGTATGATGCCCTCATGTTGTGGCCTATGGTTGCTAGGCCCTAAAATCAAGTGTACCTCAGCACCTTCTTCATACAAAGCTTCTGCGAGAGCAATGCCCATTTTTCCCGAACTTTTATTTCCTAGAAAACGAACGGGATCTAAGGCTTCATGGGTTGGCCCTGCAGTTACAAGTGCAACTTTAGATTTTAATCTTTGGGATTTGTTGAAGTGTTCTTTTATGTATCGGACGATGTTAATGGGTTCTGCCATCCGTCCATCGCCTACAAGCCCACTTGCTAGTTCGCCACTTTCAACATCGATAAGTATGTTGCCGTATTCCTTGAGTGCTTGTAAATTATTTTTAGTTGAGGGATGTTTCCACATATCAAGGTCCATTGCTGGTGCAAACATTACTGGACACTTCGCAGAAAGATAAACGGCAAGTAGCATATTGTCTGCTTGTCCGCTGACCATTTTTGATAAGGTGTTGGCAGTTGCTGGAGCAATGATGATAAGGTCTGCCCATAGCCCGAGTTCTACGTGATTGTTCCACGAGTCGTCGTCCATGATGTCGATGTGGACTTTACTTTTGCTGAGGGTCGAAAGTGTTAGAGCAGAAATAAATTGCGTTGCTGCTTTGGTCATAACGACTTTAACCTCAGCTCCTTGTTTGATGAGTAGACGGCATAAAAAAGCAGCTTTATAAGCTGCTATACTTCCCGAAATGGCAAGAATTATTTTTTTAGAATGTAAGGACATATTAAATCTCTAAGGCAGAGCTTATTGATTATCGTCTCTAGAAACTTTACTTCTGAAATCGTCTTCACCTCTTTCTCTGTGCTCCAATCTGTTTTCTAAAAACTCATGGGTAGCGATTACAGTTGGACTAGGAAGTTTTTCATAGAACTTAGAAATTTCTATTTGTTCTTTGTTTTCATTGATTTCCTCAATGGTATCTGGAGTAACAGCAAACTCATCTAATTTAGCACTGAGTTCCTCTTTCAATTGAACGTTCAATTGTTTTGCTCTTTTAGCTATGATCACGAGAGATTTGTAGATGTTCGTGGTGCCATCGATCATCTCTTCCATGTTCCTTGCCTTAAGGTTAGGATCAATACTCTGTACCTGCGTTTTTAAGTCTGACATTTTCTATAAATTTTAATTCTTTTTCTGAGTCTTCTAATATTTTGACTGCTTCCTCCTTATAATCAGAGGCTCTATATTTTTTGACGAAAGCAGCTTGTTTTTCTATGGCATCTTTAAATCGTTCCTCCTTTTTCTCGAACACACTATTCTTAGCCCAATTATAACTGGCTTGTAGAATCAAAAACCTTACCTCTTCTCCTCTTTTCGTATCTGGAAAGTCAATCAACATATTTTCTGCTGAAGAGATTGCTGAGTTATAATTCTTTAGATCGTAATATAATTTGGCCTCCTCGAAAGCCTTAAGCTCTAATTTTTCTCTGATTCCATCAATAAGTTCATTACACTCTGCCACTTTTTCACTTTCAGGATATCTGTTGATGAAATTTTGCAAAGCATCGATGGCGTCACCTGAGTAGCTTTGGTCCAACTTATGATTGGGTGAAAGCTTATATTTTGAATAAGCTTCCATAAACTCCGCCTCTTCTTTGTTAGGACTAGCATAAAAGCTTTTTGCAAAGTTTTTGAAATAGTGAGAAGCTAGAATATAGTCTTTAAGGTGATAATGCGTGTATGCAAATTTATAGTATAAATCCTCTGCTTCTTCCTTTCCTCTATAATAGGGAATCGCTATTTCATAAAGGACCTGTGCATTTAAATAGTTCTCGGATTCGAAGTATTGATTGGCTGCCTTGTAGGTCATTTCGGGATCATTGCTGGTCCTGACTTTTTCAAATTCAGTCTTACAAGAGCTGAATAGAATGGCGATTGTTAAAAATATTGGAAAATACTTCTTCATAAAGGCTGCAAAATTAAGCAAAAACTAAGGTTAAAACAATATTATTTAACGCTAGAGGCCTTTATTTTCTTGCCTTTCAGTTTATGAGGACCTTATCTATGACGAATTAGGATAATATGAGGCTTTCCTATTGGTTTTGCCAACTAAGTCAAGCATTTTTTGTTCAAGACAAATGCTCTGTTTATTAAACAAATCATTTTACAAATCGCTATTTAGGTTGTAAATTTCATTGTAATTCAGAATATAATAGGGGATAATTACTATTTTACAATTAATTACTTATTGTATTATTTACAATAAGCCAAATTTTCATCATGAAAAAGCAGTATTTATTTTTAGTTAGTTTATGTTTCGTTTCTATGCTGGGTTATTCCCAGACGGTCGTTCTTTTAGACTTTGAAACGCCGGCAACTTCCACAAATTTTCAATATTTCGGTTCAGTTTTAGAAGGCGAGCTTAACAATGTCGTTGATAATCCAGATCCTACTGGATTGAATACAAGCCAAACCGTAGCGGATTTTGTGCATCCTTCAGATGGTATGCCTTGGGCGGGCGCTTTCGCAAATCCGGCTTTACAAGGTGGTGTAAGTACCATTGCAGCGTCAACTATTTGTATGAAGGTTTGGTTTAATGAACCAGGTAATGTAGCTGTGAAACTGGAAGATAACATCGGGGCTGCTCCGGATTGGATATTACAGCAAGACATTGATGTGGTGCAGGAATGGACAGAGGTTTGTTTTGATCTTTCAGCTAATTCAATAGAAGCACCAAATCTACCAGCGGTAGGAAATGAATACGATGGCTTTGTTTTATTCTTTGATTTCAATACGGTACCAGATACTGATCGCAGCTATTTCTTTGATGATGTGGTGGTAAATTATGGAGGAAGTGCAACCGTTAATACAACTTTCACCGTAGATATGTCAGAAGCTCTTGCTGAAGGTGTTGTTATAGATACTGTTTTCGTAAGAGGGACTTTCAATTCATGGGATAAATCTAATGTAGCAGCTCCCAATGGAGATGGAACTTACTCAGCAACAATTGAGGTACCAGCTGGTCCTGCTGAATTCTTATACTATGTGGCCGCAGGAGATTTATGGGAAGAAATGAGAATTACGGATGAATGCGTGACTACAACCTTTGATGCCGATGGGACGGCATTTACTAATCGATTTGCAGTAATGACTGATGGTGGAGAAATAAATACTTGTTGGAATAGTTGCTATGCTTGTGATGGGAGAGCAAGCCTAACTTTCAATTTAGGATTTGCGGGAAATGTTACCCCAGAAGATGAGGTGTACTTAGCTGGAGGAGGAAACTTTGATACTCCAGGAGGTCGTTTTTTAATGACTGATGAAGATGGTGATGGCGTGTATAGCATTACCATTGAAAGAGGCATTGGTTTTAGTAGTTTTTACACTTTTGCCAATGGCAACTGTCCGGATTTTTCTTGCAAAGAAAGTATAGTTGGTCAAGATTGCTCTGATCCCGAAAATTTCGATGATAGATTCTTAGAGCCATTAACGGGAGACACAGAAGTTTCAACTTGCTTTGGTGAATGTACGACGGATACCAATTGCACAGAATTAGATTTGTTTACCGTAAATTTTGCAGTGGATATGTCAAATGAGATCGTTGCTGATGAAGGAGTATTTTTTATTGGTGAGAATACAAATTGGAATGAAGCATTGATGTTGGATGATGATGGAGATGGCGTATACAATATCACTTTTGACTTAGAAGGAGGATCCTATGAATACCTCTTTAAAAATGGCAATGGCATCGTAGAAATATTTAATGATGGAGATCCCTGTACCTCAACTTTTGATGATGGTAATGGGAATATTTTCATCAATAGAATTGTGGAGGTTAACGGGATAGATAATATTCCTGAGGCCCCTTGTTTTAATTCTTGCCAAGAATGTATCACCTCAACAAATGAACTTGAGATAAATAATAACTTGTCAGCTTTGACCCCAAGTATTTCTTCAGGAATCTTCCAACTTGAATTTTTGCAAGGTTCGGTAGATCATTGGAGACTTGTAAGTACGATGGGTAAAGAGATGGAATATGCTCGGTCGAAAGACTTGAGTCAAACCTTAGATTTTCAACATTTGCCGAAAGGCGCATACTACTTATACGTTCAGCAAAAATCTGAATACCAAATACACAAACTGATAATACAATAATGTTAAAAAAAACACTTACGCTGGCTGTAATAGCCATGGCCAATATTCTAGTTGCACAGGTTTCTGTGTCTGGTGTGGTCATTGATGAAACTGATCTTCCAATGATCGGTCTTACGGTTTTAGAAGCAGGTACAGAAAACGGAACCATTACTGATATTGATGGGAAATGGAACTTGCAGGTCGCCGATGAAAATGCCGAATTGATATTTTCTTTTGTAGGGTATCAATCAGCTAGACTTTCGGCAAATTCTCCGGAGCTTGCGAACTTAAGAATGTCACCTGACTCAGAATTACTGGATGAAGTGATTGTGGTTGGATATGGTACCCAAAAGAAAAAAGTGGTTACTGGTGCGATTGCAAAAGTTGATGCCGCAGCATTGGAGGACAAACAAGTTGATCGATTAGAATCAGCATTAAAAGGAAGAACTTCTGGTGTAAGAGTAACCATTGAATCGGGACAGCCGGGAGCTGCTTCGACGGTAAGAATAAGGGGAACAACTACTTTGGGTAATAGTGATCCATTGTACGTGGTTGACGGTATCGTTATTAACGGTGGAATAGATTTTTTAAGTCCGAATGATATTGCGTCCATTGAGGTTCTGAAGGATGCAGCTTCTGCATCTATCTATGGTGCACGATCAGCCAATGGTGTAATTCTTATTACAACAAAAGAAGGGGTGAGTGGAATACCACAGATAAACTATAATTCTTATTACATGGCTTCCACGCCTTGGAGGAAATTGAGTTTATTGAACGGGACTGAGTATGCGACCTTGATGAATGAGTCATTTGCAGCAGCTGGTCAAACTGTACCATTTTCAGATCCGGCAAGTTTTGGCGAAGGAACGGATTGGCAGGATGCGATTTTTAATAACAATGTTCCGACCATTTCCCATGAGGTGAATTTAAAGGCAGGTGGAGAGATTGCTAAATTTTATGGCACTTTCTCGATCCTTGATTCTGAGGGTATCATCGCTCCGGATAAATCTAACTACAAGCGATGGAATTTTAGAATAAATAATACCACTAAGATTTCTGAAAAAATAAAATTTGGAGCCAACGTTGCATATGCAAAAGTAAATGCGAGTGGTATTGCCATTAATAGTGAATTTGGTTCGCCATTAAGTCGAGCGATTAACCTTGATCCTTTAACGCCGATATACGAGACTGACCCCGCAACACTTTCTAATTCAGTATTTTCAAACTTTCCAGTTGTAAGAGATGAGACCGGAGTTTTTGGAATTTCAGAGTATGTAACTTCGGAGGTCTTAAATCCTATTGCTGGTTTGGAAGTACAGAATGCTATCGGATGGAGTGATAAGATTGTGAGTAGTACTTATTTAGAAGTAGAACCTATTGAAGGTTTGAAATTTCGTAGTTCTATCGGCGCTGATTTAGCTTTCTGGGGTTCTGAAACTTTTAATCCTGTGCATTACTTAAATGCATCTAATCGGAATGATATAAATGATTATACAAGAACTCAGAATAGAGGTTTGGTATGGTTGTGGGAAAATACTGCGGCCTATGAATTTGCTCTTGGGGATCATTCATTTACGACCCTAATAGGTAATTCAGCACAGAAAGAAACGGGAGAAGGTATTGGTGGAACTTTTCAAGATCTTCCAGTGGATAATATTAATGATGCGTCTTTGGCATTTTCAGTGCCGAGAGAAAACCAATCATTTTTTGGTTTTGAATATAACAACACCTTGTCCTCTATTTTTGGAAGATTACAATACAATTATAAGGAGCGCTATTTATTGACAGCAACCTTGAGAAGAGATGGTTCTTCTAAGTTTGGGGCAAATAATCGTTACGGAATCTTTCCAGCAGTTTCTGTTGGTTGGAATGTCAGTGATGAGGACTTTTTTAAAGTGGGAGCGATCAACTATTTGAAACTAAGAGCTTCATGGGGTGTGAATGGAAATGATAGGATTGCTGACTTTTTATTCCTGCCACAGGTAAGGACTGGAGCAAATTATGTGTTCGGTTTAAACGATAATTTACAAGTAGGAACGGTTGTTCAAAGTTTGGCTAATCCAGATTTGAAATGGGAAGAGACGCGTCAGACTAATCTTGGTTTTGATGCGACCTTATTTAAAGATGTAAAGGTGACCTTTGATGTTTATAAGAAGGTGACTACTGGTATTCTTTTGCCATTTGAAGTTCCAGGCTTTGTTGGTTTCGGAAACCCGACAGCGAATGTTGGCGAGTTGGAAAATAGAGGCGTTGAGTTGGATGTCTCGTACGAATTATTTTTTGCGAATGAATCTATTTTAGGTTTTGGTGGAAATGTGAGCTACAATGAAAATGAGGTTACTTTTATCACTCCGGATAAGGACTTTTTACCGGGGGCAAGATTTGGGCCTCAGGGTTTAGAGATGAGTAGAATCTTAGTGGGTCAACCAGTTGGAGTATTCTATGGTTATAAGACCGATGGGTTATTTCAGAATCAAGCGGAGGTTGAAGCTTACGCAAATTCAGAAGGAACTCCAATTCAACCGAATGCATCCCCTGGAGATTTTAGGTTTGTCGATATTAATGGAGATGGAGCGATTACGGAAGAAGATAGGACAGTGATTGGAGATCCTACGCCGAACTGGACTTACGGTGCTGAATTAAATTATGAGATTAAGAATTTTACTGTCAGTGTAGTCGGTCAGGGTGTAGGAGGAAATGATATTTTCCGAGCCAATCGAAGGTTCGATTTACAGATGGCTAATTTGCCTGGTGATGCACTTGAACGATGGACAGGAGAGGGAACTAGTAATACTCATCCTCGATTGGTTGCGAATGATCCTAATATGAACTTTGCTAGATCATCCGATTTTTATATTGAGGATGGATCCTTTTTTAGAATACGTAATGCTCAGGTAGCTTATACGCTTCCAAGTGAAATGACGGAAAGAATAAGAATGAGTAAGTGTAAGATTTATCTATCAGTAAACAATGCATTTACTTTTACGAAATACAAAGGATTTGATCCAGAGATTGGTGGACAAAGTTTTGGTGTTGATCGAGGGATTTATCCGATTCCAAGACAGTATTTAATTGGATTGAATGTAACGTTTAAATAGAGGAAAAATGAAGACAATAAATAATATCATATTACTGTGTGGAATTCTTTGTTTGAGCGCTTGTTCAGATGAATTCCTAGATCTTTCTCCAAGAGGTTCGGACACAGAAAATAATTTTTACCAAACGGAAGAAGAAATCTTTCAAGGTTTGATTGCTGCCTATGATCCATTGACTTGGGGCGGGACTGCAGGATGGACGATGGCTTTAGGGTTATTGAATGCTGCATCAGATGATTGTCACGCAGGTGGAAGTGATGCCTCTGACCAACCAGCTTGGGTAGCTTTTGATCGTTTTACTTTGACTCCAGATTTGGGTCCGCAAGAAGGCCTTTGGGGAAAGTATTATACAGGAATTGCGCGTTGTAATTTGATCCTAGAGAAGATTGCTGAGAATACTGAATTGAGCGATCAATTTAGAAATCGATCAATCGCAGAAGCTAAGTTTTTAAGAGCTTATTATTACTTTGACTTGGTTCGGTTTTTTGGTAATGTGGTTCTTACAACCGATCGAATATCTCCGGATGAAATAGGTGGTCAGACACAATCTAGTAAAGAGGAGACCTATGCTTTGATTATTGCAGATTTAACAGATGCTTATAATACTTTTGAATTGCCAACGAGTTTGGTGCCTTCCGAATTTGGTCGAGTGAGTAAGATGGCTGTGACGGCATTATTGGGAAAGGTTTTATTGTATGAGGGAACGAATGAGGGAATGTCTAGAGCTGCAGATTTATTTGAGGAAGTTATTAATTCTGGCCAGTATATTTTGGAAAGTGATTTCTCTCGAATATTTGCATTTGACAATGAGTGGGGTGTAGAATCAATTTGGGAAATTCAATTTTCAGGAGCGCAGACTGGTGGATGGGAGAATTTTGAAAATCAGACAGAAGGAAATTACAATACGCAGTTTTTTGGGATGAGAGATTATGTAGGTCCGGACTTTGCCACAGGATGGAGTTTCTGTCCGGTATCATTAGAGTTGGTGAATGCGATGCAGAATGATCCTAGATTTGAGCATACGATAATAGATGGTAGTGCTTTGAAGCAAGATGGAGCAAGTTATACAGAAGGCTTTCAGAATACAGATTATTTTATTCGAAAGTATGCTGGCTTACAAGCGAATGTTGCTACGGAGGGTGAACCTGCCTTAAATTGGGGTAATAATGAACGAGTGATAAGATTGGCGGATGTATATTTGATGGCTGCAGAATGTATTATGCGCGTCGGAGGCGATGAAGGTAAGGCTAGGTCTTATGTAAATTTAGTGCGTGGTAGAGTGAACTTACAACCAATTGCGAATTCTGGAAGTTCATTATTAGATGCAATTTATAGAGAGCGAAGATTAGAGCTGGCGACAGAGGGTCACAGATTTTTTGATTTAGTGAGGACAGGTCAGGCGTCTCAAGTTTTAGAAGGATTTGCAGAGAATAAAAATGAGGTATTGCCGATACCTCAAAGAGAAATTGATTTAACCGGAGGTTCTCTTCAACAAAACCCAGGATATTAATTATGAAAAATTTACTATTCAATTTATTGCTTCTATCCCTAGTGTTTACATCATGCGAACCAGAGGTAGATGAGAAGGTTTCTTTAGGAGAAGCACCGACTTCTGTGAGTTTTGAATTCACAGATATTGGAGAGAATACTTTTCGATTTATGAATACAACACCGGAGACCTTTATACATCAGTGGGACTTTGATAATGGTCTGACAGCGGAAGGTGAAGAGGTGGAGATGCAGTTTAGTTCAGCAGGAACTTATGATGTTACCTTGAAGGCATTTAACGATGGCGGCTTTGCTTCAACAACTAGGTCTGTAACCGTGACAGAAGATTTAGGGGTGCCATGTACGCCTGGATCTGTGTATGAGCAGTTGACCGATTGTTCAAGTCGGACTTGGACCTTAGATGATGGAGCGGGTACTTTTTTCGTTGGCCCCAATCCAAATGAAACTTGGTGGGAGAGTGGCGAAGATGAGGCTGCGGCAAGACCGTGTGCTTGGAATGATGAATGGATTTTCAGTGCAGATGGGACGATGATCTATGATGCCAAAGGAGATATCTGGGCCGAGGATTATATGGGTTTTGCATTTGAGTGTGTTGGTGAAGGTGAATTAGCAGATATGTTTCAGCCGTGGACAAGTGGAGAGCATTCTTTTGAGTTTATTCCAGGTTCTGTGAATCAAATATTATTGACAGGATTAGGTGCTTACATTGGCTTACCAAAGGTTACAAATAACGAAGAAGTGGGTTCGCCAGTTTCTTCCAATTTATATGATATTGTTGAGATTTTTCAAGATGGAGATAAAACCATTATGCTGCTGGAGATAGCTATTGCAGATGGTATTTGGAGATTTAGATTAAAATCAGAATAATGAAAATTAGTCATTGTATTTCGCTTTTAATTGGTATGGTTGTATTGAGTTTCGGATGTAAAGACCCGGTTCCTTCTGGTGGAGGAAACTCCGATGACTTGCCTAAAATTAGTATTGAAAATGTTACCCAATTTGAGCTTGACTCAGATAATGAATTTTCTTTTTCCGTACGATTGTCTGATAGCTCAAGCTCGGACGTGTCTGTAGATTTTCGAACAGAGTCAAACACTGCATTGGATGGAAGTGATTTCATTTCTAGTCAAGGAACCTTGAATTTTCCTGCAGGTGAAACACTGGGGAGTATTGATGTTCAAATTGTTGCAGACACTTTAAAAGAACAAGATGAACAATTCATCGTACAACTATCAAATCCTCAGAATGCAAGCTTAGTTGTTTCAGAAGCGATCGGAACGATAAGAAACGATGATGATTTTGTGGATATACCAGATGATGGATATATAACTCCAGAATCTTACGGCGGATGGGATCTTGTCTGGGCGGATGAGTTTAATGGCTCGCAGATTGATCTTAATAATTGGACACATGAACTTGGTGCTTCTGGATGGGGAAATAATGAATTACAAAACTATACCAGCGATCCGGCAAACTCATACATATCCAATGGAAAGCTTATCATTGAAGCACGAGAAGATGGGAATGGGGGATATACTTCAGCTAGAATGATGACTGCGAATAAACAAGAATATATGTTTGGTAGAATTGATATAAGAGCGAAATTGCCAAAGGGTCAAGGCATTTGGCCTGCCTTATGGATGTTGGGTTCAAATTTCTGGGATTCTGGTTGGCCTTCATGTGGAGAGATTGACATCATGGAATTGCTTGGTCATGAACCAGGTAAAACTCATGGCACGGCGCATTGGGGTCCTCAAGGGACTGGATTTAGTATTCCATCAAGTGCACATTATTCTCTTTCTGGTGGTGCTGAGTTTGCAGAAGAATTTCATGTTTTTAGCATTGTATGGGAATTTAATTCTATAAAGTGGCTTGTCGATGATTTTGTGTTTCATCAGATTAATTTGAATACGGTAGGCAACAATGAATATCCATTTAATCAAGATTTCTTTTTCATATTTAATATAGCAGTCGGAGGAAACTGGCCTGGTGATCCAGATGCGACAACCCAGTTCCCTCAGCAGATGATTGTTGATTATGTTCGTTTATTCCAAAAACAATAAAATGAAACCAAGTATCGGAATATTTTCTTTTTTATTGATTCTTTGCTTTTGTGTTAATGATTCATTTGCGCAAGCGAAACAAGCAGATAAAATTTCAAAGGACAGAGTAGATCAGTTACTCAGTAAAATGAGCCTCGAAGATAAGGTGGGAGAAATGACCCAATTATCAATTGACGTATTGGCTGTAGGTCAGCCGTACAATTTAAAAGAACCGTTTGAGTTTGATCCAGTAAAGTTGAAAGACATATTGGTTGAAAAAAGAGTAGGCTCGATATTGAATGCAGGAGGTCATGCTTATGATACTAAATTGTGGAATGAAATTATTTCAACGATTCAGGAGTATGCGACAGAAAAAAAGGAATCGGGAATTCCTGTATTGTATGGCATCGATGCGATTCATGGCGTGACTTATACTTTGGAGTCAACCTTATTTCCGCAACAACTTGGACAGGCAAGTAGTTGGAATTTAGATCTTGCAAGACAGTGTGGTGAAGTGACTGCATATGAAGCAAGGGCTTCTGGAATTCCATGGAATTTTGCTCCGGTGCTAGACATTGGGCGTGATCCAAGATGGCCAAGACTATGGGAGACTTATGGAGAAGATGTATTACTTGCCAGTCAAATGGGAACAGAATATATTAAAGGGCTTCAGGGAGATGATGTTTCTGACAAGTTTAAAGTGGCCGCGACGTTGAAGCACTTTTTAGGATATAGTATTACCCTACGAGGGCAGGATAGAATGCCGGCATGGATACCAGAAAGGCACATGAGGGAATACATCATGCCTAGTTTTCAGGCGGGAATCGATGCAGGCGCTAAGTCTGTAATGATTTGCTCAGGAGAATTGAACGGTATACCCGTACACGCTGATGAAAAAATATTGGTTGATTTATTGCGTAAGGAAATGGGATTTACAGGAGTAGCCGTAACCGATTGGGAAGACATAGGGTATTTGGTTGGACGTCATAGAATTGCGACAGATTTTAAGGATGCGATACGTTTAGCGATTAATGCTGGAATTGATTTGGCCATGGTGCCGATGGATTCAAGCTTTCCAATTTTATTGAAAGAGTTGGTTGAGGAAGGGAAGGTGCCGATGCGTAGAATAGATGAAGCCGTGAGGAGGATAATTCAAATGAAAATAGAACTTGGTTTGTTTGAGAAAACACACCACGATTTAGCGGATTATACTTTTCCTATTGAAAACGGATCGCAGATGGCTTATCAGGCTGCCGTTGAGTCTTTGATACTTTTGAAGAATGAAAATAATACCTTGCCACTTGATGTAAGTGGGGGAGAAAAAATAATGATTGCTGGTCCGAATGCTTCTACATTAAATTCATTGAATGGTGGATGGACGAGAACATGGCAAGGAAAAGATCCGAAGTATAATACAAAGGGTAAGTTGAATATTGCAGAAGCGTTTTCCGATACGTATGGAGATCAGGTGATGGTTGTTGAAGATGAAGATATTGCGACCATTGAAAGTAAAGCTAGTTCAGCCAATACTGTAATTCTCTGTCTTGGTGAACAACCATATACTGAGAAGCCGGGAGACATTGATGACATGGATATAGACCCTTCACAGATTGAACTTGTCCAACGAATGAAGGCTGCAGGGAAAAAAGTTATTGTGGTTTTAATAGAGGGTAGGCCTAGAATTGTGCGAGACATGGTTGATCATGCAGATGCAATTTTGTTGGGATTTCTTCCAGGAGATGAGGGAGGTATTGCTGTCAGGGATGTAATTGTCGGCAAGCAAAATCCAAGTGGTAAATTACCAGTTACCTATCCTAAAAGTTCAAATGATTTGGTGACTTATGATCATAAGGGAACTGATCTAGCGTATCGAGATTTTAGTATGAATGGATTTAACCCTCAGTGGGAATTTGGTCATGGCTTGAGTTATACAGATTTTAGTTATTCAGGATTAAAAGTTGGGAATGAGTTTGGGATGGATGATGAGATAACTATTTCGGTGACTGTCAAGAATACAGGTACTAGAGAAGGAAAAGAAGTAGTGCAATTATATGTGAGTGATATGGTTGCAAGCGTAACACCTTCAGTGAAGCGATTGAGAGGATTTGATAAGGTGAATTTAGCTGCAGGAGAGATGAAGGTTGTAGACTTTAAGTTGTCCGCAAAGGATCTTGCTTTTGTTGGTAGAGATAACGAATGGATAACAGAGGCCGGGGAGTTTGTTGTTAAGATTGGAGATCAAGAAGCAACGTTTATGCTTGTCGAATGATAATTAATTTAGAACCTAAGAAAACTACAAAATTGAATTTCAGTAAACACCTTCTAGCTTTTATTTTGGTTTGTTCCTTTCTGGTGTCACCTTTATTTCTAGGTGCTCAGTTTGTAACAGTAGGTCCTTTTACGGAATGTTCTTCGTCTCCTGACGTGATTGATCTTGATCGTAATGATTATGGTGGTCCATTAAGTGAAGGTTATTTACATAATTTTTCAGTTCCCCCAGAAACTAGTTGTGGTACTTCTGAAATTATTTCTGCAATTGTCGAAATATCAATCAATAGCATTGATGCAAGTGGTTTGATGCCGCCATGTTTTTTTCTAAGTGTCTTCGGAAATGTTCTGATCGATGCTGCTGGATTACCTTTTGGTGCCGGATGTTGCGCTGTGTCTCAGGATGTTTTAACTCCTGGTTGCTTTTCTTTTGGTACGGGAGCCTTTGGTCCGACCACAGAATCTTTGGATCTTGTAATGGATTGTGGTGAGTTTATTCCAATGGGAGGAACCATCGGTGTTGATATTATAGGTGCGATAAATGGAGATCCTAGTTGCCCAGCTAGTCCAATTTCTAGTGGTGATTTAATAATCGATTATAATATATGCGTCACATTTGAAGTAGCCATACCTCAGGAACCTACGGTTGATGCTGGTCCTGATATTACCATTGATTGCATAACTCCCGGATTGATAGGTGCAGATCCGGTGGCTCCAGACTGGGAGTCTGGATGGGCCTATGAATGGGATGATCCAAGTAGCCAAAATGGTACTTTTAGCGCAGGTGATAACGGTCAGATCAATGTCATGCCAATGATGACAGAAATATATACTGTTACAGTGACTGGTTCGGGAGGTTGTACAGATACGGATGAGGTAGAAGTAACCTATGATTGTTGTCCTGATCCTGGCTGTGATGATTCTTGTGGTTTGACAACAGATACTTGGGATGATACAGCTTGTATGTGTGTCTTTGATCCACCGGATCCAGATGATGGCTGTTCATTAACTACCGATTCTTACGATGATGTAAATTGTATGATTATCAATGATCCACCAAATGTGGATGATGGTTGTCCACTTACAACGGATAGTTTTGATGATGTGAATTGCATGATTGTGAATGATCCACCGACCTGTGATGATGGCTGTCCTTTAACAACCGATTCATTTGATGCAGGTTCTTGTACTTGCTTGAACGATCCACCGAATGTAGATGATGGGTGTCCTTTGACGATGGATAGCTGGGATGCAGCTAATTGTATGGTCGTTAATGAACCACCAAGTTGTGATGATGGTTGTCCTTTGACAATAGATTCATTTGATGCAGGGAGTTGTACTTGTTTAAATGACCCTCCGAATGTGGACGATGGATGTGCACTAACCACTGATATTTGGGATGCACTAAATTGTATGATCATCAATGATCCTCCAGATTGTGATGACGGTTGTCCAGCGACTACTGACGATTTCGATTTTATTCTGTGTCAATGTTTTTATATCACTCCAGACTGTGATGATGGTTGTCCATTGACAGTCGATTCTTATAATGCCGTTACTTGCTTATGTGAAAATATAGAACCGGACCCAGATGACGGTTGTCCTTTGACCGTTGATTCATTCGATCCGATTAATTGTGAAATTGTAAATGATCCTCCAGACTGTGAGGACTTTTGTCCGTTGACTACTGACTTCTACGACGATGTCAATTGTCAATGTTTTAATATAGAGCCAGACATTGATGATGGTTGTGCATTGACGGTAGATTCCTTTGATGATGTGAATTGTGAAATAATCAATGATCCACCTGACTGTGATGATGGCTGTCCTCAGACTGTTGATAGTTTTGATGATGTAGCTTGTATGTGTATCAATGATCCTCCAGATGTGGATGATGGTTGTTCTCTGACGAATGATTTCTGGGATCAGGCCAATTGTATTGTAATCAATGAGCCGCCTGATTGCGATGATAATGATTGCAGTACTTCTGACTTTTTTGATTTGTCAGCATGTGAGTGTGTGAATGATGTAAATGTGAATTGTGATGATGGTTGTGATTTAACGACAGATACTTACGACTTGGTCCTGTGTGATTGTGTTTTTACAGCACCTGATCCAGATGACGGATGTGCATTGACCATGGATATATTTAATGATGTCACCTGTGAGATTCAGAACATTGAGCCAGACTGTGATGATAATGATTGTGCAACGGCTGATAGTTTTGATGCGGCAAATTGTATGTGCATCAATGATACCAATATCAATTGCGATGATGGTTGTGCATTGACGGTTGACACTTATGATCCGGTGACCTGTGATTGCGTCTTTTCGGCACCTGATCCAGATGACGGATGTGCCTTAACAGTTGATAGCTTTGATGCGGTAAATTGTATGATTGTGAATGAGGCTCCAGATTGCGATGATAATGATTGTAGTACGGCAGATAGTTTTGACTTCACGACATGTATGTGTGTGAATGATACAAATGTAAATTGTGATGATGGTTGTCCGTTGACTACGGATACTTACGATTTGGTATTATGTGATTGTGTCCATACAGGTCCAGATCCAGATGATGGTTGTCCCTTGACCATGGATGTTTTTGATGAGGTGAATTGTTTAGTTCTTAATATACCAATGAGCTGTGATGATGGTTGCGATTTAACGACTGATTCTTTTGATTTTATACTTTGTACTTGTATTAATGAAGAGCCCGATTGTGATGATGGCGATTCAAGTAATGGAGTAGAAATATATGACGAAGCCAATTGTGAATGTATTATCGGTACTGGTACAGTTTCTGTGCCAGATGTTACTGATATCTTTTGGTGCGAAGGTAATCCTATTCCGGGTTTTGTTGTGGAATTTCCTGGGCCTAACTTAACCCCACAATGGTATGATGATCCTATTGGTCCCGTAGTGATTAGTACTGATTTTATTTGGATACCTCCAGGTCCTGGAACTTATTATGTTTCTTTTAGGGATGATGTAGGTCAAGAAAGTGATCGGGTCGAAGTTGTGGCTACTGAAGTTGCAAATCCAGCTTGGTCTAATCTAGATTTTGTGTGTGATCCCATTACGAATACATATACAGTGTCTTTAGAATTTGACGATCCGATGACGTCGATTTCAAATTTTAATGGAATTACTTTCGTCGGTACCTTAGATGGAGTACAATTTGTTATGGATCAAGGAGTGGACATGGTTGCAACTTTTTCAACGATGGTTATGTGTCAGGTTGATTTTACTTTTGAAGCGCCTGATTGTGATTGTAATAAGTTTGCCTCAGTTAATGATGAAGCGTTCTTGCCTTGTGATGGCAGTGCTTTAACCTTAGAGAATGAATTACCTGGTCCGACAATTCCTTCACTAGGCGATGTGTTCTGGGAAGATATCGATGGCAATGTAATTTCTAATACTGGAAGTGTAGATGTGATGGATATGGGGCAGTATGTTATTGTTAGCTATGATGCCAATGGGGATTGTTTTATTTATGATACGATTGATGTATTAGAAGCTCCATTGGTCGAATTAATGGTTGATACTGCTGTAGGATTGTCACTAGATTGTGCCTTGTCCATGGTTAGCTTTGAAATAATTAATCCTGTCGAAAATGTGGTTTACAGTTGGACGCAAGGATTAGAGGCAGAGGAAGCATTGTTTTTTGAGACGAGTAATGTAGGTGATGTACTACTTCTTGGATTTGATACGATAACCATGTGTTCTGAAATTGAAGCCTTTGTGGTGGATGATATTACTTCGTTCCCAGAGATAAATTTTGAGTCGGTTTCAAGTATTGATTGTGTTACTCCAATGGTAACCATTGATGCTTCTAATTCAGAAAATGGTCCAGATTTCACTCATCAGTGGTACGATATTTCAGGAACGCCTATTGATGGTGAAACTGAATTGACCTTGGAGGTTGATGAGGGAGGTATGTATGTCTTCGAGACTATAAATGAGATTAATAATTGTGCAAGCTTAGATACGATTCTTGTAGAAGATTTTGCTGATTTTCCAGCGGTGAATGCAGGTGGAGATTTGATCCTTAATTGTGACATGCTCAGTCTTGATTTAGATGGAAGCAATGGAACTGACAGTGGTGCGGAGTTTGATGTCATGTGGAGTAGTATTGAAGGGAATATGATTGATAATGAAACTGGATTAACTCCAACAATATTTGACCCAGGTACTTATGTACTTCAAGTTACGAACAGCGCAAATGGTTGTGTTGAAACGGATACAGTAATTGTGGAGCTTGATGAGTTGAGTGGAATTAGTTTTGAGTTAACGGATCCAAATTGTCTTGATCTTGATGGAGGAGTCGTTGAGGTATTCAGTCAGAGTACAACTGGATTGACTTTTACTTTGGATAGTGATACAAATGATATTGGGGTATTTGAAAACTTAGAGAGTGGAACTTATAATTTGATGATTGAAAGTCCGGTTGGATGTACACTTGATACCATGATTACTATTGAGCCAGTAGATGTACTTGATGTACAATTGGCGCAGGCAGAATTTATTGTCTTTGAAGAGGAAACCATTCAGTTGGACCTGACGGTAAATAGAGATGAGTCTGAGATTGTTGAAGTATCGATTAGTCCGATGATTGCAGCAAGTTGTGAACTTTGCTTTAATCCTATTTTATCCGGATTTCCGACAGGAGAGTATCAACTAACCATGATTGATGAGAATGGATGTATGGATGTTGTTGGGTTTACCATTATCGTAAGACCATTGTTTTCGGTATACGTTCCGAATGTATTTAATATGGATGACGGGACTGGCAATTTTACCATTTACTCAAAAGATCCTGTTAATATTAACTCTATGAGTATATATGATCGGTGGGGTAATCGAGTCTTTAATTCAGAAAATTTCCCTACCAATGATCCAAGTTTTGGCTGGGATGGTAGACACCAGGGTCAGGATGTGGGACAAGGAGTTTATATACTACAAGTCGAATATGTAGATGATACGGGTGAAGTACAATTCATCCATGATGATTTGACGGTTTTGGCAAATTGATGGAAGAGAAAAGAATAAGATAAAAGGGGAAATGAACCATGAGTTTATTTCCCCTTTTTTAATTATATTTTACCAACTTTAATTTTGCTTTGGACGATATACAAGTAAAGCCAATGTTATGAAAAAATCCATCTTCTTTCTCATGATAGCCATCGCTTTGAGTCCAGTCAAGGCATTCAGTTGTAGTTGTCTCACTCCGAGCTCTTTTTGCGAAAGCATTACCGATGAAAATGGTCAGACTTTAGAATGGATAACTGCCATTGTCAGAGCAAAGTTGGTTTCAAATACAAATAGGAAAGATGTGGAAGTAAGTGAAGTGATTTATGGGAGCATTCCTGAAAGCGAAATGGTAATTTTACATGATTGGTGTACCTTATATGTCCACGAATTAGAATTTGGGGCAGAGTACATCTTTGCCTTGAAAGAGTTTGAAGGTAATTTCTCTCTTCTTAATTGTGCCGTGAGTTTCCTAAAGATTGAAGATGAGGTTGTCATAGGGGCAATTGCACCTGGCATAAATTCTATGGATTACAAAGACTTAGCAAGTTTAGAAACCTGTGGTGATGCTTTTAAATTCTTTTCCTTAGATCGTCACGTGAAGTTATTTCCAAATCCTACGGCTTATCAAATAAAAATTCAAAATATCCATGCTGAGGCATCTGTTAATATTGATCTAAAGGTTTATGACATCCACGGTCGTTTAGTTTCAATGCCTTCAAATGTTCAAGGCATATTGCCAGAGGAGCATTGGGTCATTGATATTGAAAGTTATTCATCGGGTGTTTATCTATTTAAAATTTCAACTACATTTCAGGAGCTTGTTTATCGGGTAGTTAAGGTGGATAATTAAGGTAGATTAATTTTTTCATAGTGGCGAATTCCTTGTTCTGATAATAGTATTGGTCGATTTATCTATTTAGTAATTTTGAGATAAACCACCTTGTCCAAATCGTCGAAGTAAATTTCTTTTTGTATGTCAGGGATATTTAAGTTTGAACTCAATGCCAACATGTCTTCTTCATTTCTATAAATAAGATTCCACTTCATAAATGTATCCATGTAAATCTTTTCTTCGATTCCTTTCTTGAAGTTCGGAATGATTAATTGGCCTCCTTCTTTTAAATTTTCATAAAGAATTTCAATCATTCGGCTGGCAAGTTTATCATTGAGATAATCGAAAAGGCCTGAAGAATATATGAAGTCAAATTTTTGGCCTTCTAGTTTTCTTTTGTAGATGTGATTGATTGACTCATCAATAATTTCTAAAAATTGAAAATTTTCATAAGTGCTTTTTACTTCATTGTTGCTTCTTTCATCTTGATCTAGGCATAAAAATCGATTTATTTTATGATCTGCATCTGAGATATATGCCAGTTCTCTTAAGTGCCCAGAAGCAACTGAAAAGATATCAATTTTGGTTCCGACTTTTTCCTGGAAAGTATCTATTTCATTGGCGATGTGATTGGCTCTCCATCTTACGGCTGATACACTTTCACAGCAAGAAAGATGACCATAAAGTTCTCGACCTAAGTAACTATCCTGCATGTCACAAGACTTAAGTCTATACATGTAGTCAATTAAAATTGCATCTCCAGAGTAACCTCTTGGTTTCTTATTTGACCATTTAGTCATAGGTTCTTGAAGCAACAAATTAGCGATGGGGTGATTGAGGCATTCTTCTCTGATTTCTGTGTTTATTTGCTCTTGAGACATTTCTTTAGTAATCTCATTAAGTTGGTCCAAGGTATATTTAAATCCTTCTTTTATTAATCCATTTTCTATGAGCTGTGCTGATTTATTTAAGCTAAGATTAAGTTCTGTTTTACTTTCTTCCATTACTAACATTGTCGAATTTTTTTGTGGTTAATTAATAATTCAAAGATGCAATGAAGGCTTTAACTGAGGTATATAACTTTAGTTATAGAGGCGGGAGGTAGGTGCTAAAGGCGGGGGGATAGGGGTTTGAATAGGATGCTGGGATTTTTGGAGGATTGTCTCGATGTCGAGACATGCAGGATTGGGGGTTGAACAGGATGCTAGGATTTTGGAGGATTGTCTCGATTGCGAGACATACAGGATTGTGAAATTGTTTTGAACAGGATGTTAGGATTTTGGAGGATCGTCTCGATGGCGAGACATACAGGATAGGGGTTGAACAGGATATTAGGATTTTTGAGGATTGTCTCGATGCTCGAGACATACAGGAATGGGATTGACAGGATGCTAGGATTTTTGGAGGATTGTCTTGTTGTTGAGACATGCAGGATAGGGGTTGAACAGGATATTAGGATTTTTAAGGATTGTCTCGATGGCGAGACATACAGGATTGGGAGATTGTTTGGAAGAGAATGTTAGGATTTTGGAGGATTGCCTTGATGCTCGAGACATGCAAGATGAAGGTCTAGATTTAAAAGAGAAGTGGAATAATGAATTGCATGTAAAAAATTAAAATGGCGATGGAAATTAGGTTAAGAATAATTCCTGCTCTCGTCATCTCTTTTACCTTGATAAATCCGCTGGCAAATACAATTGCGTTGGGTGGGGTAGCCATGGGAAGCATAAAGGCGCAGCTTGAAGCCATGGTGACGGGAATGAGGAGATGTAAAATTTCTTGATCTAAACCGATGGCGACTCCAGCGACCATCGGAGCGAAAATGGCAACTAAGGCAACATTACTCATGAGCTCAGTAATGAAAAGCATGATGGCAATCAATGCAGCCCCAATCAAAAGTAGGGACCAAGAGACATTATTTGAAACGGTTTTCCCGATGAGGTCAATCATTCCCACTTTTGCTAATGCGCTCGCAAGTGCCAGTCCTCCGCCGAAGAGAATTAGAATTCCCCAAGGGAGTTTCTGAGTATCTGACCATTGAAGGATGAAATCATTTTTGGAATGTTTAAAAGGAATGGTGAACATGGCAAAGGCGGCAAGCATGCTAATGCCTGCATCCGAAAAGCTAAGGAAAGGAAACCATTCATTAATGCTTGTCCGTAAAATCCATGCAAGCATGGCTAGGATAAAAATGATTAATACTCTTTTTTCTAAGGGTTGTATGGGGCCAAGGTCTGCTAGTTTTTGATCGATGATTGAATGTGTGCTGCTTTCTGAATTTAGACCATTAGGGTAGACGAATTTTACTAAAACTAAATAGATGACAACAATCATAATTAAGCTAAAAGGGACACCCATCATCATCCAATGAAGAAAGGATATATCCGCTTGGTATTGTTGTTCCATAAATCCGACCATGACGGTGTTGGGAGGTGTGCCGATGATTGTGGCGATGCCTCCTACATTCGCAGCGTAGGCAATTCCAAGCATCAATGCTAAAGCAAAATTTTTGTCACCTGAGGTAAAACCATCTGCATCGTTTTTTAATAAATCTATTACAGAAAGTCCAATGGGTAACATGACCACTGTTGTCGCCGTATTGCTGATCCACATGCTTAGAAAAGCAGTGGCAATCATAAAACCTAAGATGACTTTATCTGGTGTTGTTCCAGTAAGCTTGACAATGTTTAAGGCAAGGCGTTTATGCAGGTTGACCTTTTCTAAGGCAAGTGCCATGACAAATCCACCAAAGAAAAGAAAGACAATGGGGCTGCCATAATTAGCAGCTACGGATTTTAAATCCATGATCCCGACCAATGGAAAAATTGTCAGAGGGATGAGCGCTGTTACGGATATGGATACAGTTTCAGAAACCCACCAAACAATCATCCAAATGGCGACGGCAATGACCTTGTCTGCCTCCGGACTTATGAGGGTCCAAGGAAGATTGTAAATGACTAAGAATAAAATGGGCCCTAAGGCCAAGGTGATCTTTTTGCTCATAGAATGATGAAGACTAAAATAGTTAATATTTTAATTTTGCGGCTGCATATATTCAACTGAACAAAAGGATTTAATTTTTTTCACCAACTTTAGGATCAAAATACTCCATATAATGATTCGAATTTTACTTTTTATGATGCTCACATTTGCGCTAAGCGTAAATATAAATGCACAATCAGAAACAATGATAGATACTACCTATGAAACCATACCGACTTATCCTGAGGATTTTACACCAGGAAGTATCATGTCTCGGATGATCGATGGTCTTGGGTATAGATACCATTGGGCGACCAGAGATTTACGAATGGAAGATTTAGAATATAGACCTTCTGAAGATGGGAAAACATGTTTAGAAACTTTAGATCATTTATTGGGATTGTCTGAAGGTGTTTTAAATTCAATTGAAGGAAAACCAAATGTGCGTCCAGTAGAACGGGATTCTCTTAGTTTTGATGAAATGAGAACGTTGACCATGGCTAATTTGCGTCAGGCAAGTAAATCGGTGATTGGTAAATCTGAAGAGGAAATAGCTGAATTAAAAATAGTTTTTCAAAGAAAAGATAAGAGTAGTGAATTTCCAATTTGGCATTTGCTCAATGGGTTTATGGCAGATGCGATTTATCATGTTGGTCAGATTGTCGTTTTCAGAAGAGCTTCAGGAAATCCAATGGACCCTACGGTGAATGTTTTTATGGGGAAAAATCGATAGAAAGCACCAAGAATTGTCACACTTGTTGTTTTGATGTATTATACAATATATTGAACTTATTACTATGAAATTCATACTAAGTATTTGCGTAAGCATGATCTGTATTCATACTTGTCTTGCTCAGGATATTACTCTCTTAGATTCCTTTCATTTTTCAGAGTATCTTGATAACAATTGGGAGTTGATCAATGGAAATATCTATGATCAAAATATGGATGGTTCCGTAACTTCTGTAAGATTTCAGCAAGACATTTTTGGTGAAAGGATAATTACGAGTCGTTCAACTGTTTTTTATGATGCCAATGGGAATGTTGATTATGTTAATGTTGAATCATATGATCAAATTAGTTCCACATTCAATATCAGTAGTCGGACATTGTTTACTTATGACGATAATAACAATCTCTTGTCTAGGGTTAATCAAGTTTGGGATGAGACATTGACTGGTTGGGTTGATTCTTCCAAGTGGGAATTTTCATTCTATGATGAATATAATAATTATGCTTTGTCTCAACAATTTGATTATAGCCAATCCGCAGGATGGATAGAAGATACGAATATTAGAATTGAAAATTTTTATGAAAATGATCTACTGGATTCTAGTTTTTATGTTAGAAATTCAGAGCCTTGGTATTATTCTGCTTTTGATTATAATGATGATGACTTAGTCATGGAAGATAGAACTATCTTTTACTTTTTAGGTGAACCTGATTTTGTTACAAGAACCATCATTGAATACAATGATCAAGGTTTAAGGTCTTATCGATATGCGGAAAATTTTTCTTTATTTTTAGGCGAATCTGAGTATGCTCCAAGTTTTCAGCAAGATTATATTTATACACCATCCGGTGAATTACAAGAACGGATCAGCGAACGATACGATGACGAGTTTGAAGAATTTAATCTAGATTGGAAGAGGAATTATTTTTATCCGCAATCAGTATCCGTAAAAAATCTTGATGAATCGGCCTTGGATGTGCAATGGAATAATTCCATGATAGGTCAGATCGGAATCACCATAAATGATCTTGATCATAATTCTGCATATAGAATATCTCTAATAGATAATTCAGGAAGGATTGTAAAAAATCTCCGTTTTGATAATAGCCAACAATGGAGTCAACACTATCGTTTAGAAAGTGGGATGTATCATTTAGTTGTTTATAGTGAAGAAGGGAATATCTACTCTAAAAAGCTGGTTGTGCAATAAAAGTAAATTTTAATTGTAACGGTCGCGCTTATCGCGTTGTTTGAGTCGTCTTTTATAGAATTTTAGCTTATAATTATTTATAAGTTTAAAAGGAATGAAACATCTTTTCATAATTTTTTTATCATCCGTACTTGTCCAATTTGGTTGGTCCCAAGAGCTTAGACTATTAGATTCAGTCATTACCTCAGTGTATACTGACAATAATTGGGAAATTGATGGAGGAATAATTTATGAGCCCTTAATGGATGGAGCAATCTTGGCTTCGAATTTTTCTATTGAGGGTGACCGACGCCACTTCTTTACAAATGAAATATTAGAATTTCATGACAGTGGTAACTTCTCAACAGTTACTGTTCAGAAATATGATGAACTGAGTTCTCTTTTTGTAAATGATGTACGGGATTCATATGTATATGATGCAGATGATAACTTGGTGAGTATTACACGTCAGCAATGGGATCGTATTTTAGAGGATTGGATGGATGATAAGCGGGTAGAGTATTTACTCTATGATTCCTTTAATAACTTTCTACAGTCTGATCGTTATAATTATGATCCAGAAGATGGATGGGAGTTAGCTTCTAAAATGCGGATAAATAATTTTTACGAGAATGATCTGCTTGACTCATGTTATAAGATTAGAAATGGAATGCCATTTTATCATTCAGTGTATAACTATGATGAGCAAAACTTGTTGAGAGAACAAGAAGTGGTCTTCTATTATCTAGCCGCTCCCAACATTCATGCTAGATACAGTTATGAATATAATGATGAGAACTTGAGGTCTGTTTACTTGTATGAAGATTATTCATTGTCAATTGATCAGACGGATTACATTCCAAGGTTCAAGGAGTATTATGACTACAATATTAAAGGAGCGTTGGTGCAAAACACACGTGAGGTATTTGACCTAAGTGAACAAGTCTTCAATCCAGCAGTAAGACAAAATTACTTTTATCAAATATCAACACAATTAGAGGACTTGATCTCTACTGAATTAGAAGTTCAATGGAATAACTCTATGATTGGCCAGGTAGAGATTTGTGTAAAGGAACTTAATGTCGGTGAAAAGTACAGGCTTTCAATTTTCGATAATTCTGGCAGGATAATTAAAAACGCCACCATTGAAAATAGGGGTCAATGGTGCCAGAGATATTCCATGGAAAGTGGAATGTATCATTTGGTTATTTATGATGCGCATGGGAAAAGACAGGTCCAAAAATTCATTGTGAATTAAAAATTTTGGGTCAAGAATATTTATTTCAGTGCCACAACTAGCGAGCTTTTGAGTATATATACTTATAGATAAATTCTATAAAGTTAATGGTATGAAAAATCTGATTTATTTGGTTGCATTATTAAACTTGACACAGTCAATTCAAGCTCAAGACATTACAATTTTGGATTCTTTTCACCTTTCTGAATATGTTGCTGATGAATGGGAAATTATTCATGGGAGGATTTATGATCAACAGACGGATGGCTCTGTGCGTTCAATAAATTTTGAAGTTAGCCCAACAGGCGATCGATCCATTAGTTCAGAAGCTTCAATTTATTTTGATTCAAATGGTAATGTTGTTGAAAATGTATTGAAAATATATGATCCGCTTTCTTCTACCTACTCAAATTTCTCACGCAAGCTATTGGGTTATGATGCAAACAATAACTTATTGAATTTTCAACTTCAATTTTGGGATGAGGAATTGAATGGGTGGTTGAATATTGGGAAGAGTGAGTACTCCTTTTATGACGCTACAAACAATTATGCTTTAAAGGAAGACTTTGATTATAGTCAGCTATTCGGATGGAGAAAAATTAGTACTTATGAAGTTGAAAACTTTTATGAAAATAATTTGAGAGATTCATGTTTTACAAAATTAGATGGAGAGCCTTGGAATAGTCTTGCCTTTGAGTATGATGCAGATGGTTTATTGATCGAGCAGAGGTCGATTTACTATTCTTTTGGAGAAGTTGATAGATTTAGGAAAACAGACTATACTTATAATGACAAAGGACTAGAAACTAATCGATACATAGAAGCTTTCTCAATTTCAGAAGGGGAATCTGGATTTATGCCCTTTTTGAGGGTTGAAAATAGTTACACGAATCAAGATGAATTGCTGGAAAATATAAATATAAATTATGATGAAGAACTTGATGAATTCCGATTTGGTACAAAGGGGAATTATTTTTATTCATCTACTACTTCGATAAAACATCCAGAACAAGAATATCTGAAGGTGTTATGGTCTAATGCGGCATTTAATCAATTAAATATTCAAGTTGAAGGACTTAATGTAGATGAAAAGTATAGGCTTTCAATTTTCGATAATTCTGGCAGGATAATTAAAAACGCCACCATTGAAAATAGTGGTCAATGGACACAGAGATTTTCCATGCAGAGTGGTATGTATCATTTGGTTATCTATGATGAGCATGGAAAAAGGAACAGTGAAAAATTGATGGTTCACTAAAAGTAGCATTTAATGGCTACGTCTATTCATTAAAGGTTATTGGAGGAAAGGGAATAAATAAAGTGACTTACTTTTATCAGTAAGTAATTTAATTGTTGATAGCCGCTTATCAACTTATTATTGATGTTCAAAGGGAATATCCAATAAACTGTGTCAATGATTAAAATTAGATAAATTATTATAAACG
>JAHDGF010000055.1 GCA_020627785.1 Saprospiraceae bacterium
AAAGTCAAGGCTTTTTTATTTGCCATGAGCGTAAATCTATTCTACCTCATAATCATAATAATCATATTTTGCACGCAGGAACAGTCTATCCCCTTCTTCATCCACACGCCAGCTTTTTCGATGTCCATTAAAAAGGATTCCATTAGCACGTATGAAGGTTTGATTCTCCACAACATTTAAGTGGTCTGATGATTGAATCCAATTCCGAACAATCTTTCTTTCTTCTTGATCAAAATAATATTTCCAAACCTCAGAGGAAGAATGGTTGCTATATTTTTCTGCATTGTAGGTCACCCGAATAACATCTACTACTCTACCGTCTTCTAAAGTATCCAAACCCATATGTTTAATTTCTGCACCAGGGTCTAATAATTTAAAAGGCATAGAAACAACATATAGCGAAGTATTCATCGCTTTCGCCAACTTGACTTGATCTTCTTCGGTGGAAGTAATTTCTTCATCGTTAACCAATTGAGAAATTGTACGATGGTAGGAGCCTTTATTTAGGATAGTTTCGGAAGTCTTTGTACCATCATCAGAAAGTATTAATATCTTATCTGATTGATAATTATAATCGTGAATCTGTTTAAAAATTTTCTCTACCTCACCTTCTGAGTTATACAAGGTAAAATCCTTTTTATATTTCAAGGTTTTTAAACTTTCCCATTTATCTAAGCCTCCAGCATTCTCAATCGAAGCTTTAATGATTTCTCTAGCCTTCTTATCTGTAATGTGTTCGTAACGATCATGAGAACCATGAAGGTTAAAGAGATAAAGAGCTGAGAGTATAATTATCCGAAACATGAAAAAATTTATTCCAATATACTGCTTCTGATTGACTTAGCGCTTGGATATTTTATTTCCAGATATTGATCTTTGTCTTGTGCATTTAAAACGGTTGACCTCTGCACTTCTTTTTTTCAGATGCTTAATACTTACTTGATGCGCTCGCTCTCTCCAAAGTCTAAAACTACTTGGCTTTAAATTCCTTCGCATCAATTTGATCACCTGTGATTCAGATAGGTCAAATTGAAACTTGATGGCTTCAAATGGTGTGCGATCCTCCCAAGCCATTTCGATGACCCTATTTAAATCTCTATCTGAAAGTTCGATTTTTTTCATAGAGTAATTAAACTTTAAGTCTTGACATTCCCCCATCTACCGAGATCACCTGTCCACTAATCCAAGAAGATTTTTCTGACAATAAAAACTCGGCCATATTTGCTGAATCCTGTGCATGACCAATCCGCTTAAGTGGATGACGATCTGCATTCGCTTGAATCTTATCTTCGGTAGATAGAAGTTTATTGGCCAGTGGTGTATTGGTTAAGGAAGGAGCAATTACATTCACTCGAATCTTAGGCGCAAACTCAGCAGCCAACGATCGAGCCAATCCTTCAATGGCCCCTTTTGAGGTGGCTACCTGTGTGTGGAAATTAAAGCCATGCTGAACCGCAACCGTGGAGAATAAAACAATGGAAGCCTGCTCAGATTTCTTTAGGGTTGGCAGACAAGCCTGAATCACTTTTATAGCCCCTACCACCTGTAGCTTGAAGTCTTCGATAAAACTCTCTGGTTTGAGTCGACCAAAAGGTTTTAGATTTATAGAACCTGGACAATAAATCAATCCGTCCAATGATTCGCCGACAAAATCTAAGTCGGGTTGATCATCCATCACATTAAGTGAGTGAAAACTGACTCCTTGAATGGGTTCAAAATCCTCCGTTTTATTGTAAGTGGCATGAACTTCATTTCCTTGTTGCGCTAAAATTTGCGCAAGCGAGTGACCTATTCCAGTAGATCCTCCAATAATCAGGTACTTCTTCATAAAAATCAAACAAGACAGATTCCCAATGGTTCAACCTTGATTACATTATTATTCTCCAAGTCCTTCCTACCTGATCAATAAAGGCAACGATACCAGCGCTTTGATTATAAAATAATGTAAACGGTTCTTGGAAAAGCATCGGTGTTGAATAAACATTATTAAAGGTCTGACCTAGAATTTCAATTTCTTCATGAAATTCAAAATCATAATCAAGTTCTAAATTACCTGGTTCAACAAATGCTTCTAATATTATTTCAAAAGGAAACACCGTCGATTGAGTTGAAAAAAATGCCACTAGTCTGGCCCCCTTTAATATCTCTCCATTTGATAGTTGAATCCTTTTATTTAAGTTGATTGATAAGGGATGGGGTAAATGAGAAGAACTAAATTGAAGCTCAACCATTTGTGATTCACCACAATATAATGTGCGCTTTGATGGATCAGAACATTCCGTATCATTGCTAACTAACAATACCGAAGGTTCAAAAATCTTTTCGTCTAGGGTCAAGAAAATTCTTTCTCCATCTTCATTCTCATAAAATAATTGATCTCCAAGCTCACAACAGAACCCTGGCATCCAAGAAACATCTTGATCAGTTAAGTTTAGATCTTCATCTATATGGATCTTTTCACAATGAACGGAGGTATCTAATTCTATATCCTCACAAGTGAAATTTGAAGTGGCATCAACACTTTCAACAACACAACCAGATAAAACATGAGGAACTTGAAACTCTAAATTCTCTTCAGGAGCATCACATGAAAAAAATAAAAAAATACAACTCAGCACGATTATCAGTCTATTCATGAAAGTAATTTAAAACCAATTTGAATATGAATAGTAAATTATAGAAAAATTCTACAGATTTTGGTAAATTTTGGGCTCAAACCAAACCTACATTATGAAAAGTATACTCGCATGCTTAGCAGTGCTATGCTCTGCAAGCATATATGCACAATTTGACCCACCACAATTAATTACAGATAGACATACTCAACTAAGATCCATTGAACTAGAGGACCATGACAGGGATGGAGATCTAGATTTATTTGTCATGCGTGCGATAGGTATTTACTTCTATGAAAATACTGGCACTGGAACCTTTAATGCTCCCATTGAAATAGATTCTTCCATCAGAAGACCACACATGGTTAAATCAGGTGACATTGATATGGATGGAGATTATGATCTTTTATATACTGCTGGAGATTTTGATAACCAGCACGAGCTTGGGGTAATGATAAATGATGGTTCAGAAAATTTTACAATCATTCCTTTACTTAATAATGCAAATGGTCTTAATGACCCATATCATGCGGATCTTACAGATTTAGACAATGACGGAGACTTAGATATTGTTACCGCAAATTATCAAAGTTCGACCTTTGTTATTCTGACCAATAATGGAGATGGCACATTGACACCAGCCATTTATGATACAGAACAATGGATTGTAGAAATAGAAATAAAGGACATGGACAATGATAACATTCCTGAAATCTTCTATGTGAGTTCTGCTAATAATTTTCAATCCTTCGGGTATTTAAAAAGAACGGCTAACCTAACCTACGAAACAGTAGAAATCGGTGGTCTTCTAGGATCAAATGCCAATGGAATTGAAATTATTGACATGGATACAGACGGTGACCTTGATCTTGTAGGTGCTTCTTTTAATGGTAATAATATTGGATGGTTTGAGAATATGGGCGGTGATCAATGGAGTAATAGAAATGACATATGGAAAGCAACCGATGCAAACATCGATGGAAGAGTTGTACATATATTCATGGAAGAAAATGGGTGGCAGAACGAACTATTTCTTTTCACTGAAAACGGCATAGGATATGAAATCGAAATCGACACTTTTGACTATAGCGACCCTATCGAAATATATAATGCTGGAAATGTACTTGCAGATGAAGACCTACAGACCATTACGGAAGGTGATATAAATGGAGACGGAGCCAAGGATTTTATCTTCATGTTCAAAGATGAAAATTCAGTATTCTCTAGTCTCCAAGAAGCACCAGCACTTGATACGGATGGTGATGGATTTACAACGGAGACCGATTGCAATGATATGGACGCCAGTATTAATCCAGCAGCGACAGAAATACCATACAATGGCATTGACGAAGATTGCAATCCTAACACTTTTGATGATGACCTTGATCAAGATGGTTTCAATTTAGCAGATGATTGTGACGATGAAAATCCAGACATTAATCCTGGCACAATGGAGATTGCATACAATGGAATAGATGATGATTGCAACGACATGACCCCAGATGACGACCTCGATGGAGATGGATTTAACATGGCTGATGATTGTGATGATGCTTCCGCAAATATAAATCCAGATGCGGATGAAATTCCATATAATGGCATTGATGATGACTGTAACGATATGACACCAGATGATGACCTTGATGGAGATGGATTTAACATGGCTGATGATTGTGATGATGAAAATGCAGATGTGAATCCAGATGCAATGGAAATTGCCAACAATGACATAGATGAAGATTGCGATGGTACAGCCTTACTCATCGATCTAGACATGGATGGATTCAATTCTGACGAGGATTGTGATGATGAAAATGCAGACATCAATCCTGGCGCAACAGAAATTCCGGACAACGGAATAGATGAGGATTGTGATGGCGTAGATGGGGAAGTCGATATGGATGGAGATGGATTTTCGGTTGCTGAAGATTGCGATGACACCAACGCAGATGTCAACCCAGACGCAGATGAAATTCCGTACAATGGTTTAGATGATGATTGCGATGACATGACCTTAGATGATGATCTAGATCAAGATGGATTTGTATTGGCAGACGATTGTGATGATGATAATGCAGACGTTAATCCTGACGCAACTGAAGTGGCCTACAATGGAATTGACGATGATTGTGATCCAGCCACTAGAGATGACGATTTAGATGAGGATGGATTTGTGTTGGCAGACGATTGTGATGATGAAAACGCAGCCATCAATCCGGATGCGGAAGAAATTGCTGATAATGGAATTGATGACGATTGCGATGGCATCATTGATAATATATCTAATTCAATATTCGAGCTGAATGGTATAAGCATCAAAGTATTTCCTAATCCTGCAGCCAACTATATGACAGTACAAGTTGATGGTTACTTAAATTTCAATGCAACGGTTTATACTATTCACGGTGTGAAAGTATTGGAAAGTAAAAATCAGAACCAATTAAATGTTAGTTCTTTATCAGAAGGTATTTATTTACTAGAAATAAAAGACCTCGATAAAGAAGGAAGGGTGGTTGAAAGAATATCCATCGCTAGAAACTAATATCTAAAGCGATGTTTGGAGTAAACGGTAGTCCCTTTCTTTGAAATAAGGAAGTGGCTACCGGTTCCTTCGTAAAGTCAGTAAAGTACATCAATCTAGTAATGTTTGCTCTATTCATTAAATTGATGATACTCCCGCTCAAGGCAAATTTAGTTTTAGACTTCACCGGTAAATTATATTTCAAACTTAGGTCCATTCTCTTATAATTGGGACCCTGAACATTGTTTAGTTCGGAAAACAAGGTTGAATAAGAAGAAACCGTTCCATCTGGATTTGTAATAATTTCAAAATCTTCCGGCTCTGAGTAATACCGGCCCGAAGCAAAGTTCCAAGACAAGGAAGCATGGAGATTTTCTTTCTGAAAGCTGACTTGCATCCCGATACGTAAAGGCTGAAAGTAAGGACTGTTGAAGCTCTGCCCGAGTTGATCCACCAGGCGGTCTTGCATCCAGTTATAGGTATTTAAGAAACTCCAGTTATTCTTTTGATAACCTAGACTTAACTCCATCCCCTTCACCCTAGATTCAACGAAAAAATAAGGGTTTTCCTCATAGTTATAGTCAAAGGCTGAAGTCCAAAGTAAACCAGTATTTTTCTGATAAAAATCAACGCTGGTCTCAATGGCTTGATCTTTCCACACAAAGCCCAGACTTGCCTGCTCTGTAGTTATGACCGGACGCCAATCCTCCGTCTCTGCGCTTTCATCCACGAGGTACCAAAAACTATTCTCTGCTTGTAATTCTGTAAATTCATTAAACCGAGAAATGACTTGATGATATTGGCCATAATGCCCATGTAACGTTATTTTCTCTGTCGGCACAAAAGAGACATGAACCCGAGGCTCTAAAAAGTTTACACCAGGAAGTGTTAGGTTGAAAGTAGAATACCTCAAGCCAGCTTGAAACTTCCAACGATCCAAAGTATACACCTGATCTATATAGATGCCTTGTTCTACTCCTTCTCCACCCTCTACATCAAATAATTCACGGACTCCCTGCTCCACTGAGAAATCTTCAAGTCCAACTTTCCAGAAATCTAAAGCAAGCCCAAAGCTTGTCTGCATTGGCCCTTTCTTATACACCTGATCCAATCGGAAGGACAGGTGATTAACTTCATTTGTTCGAAGTCTTACTCTATTCCTACTCGGCACTAGATAGTTTGTAATCCTTGCGCCATTATAAGCATAAGAAGATCTACTGAAAGATGCTGATGTTTTCCAGCAAGGATTCCAAAAATAATCAGCCGCCAAATTCACTCCACCATTTGATATGTTGAGCACCTCAGCTCTTGGTGCATCCAAGAACTCACCTATCTCTAAAAATGAAAACCCATTTTTAACTTGTAGCGTATTTAGTTGTATTTGCCACCGATCATTGGGTTTAAAAAGAAACGAACAACTCAGATCTTGAAATCCAAAATTAGTCTCCACACTTAACCAATCTAAATTGTATAGTTCTTTGTAAAAAAAAGTATTCGGAAAACTTCCAAATTGGAAACTGTTATCAAAAAAATTCTGAGCATATCTACTCTTTATAAAATCATTGATGGATCGTCTGTAAGCAATCTTTGCTTGGAGCTTACCTTTGAATAAAGGAACCTTTAGTCCAGCATTGGTAAATAATAAGTTGGTATGCCATGTTCCAGTGATGGTACTGTCCTGTTCTAAGCTTGTATTCAATTCAATGCTGGAAGCTCCACCCGCACGATTCGAGGCCGCTCCATTTTTATTCACAGAAATTAGGTCTGTCATTAGAGGGTTGACGCTTGCTACTTTACCATAATAAAGACTGGTCTGAAATAATCGAATGCCATTTACACTTAATTGATTTTGCCCTGGACTCCCTCCTCTGATCTGAATATCATTCATCGATTCTGTAGCATTGTATACGCCAACGATTTGTTGACTAAGGGCTAGTCCATCATTCTCAACCGTTCCAGCTGCTAGCACATCTTTAGTATTGATGTTGCTCTGCTGATTGAGCAATTCGGTTTCTGAAACCGGTCTCTTTTGCTGAATGATGATTTCACCCAGAAGGTGATTCTTTGGCTTAAGAGAAATTACTTTTGCGGAAGCAATGCATTGATTGCTCCTTAAGCTGAAAGTTTCATACCCGAGGTACGAGAATTGTATTTCTTCATCCCCCGCCAAAAAACATCGAAAGGCGAAATTCCCATTGAGATCAGTTTCTTCATACAATCCCAACATTGGAATACTAATCCTTGCGGCAACCATTCCTTTTTGGAATTCATCCACAACTCTGCCGCTGATGATCGGTGGCTCCATTTGCACAACAGTGCCTTCCTCCAATCTCTGCAAAACAAACACTTGATCATCCAATTGAATTGCTTTCACCTTCAGCATCGAGGATAAGACCTGCAAGACTTCCTCGCTTGTACCTGACACACCAAAACTATAGGTCTGATCTATTTCTAAGATTGAATGATCATAATTAAAATCAATTCCATACTGATTTTCAATGCTGTCCAAAATTGAAATAGGATCAGACTGAATAAAATGGAAACTATTGACTTGAGACAAAAGAAGTGTAGGAAATAGAAAAAGGAACCCTAGCGAGCATATTTTAATTAGAGGAAAAAATAAGGTTTTGTTCATTAAGGTCATATTCCCAATTCATAGTCTTCGACAGATATTCAACCGCTTTTTCTAAATCGTTCAAAACTAAGATACCAGTAAAACTTTTATTTAAGTCGATCTTTTCTAATCTCACTGATATATTATAAAATCTTTCCAATTCTGTTGCAAGACTGGCGACATTGATTGCTCGATATTTCATCTGACCGCTTTTGAAAGTCGCTTCTAGTTGTCCATGATTGTAAACATCTGAAAAACGTTGATTGTTTAAATCAATGGCATCATTAACTCCTAGAATTTTTTCGGCTCCGGTCAAGTTTCCTACAGAAACACTACCTTCGAAACACTGAACTTTCATCTGCTTCCCACTTTCCCATATTTCGAATTCAGTACCAAGCACCTTTACTACCCCTTGATTACTCTCTACAACAAAAGAACCTCCTTTTTCCACGTCAAAAAATGCTTGGCCTTCTAATTGAATTTCTCGTTTATTCGACCAATCTTTTTCATTAAAAGTAATGCTACTACCAGGGGCAATTAAAATAATTGAACCGTCCGCCATAAGATGTCTAACCTGTTCTCCCTTGGCTGATTGAATCGTTTTTTCGCTTCCAGCCAATAATAGGAAAGCTAAACTTGCGCCTATCAAAAGAATCAATGCCACCCAAATAAGTTTTCTTCTTGAGCCAGATTGATTCTTATCTACCTTCGTTTCATGTGATAATTTTGAATCAAGCTGATCCCATAGTTGATCAGAAGAAACCGTTTGAATTTCTAAAGTTTTCTGCCGCTCCAAAATCAATGCTAATGATTCTAGATCATATTGTTCTTCAAGCATTAGTTTTTCTTCTGCACTAAGCTTGTTCTGCAACCACTTTGATAACAATATGTCTTCTGATTCACTCATATATTTACTAAAACGGATGGCTAAGGGTTTACCCTACCTTTTCTTTAAAATATTTTGTTCACTTAAATATTTCAATGCTTTATGCATTCTCTTCTCTACAGCTTTGATGCCTATTTCTAATTGATTGGCAATTTCTTTATAGGAATAATTTTCCATGCGATGCATTACAAATACAACCCTTGAGGCTTCAGACATACCATCGATGGCCTTTTCTAATCGTTCCTTAAACTCCTGCATTTCCATAAGGTACTGCCCATCTTCTTTCTCACTCTTCGAAGCCATCTGCCCCGTATATTTTAATCGCACTTGTTGTTTGCGAAAATGATCAATGGATATATTCTGAGCTAATTTAAACAAGTAACTAGATGCACCGTCCCGACTTACTTTATGACAATTCTTCCAAAGACGCACAAAACACTCTTGGGTTAAATCTGCAGCATCCTCTGCAGCTATTTTTCTCGCCTGAATGAATCTCTGGATAGACTGATTCCACTCATCAAAGATTGACTTGAAAATATTTTTTTCACAGAGACTCAAAAATAAATTGATATTTAGGTAGGGTTCGTTTGGTGCATTACGTATTACCCAAAAATAATCGATATAAATTACTTCTTATGAAAAAGATCATGCTTCTCTTTAATCTAAGTTTAACCAGCTTAATTATTGCCCAAAGTCCATTTATCCACATAGACCAGTTTGGATATGGCGAAAATGCGCCCAAAGTAGCTGTATTGAGTAACCCCCATTTCGGTGACAATGCTGGTTTGAGTTACGCCCCACCCGCTAATTTTGAATTGCGAGCACATCCTTCAGGCACCACAGAAGGCAACTACCCTGTTGATATTTGGAAGAACGGTTTAATTGATACTGTCTGGTCGGGCGATCAAGGATGGTGGGTGGATTTTTCAAGCTTCACCCAAGCTGGTGACTACTATTTATATGATCCAACAAACCAAGAAGAATCTGCTGTTTTTAGTATTGGTGATGACAGTTATCTCTCGCCTTTGGAAGCATCTACTAGAATGTTCTATTACAATCGATGCAATGATACCAAGTCGGCGCCATATGCGGAAGCCAATTGGATAGATGACAATAATAACTTCCTTCAAGATGCAAATTGCAGGTACATCAATGACCCTAGTAATACAAGCTTAGAAAAAGATTTAACGGGAGGATGGTTTGACGCTGGAGACTATAACAAGTATGTCACCTTTACGATGTCGACTTTACATAACTTATTGTGGGCATACAGAGAAAATCCTTCAGTATTTTCAGACAATACTAACATCCCTGAAAGTGGCAATGGAATTCCAGATTTGATTGACGAGATAAAGTGGGAGTTGGACTGGTTAATGAAAATGTGCAATCCTGATGGTTCGGTGCACATCAAGATGGGCTCACAGAACTATAGTGAGAATGTATCTTACCCTCCGAGCAATAATTTTGATCCTCGTTTTTATGGACCGACTTGCACTTCCGCCTCTTTAACGATTGCTTCAGTCTTTGCACATGCGGCAACCGTACTTTCTGAATTTCCTTCTTTGTCCGCTTACGCAAATGACCTAACCATACAAGCGGAAGCTTGCTGGAATTATTTAATTCCATATTACAACTCCAATACCTTAGAATTAAATTGTGATGATGGCAGCATCGTAGCTGGAGATGCGGATTATAATTTAGAGCAATATCAGGAAGGAATTATTGCAGCGGCGGTCTATCTATTTGAACGGACGAATGCTTCAACATACAATACCTTCATAGAAAACAACTATTTAAACTCTTTGGTTTTCGGTGCCACACCAAATGACCCGAATGATGCTTCAAGCTATTATGATGATTGGTGGGACGTCAATTATATAGAAACCAAAGATGCCTTCCTACACTATGCCAATCTTACAGGACACAACACCATGGTCGCTCAAGATTTTTTTGATTCTTTTCAAGCCATGGTTAACAACAATTGGGAAAGCTTTTATGGCTTTTCTGACATAGATTTATATCGTGCCTATTTGCCTTCGTATTTTCTGGGATGGGGAAGCAACCAGCAAGAAGGCAATATGGGCATGATAAATCTATTGGTAAATAAATATGGAGCAGATAATGGCAATCCAGATAGTTACCTCACTAAAGCATCTGGACATCTACATTACTTACACGGTGTCAATCCACTCGGCACCTGTTACCTCTCAAACATGTACAATAAAGGTGCAGAACGCTGTGCCAATGAGATTTACCACACATGGTTTCAAGATGGAAGCATTTATGATCATGCATTAAATTCTCCAAATGGACCTGCACCAGGTTTTCTATCAGGAGGTGCTAATCATAATTACTCGGGCCCTGTATCGCCACCAGCAAATGAACCTTTTCTAAAATCTTACGCAGACCTTAATGACTCAGCCTCCTCTTCTTGGGAGATTACCGAACCAGCCATATATTATCAAGCAGCTTACATTAGACTCTTGGCTAATTTAATGTTGATCCATACACCAAATGCTGGATCATCATCTGGCGGAACTAATCCTCCGGCCTTTGCAGGAGATGCGGATTGGAATACTTTAAAGACGGGAGCCGGAGGATGGCTAACTGGAATGCACATACACCCATCAGGTGATCCGATGCTCGCAAGATCTGATGTGGGTGGTGCTTATATATATAATAGTGCCACCAATGATTGGACCCAGATTGTTACTTCACTTTCCATCCCCGCATCCGATGTAGATTTTTCGAATTACCGCGGAGTCTTAAGTCTCGTTTCTGCGCTTAGTGATGGGCAGGTGCTTTACATGGCATATTCGGACGGAATTTTTAAAAGCATCGACCAAGGAACTAATTGGACAAAAACCAATTTTCCTAGCACAGACATGTATGCCAATGATGACTACTCCAAATATGCCGGAGAAAGACTTTCAGTAGATCCTGCAAATTCAAATGTTGTCTACTTTGGCTCTGTCGATGATGGGCTCTGGAAAACAACTGACGGGGGAAATAGTTGGTTTCAACTCTCTGCAGTACCTACTGGAGCTGCTGATCGAGGGGTAAGATCCATAAAGTTTGACCTCAGCTCTGGAGTCAATAATAATGAAACTCAAACGCTGTATGTTACCATTGATGGTATTGGAATTTATACAAGTACTGATGGAGGCTCTAATTGGTCTGATATTACTCCATCAAACTACCTGGTCAATGGAGAACCTTGGTTTTACGATTCAGAGATCGATGCCAATGGGAATTTCTATGCCTGTGGAGAAACGGTAAACTCAAGCACTGGTAGTTATACCTCTTTTGGTATGGTGAGGTACGATGGTACTGCTTGGACCCAACCATTTTCAGATAACTCGACCATGGGAGAAATTGCCATCGACCCATTTAATACAGAGCGGGTATTTTTATTTAGTGAAGGCTTTACGGACATCTATCGCACCACCCAAGTCTATTCTACTAATCCAAGTTGGACTTATAGTACCAACACGACCGTTGCCAGCAACATACCATGGATGGAATGGACAGAAAATGCTTGGTTTGTTCTGGGTGAGATTGTCTTTGACCCCATCATTCCAAACAAAATATGGATTGCGGATGGCTTGGGCACTTGGAGTTCTACCGATTTAGATGATTCAGAAATGACTTGGGAAGAGCAGTCGGCTGGACAAGAACATCTCGTATCGAATGATGCTGCAGCACTACCCGGAGGCGAAGTAGTAACCCTGCATTGGGATCGCCCAATTTATTACCACGATGATGTCGATCAATATCCACTGATGCATCAACCAACGAATAGATTTAATTCTGCCTGGAGCATTGACCAATCTCCTACCGATCCAAATTATTTAGTAGCGATTATTGAAGACCACAGGTATTGCTGTTATGATAATGATACAAGGTCTTCAGGATACTCAACCGATGGAGGTGAGACTTGGACCAAATTTGCAACCATGCCAGAACCCGGAAATTCAAATTTGATTTTTGGAGAAATTGCTGTTAGTGCCAATGATTTTGACAATATCATTTGGCTACCGGTAGGTAACAGAATGCCATACTATACTACCGATAGGGGAAATACTTGGACACAGGTAACTTTACCAGGCAATTCTGGAAATTGCTGTTTGACCGCTGAGTGGTTTAAACGCAAGGCCTTGACCGCTGATCGAGTATTAGCCAATACTTTTTACATCTACGATTGGGGAGATGGGAGTATTTTTAAAAGCAGTGATGGTGGAGCAACGTGGACTAAATTCAGTCAGGTCGTTAGTGAATTCTCATACAACGGGAAATTACTATCTGTGCCTACTCAAGCCAATCATTTATTGTTTGTCAATGGCCCAGAGGAGGATGTATCCTCTATTGAAGGTTTAAGCATGAGCGAAGATGGTGGTCAGACCTGGACAACTTTCACAGACACAGATAAAGTTTTAAATGTGGCAGTTGGAAAAGCCGCACCAAACGCTAGCTACCCTACCATCTTTATTCAAGGGGAAGTATTGGGAGTATTTGGATATTTTAAGTCGGAAGACGAAGGACAAACTTGGACGCAGATTGGAGAGTATCCGGGAGGCATATATGATTGGGCTAAGGTTATGGTTGGAGACATGGATAATTATGAAAGACTATATGTTGGCTTTAGCGGAAATGGGTTCATGTATTATGGCACCATTGATGGCGTAAGTACTAGTGATCTGCATTTAGAAGTAACCGTAGATTATATTGAAATTTTTCCGAATCCAGTAGACCAATACTTTGTGATTCAAGGAGAGTTGTCGCTTTATGATATTGAAATTATAAATGAACTTGGCCAAGTGATTCAAACAATTGTAAGCAACAATACGGAAGAAATCATTGACACCTCTACTTTAGGTGCAGGCATGTACTTTATAAAAGCAACCAATCAGGCAAACAATCTTATCTCCGTACAAAAAATTATAAAGCAATAAATAAAAAATAGAAGACGCGACGTAAAGAAAGATGATCTCAAAGGTTAATTCAATGTAGAGTATTGAAAAATTAATCTTTGGGATTATCTTTAAAGGAAATGAACGCAGCTTCTCACCAGCATTATCTTTACCGGGACGGTCATGAAATATGCATAGAATACCACGGCCCAATTTTACAAACAGCCATATTAATTCTTCATAGAGGCCCAGGCATTTGAGTTAATGGTAATGCAGGGTGGACATTCAGGACATGATGAGAAAAACTTTACAGCAATGAAAATCCTCATTAAAAAACACACTTCATGGAATGACAACGCTCGAAAAAATCAATAAATTTCTTTACCTGCTTACTTGTGTGTTATTATTACATTCCCTTTATCATTCATTCAAAGGTACCTCTACAACAACAATTGAAGTTTTAGGATGGGGCTCTTTATTAGTTTCATCCGTTTTCTCAATAATCGTAGAAAAAAGAAAAAAGGATTGAAAAATCAAAATTAAGGAGGTGATTCATTAATTGATGCTATATTTAAAAAGACAAATCAACCTAGAATGAACCTAAACACACTTTCAAAAATATCCATTAGTCTTTATTTAATTTCCATTGGACTACTTATCATTTCTGCGTATACTCAAGGTAGAGGGATAGACCCTAATCCTTGGCAAATGCCTGCCTATATTTCTTTAGCGATTGCGGCCGTTGTAGGAATATATTTAAATCTTCTTAGAAAGAGAGAAAGAGACAATCAGGCTTGATTTTCAGTTTACAATGCGGGCTAAGCTTCCTCTTTCTTTGTGGATTGTGAGAAAGAATACATTGTAAAGCCTAGTAAGAATAGGAAAAATAAGGTCATGGAAAATGACCCGAGACCTGTCGCATTCCCTAGTGCAATCTGAATGGATTTATAAACCAGATGTAGAAATAATAAGATCGTAAACACATTTAAAATTCTTATCATTCTCGTGGCTAAAGAGTATTGCCGATGGGCATTTTTTTCAGTGATTTTTTGAAGGTAATTAAACTTGTGAGGATACCTGTTGATAAAGGTCATCAATAGGAATACCATTAAACCAATCATTGGAAGAGTCCAGATGTATTTTTTTTGACCATACCGATCTGGGTCTCCAGAAGTCCCGAAATGATTTGGAATGGTTTCAGGTAACTGAGCATAATAGTACCAAGGAAGTGCAAACAATGCCAATAAGCCAACAACGCAAACTAGGTTAAGTGCTTTATCTAAAGGTTGAAGTGGAAGGTCAATTTTAGGATTTCCCATATCTAAAATTATTGTAAATATCTTGAAGCAGTTTCTGGAATAAATTCACAGGTCCCAAACCAATCATATCTATTTCTTGCAATCCACTTGTAAACCCTATCCGAGATGAAGCTTGGAAATATTTTAAAGATAACTAAAAAGGAATAAGGAGCCTTTAGGTATTTACATAATTTCAGCGCTGCCCTACTCTCAATAAATATCTCCCCTTCTTCGTACAGGATGGTCGAGTCTACACCCAAAGGAATATCGTAATTTTCTTTTAACGCTTGAAACACTTCACCCTGCAGACTTGCAAATTTTAGTGTTTTGTTTTTTTCATGCCTTAAGATAAAAGTGATGACCCGCGAGCAAAGCACACAATTACTATCAAAGAATAATATGGGTTGTTTTGAATATTGAAACATAACTCTATTTCGGGGTTGCCTGCGTTATCCTTTGTTTTTGATTTTTTGATTAATTTCTTTTAAGATTTCGTCCATTATTATATTCCAGCCATATCTAAATTCATAATCCCTTGTGTCTACTTTGTCTGCTAATTTGGCTTGATAGTTTATCAATCGCTCTTTCTCAAAAATCAAGGAATCCTTAGAGATATTATTTACTTTAATTGCCTGCTCAATTGCCTTGATTAGAAGTTGAAATTCATCATCAATTGGTGCGTTTCCACTCAGCATTATTTGCCTTTCAAATCTTAAAGGTTCCCAATGCCACCACATGTAATGATAGTGTCTTTCTGACACATAATATTTTTCAAAACATTTTAAACATTGCATGATGTAATCTTGCGTCCAATTTCCTTTCATTTTATGAATTAGTTGGATCGTAGCACCCTCGGCTTCTTTATCGGGATTAAATCCAAGATAGGACTTTGAAAGATACAAATTGCATGTACACTTATTCTTTAGGCTCCAGAAAGATTTTCGTCTTTTATGAAACTCTATGATTTGAATTGGAAATTTATAAAATCTATTATTTGATGCGAAAGCGCCTCCTAACTCAAGTCCTGAGGTTTCTCTTTTTATTTTGTTCAGGAATGGGATAAGAGATTCAATGGATATTTCATTTTGACTATTTCGAATAATTTCAGCACCTGCTGTTCTTATCAGCTGAGCCTCTTTAGAAGTCATATCCCTTAATATTTTATCTCTATCCATTTTGTTTCAAACCGCCTGACATCCTAAAAGTAAATAACAAATTTTTATCAGGGATGTTTTAACAAAACCGCATTCACAATTCTACCCTAAAAATTTTGTCGATTACTCAATAAATTTATTTCAGGAGATGAATTAAAAATTTGCGAAAGCATAAATAAAATTTAAACCATCAAGGCTCATTGCATATTAAACAACCAAGTCGTATTTTTACATTTATGAGAATTTCACACCTGATTATCATCCTCATTCCTTTACTAGCCCTAACCATCAGCTCTTGTACTGACCCTGAGATTACGGTCACCAATCCAGAGGAGATGGAGATTGAGGAAGTTGAAGAAATGGAAGCAGATCCCACTGCGGATTATATCAACTTAAATTCAGATGTAGTTTACAATCAAGATAGTCTGTATAGCTTTTATTTAAACCTACCAGAAAATTCTCTCGCCTTTTTAGACAATGATCCAACGGCTGAAGAATATGTAGAAGGATCAATCACTTTTAGGGGAGAAACCATTAGCCCTGTGGGCATCAGATACAAAGGATCAATCGGGGCTTATGTTGGTTGTCTATCCGGAATCAATGTCTTTAATCCCAATGGTTCTAAAACTTGCACCAAGCTTTCCATGAAAATTAAATTTAATTTAAGTGAGGATAGTGAAAAGTTTTACGGATTAAAAAAATTACAATTCCATAGCATGAATAATGATGATAGCCAAATGAGAGATCGATTGGGATATCATCTTTTTAACGATATGGGCGTCAGAGCACCCAGATGCGTTCATGCTAAGTTGTACATCAATGGTGAGTATAATGGGCTCTTTGCATTGGTTGAACAAATAGATGGCCGCTTTAGCAGATACCACTTTGATGGTGGAGAAGGAAACGTATATAAAAAGGTCTGGCCAATTGATGGTGACGGCAATGCATTGCCAGATTCAAGATACTTAGAGGGATTAAAAACGAATGAGGATGATAATCCAGACATTTCATTAATGAAAAATTTTGGAATGGAAATTCAGAATACGCCATCAAGTGAGATGAATGTGGTTGTTGAGAAATGGATGGATGTTGAAAATACCATTTCATATTGTGTCGTAGATCGCAGCATTAAACACGATGATGGGCCCTTTCACTGGTATTGTAATGGTGATGATTGTTCCAATCATAACTATTACTGGTATGAAGATCCCGACGAAGAAAAATTTTATATGATTCCATGGGATATGGACAATTCATTTGAAAATTGGACAGACTTCAATGGGGTAACTGGCATACCCGATGAATGGGGAGAAATTTCAGATAATTGCGAACCATTCAGTGCTAGCTTCTGGGGATTTTCTCAACGATCAGCGGCCTGCGACAAATTAATAGGTGCTTGGGCAGATTATGAAGATTTGTATGAAAGTAAAATGGCCTTCTTTAAGGATCAATATTTAAATGAGCCAAGAATCGATCAACTGCTTAATACCTGGTCTGCTCAAATCGAAGATGCAACACAAGAAGCATTTGATTTACATGGGGATGCCGTTTCAATTTCTCGTTGGCAAAGCTCCATGGAGACTTTAAGGACCCAACTTGAATTAGCAAGAAACAACTAAATAAACCTTGCTCGAAATTATTTACGAAGATGAAGATTTGATTGCGATCAATAAACCGCATGGGTTGCTAGTGCATCGGAGTCGCTTGGCAATGGATGCCAAAGAATTTGCAGTCCAACTGCTCAGAGATCAAATCGGGAAAAAGGTCTATCCTGTGCATAGATTAGATCGGAAAACTGCTGGAGTACTTCTCTTCGCTACCTCTAAGGAAATCAATGCCGAAATTTCAACCCTTTTTCAAAACAATGAAATTTCAAAAACATATCAAGCCATCGTCCGGGGCTGGACAGATCCAGAAGGCACTATAGACTATGCCTTAAGTAACGAAGGAAAGACCAAAGAAGCAAAAACTGAATATAAGCTTCTTGAAAAGTACGAGCTACCATGGAAACAAGGAAAGTTTGAAACAGCTAGATATAGCCTGCTGGAGATTAAACCATTCACCGGAAGATTTCATCAAATTAGAAAACACCTGAAGCACATCTACCACCCGATCCTTGGAGATAGACCACACGGTTGTAATAAACAAAACCGGCTATGGAAAGAAAAAGTAGGGCTTTCATCAATGATGCTGCAGGCTGTAAATCTAAATTTTACTAGAAAAAATGGGCAAGTATTAAACTTAATTGCTGAAAGGAGCGTTGATTTTAGTAAGACAATAGAAATTCTCTCAAAAAGTCGATAGAAATTCTTGATTATCAAGGGTTTATATAATTAATTTTAAAGATTAGTAATTTAATTACCTTTGGTGCTCCATAAGGCGCTATAGCCAAGTATTACTATTACCTACAATGCGCAAACAATCTTCTCCAAGAAAGACGTACGGAGAAAGTTGAATTATTGGATTGATTAAAAATCCGTCACTAAAAACTTTTAAATGGCAGATAGCTATAACAAAAAAGAAAGAGCTAAAAAGAAACTTAAAAAAAGACAAGACAAGGCTGACAAGAAAGCTGCGAAGAAAGAAGAAGGCATCAAAGGACCTGAATTTCTTTACATGGACAAAAACGGAAACTTCAGTGAAACACCATTTGAAGATAATCCAGATGATGAAGTTGATGTAAGCACGATTGCAGTCAGTGTTCCTAAAAAAGAAGACCGAGAAGAAGTTGCAGGTGGAGCGAGTATTGGAAGAGTAAAATTCTTCGATACAGAAAAGGGATTCGGATTTATCAATGCCATTGATGGACCAATGTCATATTTCGTGCACATCGATGGTCTAAATATTACTATAAAAGAAGGCGATAAGGTTACTTTCACACCAAGTCAAAACGCAAAAGGTCTTTGTGCCTTAGACGTGAAGCACTATGTGAAGCCAGAACCAAAACCAGCAAAGCCGGCCGAAGAACCTGCTGCAAAAGCAGAAGTCAAAGATGCGCCAGCTAAAGATGCACCAGCCAAAGACACAACCACTTAGACTTTTGGATTTCATACACAACTTGTGTTACAATGCCATTGAAATCCAAATTCACCAATATAAGAACCTTCATTGGGGCTAAAAACTTTAGCCTCACTCGCGAATTTTATCTAGAATTCGGTTTTTCAGAAACCGTGATTTCTGATAATCTCTCCCTATTTACGGTCAGTGAAAATCTCTGCTTTTACCTACAAGATTATTACATCAAAGACTGGATCAATAATTCAATGATTGTATTAGAAGTAGAAGATGTAGAGGAATGCTGGAAGGAAATTACAGCGACTGGATTGGATAAAAAATATAAGGGAGTACGGTTTACACCAATAAAAACTTTAGACTGGGGTCGTGAATGTTTTATGCATGATCCCTCTGGTGTCCTTTGGCATTTTTGCCAATTCAACAAATAAATTAAACCTGAATTCTAAAAGCTAAACTAGCATTTGGGACAAAAGATTTTTCTGAATTAATTATTGATTTCGTAAATCAGATTAATGCAAAAAGAAAAAAGGGGGGAAACATTTTTCCTCCCCTTTCTTCAACCAACTTTTGTTCGCTAATTATTGTTTGTATTCCTATGGTAGAAGTACTGCATCAATGACGTGTACTACTCCATTGTCTGTTCTTATATCTAAAACAGTAACATTGGCATCATTGATCATTACCCCGTTTCCTGTTATACTGAATGTTAGGTTACCTCCCTGGAGGCTGCCGATAGCGGTTCCATCCATTACATTCTGAGTAGAAGCAACTCCTGATACCGCATGGAATAATAAGATGTTTGCCAAGTCTCCTGTTGGGTCAGCAAGTAAAGCATCTACTACATCTTGCGGTAAAGCTCCGATAGCAGCATCGGTCGGTGCAAATAATGTAAACGGACCTGCTGATCTTAAATCATCATCCAAACCTGCAGCACCTATGAGTGCATTCAATTGTGTATGATCAGGGCTTGTTGAAACTACATCCATAATGGTTGCCGGGCGAGTCGTCATAAACTCAGGCAACATAACTGCATCAATTACATGTACCACTCCATTTTCCGCTCTAATATCAGTGACAGTAATGTTAGCGTTGTTTACTTTCAAACCACCTGCTGTGGTAAAGGTTAGATTTTGAGTCATTAATGATCCAATGCTCTGACCGTCAATAATGGTAGATGAATCTGCCACACCCAATACTGCATGAAACAATAGAATTGTTGCTAAATCACCCGTTGGATCTGATAACAACTGATCTAATACTGCTTGATCAATTGCTGCAAAGGCTGCATCGGTTGGTGCGAAAACTGTGAAGAGCCCATCTGCGGATAAATCGTCTGCTAACTCAGCTGCGATTACTGCAGCTTCTAGCGTATTGTGATCGGGACTATTTACAACGATATCAACAACAGTCTGTGCTGATAAACTTGAGATTAATACAAGGCAAGTGAGGATAGAGAAAATCTTTTTCATTAGGTTAATATTTATTTTTTTTAAAAAGTTAATTGATCAACAGCAATCACAAATCATACTGATATTAGAGTAAGTGCGTAAACCATCAAAAGGGTTGCCCTGAGATTAAAAAAAATAAAAAATGAATCGAAGATTATTCATTCATTGAGTCAAAATACCTTTAGTAGTGGGCTTTTGGAGGAGAGAAATAAAAATTGAAGAATTCATTTTTATTCTTTTAAATTACTCAGAAGCTATTTTTATTTTAAAGATGTTTTTAACTTAAAGGATGTCATTTAACACAACGACTTCCAAACCCACGTTCAAGCAACGCGTCTTTAACTTTGTTGAACTCTCTGAAAGTAAAAAGACGAGCAGCTGGTATTTTGATGTGTTCATCATAAGCCTAATTCTACTAAGTTGTTTGGCTATAGTATTAGAGTCCATCCCTTCCTTAAGAGCAAAGTATGCCGCACAATTCAATGCATTTGAACTTTTTTGTGTTGTCATCTTCACGGTTGAATATCTTATGAGGCTTTATTCAATCACAGAATCAGAAAAATTTAAAGACCCGATTACAGGTAGAATAAGATATTCACTCACAGCTTATGCTCTGATCGACTTATTAGCGATTCTTCCTTTTTACATTTCTCATTTTTTCACCGACGGGATGTTTTTGAGAGTACTTCGACTGCTAAGATTTATACGTCTTCTTAAAATATTTCGTTTTTTAAACTCTCTCACAATAATAGATGATGTAATCCGAGCAAAAAAAGATGAATTGATAATATCGTTTATCATTATTTTGAAGGTGCTATTCATTTCTTCTACCATCATGTATTACTGTGAAAATGATGCGCAACCACTTGCATTTTCTAGCATACCCGAAACCATGTGGTGGGCAATGATGACGCTCACAACTGTTGGCTATGGTGACATTGTTCCAGTGACCATTGCTGGAAAAATTATTTCCGCTATTATCTCTTTGATTGGAATTTGTCTATTTGCACTTCCGACGGCAATATTAGCCAGTGGCTTCTCTGAAGAAATTCAAAATAGAAAAGAAAGCAACAGAAATAAAGTTAACAATTTTGAGAAACCTGAAATCTAAGGCATTGCATACCATCTCAGATGATCTTTAGAATTATCATATCTATTTTGATTACAACTTGCAATCTTCAAGCGCAAGAAAATTGACAGGGATGCTTATATCTCATTTGGGCTTTCATTAACATAATATTCACAAAGAAAAAGGTGAAAGTTTTTCACCGCCACATAATCCTTCTTTATCTTGATTCAAACTTAAAAATCTAAGTATGCGTATCCTTATTTTGCTCCTTTGCTCGCTCTTTGTTTCATATCTTCCAGCCCAAGTTGATCTTGGCTATCAATTACCTCACAAAGATATTCTTGATTTAGCGGATGCTGATTTTGCTCCAAGATTCAGAATGAATGATGAGGCTACAGCAGGTGTTTTGATGTATCGTTCTAATTTCAAAACCATTGAGGAATTATCCGAAGAAGAATTAAGATTGGCAGGGTTAAGGATCAATCCGAAAACCAACATTTCAAGCCGCACAAGATATTACTACAAGATTGAGGTATTGGATGTTTCCTCTGGAAAGGCTTCTTCTGTTTCTGGCCTTCCGGCAAATGCAAGAATGGCAAACTTTACCTGGTCTCCAGATCAAAAATCAATGGCATTTACGGTGACGGAATTAGAGGGAGTTTCAATATGGGTAGTAAACATCGAATCCAAGGCAGCTACGAAATTGACGAAAGCCAATGTGAATGCAAATCTTCGAGGCTTCATGGCTTGGATGAAAGATGGACAATCCATTCTTTACAGAAAGGTTGATGATTCAGCCACGCTTATTGATAATGCATCTACGATACCAACAGGTCCGACCATTTCAGAAAATGCAGGAAAGAAAGCCCAAAACCGAACTTATCAGGATTTACTAAAAAATAAAACCGATGAAAGTAATTTTCAACATTTGGCAACAGCCTCTATATGGAAAGTTGGATTAGATGGAAAGGAAATGAAATGGATGGATGAAGGAATGTATTCTTCTACTTCCGTCTCGCCTGATGGCAAATATATTCTCATTGGACAAATAAGAAAACCATTTTCATACATCGTTCCTTACTATCGATTTCCAAGTTCATATGACATCTATGATTCGAATGGAAAACTAGTCAAAGAATTTGTGGACATTCCCCTCGCTGAAGATGTACCTAAAGGATTTATGTCTTGCATCGAAGGCCCTAGAAGAATGAGTTGGAGAGCAGACAAACCAGCAACTTTGGTATGGGCGGAAGCTTTGGATGAAGGAGATGCAGAAAAAGAAGTTGAGTATAGAGATGTCATTCAACAAATGGCTGCTCCTTTTAATCAAGCACCTTCCGAATTATTAAAAACCATCAATCGATATCAATACATAGAATGGTCCACAGACGAAATGGCCATCTGTCATGACTACTGGTGGAACACGCGTAACACAAAGTCTTATGCCTTTAACCCTTCGGATCTTTCTCAAAAACCCAAAACCTTAATCGATCGAAATTATCAAGACAATTACAATGACCCCGGAAGTTTTGTGACAAAGACCAATGAATTTGGAAAGGATGTTATTGATCTAAAAGATGGTCATGTATTTATGATCGGTGATGGATATTCTGATGCAGGTGTATTTCCATTTGTAGACAAACTAAACCTAGAAACTGGCGAGACTGAAAGATTGTATCAAGCGGATGAAAAAGATAAATTAGAAAATATTTACTACGCGGTGGATTTAGAAAAGGGCGATTTTGTCAGTATGATGCAATCTCCAAAAGAGTATCCTAACTTTTACATTAGAAATATTAAAGACCGTTCTTTAAAAGCAATTACGAGTTTTGAAAATCCATATAAGGCTATGGAGAATGTGCACAAGGAGGTTATTAATTACAAAAGAGAAGACGGCTTAGATCTTTCGGCTACACTATATTTGCCTGCAGGCTATGATCAAAAATCAAAGGAAAAACTACCGATGTTATTGTGGGCCTACCCAAGAGAATTTAAAGACAAGAGCACAGCTGGACAGATTACATCTTCGCCAAATGAGTTCACCTACTTCTGGTATGGTTCACCAGTATTCTGGGTAAATAGAGGATATGCTGTATTAGATGATGCAGCTTTCCCAATCGTAGGTGAAGGAGACGAAGAACCAAATGATAGTTTCAGAGAACAGCTGGTCGGAAATGCGAAAGCGGCGATTGATGCTGTGGATGATCTGGGATTTATAGATCGAGAAAGAGTGGGTGTTGGAGGACACAGTTATGGAGCTTTTATGACAGCAAATCTCCTATCACACTCTAATTTGTTTGCCGCAGGTATTGCGCGAAGTGGTGCTTATAACAGAACGCTTACTCCTTTCGGATTTCAAGCAGAAGAAAGAAACTATTGGGAAGCACCAAACATCTATTACGAGATGTCCCCGTTCATGCATGCCGATAAAATGAAAACGCCTTTACTACTTATACACGGGGAAGCTGATAATAATTCAGGGACCTACCCAATGCAAAGTGAACGGTACTTTAATGCACTGAAAGGGCTTGGAGCTACCGTAAGACTAGTAATGTTACCAAAAGAAAGCCACGGCTATGCAGCGAGAGCCTCCGTAATGCACGTACTTTGGGAACAAGATCAATGGCTTGAAAAGTATGTAAAAAATAAAAATAAGGAGACCGAGCAGAAACCTTAAATCAAGTTTTGTTACATTTGGATTAGGGATGAAAGAAAAAATTAACTTCCTAATACAAGGAGTCAAGAATATTAAAGAAGTAGGAGCACTTACACGTAGTGGTGCTCCTCTTTGTAAGAAGATGATCAACACAGTTCCTAGCGATAAAGACACAGTTATCGTGGAATTAGGAGCAGGTGATGGCGTAATTACACACCATTTACTAAGAAAATTAACTCCGGGTTCAAAAGTTATCTCCATCGAATTGAATCCTAAACTGTGGAATACCTTACAGAGCATCGATGATCCTAGATTAATAGCCATTAATGACACCATGGATAATCTGACAGAAATTTTAAAAGATCAAGGCATTGATCAAATAGACCAATTGATTTCGGCCATACCATTTGCCCTTCTCCCTAAACCTCAAGTAAAAAAATTCCTTATAAAACATAAAACACTTATTAAGCCTGGAGGTAAGTTCATCCAACTCCATTATGCACCTAATCTTTTTAGTTTCTATAAAGAAATATTCGCGGATGGAGAACTTCACTTTGTGCTTACTAATGTACCTCCAGCATTTGTAATGGAATTTGACGTTTAGGCCATTGCAGTATTTACGATTTGAAAATATTAATAAATCCTACGGCGAGAAAATCTTGTTTGATGACATAAACTTGACCATTTCTCGAGGCCAAAAGATTGCATTGATTGCCAGAAATGGAACAGGTAAGTCTACCCTACTTCGAGTGATAGCTGGCGAAGAAGCAGCGGAAGGAGAATTGGCTAAGGTAGAGATTGGTTCAGGTGTAAAAATTTCTTTTCTTAAGCAAGAGCCAAAATTTAAACCTGGGGATACGGTTCTGGAAACCATCTATTCGATGGATAATCCGAAAATTAAATTACTAAAAGCATACGAAATTGCTCTATTAAATAATGAGCAAGAAAAGCTACAAGAAATCATGATCCAATTGGATGATCTGAAGGCTTGGGATTTTGATGTAAAGATAAAGGAGACACTGGGTAAATTAAATATTAAAAATCTCCAGCAGACGGTTGCAACACTTTCCGGTGGACAACGCAAAAGAGTCGCCTTAGCTAAATTGATTGTTGAAGAACCAGAATTTATCATCCTCGATGAGCCAACTAACCATCTTGATCTAGACATGATCGAATGGCTGGAGGACTATCTGAGCAATGATAAAATTACGCTTTTGATGGTTACGCACGATCGTTATTTCCTCGAGAGAATCTGCAATGAAATCATTGAACTTGAGAATGGAAAACTATACAGCTACAAAGGAAATTATTCAGAGTACCTAGAGAAGAAAGCTTTACGGGTTGAAAATGAAACCTCAAATTTTGCAAAGCTCAAAAAACTATATAGAAAGGAACTAGACTGGGTAAGAAGGCAACCCAAAGCTAGAGGAACAAAATCAAAATCAAGGGTTGATAAGTTTCATGGAATCAAAGATCAAGTCAAATCACAAAAGACCGATGAGTCCATGCAACTACATGTTCAGACTAATAGACTAGGTGGTAAAATTTTAGAAGCACATGTTATCGGCAAATCCTTTGAAGACATAAAAATTATCCATGAATTTTCCTATAAATTCAGGAAAGGCGAACGACTGGGGATTGTAGGGCCGAATGGATCGGGTAAATCTACCTTCATCAATTTATTGACAAAAAAAATAAGGCCTGACAGTGGAAAAATAATAGTGGGTGATACGGTGACCTTTGGACACTATGAACAAGAGGGAATGGATATGAGTGTCGACCGTAAGGTGATTGATGTGATCCGAGAAGTGGCCGAATTCATCCCGTTAGATAAAGGAAAGAAATTAACCGCTGAGCAATTGCTCGAACGTTTCCTCTTTCCAAGGCCACAGCAACAAGTGTATGTTTCTAAGTTGAGCGGAGGAGAAAAAAGAAGACTCTATTTGCTCACTGTCTTAATGCAGAATCCTAACTTCCTCATCCTGGATGAGCCGACCAATGACCTAGATATTCTAACCTTAAATATTCTGGAAGAATACCTCATGCAATTCCCAGGTTGTTTAATCATTGTATCACATGATCGATTTTTGTTAGACAAGCTAGTAGAACACCTTTTTATTCTTGATGGGTCTGGAAATATCAAAGACTACAATGGCAAATATTCTGAATATCGCGCAACCAAAAAAGCAGAAATCCGTGCCAAGCCTGCGGCCGTAAAAGAGGTAACACAGACGAAGGTTGATCAAAAAGAACGTAAGCGAATAAAGAATAGAATAAATAGCCTCGAAAGAACCATCAGCTCTCTTGAAGAAAAGAAAAAAGAAACAGAATCTAAGTTCCTAAATCCAGATCTTCCCCTAGAAGAAATTCAAAAACTATCCGCCGAACTAAAGGAAATCAATGATGGATTGGAGGCAGCAGAGGAGGAATGGCTAGAGTTATCTGTGGAGGATTAAATTTCTTTTTGATTTTATAATTAATCTGCCGTTTAAAATTTTAACCACTTTTAGGAGATCGCTCTATTCATCCCAATGTTCAGTCTAATTTCCAAAGCAGTTTAATCAATTTCAAACCCCTTATTTTAGCCTTCGCCCCTATTGTTCATTAAATATGGATTTTTTATTTTCAAAAAAATAGAAAGGTCAAATAGCTTACAAATTAAGAATACTGGATAATCTCAATGGGCATAATCATTGAAGCATATTTTGAAGAGCTAAATAAGTAAGAGATGTTTCAATTTTTATTCTATCTATCTAATAAAGAACTTGATAAAACAATTGCTAGTTATGGGATCGGTGAGGAGTTAAGTCAAAATAAAGATTATCTAAAAGATTCAATTGAGCTAGCAATGGAAGTTTCTGGTGCTCCCATATGCTATTTATCTATGTTGGATTCCGAGCGTCAATACGTAATTTCTGCCAAAGGAATGAATGAATTTCCTCTTTTGAGAAAAGAATCAATTTGTCAATTCACCGTTCAAAATCGAGAACTTACCATTATAGATGATATTACTTGTGACAAAAATATTTGTCACCTTGATGTAGCTAAAGGTAAAAATACATACTATGCCGGTTTCCCTTTAATTAATAGTGAGGATGTAGCCATAGGGTCACTATGCATAATGGATACGAAACAAAAAAGTTTGAATTCTAAGCAAATTAGAATCTTGGAATTGGTTGCAAAAAATATCGTTGAGAAATTTGACGCTAGGAGACGATTAATCGCACTAATAAAAAACATCAATAAGAGCTTCAAACCAGCAGCATGTTCAGACATATTTTGTCTCAGTGGCGAATTATCTCATCTCCAATCAGAGGTCATTGAAACAAAAGAAGAACTTGAACAAAAACAAGAGAAATTAAATATATCTAATCAAAATCTGAGACGATTTGCTCATAGAGTTGCGCATGATATAAAAGCACCGTTGAGATCAATTAATGCTTTTTCACAACTAATTCAAAGTAAGAATTCTGACAAAGATAATTCTTACAATAATAAATACTTCAGCTATATAAATACTTCGGTTATACAACTCAATCGAATGATTGATAATTTATTAAGCGTTGCAGAATTAAAAACCAAGGTAAATCCCTCTGCAATTTCAATTTCTCAATTGATTGAAAGTATTGAGGTTCTACTTTTTCAAGAATTTAAACTGAACAATGTGAAGCTAATTAAGCCAAAAGCAGATGTTCAAATATTCGGATATGAAAGTTTGATCAAACAACTTTTCCAAAACATTATCGCCAATGCAATCAAATATAGTGACAGCAATAAAGATGCTTTTGTGAAAGTAGATTTTGAGTTGCTA
>JAHDGF010000001.1:0-12955 GCA_020627785.1 Saprospiraceae bacterium
AAAAAACCCCAGCTTTCGCTGAGGTCTTTTTTTAGTGGTGCCTCCAGGAATCGAACCAGGGACACATGGATTTTCAGTCCATTGCTCTACCAACTGAGCTAAGGCACCGACCGATTTATCGTTTAGTTCAAAATTAGTCAGTTTTTGCTTTATCGTTAAAAGCTCGGCAAATTTAGAGTCTTTTTTTATTAGACCAAAATTAATGCCCGATATTGCACAAAGAAATACACATCATGGAACATTACTTTGAATATTGTGCGTCGAGGTTCGGAAATTGGAAGGTTTGTGCCTCTGAAAAGGGGATTACAGAAATAACCTACCTAGGGAAAGAGAAGGAATTGGAGGACCCAAATCCTTCAGATCTCACAAAAAAGGGGGTAAAACAACTGGCTCAATATTTTAAAGGGTCTCTGAGAATATTCAATCTTCCCATTGATTTCCAGAAAGGAACAGATTTTCAGAAAAAAATATGGAAGGAACTCCGCTTCATAGAATATGGTAAAACCACCTCTTATCAGCATCTAGCCAATGAAATCGGTTCTCCCGAGGCTGTAAGAGCCGTCGGTGCTGCCAATGGGGCTAATCCAATTGCCATTCTTTTACCCTGTCACCGAGTCATCGGGTCCGATGGTAGCTTGACAGGCTATGCCTATGGGGTAGAACTTAAGCGTGATCTGCTCAAACTTGAAGGGGCAGTGGCTAAATCTTTATTTGATCAAGAGTAATTATAAATCACCGAGCTGAGGCCTAATAATTATTTCTTCAACAACTGCCGAAGGACTCATACGTATGGCTCCCATGACAGCCTCTGCAATGTCTGTGGCTTGCATCAGTCTTGCGGTCGGTAAATCAACGCCCTTCCATGAATTAGACCAGGTAGCTCCAGGTAATATGGAAACGACCTTGATTCCATCCTCTTTCAATTCCTCTCTCAATACTTTTGAAAAACCAAGCAATGCAAATTTTGAAATGGAGTATGAACCACCATTGGGATAGGCAATCTTAGAAGCAATCGAGCACATATTAAAAATATGACCGACCTTCTTCTCCTTCATTGGTTTAATGAGACTTCTCGTTAAGTAATATGCGCTATATAAGTTGGTATTGATCATGGATTCTAAGGCCCCATCTTCTTCATGGCACAGTTCTCCTGGAATAAATATACCCGCGTTATTGACGAGAACATCTATTTGCGGAAGCGTACTTAAAACCCACTGCCCAAAATCAAGGACCTGAGACTTAATACTCATATCGGTCGCCTTTACATGGACTGTAATGTCAGGGTGAGCCTCCATTATGGTCTGTTTCATTTCCTCTAAATCGTCGACATTCCGAGCATTGACGGCGAGATCATAACCTGCTTTCGCCAAATATTCTGCAATGGCACGTCCGATGCCTTTGGTTGCCCCAGTGATAACTGCTGTCTTATTCATGGTCCAAAAGTAAGCATCTCAATGGTTTTTATCCTCGGTCTTATTGTTTTACAAAACATCTGGCATAATAATATCTCAATGGGGCTTCAATTTTAAACTTTAGCCTTTAATTCTATTATTTTTGCAAGATGCTAAGAGAGCTATTTAATTCGGAGAACAGCGTTCTATATCATGTGGGGAAGTTTGTCATGTGGCAAAAAGAGATATACAAGAAGCCAGAGAATTGGTCGATGTATTATAAGGAGATTGTGCGGCAGATGTACGATATCGGGATTGGGTCATTGACGATTGTCATGATTATATCTCTATTTATTGGTGCAGTAACGGCGGTTCAATTTTCTTATCAATTGAGTGGAGGACTTATTCCAGAATACTACATAGGATATGTGGTGAGAGATATGACCATCATTGAGCTTGCTGCAACCATCACCTGTCTGGTATTGGCCGGAAAGGTAGGTTCAAATATGGCCGCGGAGATCGGTGGTATGAGACAGAAAGAGCACATTGATGCGATGGAGGTAATGGGTGTAAATACCTCAGCTTACATCATCATGCCCAAAATAATTGCTGCCATTATCGTTATTCCATTGCTGGTAAGTTTATCAGCCATTGTCGGAATTATGGGGGGCTATCTTGCGTCCATTGCGACAGGATCTGTAACTGAAGCTGATTATATCAAAGGACTTCGTTCTTTCTTCGTGCCGTACAATGTATTGATGATGTATGTCAAAGCATTTGTTTTTGCATTTATTCTTACGTCTGTTTCTTGTTATCAGGGATACTTTGTGAAGGGTGGTTCTATTGAGCTAGGAGAAGCGAGTACCAGAGCTGTCGTTTATAGTGACATTCTTATTCTTGTAGCAGATTTTATCATTGCCTTAGTCCTTACTTCATAATATGATCAGAGTAGAAAAAATTCATAAGTCATTTGGCGAACAAGAAGTCTTGAAAGGGATTGACTTTACTTTTGAAACAGGTAAGACTAATCTGATCATTGGAAAAAGTGGTGCTGGGAAAACGGTGTTATTAAAACTGTTGGTTGGGTTGATGAAACCTACCAAGGGTAAGGTGTGGTATGATAAACTGGACTTTGTAAACTTAAGCAAAGAGGAGTTGCAGAGTTTAAGAATGGATGTAGGGATGTTGTTTCAAGGGAATGCCCTTTTTGATTCTTTGACTGTAGAAGAGAACATTCGTTTTCCATTAGACATGTTTTCGAAAAAAATGAGCATTGATGAAAAGCAAGAACGGGTGAATACTTGCCTTGCAAAAGTTGAGCTTGAAGGAGTGAATCATAAATACCCTTCAGAAATAAGTGGAGGGATGCAGAAGCGGGTAGGGATCGCACGTGCGATAGTGCTGAATCCTAAGTATCTATTCTGCGATGAACCCAACTCTGGTTTAGATCCCAAGACTGCCATAACCATCGACGAACTGATCAGTAACATTACCAAGGAATTCAATATCACAACTGTCATAAATACCCACGATATGAACTCGGTCATGGAGATTGGTGAAAACATCTGTTTATTACATCAGGGTAAATTGGCTTGGCAGGGTAGTAAAGAAGCCGTGCTAGATAGCTCCAATGAAACATTGACGGATTTCATCTTCGCCTCACCTTTCTTGAAGAAGCTGAGAAATGCAGCCGCTGGGTAGAGGTACTTAAAATTCTTTATTCTTTTCCTTCTTTTCTGATTACAATTGTAAGAGGCTATACCCCAATGGTTTAAGTCGTTTAAGCATGTGAATCCTTACCTTAGGTATAAAGCATAGAAAAAAATAATATATAAGAAACTTTCATATGTAATCTAACGTTCTTATATTTGTGAAACAGTAAAAAGGTCCCATCCCAAAATACTATTCCGAAAAGAAGTAGTTTTCTTATTTTGAGACCTTAGTCGAAAGAGCCTAAGTTTGATAGCAAACTTGGGCCTTTTGCATTGTAGGAGGCCAGTATTCCGATAATCCTCATATTGGAGGTCTTAACAGGGCTAAAGCAACATTCCTAGAACAGGATTGACCCTCAATTAAATATTCAGCGCTTCTATTCTATTTAAGCTGAAACCGCTTGATCACTTTTTATTTCAAAATGTATTTCAGAATTCATTGCTTCGAAAATCTTCAAGATGGTTCCCACTGTTTGAAGTATCTACCTTAAAGAAAAAGTTATTTATGATCAAAAGAGGCCAAAAAAAAATCAAGAAGCCATAATTCACTCCTTGATTTAAATAAGTGCCCGAGAAAGGAATCGAACCTTCACGCCCATAAGGACACATGGCCCTCAACCATGCCTGTCTACCAGTTCCAGCACTCGGGCAGAATGCGAGTACAAACTTAACAAGAATCACTAAAAAACGATGAATTATTGAAGATCTATAGAAAGAATATCCTTCAATTCTCGATTGTACATTTGACGAAAGTCGAAAGTTCTTAAGACTTTAAAATATTCTGGCAATTCTCCTGATTAAATCACTTAAGGTTTTAATTTTGGACGATTAATAACCAACCTTAAACCATGGACTTTAAACAGATAGTTTCTCATTGTAAGGAATACGGATTTGTGTATCAATCAAGCGAGATTTACGATGGACTCGCCGCAGTATATGATTATGGTCCTTATGGGGTCGCACTGAAAAATAATCTCAAGCAATTTTGGTGGAAAAGTATGGTGCAGATGCATGAAAACATCGTCGGCATTGACTCCTCCATTTTTATGCATCCCAAAATCTGGAAAGCATCTGGACACGTTGATGCCTTCAACGATCCCTTGGTAGATAATAAAGATTCTAAGAAAAGATATAGAGCGGATCAATTGATCGAAGGTTATACAGATAAGATAGAAGCGAAGATCAAGAAAGATGTTGAAAAGGCTCGTAAAAAATTCGGTGATGATTTTGATGAGCAGCAGTTCAGAACCACCAATGGTCGAATCATAGATCGACAGGCTAAAATAGATGACATCCTCGGACGAATGAATTCCTACCTCACCGCTGAAGACATGGCTGGTCTTAAGAACCTTATTGTCGAATTGGAAATTGCTTGTCCAGTAAGTGGTAGTAAAGAATGGACGGATGTTAGACAATTTAACCTGATGTTCTCCACTCAGTATGGAGGAGCTGTCGGAGAAGATAAATTATATCTAAGGCCAGAAACCGCACAGGGGATTTTTGTGAACTTCGCGAATGTTGCTAAAACCTCTCGTCAGAAAATTCCATTTGGTATCGCACAGATCGGTAAGGCATTTAGAAATGAAATCGTCGCAAGACAGTTCATCTTTAGAATGCGTGAATTTGAACAAATGGAGATGCAGTTTTTTGTGAAGCCTGGTACAGAACTAGATTGGTACGAGCAGTGGAAGGCCAAAAGAATGAAGTGGCACAATGCACTTGGAGTTCCTACTTCTAAGCTACGATTCCATGATCATGAAAGCCTAGCACATTATGCCAATGCTGCAGCCGATATTGAATTTGAATTTCCATTTGGGTTTAAAGAACTTGAAGGAATTCATTCACGAACAGACTTTGATTTAAATGCACATCAAGAATTGTCAGGTAAGAAACTTCAATACTTTGATCCGACAGTGAATGAGAATTATGTTCCTTATGTCGTAGAAACATCCATCGGTGCTGATCGAATGTTTTTGGCTCAAGTAAGTTTGAATCTTGTTGAAGAAGAAGTACCCGACGCAGACGGAAAGGGATCTACAAGGACGGTTATGAAATTTCATCCAGCCATTGCTCCGATAAAATGTGCAGTCCTGCCACTATTGAAAAATCATGAAGGACTTGTGAAGGCTTCGGAAGATATATTGAGTGACTTACGAGTAAGTACAGATGTACAATATGATGCAAAAGATGCGATCGGAAGAAGATACAGAAGACAGGATGCCATCGGTACTCCTTTCTGTGTAACAGTCGATCACCAGACGCTAGAAGACCAGACCGTAACTCTTAGAGATAGAGATAGTTTAGAACAGATTAGAATTCCAATGTCCGAGGTTAGAAAAGAGGTGGTTAAGAAAACAAGTATGGACGATTTATTGTTAGCAACAAAATAAACCCAATAGAATGAATAAGGACTTTTCTTTTTCTACGCGCCATTTAGGCACCACTGAGGAAAGTGAAAAACAAATGCTAAAAGCGGTCGGCGTCAAGGACCTTGATACCTTGATTGATGAGACCATTCCTAGCAACATCAGAAGACCAGATGCACTTGATGTACCAGAGGCCATGACCGAGATGGAACTTCAGGCACATTTTGAAGAGCTGGCCAGCAAGAATAAAAAGTTTAGATCATTTATTGGCCAAGGGTATTACAATACCTTCACTCCACCGGTGATCGCTAGAAACATTTTTCATAACCCAGGTTGGTATACACAATACACACCCTATCAAGCGGAAATAGCACAGGGGAGATTGGAAGCCTTATTAAACTTCCAGACCGTCGTAAGTGACCTAACGGGCTTGCCTATCGCTAATGCTTCTCTACTAGATGAAGCGACGGCAGCTGCAGAAGCGATGGCATTGATGTATTCTGTGAAGAACAAACGAGTGAAGGGAGATCCCATCCGTAAATTCTTTGTGGATGAAAATGTATACAGATCAACCTTCGAAGTAATTACCACCCGCGCCGAACCATTGGGTATAAAAGTTGTCCAAGGGAATTGGGCCAAAATGGAATTGAATGGGGAAGAGTTTTTTGGAGCCTTAATTCAGTACCCTGATGCGACGGGAGAGATTCATGATTTTAGGAATTTCGCAGAAGCATTGGAAGGACAAGCGATCATGTTGGCTGTTGCAGCTGATATTCTTAGCCTTGCAATTTTGGAAGCGCCGGGTACTTGGGGAGCGGATATTGTCGTAGGGTCAACCCAGCGATTTGGAATTCCGATGGGATTTGGTGGACCACATGCCGCGTATTTTGCGATCAAAGAAAAGTTCAAAAGACAGATTCCGGGGAGGATCATCGGTGTATCAGAAGATCGTGTAGGGAACCCAGCACTTCGAATGGCTTTGCAGACGCGAGAGCAACACATCAAAAGAGAAAAAGCGACTTCTAACATATGTACCGCCCAGGCCTTGCTGGCGATTATGGCCGGAATGTATGGGGTCTTTCATGGGAGTGATGGATTAACAGATATTGCACTGACCATCCACAAGAAGACTTCTAGATTATTTGAAGCCTTGAAGGCAAATGAATATCAGGTAGAAAATAATTCCTTTTTTGATACAATCAGAATTAAGTCGAAAGAAGCTGGGATGATAAAGTTGAGGGCTGAATCAATGGGCATCAACTTATTTAAAACGGGTGAATTCATACAGATAAGTTTGGATGAATGTACCACTGAAAATGATTTACAAGACTTAGCAAAAATATTCGATGTTACGCTTGATGACGATGCAAAAAGTAACATCGCTGAAAGTATTTTAAGAAAGACGGAGTTCATGACTCACGAGATCTTCTCTATGTATAAATCAGAGAGTCAGATCATGAGATACATCAAGAGACTTGAGAACAAGGACCTTTCATTGGTCCATAGTATGATTCCTCTAGGTTCTTGTACGATGAAGTTAAATGCAGCTTCAGAATTATTTCCGATTACGATTCCCGCTTTCGCAAATGTTCATCCATTGGTTCCAATGCAACAGGTACCTGGATATTCAGAGCTGTTGATAAACCTAGAGAATTATTTAAATAGCATCACTGGTTTTGATGCCTGTTCTCTACAACCAAATTCTGGAGCGCAAGGAGAGTTTGCAGGTTTGATGACCATTCGGAATTTCTTCAAGAGTAAAGGAGAAAATCATCGAAACATCGCCTTGATCCCATCGTCAGCACATGGCACCAATCCGGCAAGTGCTGTTATGGCAGGAATGAAGGTTGTGGTAACAGCCTGTGATGAAAAAGGAAACATTGATCTTGAAGACTTGAAAGCTAAGGCCATTGAACATAAAGATAATCTGGCCTGCTTGATGGTTACTTATCCATCGACACATGGAGTTTTTGAAACGGAAATACAGCAGATCTGTAAGATCATCCATGACAATGGAGGAAGAGTTTATATGGATGGAGCCAACATGAATGCACAAGTAGGATTGACCAGTCCTGCATTCATCGGTACAGATGTCTGTCATTTAAATTTACATAAGACTTTCAGTATCCCACATGGAGGTGGTGGTCCAGGAATGGGTCCGATCTGTTGCACTAGCGAACTTGCACCTTTCTTACCAGGACACCAGACAACAGATCTAAACAATGCAGGTCCAGTATCGCAGGCCAATTATGGTTCGGCGAGTATACTTTTGATTAGCTATGCTTACATCCGATTGCTCGGAGCAGAAGGTATGACTAAGAGTACAAAGATTGCCATTCTTAATGCCAATTATATTAAGGCTAGATTAGATGGTGAATATCAAGTATTATATACAGGAGATAAGGGGAGAGCAGCTCACGAAATGATCATTGATTTACGTGCATTTAAAGCCTTAGGTGTTTCTGCTGAAGATGTAGCCAAGCGATTGATTGATTATGGATTCCATGCTCCTACGGTAAGTTTCCCAGTGGTTGGAACCTTGATGATAGAACCGACTGAAAGTGAAGACAAGGAAGAGATTGATCGATTCTGCGACGCCATGCTGGCAATCAAAAAGGAAATTGATGAAATCGCATTAGGCAAAAGCACGGAGGAAAACAATGTTTTGATTAATGCACCACATACAATGGCGATGGTCTGTGCAGATGAATGGGATTATCCATACAGCAGAGAGAAAGCCGCCTTTCCATTACCGTATTTGAAAACGAGATTTAAGTTTTGGCCAACTGTAGCGAGGATAGATAATGCTAAGGGTGATAGACAGCTGATCTGTACTTGCCCGGATATATCGAGCTATGAAGAGGATGCAAGCATGGCGCCTAGCACATAAAAACATATATTTGGCGCGAAATATCATATATTATATAATATTTTAATATGATATTTGTATTAGGTATTGAGAATTTAAGGGTATTAAGGGATTCCTCGTTTCGGCGAGGAATTCCTGTTTTATACCCTTTTTGTTTTTTAAGCTAAGCTTCTACAGGTTTATAAAAGTCTCCTTTCACCCAGCCTTCTTGCATTTTCAATAATTCAGCATTGGTCCAATCTTCCGCTGTTTTGCGTATATATTCAGCATCATCTGAAACAATAGGATCTCCAAATTTCAATTTTGTATGGGTGAAAGGCTTCCAAAACTGTTTGAAAAATTGATGAAATAAACTGGTCTGGTCTATCCAAAGATCCCATTTACTTCTATACTCCAGTGCGATGGGTACAACTGGGATATTGTTATTGGCTGCTTCAAAGAAGGTACCTGGTCGATAGGGCATGGTCCGTTGATGACCGTTGGTGGTGCCTTCAGGAAAAACCAAGACATTAAATCCATTTTTTACGGTATCAACCATTGCTTGTCTAGTTGCTCTTCTAGAATCTTTACTATCTCTTTTTACATATATAATTCCCGTGACTTCTGCTCCTTTGTTAATTACTGGATAATTGGCCACTTCTGCTTTGGCAATGACGTATGCATCTAAATATTTAAGCACTGGAAGTGGATCGCTCAGAGTTCTGTGGTTGCAAACAAACAAGGCAGGCTTATCATAAACCTCCCCAGATTTTTTGACCGTCATTCCGAATATGAAAAGACCATAGTTAATATACCATCTTCTCAATGTAAATGCTCGAGCCGATGTATGCTTGAATAGAAAACTTGATAAGAAAAGATAAGGTGCTAGAAATATAATGATTCCCAAACTGAGAAGTATGGCTCTTATAATGGCTAAGAAAAATCCTGGAATGCGCAGTATGATCATTCCTCTGTAGCTTCGGTCTTAGTTACCTCGGGTTTCATTTGAGGGAAGAATAAAACATCTTGAATGGATTTTTGATTGGTTAGAATCATTGTCAACCGATCCATTCCGATTCCAATTCCTACAGTTGGTGGCATTCCATATTCAAGTGCACGTAGAAAATCTTCATCAAGTACCATTGCTTCATCATCGCCTCGCTTTCCTAGTTCTAGTTGCTCCTGAAAACGACCTCTCTGATCAATCGGATCATTTAACTCGGAGAATCCATTACAGATTTCTTTCCCATTACAAATGGCTTCAAATCTTTCCACAAGTCCTTCCTTACTTCTATGCTTTTTCGCCAATGGAGACATTTCAACGGGATAGTCCGTGATGAAAGTTGGTTGGATTAAAAGTGACTCACACTTTTCTCCAAAAATTTCATCAATCAATTTACCTCGGCCCATACTTTTGTCTACAGAGATATGTAGAGACTTAGCAAAGTCAAACATTTCTTCTTCAGTCATCGCAGATACATCAGTTCCTGTGAATTCTTGAATGACTTCATACATGGTATATCTTTTCCAAGGCCTTTGGAAGTTGATCACATTGTCCCCAACGGTTACTTCCGTAGTACCGTAAAGTTCCATGGTGATTTTTTCAATCAAGGTTTCCAAGAGATCCATCATCCAATTGTAGTCTTTATATGCGACGTACAACTCTATTTGTGTAAACTCAGGATTATGAAATCTACTCATTCCCTCATTTCTAAAATCTTTGGAGAATTCATACACTCCCTCGTATCCCCCTACGATCAATCTTTTTAGATAAAGCTCATTGGCAATTCTTAGATATAGGGTCATATCTAAGGTATTGTGATGAGTCTTGAACGGACGTGCTGCCGCTCCTCCGTATAATGGTTGAAGGATTGGAGTTTCTACCTCGAGATATCCTTTCTCATTGAGAAAGTTTCTCATGGTATTATAAATTACGGTCCGTTGCTTAAAGACCTCTCTTACCTCAGGGTTAACCACAAGGTCAACATATCTTTGTCTGTATCTTATTTCTGGATCTGTGACTGCATCATAAACTTTTCCATCGGCATCTGTTTTTACCACAGGCAGTGGTCGCAGAGATTTACTTAGAAGTGTAAATTCTTTTACGTGGATGGTTAACTCACCCATCTTGGTAAAAAAGGCGTAACCTTTGATCCCTACGAAATCTCCGAGATCTAATAGTTTTTTAAAAACCTTATTATATAAGGTCTTATCTTCTCCTTCACAGATTTCATCTCGATTGACATAAATCTGAATTCGACCCGAGCTATCCATTAGTTCTGCAAAGGAAGCCTTACCCATGATTCTTCGACTCATGAATCTCCCGGCTAATACTACTTCTTGATAGCCTTCTTGATTTTCTTCTGTAAAGTTTGCTCTAACCTCACTTGCTTTCACATTGACTGGAAAAGATTCACTAGGATATGGATTGATGCCTAGATCTATAATTGCTTGTAGGTTTTCCCTACGTATAATTTCTTGTTCGCTTAACTGTTGTGACATTTATCTACTGTTAGATGGCAAAAGTATGTATTAATATGGAGCTATCTAAAACTTTTGAGGAATAGCTAAGGAAGGGATTACTCAATATTTTTCTCAATGCGACCCTAATAATTAAGATCTTTTCTAAGAAATATGCTAAATACCTCAAGTATATCAGGAGTCCGCCATCTAATACCATCTATTCTCTTAAATTAGAGAGAACTATTTGAGAGATTTAAAAATGAAATTCAACACAGTTTACATAGCTACCAACTTCGGCGGAGCCATCTGGAGCTGTTTGTTTCTATTTCTCTTAGGCTCAAGCGGTATTTTAGCGAATACGGTGGTTGCGCCCTCAGGTATGATTTCTGGAGGTGGAATTTTGTGCCCAGGTTATTGTACAGAACCTGCGGATGATTTAATCATAGATATTAGTGGAGGAACGGCGCCTTATACAGCAACAATTGAGGTATCCATATTAGGTATAACTGTGGATTTTGACTTTCCCGCCTTATTGACCAATGGCACAATTTCACTTTGTGTCGATCCAGATGCTTTTTTTCCCTACCTCGGAGATTTCAATGGAGATGGCACGGACGATATTGTAGTACCAAATTTTCCGGTAAACTTTAGCTTAGAACTTTTGGGTGTGGTAGATGATGCTGGGTGTGTTGGAACAGGCTCAGGAGTTATCTTTTATGATATTCAAGTTGCACCCGATGCTTTTGATCCCGACATCTATGAGCTTTGCGATGGGATGGATTTTGATCTTACAAGCTTCGATTCTAGTATCAATGGTTCAGAAGCAATAGAATGGTATGAAGATTCAGGCCTCCAAAATCCAATATCTAATCCTACGAATTATGTCCCTTCCTCCAGTCCAGAAACTGTTTATGCTATTGCAAATGATGGTACCTGTCCTTCTGAAATCGTTGATCTTGAATTAATAACAATTCCAGTACCCGTGATAGATCCTATCATGGATGTAACAGCATGTCAGTTTTATGAATTTCCGTCGATCGATGGCATTGACATTGGTTCAACTGGGTATTACGAAGACGCCAGTGGGAATGTGTATGACATTGGAGATATAACCATGGATTCAGGAACCTACACAGCTTTTGCTGGAGAGAATGCAAATTGTATGGATATGGTTTCATTTGAAGTTGAGATTCTTCCTATGGTATTTATCATAGAGCCTTTTGGTTCACTAGAAGATTGTGGTTCGATTGAATTACCGGTACCATTTTTAGATAACTTACTACCGACTGGATCTTATGGATATTTTACAGAGCCTGACGGTATGGGCATCATGTATGAGGAAGGAGATTTCATTAATGTCTCTGATGGTTTAACTGGTATTTACATTTATGCCACCAATGGTCCTAATTGTGATGCTGGTGTATTTCTTCAATTGAATTTCTTACCAGCTACTGAATACATTTTGCCAGATATTCCTACGGAATCATGTGGAGACTTTCGATTACCAGACATTGGTAATAATACAGGAAATACAAATTACTTTTCCGAACCGATGGGTGGAGGTACACAATATAATATTGGAGATTTTTTATTGGCTCCTGGTACATATACGTTGTATATCTACGATCCTATCGCAGACCAGACTTGCATTCTAAATAGCGATGAATCTTTTACCATTACACTCCAGGAACCACCATCCATCAATCCCTTAAGTGACATAACAGTCTGCGAAGAACCGGGTTATATCTTACCTCAGATTTCGGGGAATAATTTGACTGGAGAGGAAGGTTATTATACTGGAACATCATCGCAAGGGACAAACTTGATGCCTGGTGATACAATCGTTGAGAGTCAGACCATTTATATATCAAGCCTCAATGCCACCTGCGCTGTGCTTGAACAAGTTTTTAATGTAACCGTCGATTCTGTACCAAATTCCGGTGTAGATTTTCCTTTTGAAACCTGCATTGGTCCATCCATTGATATGTTTGGCTTATTAGCTGATGATGTAGATGATACTGGTTTTTTTATTTCTGATGACATAGTTTTAGAAGGCAATGTCTTGCAAATTTTTAATTCTACTTTAGGCACTGTAAATACCAGTTACCTTATTCAATACATAACCGGTGACCCAATCGGCGTATGTGGTTCGGATACAAGTGACATTCAGATAAC
>JAHDGF010000001.1:13055-318083 GCA_020627785.1 Saprospiraceae bacterium
TTTGATATAAATTTTCAATACACGGTTCTTTCTTCTGGATCAGGAGATGCTGCATCAATGCTAGATTCAGATAACCAAAGCTATTTTCTTTGCTACGATGGCAATGATCCATATTCTAGTCAAGATACTTTTTATATAGGTATTGATGAAGAAGGTATTTTAGAATGGAATGTTGAAACGGTAATGACCAGTGCACCAGGAGTGATGTGCGATGTCGATTTTTCAACCCCCACCAACATTGAAATTCTTTTATCACCAAATTTTGAAGAAGAAATAATTGAAACCCCTTGTAACGGAGAAGGTGTACTATATGAAGGGCAAGTATATTTTGATGATCAGGAGTTTATTGAATTGTCGCAAGCTGGTTGCGATTCAATCACTCGATTGGTGATCCAAGAACAGCCATTGGTAGATACTCTGATCGAAGGAGCTTTTTGCATTGGTACTGAAATCATGATAGATGGCATCAACTACACTACTGACATTGATACCACGATTATACTCTTTGGTGCTTCCCAAAATTCTTGTGATAGCATCATTAATGTTGACCTTAGATTTGATGATGCGAGCTATGCTTTTTTTGAAGGCCCCATTTGCCCTGAGCAAACCATTCTAATAAATAATCAAATGTACGGAATGGGTAACTCAACAGATTCAATTAATCTTGTGAATGGATCTGTCTTAAATTGCGATAGTATAATAATCATAGATTTACAATTTTATCCAGATGATCATGGCATATATTTAGACACCATCTGCCCGAGTGATAGCATTAATGTTTTTGGTTTTGTTTTTTACCATGGGATGGCATCAGGAGAGGCCACGATTCTTTCTGGATCTTCCAATGGATGTGATTCTTTGATTGATGTTTCAATTGAATTTTATGATGTGGAAGAAATGGATGTGGAATATGAGAAGTGCGAGGGCGATTCACTTTTCGTTGGAGACTTTCTTATTACAGATGATAATCTCTCTGGTAGTTATACACAAGAATCCACAACAACTGATTGTCCTACGATTATAAATTATACAACGATAAACTTCACAAGTAGTTTGTACATTATAGATACACTCTTGTGTGCCACAGATACTTTAGAGGTCTTGGGAGAATTACTATATGAAGGTAATGATATGATAACAGCACAAGTTCCTGGTGGAAATGTAAACGGTTGCGATTCTACCTTGGTTATACAAGCTATTTTTGAACAAATCGATCTAGGAATAGATTCCATGTCTATTGCGAATAATCAATTTCAATTAGAATCCATGAACCTCCCTAGTGGGTCGATTCCGACCTGGGCGAGTACAGGAATTTTAAGTTGTGTGGATTGTGATAATCCGACCATTACAATTACAGAGGATACGGAGGTTACCTTAAATTACATGTCTGATCTTGGATGTTTATACTCTGCAACAATTTTATTATTGTTTGATGAAGACACCACGATAGAAGAGCCAACATCTGAAGATGAGGGAATTTATTTTCCTAACGTTTTTAATCCTGAGTCGGACACTGGAAATAATGGTTACATGCTTTTGGGTAAAGGCGATTTTTTCATTGAACAATTATTTATCTATGATCGATGGGGTGGTCGAGTGTATGCCGCTACGGGTTTTGATTTAAATGACGCCTCTATTTTTTGGGATGGTAAAGTAAATGGTCAGGATGTATTGGTGGGTGTTTATCCTGCGATTGTGAGTTACATAGATACTAATGGCGAACTTCAAGTCAAGGCATTTGATATTACGGTGTTACGTTAGAAACCAATGATCAAGATTGCTTATTCTCCTGTCTATAAATATCATTTGCCGAAAGGTCATCGATTCCCAATGGAAAAGTATGAGCTTCTTCCTCAACAATTATTACTGGAAGGAACAGTAATTCAAGATCAGTTTTTTCATCCCATTCAATTGACGGATGAAATGATTTTAAAAACACATTCAGAAGAATATTTGCGTAAGCTATATAATTTACCCCTACCTCGAAAGGAAGAAAGAGCGATTGGTTTTCCAGTTCATAAATCTTTAATTGAAAGAGGAAAGCATATTTCTCATGGTACCTTGGACTGTGCGTACTATGCTATGGAAAACGGTGTAGCATTAAACATTGCAGGTGGTACTCATCATGCGTTTAAGGATCGCGGTGAAGGATTTTGCATTTTTAATGATTTTGCAATTGCTGCTAATATTTTATTGGACCGAAAAGAAGTGTCGAAAATACTGATTGTTGATCTTGATGTACATCAGGGAAATGGTACGGCATCAATCTTTAAAGATGACGATCGTGTATTTACATTTAGCATGCATGGAGAGAAAAATTATCCACTCAGAAAGGAGAATTCTGATCTTGATTGCGCAATGCCTGATGCCTGTCAAGATGAGGAATATTTGGATAAATTAAGTGCTCTGTTACCAAGTTTAATATCTGATGAAAAACCAGATTTAATATTTTATCTAGCTGGTGTAGATGTATTAGCAACTGATAAACTAGGAAGATTGAACCTGAGCTTAGCAGGATGTAAAATGCGAGATCGAATAGTCTTTGAGCATTGTCGAACACATAATATTCCGGTGGCGGTAAGTATGGGCGGAGGCTATTCTGAAAAACTTTCAGATCTCATAGAAGCACATGCCAATACATATAGAGTGGCCTCAGAAATCTATGACTATTGAGGCAAGCCTTCTATTATCAATTAATATGTGTAAGATAGGATTCATAATTTCAAGAAATTATTGGCAAAAAGCCCGGTAAATGGAACTTTTCTCGAATTCCTATAACTTTATTGAACATTTACCAACCAAATGATAAACCTAGTCGATAAACCTATAAACGACGACTATTTGATATATGGAAATTCATGAGCTAAATGATATTCTAGCTGATTGTGTGAGGCAAGATCGCCGATCTCAAGAAAAGTTATACAATTACACCTATCAGAAATTGATAGGTACAGCCATGAGATATGCAGGGTCGAGAGAGGACGCCAAATGGGTATTTAATCTCGCCATGATGAAAGTTTATAAGAATATTGAAAAATTTAAGATTGGAACCAACTTTTTAGGCTGGGCCAACGATATCTTAATTAAGACGAGCATTGACAACATAAGAAAGAATACAAGGCATCAGAGAATAATGGCACCCGTTGATTCAAGCTTTGTAGAAGGAAACAAGGTTACCTTAAATGAGGCCCTTAATTCGCTAGCAACGGAAAAGATAATGGAAATGGTACAAAGGCTAGGGGAGAAAGAAAGAATGGTGTTTTCACTTTATGTTATCGATGGATTTAAGCATAAAGAAATAGCAGAGATGACAGGAATTAATATGAATACCTGCAAGTGGCTTTTAGGTAAAGCAAAAAAGGAACTCAAAGAAATGATAGGAGTACTAAACGAAATTAGATTGTCGAAATGAACAGAGGAGATTTTAGAGAACGGCTGAAAAATTATACAGAAGAACCATTGGACAGTGACTGGTCCAAAATGGCGCAGCTTCTCGATATAAACGAGAAAAAGAAAAGACGCCGTCCGTTCTTTTGGAAAATTTTAGCAGGTGCCATGTTGATTGGGGCTTTAGTAGGAGGTGCACTATTTTTCACGTTTAAAAGCTCACCAGTTATTCTTCCAGAAGCGGAGGTTCAAGAGTCTACAATTATAGCAGATGAAACAGAGGTTCAAGAAGAGACTAAGATAAATTCAGTTACTTCTAATATTGTTCCAAAAGAAAAAATAACGAAAGAACTAAGTAATAGGGACGCACAAACTTCAGAGACTAAATCAAAAATTCAGGATAAGAAAATAAAAAATGCTTCGACGAAGAAGGCACAACCAAATGCGACGTTAGCCATTGAAGCTCCAATGAATGCAACAACGATTTTCAATTCTCCTCGAGAGGTAAAAAACAATAAAGAACAGAATCCAGTAGGTGATTCTGCCTCACAGATGAAATCTTCAGTGCCTCTTGTTGCTTTTTCAGATGAGGATGACAAAGGAGTAAAATCGAAAAACAACAAGGATGCGATCTTAGGTTTAACCAACCTAACATCATTGCCTTTGAATACCATCGAATTTCAGAATCAAAGAGCAGAGGAAGAATTATCTCTTCAATTCTCTCAAAAACCTGAAGTGAAGATTTATAAAACAACTTCCAATTATTTAGCACTCGGTCTTACAGCTAGTTTTCCAAACGTAGGACTGGGCGATTCAAGAGAACCGTTTTTAATTCCAAATCAAAGTTTAATTCCTAATCTAGGGATTGAAGTTGGGGCTGGAAGAAAATGGTCCTCTGGAATGTCACTCGAATTAGGGGCAAGAACCTCTTACTTTCAATATAGGCTGTCTAATCTATTATCTGCTCGAAGCCCTGCAGGAGGTTTTGCAGAAGCAGATTTATTTGATGTGAATGATAATCGCGAGGCAGCTAGGATTAATAGACATATGATCATAAGTCCATACCTAAGAATAGCTTACGATTGGGATATATTGAAAAGTTCATTCATCGGCTTATTTGCAGCGGTCGGTCCTAATTTTGTATTTGATTTACCGTCTACAAATGTAGAAGGCCTAGGCAACCTCGAGTTAGATACCAATGTTGCTAACCCAACAGAATCAATTACAGCTTTTGACATTACGAAATCTGAGACTAGTTACGAATGTGAATTTGGAATTACATTAGGACAGAAAGTTTTACAGAGATCGAAAGTCACCTTTAATTTCTCGTATGGTCTGACCATGGGTAATTTATTATCAGGCACTGTTTTTTTAGAGCAGAATAATGAAAGTCTAGATTCTGACATTTATCAAGTAAGTGCTAATGGACCTCGTTTTAAGATGAGATATATATTTTAAAGAAGACTTCCCTCAAAAATAAAACAACACAATCATGAAAAAATTAATCTTCCTTTCTCTATTAAGCATCGTATGGCTTTGTTCATGTTCAGATCATTTTGGTGTAGATGACCGTGATCTAAATGATCCCGGAGCCATCAGTGAGGATGCTTTTGATCTCTCATCAGGAATTATGCCTGGTGGAGAATCATCTGGAGGTAGTACTGCAGGTGGAGGAGATCCTACAGGTGGTTTGATAACAGCAGGAGAATGGAATGATCTTGAAAATTGGGATTTCTGGATTTCTTTATTGGAGACCAGTGAGCATAATGAAATGGAAGAGGTATGGACCATAGATCCAGCTAGAAGGGTAGCGGTTGAATTGGTTGGAATTAATAATGTTCCAATGCGAGATGCGCAGATAAAGCTTATGAGCGGTTCCGAAATAGTGTGGGAAGCGCAGACAGATAAAAAAGGTTCTGCAGAATTATTTATTGAACCTTATAAATTAAATTCTAGTTTTAATCTATCAGAACTTAATTTAACCATCAATGATGATATTATAATGAATAATCTTTTATCCTTTGATCAAGGCATTAATAAATATACGCTCAACTTTTTGGGTAATGTCAATTCAAGGGGAGCAGAGATTTCATTTATTGTAGATGCTACTGGATCTATGGGTGATGAATTGGAATTCTTGAAAGATGAATTGTATGATGTAGTAAGACGAGTTCAAGAGGAGCACACCGATAAATTAATCATGACTTCTAGTGTTTTTTATAGAGATCAAACGGATGAATATGTCACTAGAGTTTCAGACTGGACCTCAGATGTCGGGCAGACGGTAGAATTTATTAAGGAACAATCTGCTGGGGGTGGAGGAGACTTTCCTGAAGCTGTACATTCAGCCTTAGATGCGGCAATTAATGGTTTACCATGGTCAGCGGATGTAACATCTAAGATTAGCTTTTTACTATTAGATGCACCACCTCATAAAGAAGATCAAGTCCTGGATAATTTGAGAGCAACCATTAAAAATGCAGCTGCCAAAGGAATTAAAATAATTCCAATAGTCGCCAGTGGCATAGATAAGGAAACAGAATTCTTGATGCGTTTTATGTCTGTATTGACTAATGGAACTTATGTTTTTATTACGGATGATAGTGGCATTGGAAATAGTCATTTGGAACCGACCGTCGGAGAATTTGATGTTGAGTTTTTGAATGATTTGATGGTAAGACTTTTATCTGAGTATATTTAATTAGAAAAAATCAATATGAACTTCAACTTCATGTCTAAAGCATATATATTTTTCATTCTTCTTTGTTTGATTGGGTGTAAAAAGTCAGAGTCAATATCAAGTCTTGAAATCAATTGTCCTTTTGTTCAGGATGATGATACTGAGGACGGCAGAATAGATGATGCTGAAAGAAAAATTATGGAAGATTGTTTTGCATCTCGCATAACGAATCAAGTATTACTCGTGGAAAATTTAATTGGAACCTGGGATCTTATAGGTCATGGGGAAGGATGGGTCACTAATGTAAGCCAGCCTTGTGCTTCCATTGAAATTACCTCTGATGAAGCATTCTTGACCTTTGCGAACGAGTGGATTGATACTTCTTCCGTCCACAGTTGGAGCCTTATTCCTGGTTTTGCTGGTGATTTTCTTCTCGAATTAGACCCACCTTCTGCAATCGGACTATCATTAAACGTACATTGCGAAAATTACATGTATTTAGATCATACTCCAGCAGATGGAAATATGTATCTGTTTGGAAGAAAATAACTCCAGTTGTAGATTTTTCTTGAAAGAAACGAAGACTAATTTCTTGGGAGAAATAGGAAATTAGCCCCTAATTCACTGAGCACGAATACACACAAAAAGTCTTTCGGGCTTTTGTAAGTTCCTCTAAAATTTTGAATTCTTTCTTGAGTAATGATTTGCTTTGTCGCAAATTCTTCTAGGCTTGAGGCATGAATATTCCAGTTGCCCAATGGAAAAGTTTTGGTAGTAACAATGGGTATTCCCAATTCTAATTCCTGCTGATGAGCAACCATAATTGGATACTTCGAAACTTCCTTTTCTAAAATTGTATCTACCGCCTGTGTCATGGCTTTTTTGTAGATGACTAACTCAGTCTTTAATTGTTGATATCTAAGATTCTTACTCATTTCTAAGCGCTAGCAAAGCTACATTTTCTATGTGATGTGTGTGTGGAAACATGTCAACAGGCTGAATTTTTAATACCTCATATTTTTCTTTTAATATGGCAATATCTCTTGCCTGTGTTGACGGGTTACAACTGATATAAACAATTTTAGGGCTCTCAAGTTCCAGCAACATTCTGACAACTTCTTCATGCATTCCTGCCCTTGGTGGATCGGTAATAAGAAGATCTGGCTTTCCGTGCCTTTCGGCAAATGTAGGAGTCAATATATCCTTAACATCTCCTGCATAAAAGCTAGCATTAGTAATCTTATTCAATTCTTGATTTACTTTGGCATCTTGTATGGCTTCTTCAATTTCTTCGATTCCTACTACTTGCTTACAATTATTGGCTAGATATAAAGCTATGCTGCCTAGACCGGTATAAAGATCATATACATTTTCATGACCTTCTAAATTTGCGAAAGCGGAAATGATCTGATATAACTTTTCAGCTTGATAGGTGTTCGTCTGAAAAAATGATTTTGGACTAATCTTAAATTGAACATGATCCAATGACTCTAGTAAAAATTTTTCACCACCAAAATGAATTGGTTCCAAGTCATGAGTACTGTCATTCATCTTGGGATTAATGGTGTACCAGAGTGAAGTAATTTCAAGGAAGGTTGCCTGCATCTCTTTCATCAAAGGAAAGATGACCTCTTCCTCCATTTTATGAAAGTAAATATTGACCATCCACTCTCCCTTTCTATTACAGCGAAGAAATAAATTACGCATCATCCCTTCATGCTTTCTAGGATCATGAAAGGTCAATTCATTTTTATATGCGTAATCCCTTAACCAGTTTCTTATCTTATCGTTGACCGAGTCTTGCAGAAAACATTCTTGAATATCTACTACCTTATCAAAAGCCCCAGCTCTATAAAACCCTAGACCAGGTTTAAAATCAATCTCAACACCAGAGTCAATAACTTCTTGATCTATCCATTGTTTAGAACAAAAACTAAAGACCATTTTATTTCTGTAGAATTTCGTTATTTCACAGCCTAGAATGGGTAAGACTTCACCTATGTCGACTTTGGCGATTCTTTGAAAGGCATCAATTGTTACCTGATGTTTATGCTTGATTTGAGATTCATAATTGAGATGTTGCCATTTACAACCACCGCAATTTGAGAAGTGTTGGCAGAATGGTTCTGTTCTATCTGGACTTTTTTCAATAAGTGTTTCTGGGCGTGCTTGCCAGACACCCTTCTTTTTTCTCAAAGTCATCACATCCATTAGATCGCCAGGAACACCGTCTTCAACAAAGATGACCATGCCTTCCTCGTCCCTTCCAACTGCTTTGCCCTTATCTGCAATTCCAGTTAGTCTAACATTCTTTATGAGTTTTCTTCGATTTCTTCGTCTGCCCATTTTATTTACTTATCAACACAAATTCTGTTCTACGATTTTGTTGTCTCCCTTCCTCCGTATCATTGGTTGTTATAGGCATCGTTTCACCCATTCCTTTAGCGATGATTCTCTCTGAGGCAATACCTTGAGAGATCAGCGCTGACTTCACGGATTCCGCCCTCGCCAGTGAAAGTTTTTGATTATCTGTTTCTGATCCTACATTATCTGTGTGTCCCATAATTCTTATGCTGTAGTCTGGCGTATCATTTAAAATTTTGGCCAGCTTGCTAATTTCGAAACTTGAAGTTTGGAGTAAATCTGCTGAACCACTTGTAAAGAAAATATTTTTCAAAATTACAGGTTCAGATTCTTTTACCAACACTTCTTCAACCAATAATTTTTCAAGCTTAATGGTGATGGTCGTTGGATCATCCGAAGAACTCATCGCTTTGGGAATATTTTCTGAATAAAAATTATAACCCGGAGCAGATACATGAATTAAGTAATCATTTTCCATGAGAATTGAACTGAGCACCGTTCCTTCTTCATTCGTAGTCGAACTGAAAAACATTTTATCCGTTGTTATATTGAATACTTCAATTTTAGCGCTGATAGGTTCTTCAGTTTCACTATCCAATACCAAGGCCTTAAAATAACTCACTGCTTTTGGTCTTAGCTCTTCAGGTAGTTTAAATCGATAAATGTCTAGATTGTCTGTATCCGCATCTGAAGCGAAATAGGCATATTCACCATTTGGTGATACCGATAAGGCACCTTCAGATCCTGAATTATTGATGGGATACCCAAGATTTTTAATTTCTCCCCATTCGTTATCTGTCCATCTACTTAAGAATAAATCATAATCTCCCATACCAACATGACCGTTGGATCGGAAGTATAAGGTCTGACCATCTAGGTGAATAAAAGGCGAGGCTTCATCCTCCGTTGTGTTAATGGCTGGTCCTGCATTTATTGGCTCAGACCATTTACCATTTTCAATATTGACGTACCAAATGTCGGACTTACCCATACCACCATTCCGTTCGCTGGCAAAATATAATCGTTTGCCATCTGGGCTCAAGGAAGGTTGAGCATCCCATTTTCCAGAATTTACCGTCGGCCCTAGATTTATGGGTGCAATCCAACTTCCTTCTTTTTTTGTCGTAATGTAGAGGTCACATCCTCCTTGACTATCCTTCATGTGGCAGCCTGTGAAGAATAAATAGTTACCATCTGGAGAAAGACAATGCGCGCCTTCATTATTCCCCGTATTTAAATCAGCCAATGGAATGGCTTCTGAAAATACAGAATCTGTTTTTTGACTGAGGTAAAAATCTTCCTGTCTGTTGGTTCTTCTGGTGAAGATTAAGGTTTCACCATCTGCAGTGAAAGCTGGAAGATATTCTGAATTATCAGAATTGATGTTGGGAGATAGACGCTCAAGTTCAATTTCTACTGGATGAGCTTTAGCGTCTTGAGTAAAATAAATTTGACTTTTTAATCTTTGTGCCGACTTCTTTTGCGCCTCTCTAATATTATCAAATTTTTGGAAATGCTCTACCATCTCCAATGCCTTCTCGTATTCTTCTTCTTGTAAATATAAAGATGCTAGTGTGTAGGTCAGACGATGACTTGATTTTGGATTGAAGTCCCAAGCGGTTTGGAATGCCTCAATAGCTGCAGGGATATTTTTTTGTTCAGAATGTAAAACTCCTTTCTCTAGATATAACTCTTGTTCTTCCGGATATTTTTCAAGCAGTTTTAATAGGTTTTTTTCTGCTTTTTCTAAATCGCCAGCTTTGCGTAAAGCTATGACCTCCTTCATTTTCTTATCATCTGATTTCGATAGGCTTTGACCGATCGAACAAGAAGTGCATAATAGGATACTCAGGACAATGCTAAACAGTTTCATAGCTAAATTTAATTCATTAACGTAAATGGGACTATGAAAATGATATCAATTAGGATACTTCAGAGAGCAATCTTTCAGCAACGGAATCTCCTAGATCGGCAGCTTCTTTAAGGTCTGAGATATATCCATTTTGCCCTAGCTCTTGCTTGACAATGGCCTTTTTACGAATGGCTACTGCTTTTTTTACTCCTTTAAGTTCTGATTCTGTAGCTTTTTCAAAAGCAATCAGCGCATCCTCATAATTCTCTAACTCTGAAAGAACCTCACCGTAGTAATAATTTGCAGTCGCTAACCATGAATAATTAGGATTCGTTTCTTTGAATTTTCTCTTGGTAAACAATTTAAGATCAAATTCTGCATCTTCGAACTGCTTCAGGTTGATATGGCAGAGTGCTTTCAATCTTCTAGCCTTCCAATAAATCGGCTGCAAGGCAACACTTAATTTTATGGCTTGCTGAAAGTCTTCAACGGCTGCTTCCCAATCCTTCTCAAACATTAATACTTCTGCTCTCCCAAAATATGGAAACGGATTAGTGGAGTGAATTTTTATGGATTTGCCGTAATCTCTTTTAGAATCGTGATATTTTTTAAGCATGAAATTAACACGTCCTCGCCTTTCGTACGCCATTGCGTGATTATCATACTTTTCAATTGCTCTGTCTAAGGCATCAATGGCTTCTTGTTCTTTTCCTTCTTCAGTGGCTAAATCCCTTCCTTTGATGAATTGTTTAACCGCAACTTTTTCACTGATTGGCTCTAGGTGATTATAAATGAGAATATTCCCTTCATTAACCAACCATGCATCAATAAAACCAGAAACGGCAAATTGAGAACAATAGCTAAGAAGAGCTACTGTGTTTTTAAACTTCTTTTCATAAAATTGACTGACCAGACGGGGAATTTCAATGGTCAAATTTTCTTTATTAAAAATCTCCTCTGGTTCGAAAATCACATCATTTTTATAATATGTTTCAATCCTATGGGTATACATTTTTAACGCTTGAGCAAAGCTCTTTTCGTTGCTATAAAGTAGTTTACCCTGAATGATGATTTTCTGAAGCTCCATTTATATAAGTCGTAATGTTTATATAGAAAAAACTATTCCAATTTTTATGTTGGTATTAAATAATCAAAAGTTTCAAATGATTGGGTTTAGCGTTTAATTACTAAATGCTAAAATTTAGAATTAGTTTAACCAAACCTTACAACCTTCTGTACAATTCGTACATATGTCGATTTTATCTCGACCTTCAAATATTTTAGATCTAAATGCCTGATAATTAGGGTTGTAAAAGATTGTATTTAAATCTTGTTCATGGAGATTCCCTAACCTGTGAGTTGCATCTTTATCAAAGCAGCAAGGTACAATTAAACCATTCCAAGTTATAACACATGAGTGCCATAGTTTCCAACAATGATTTAACAATTTGTGTTTGACTTCAAATTTGCCTTGCTTATTTAGACGATATCTAGAGTATTTTTCTTGTTCTGGGATCAGTGGGTTCCCATTTTCATAGTCATAAACTTGTGCGGTCTTTAATTTTACCTCGTCTATTCCTATTTCTTTAGCCAATTCAAAGATCTCAGGTATCTGGTGTTCATTGGGTTTCGTGACGAGGAATTGGAAGACCGTATGAGGCGTTGGTGAGTTTAATTCCTTCTTCCATTTCACAATGTTTTTTGCTCCCTCTAAGACAGTTTCCAGTTTACCTTCTTTTCGATAGTTCTCATAGGTATCTTGAGTAGTACCGTCTACGGATATAATCAGTCTGTCTAGCCCAGATTCTATGGTTTTTTTAGCGTTGTTATCATTGAGAAAATGGCCATTGGTTGAGGTGATTGTATAGACTCCGTTTTCATGCGCATAAGAAACCATGTCTAGGAAATCTGGATTGATGTATGGTTCTCCCTGAAAGTAAAAGATGAGATACATCAATCGTTGATGTATTGAATCAATGGTATTTCTAAAAAAGTCTTTTTTAAGATTCCCTGTTTCTCGGCTAAAGGATCTTAATCCGCTGGGACACTCAGGGCATCTGAGGTTGCAAGCTGTGGTCGGTTCAATAGAGACGGTGAAAGGAACACCCCATTGGACTGGTTTTTTAAGGATACGACTAATCCAATAGCTCGAAAATACCTTCGTAAAATTTGTTAGTTTACGGAAGGTCAGCTTTCTTACAAAGCTCCGGCTATCAGACCAGGAAAAACTCATGATCGATACCTTTCATTTAATATTTCTAAGTGATGTGCCACATGCCCAGGCATCATATAGGCAATCGCTCGAGCAGACATACCGCTTCCATTAAAATTTCCTTGTCTTAGCCAATCTTTTTCTACTACTGATTTACATAATGCAATACTAGAGTTACGTAAGGCTATAAATTCATTAATGAAATTATCTATGATGCGATGGTTAATATTAGCATTTCTGATGTATTCATTTTCATCAAAACCGGGAATTGATTTTTCTTCTCCTCGAAGGGCCGTGACTAGCCTAAAGGCAAATATGCGTTCAACATCATTGATGTGTGTCAAAACCTCTTTCACCGTCCATTTTCCTTCCTCGTATTTATGGTCCAATCTATCCTTTGGCCATTGTTCAACTAAATCCTTATAACTTTGCTTTTGCTGTTCTAAAAAAGTCATAAGGTCGTGTTCTTTGACCTTGTCAATATATCCTATATAGTAAGGATTAAATTCTCCGCTTTCTGGTGGTGCTAACATCTATAATTTTTACAAGGGTAAACATAGCAAAGCAATTTGTTAGTTTGCGTGCATTTGAGAACTTTGACATTTAAATTTTGATTATATGAGTTCCATTTTGACAATTTTTGAAAAATGTTGAACTTTTTAAAGAAAATCTTCTTTCCGAGTAAAGAACTAATTGATCCAGAAATGAAATATTTAATTGTAGGCTTAGGGAATGTAGGTTCTGATTATACGAATACTAGACATAATGTAGGTTTTGATGTGGTGGAAAAACTGGCTGAAGATGCTGGGGCTGACTGGTCTTCAAAATCTCACGGTTCATTAGCAACAATCAAACATAAAGGCCGAACATTAATTCTCCTGAAGCCAAATACCTTCATGAATTTGAGCGGTAAAGCAGTCAATCATTGGTTACAGAAAGAGAAGATAAAGAGAGAGAACCTCCTGATTATTGTTGACGATTTAAATCTGCCTTTCGGCAAATTGAGATTGAGACCTAAAGGATCGGATGGTGGACATAACGGACTGAAGAGCATTGCCCAAAGCCTAGGCGGTCAGAACTATGCGAGACTTAGGTTTGGTATTGGAGATGATTTTAAACAGGGTAGACAGGTAGATTTCGTATTAGGTAAATGGGACTCAGATGAAAAGGCGCATCTTCAAGAGTATCTAACCAAAGCTTCAGATGCAGTTAAGTCTTTCGCTGCGATTGGTATGAAGTTTACTATGGAGAAGTATAATTAAGTAGAACCTCAGGTAATCGATCTTCTAAATTAGATTCAGAAACGAATGTCATTGCAGGATGGTCTTGCAACCACTCCGCTAAATACTCCTGCTCTTGTTGTCCTGGAGTAGGAATCATGATAACCTCTAATTCTAGCCTTGCAAAATCCATAATGCTTGAGTATCCTGCTCGCGTTATCACCAGTTTGGCTTGCAATAAAAGTTCTTTTATTTTATCAGAGTCTGCAAGATCGTAAACTTCGAAATTTTCAAGAGGTGCAGGTACATTCGTAGTGGAAGTGCCTCTAACAAAAATGACTTTTTCGTTTTTCAGAATTGTAGCTAATTGATTTTCTAAATCACTCCGCCTTGGTTCGGGTCCCGACAATAAGACCAGTATTTTCTGTGCCTCGTCAGCACAATCTATCTTGTTAAACCTACTCAATGGTCCAATGAATCTTACAGTCTTAGAACCATTATATTCTGATATTTTTCCACTCAATTTTTGATTCTCATAATCAGGAATCCAAATTTCATTAAAGGGTAGTGCCCATTTATTAATTTGATTCCGGAAAACTAATTTTTGAAATACATTTGCCTTCGGGGCATTCAGTTGGTGTGTCAGCAAGATAGATTTTACATCTGATTTGTAAATCCCATAACGGTTGTCAGAAATGATTAAATCAACGGATGTGTTGGATAAGATTTTTTTTAATTGATTGTGTTCTGCCTTTATGGCTTTCTGTATTTTAGAAAATTGTTTGATCATATTCCAACTCATGTTAGACGAGTTGTAGTTGATGTTATAGGCGGGTAGTTCATAGAATACCACAGAAGAATCTGCTACTTCTTTTTTGAGCAATTTTAGAGCATCTCCATCACTAGCGATGAGTACTTTTTTCTTGGCTTTTAATAGTTGTTGGATAAGTGGTATCGATCTGGAAGCGTGTCCCAATCCCCAATTTAATGGAGCTATAAGAATGGTTTTTTCAGTAGAACTGACAGGGATCAATTAATCCGAATTTCATCGTTTAAGCCATCATAAAACTTAAATTGCTTTAAGTGAAAATCTGGATTGGCTGTAATCTTAATCCATTTTTTATAAACACCGTACCAGTTCCATTGCTTGCTTTTGAAGAACCCTTTTTTAAGGTAGGCATGTATGAATGGATTGACCTCTAAATGAACTTTAGATTCAGGTCTATTCTGCACAATGAGGTTGATGGCTCTTTCAAGTTCTTCAACAAAAAGCATGGAGGATTCAACTCGATTTGTGCCATTACACACTGGACAATTTTCCTCTGTATCGATTTTTAAGGCAGGCTTTAATCTCTGTCGAGTAATCTGCATCAGTCCAAACTTACTCAATGGAAGTATGGTATGTTGAGCACGATCCAACTTCATATATTCCTTCATCGCCTGAAACAACTTTGTTCTGTGCTCATTGTTTCTCATATCGATGAAATCAATAATGATTAAACCACCAATGTCTCTTAATCTTAATTGCCGGGCAATATCCATGGCTGCCTCAAGATTTACATTCAGTGCAGCCGCTTCTTGTTTCTGTTTAGAGGTTTTAGGTCCGCTATTCACATCAATAACATGCATAGCTTCTGTAGATTCAATGACTAGGTAAGCACCACTCTTCATTGTAGATGTCTTACCGAAAGAAGATTTTATCTGTCTATTGATTCCATAAGACTCAAAGATTGGTCTTTGTCCTCTGTACTTCTTAACAATCTTTACCTTATCTGGAGCAATCCCTTGAACATAGTCCAAAACATTTTGATAAATGTTGCTGTCATTGATGACGACCTTATTGAAATCATCATTTAGTAGGTCTCTGAATATGGTTGAGGCCTTATCAATTTCACTGAGTAGTTTCCTTGGCTTTGGATTTTCTCTTAGTTCTTCATAGATGGAATTCCATTTACCCATAAGGTTGGAAATTTCTTCATGAAGTTCCTGTACTTTCTTACCATTTGCTGCAGTACGTAAGATTAATCCAAAGTTCTTTGGCTTAATACTTTCTGCTAATAGCTTTAATCTCGTTCTTTCTTCTGGATCTGAGATCTTTTTAGAAATTGCGATGATGTTAGCGAATGGGGTGAGTACTAGAAATCTTCCAGGAAGTGTAATCTCACAGGTTAACCTTGGTCCTTTAGTGGAAATTGGTTCTTTTAGGATTTGAACCAAAATGGGTTGTTTTCTGTGGAAAACCTTATTAATGATGCCATCCTTACCATTGTCAGGCTCCATTATGAAGTTATCTAGATTGTTAGAGTTGTACTGTTTCTTTTGAACTACTTTAGTAAACTTTTGGAGAGATTTTACCTGTGGACCTAAGTCAGTATAATGCAAGAACGCGTCTTTTCTCAAACCTACGTTCAAGAAAGCCGCATTTAGGTCGGGTCTGAGCATACCAATTTCACCCAGAAAGATATCGCCAACTGTAAACTCTTCCCCTTTTGCTTGGGTATGGAGTTCTACTAGCTTTTTATTTTCTAATAGCGCTATCTCTACTTCTGAATCAGAACCACGTATAATTAACTCTTTATCCAAAATAGCAACTGAGATAAAATTCAAAAAGAACCATCCATTGGATGGCATGACAAACATTTGCTGACAAGCATCAGCAATTACTCAAAGAGAATTACTTCTTCTTCTTGTGTCTGTTCTTTCTCAGTCTCTTTTTTCTTTTGTGAGTTGCGATCTTATGTCGCTTTCTTTTTTTACCGCAAGGCATAATTTAAATTTTAATATTCTTATTTATCGTAATTGACACAATTCTTCCGATTTACTGGCTTTTGCTGTGTCATTTTGAGCTTTATAGACCTCAGAGAGGTAACAATGCACTTCTTTGTTGTCAGGATCAATTTCAATAACCCTGTTAAAACGTTTCAACGCATTTTCCCACTGATTAGTTCTAATTGACAATCTACCGAGTTGCATATGCACAGGAATTGACTCTGGATTCTCCTTTGCAAGGTTCACAAGCATCAATATTCCCTGCATTGGCTGGTCTTCTTCGGGGTATTCTACATAACAGAGTGCACTATTGATTTTATGATCCATATTTGATGGATTCAACGAACTCGCTTTTTCAAAGTTCGATAGTGCATGTTGCCGGGAATATTTCTTTTGGTTATCTGTATTTGCGTTAGATAAGCCTAAATAGTAGGTTGTTCCTGCTATTGCCCAAGCATCTTCTGTATTTTCAATTTCTGCAATTTTCTCCGCATAATAGCCAGAAAGTATAGGTTTCGATAATTGATACCACTTTCCTGCTAGACCTTTATATGCTTCTACTTTTTCAGAATCAGAACCACTATCTTCAATATTTACAAGAAAACTCTCTAAATCTAATCTATCTTCTTTGGGTAGCATTTGAGTTGCTACTTGCAATTCTTGTTGAATATCTAGGTATATTGGTTCAACACTTCTGGACTTTTCCAAAAGTTGTATTTCTTTGGTAGTTGTTTCACAGCCAAAATATATACCACAAAACAAGGCTATAAACACTATAATCAATGCTTTCTGCGCTATACTTAGGCCCATCTACTAAATTTATTCTTTTTCGACTTTCGGTTCCTCTACCACATTCTCTTTCACCTGCTCTACAAATATCTTAGATGGCTTAAAGGTTGGGATAAAGTGTTCAGGGATTTCAATAGCTACATTTTTCTTAATGTGTCTACCAATTTTCTTTGCTCTCTTCTTTATAATAAATGAGCCAAAGCCTCTGATATAAACATTCTCTCCACTTGATAAGGTGTCTTTTACCTCTTTGAAAAACTCTTCCATCGAAACTAGGACATCTACTTTGGGAACGCCAGTTTTTTCGGAGATCCTGTTTACTAAATCAGCTTTTCTCATTTTATTTTGTTTAATCGGTTGATTTTCTTTGCCTTATACCCGCATTAGGGGCTGCAAATATCGTTCTTTTCTTGATTAGTAGGGACTAAATTTTCACTTTTTTCCCTTGATTTTCAATTAATTAGTGACATTTCGAAGGACTCTTTTACTTTTGGATTTTTAAATCGATGCAGGAATATTCATTTAGTATATTGCAGAATAATCCTAAAATAGGCATATGATACTATCAATGACTGGTTATGGCAAAGGCAGTTCCCAAGTAAATGGGAAGCAAATTAAGATTGAAATAAAGTCTTTGAATGGCAAGTCTTCTGATATTAGAATGCGAATTCCCAACAACATCAAGGAAAAAGAACTTCTACTTCGCAAGCAAATTCTTAATTCTGCCATTCGTGGAAAATTTGATGTAACACTCAAAATCGGTAACGAGACCGGAGCAGATGAATATTCACTCAACACCACTTTGGTTAAAAAATATGCCAAAGAGCTGAAAGAACTAAGAGAGGAATTAGGCCTTGATGATTCTGATATTCTTCAATCCATCATGAGAATACCCAATGTTGTGAGTCCTGAAGAAGGTGATTTGGAAGAAAATGAGTGGGTAGCCATTCAACAGGCGACTCAATCAGCATTGGAAATGCTTAAAAACTTTAGATCGGAGGAAGGAATGGTCCTTAAAACTGATCTTGGTTCAAGAGTAACCAACATAAAATCATATCTGACAGGAATAGAACCTTTGGAGAAATCTAGAATCGAAAATGTTCGTGAAAGAATGCATAAAAACCTAAATCAGTGGATTAATGAAGAATCCATCGATAAAAACAGGTTTGAACAAGAAGTAATCTTCTACCTTGAAAAATTAGACATTACCGAAGAAAAAGTAAGATTGTCTCAACATTGCGACTACTTCTTGGATACTTTGAATAGTGAAAAAATTGAGAAGGGAAAAAAATTGGCCTTCATTTCACAAGAAATGGGTCGTGAAATTAATACACTTGGAGCCAAGGCTCAACAGTCCGATATTCAACAATACGTAGTAATGATGAAAGATGAGCTGGAAAAAATTAAAGAACAGCTTGCTAACATTATTTAGTAAACCAAAAGCTGTCGTCCCCAAACACAAGCATTTAATCTTTACTGCACCCTCTGGTGCAGGCAAAACAACCATAGTAAGACATTTACTAAAGGAATACGATAGCCTAGACTTTAGTGTGTCAGCGACTACAAGAAAAAAAAGGGCCCATGAAGTTGATGGGAAGGACTATTACTTTTTAAGTCTGGAAGATTTTAAGGCGAAGATTAAGCAAAATGCTTTTGTTGAATATGAGGAGGTCTATGAGAATCAATTTTACGGCACCTTATTTTCTGAAGTCGAACGGATAGAAAAATTGAACAAACACATTGTATTTGATATTGATGTTCGAGGGGCCATCAGTTTGAAAAAATCATTCGGAGAGCGGGTTCTGGCGGTTTTTATTAGACCACCATCCTTTAATGTTTTAAAGCAAAGATTGATTGATAGAAATACTGAATCTGAAGATGCGCTGAAGAAACGGATTGAAAAAATGCAACGCGAATTGGCCTATGAAAATAAATTTGACAAAATTCTTGTCAACGATTTGCTCGAAGTTGCGTTAGAAGAAGCAGAGCTTATTGCCGAAACCTTTTTAGATTTAGAACATTAATTAGATATGGTTACTAAGACAACTAGAGGTATACAAATATCAGTTGAAACAAGTTATCTTCCGGATAAGTCCAATCCAGATCATAGTTATTATGTCTATGCCTACTTTGTAAGTATAGAGAATCAGGAAAAACAACCGGTGCAATTATTAAGTCGCCATTGGATTATCACAGATGGGATGGGTAATAAACATGAAGTTAAAGGCGAAGGAGTAATCGGAGAACAACCCGTGTTGGAACATGGAGAAAAACATAGTTACCAATCGTGGAGCCCACTTCCTACAAAATTGGGAAAGATGGAAGGATCGTACCTCATGCAAAATCTAAGCACTGATGAAAAATTTCAAGTCCAGATTCCTCCCTTTGTTCTAGTACACTTTGAGCTTGAAAACTAAACGACTTAACTTTTGACGGAAGTCGTATTCTCTATCTGTACTTCACCCATATAAATAATCTCACCTTGCTCACTATTGCTTGAAGCGACTTGGATTCCATTCCACTGTTCGCCACAGTCATTGTGGATTTTGCAGTGATCAAGAATTAATTTACCTCCAGGCTCTACTGTAATTGAAGAACCTTTTGCCATCGAGACACGACACTTTATGGTCAATGATCCTCCCTTTTTAATGACCACGTTGTGAGATAAATCTAATGACCCCCTCCATTGAGTCTGGTCTTTTACCACAATCGTTTTACTTCCATCGAAATCACACCAACTTGGAATGACCAATTTTCTCAACTCTGAACTTGTATTAGAAAAGTTCTTATGAATCTTTCCTAGTTGGCAAGGTGTGATTGCCATTTGACTATTATTATAGTCCATCATATTATTCGATCCAGGTTCTGGGCACTTTTCCGTTCCATCTGGTTGCCAGCAGTTTTTATGGACCGGAGTATCGTCACAGCCATCATTTTTATACCATGAATGCCGCAGACCAAAGATGTGTCCAACCTCATGGTTTAGTAAGGTTGCAAAATTCCACGGCTTGTCTGGTTGCTCCACCAGCCCAGCTAGTTTTAATGAAGTACCTAAAGCAATTCCTGTACTTGCAGCCTTATACCTTCCAGTTTTTAGACTGTCGGGGTGGTGGGGCATTACGAATACGTTGAGGATGGTATCATCTGAGATGGCGTACTTTTTTATGACATCTCGATTATAATTGTTTTTATCTTTTCCTTTATTTAAGAAAAATGATAGTTCATCATCCTGATGAAAAAAGAACCCATCATCGTCTTTAGAAGTAGGAGTAATCACATACTGGTATTGCGGCGATAAGTTCGGTGTGTCATTATTAACAGGAAGCTTCATTTTATTATTTCGTGTCAACCGATCATTTGCATTAGCGATCAAAGTCTTCATGTACTTCCGGCCCTTCTGTTCACTGAAATTATGTATTCCAGTACTTGAGTCCATAAAATGAACGTTGAGGCGTATGTGTCGTAGTGGTCTTAGTAAGGTGTCATAGGGAGCATAGTCGAGTGGGTCCACACAAGATCTAATATCTTTTTGTTTCGTTTCACGCACAGCCACTTCTTCCAATGCAGCTTGCGTTCCTACCGTTAAATAGGATGTCCTTTTGTTGCATTGAATCTGAAAGATTAGACTCAATATTAGAATTGAAAAGAGTACTATGTATTCATTGCTCCGCATACGCTTAATACTTGTCCTGAAATATATGATGAAAGATCTGACCCCAAGAATACACACATATTTGCGACGTCATCTCCTTGCCCAAATCTCTTTAATGGAATACTATCCGTATATGCTTTTTTAGTTGACTCGTCTAGTTCGTCAGTCATTTCGGTTGCAATAAATCCAGGCGCTACCGCATTACATCGAATATTTCTTGAGCCGACTTCTTTGGCGATTGATTTACTGAAACCAATTATTCCTGCCTTTGAGGCTGCATAGTTTGCTTGTCCAGCATTTCCGAAAACACCCACAACAGAACTCATATTAATAATGCTTCCTAAACGATTTTTCATCATTGGCTTAATGACGTGCTTGGTAACATTAAATACAGATTTTAAATTGACCTCCATGACACCATCCCATTGCTCTTCAGACATTCTCAACATTAAGGTATCCTTTGTGATTCCTGCATTATTTACCAAAATATGGACTGTCCCAAACTTTTCAATCACCTGATTCACCAGCGATTCAGCTTCATCGTATTTACTGGCATCCGATTGGATGGCAATGATTCGATCTGCAGAATCTGCAAATTCAGCGACAATGGCATCGGCTTTTGCACTTGAAGATCTGTAGGTAAATGCTACAGAGGCTCCTTCATTCATGAATTTTCTTACGATGGCTGCTCCAATTCCTCTTGAACCTCCAGTAATAATGGCAATTTTTCCGTCTAATAGACCCATAAATTTTATTTCTGTTTAACTATTTCACCAAAAATACTGTTTATTTTCTAGAGACAACATCGGAGATGGCAATGTCTTACCTTTGTATTAATTAATATTTGATATGGCAGTTATTGAAACAAAAGAATCTAAATTTTCTCCAGGGGTATTAAGTATGTTACCCTTATTCTATGTTGGATGGTCTGATAGTGTTTTAAGTCCTTCAGAAATGAATATGATTCATAAGCAATTGGATAACCTCGAATTTTTAACGGATGAGGATAGAACTTACTTAATTAAATGGACAGATCCCACAGATCCTCCAAGTCCAGAAATATTTAGAAATTGGATTCAAGCCATACGTTCGCATTCCGCAAAAATTGAAGATTCTAAGAAAACATCTTTGGTAAATCTTGGTCTTGAATTGGCGCAGGCAAGTATTGGTTACAATAAAGAAGAGATCTGGAAGTCTCCGAAGACTAGAATGGCTTTGGAAGAGATGGGAACAGCACTGGGAGTGACCACCTTAAATAGTCAGCAATTACTTCTTGGGAAAGTGCAGAATGAAACCGTTGATCTGGAAGAAAAAAGTGTTGGATTTACAGCGGCTGATATGCTTGCGGTTCTTGATGGTGATAATAAAGGAATCAACGATCGGATGCGTAAACTTTTGCGTGATCCCGCTTTCGCAAATACAGGAGTACAAAATAAAGAAGAGTATCGTTTAGAAATTCTAAGACAGTGCCGAGAATTAGCAAAACAAGGATTGAGTGCTTATGCCTTTCCAACCGAATATGGTGGTTCTGCAAAATATGGTGAACACATTGCAGTCTTTGAAATGTTAGGATTTCATGACATAAGCTTAACCATAAAATTCGGAGTACAGTTTGGATTATTTGGAGGAGCAGTCATGGGATTAGGTACTGAGAAACATCATAAAAAATATGTTGAAGCTCTAATCAAAACAGATTTGTTGGGTTGCTTTGCAATGACTGAAACAGGTCATGGCTCCAATGTAAAAGGACTTGAGACAACCATCACTTATGATTCGGAGAAAGATGAGTTGATAGTCCATACGCCACATGAAAAAGCCAGCAAAGAATATATTGGTAACGCATTGCACTCTTCAATGGCTGCAGTGTTTGGCCAACTCATAGTTCAAGGCGAAAATCAGGGGGTACATTGTGTTCTCGTTAAAGTGCGAGATGAAAACGATAAGGTTGCCCCAGGTGTACGTGTCAGAGACTGTGGGTATAAGATGGGATTGAATGGAGTAGACAATGGAATGTTTTGGTTTGATCAAGTTCGAGTGCCTAGAGAAAATCTTTTGGATAGATTTGGTACGATTAACGATGAAGGAGAATACGAATCAAAAATTGTTAATCCAAACAAGCGATTTTTCACCATGTTGGGAGCGCTTATTACTGGAAGAGTTTCAGTTGGTTTGGCCGGAATAAGTGCAAGTAAATCTGCCTTGACCATTGCGATAAAATATGGATTACAGAGGAGACAGTTTGCACCGAAAGATGGAATGCCGGAAACGATTCTCATGGATTATCCAAGTCACCAGCATCGCTTATTGCCAAAATTAGCTAAGACTTATGCCTATCACTTTGCACTACAGGCATTAGCAGTTGAGTTGGTCGAGACTCCAAGAGATGGAGATTTTAGGAAGGTAGAAACAAAGGCTGCTGGCCTTAAGGCTTTGGCTACTTGGCATACAACAGAAACAATTCAAGAATGTAGAGAGGCATGTGGCGGAAAAGGATACCTAGACGAGAATCGATTGTCTGACCTAAAGGCAGATACAGACATATTTACAACTTTCGAGGGGGACAATACAGTCTTACTTCAATTAGTTGCCAAAGGTGTTCTTACCGAATTTCAAAAGTCATTGTCTGAGAATAGTTTCTACGGGGTGATTAAATTTATTTCAAGTAGACTTTCTCATAGAATTATTGAAATCAGTCCTGCTTATGCCAATAATACTTCTCAAGATCACTTACTTGATCCTAAGTTTCATGCGCATGCCTTTAAATATAGAAAGGAGAAATTGGTGCTAACAGTAAGCCAACGTATGAGAAGTTACTTGGGTCAAAGAATCAATCCAAACGATGCATATATGCGTTGTCAAATGCACATGCTTGAATTAGCAAAAGCATATACGGAAGAATTAGTATTGGAAGAATTCCATAAGGCGATTGAGAAGGTAGAAAATTCAGAGTTGAAATCTGCCTTACATAATTTAAGTGCACTATATGCTTTGCAGACCATTGAAGATGTAAAAGGCTTTTATCTAGAGAACGAATATTTCGAAGGAAATAAGACCAAAGCAATTCGTAGAATGATAGCCAAGCTTAATCGCGATCTACGTCCAATGGCCGGATTGCTTGTAGACGCTTTTGGAATTCCTGAGGAGTTATTGGGTGCGCAGATTGTTTTATATAATTAATGGACTGAACTAGAATTGTGCAGAGTTAATTTTTTTGCTTTCAGAATTTATAAGTTTAAGTAAAAGAGAGATTTGTCCAAAGTGATAATAACTATGTTCGATTAATCCTTCCACATTTCTTTCGTAGGTTCCGTATTCTTTTTTAATAAAAGGATCATCCCATTGATTATCTGGGAAGTCCGAAATTTTCTCGATTATTGAGATTGAGTTTTCTTTATATAAATCTAGAAGTAATTTCCAGTTGGTTTCTGTGTCAATTATTTCCATGTCAAAACTAAATTGATCTCTAATTTCTAAATCACCTCCTTTAAAAACATTCAAAATTCCTCCTACATAATAATTGATGTGAAAGGTAAGTTCGGCAATGGAATTATGGTCACCCATTTTATATATAGCTTGATTAAGATTAGTCTTACTCAGTTGTTCTAAAATGTTTGTTTTCGCTATCCATTCTCCGTCTAAGAGAACCTCCTTTAAGCGATTTGCTAGATTTTTACTTTTACTCATTTTCCAGCGTCTTTATTTATCGGTTAATAAATAGTCAATGGTATGATAGCCAGAAAGTATTGCTCCTGGCACACCCATTTGCTTATATGGGTCGTAAATTTCTCCTGCGAAATATACCTTTCTGTTTAATGGTTGCGCTAGGGCCTTAAGTCTGCCTTTATTTTCTTGCATAGCCATAGTCCAAGTACCTTGGGTAAATTCGTATTGCCCCCAATTTTCCAAGATAAACTCTCCTGAATAAGATTCAGTAGCTTGCCCATCAAACATTTGATCTAAATCTTCAAGTAAGCTTAAAATAATATCCTGTTCAGAACTTAGATCATAATATTTATTTACTTCAGGCCCTTTACATAGAAACCCCAGTATGTTAAATTGTGTGTTTTTCTTAAAGGCCATGTCATAGAATACTTTCTCCCCATTTGCAACTTTACAATTGATAGCATCAGGGTAAAACTTTTTTGCAAATTTCATAACTACCTTAAATCCTCGCTGGAATGAGATGGCCTCAATGGCCTCCTTCTTTTCTTCATCTATTTTTGGAATGAAACTTATCATATTAGATTTTAGAACACCAAGAGAAACAGTAACAAGCACTCTATCTGCCTTGTAAGTTTCTCCATTTGTAGTTTTTACAACGACTTCATCGCCGGAGTAGTTTATTTCTGAAACAGCTGAATTAAATTTAATTTTATGCTTTACTGAATAAGCAATATTCTTATTGACGAAATCGTACCATGTAGATGTTTTGAACTTAGATTCTGGTAAGAAATTATACATGAAATCATTTCGCCAATCAGGGCTAACCTTATACTTTTTTCCATCCCAAGTTGCGGTGCTTTTTAAGTGGTATGAAATTAGTTCTTCATCAATTTCATCTCCTTGTTTTCCTTTTAACTTGTTTAAGGTTATTGGAGCGCTATGAAGCCATTCAGCACCAAGGTCGATTGGGAAATCAGCTAAGGTTGTATCTTTTTTCAACCTTCCTCCATATCTATTGGTCGCCTCTAAAATTAGGTAATCAATGTTGTTCTGTTCCAACACCTTTGCTGCCGCTAATCCAGATGCACCTGCTCCAATGATGATTATCTTTCCCTTATAATTGTATTCTTTATGCAAGGCAGTTTCTGCAGGGAGTTTGTTTTCAGCTCTAGCAGCCCACGTAAAGCAGCTCGTTAAACTACAACTTATAGAAATAGTAAAAAGGAATATAAAGAAATGATTGAATCTAAGGCTTGGGGGTGTATTTATTTTAAACATATAGACAAATATCAAACAATCACCGCAAGGTTCCTTTGACAAATGTCACAAAACTATTTTTTAGCTCTTATTCTACTTAGGGTTTCCCTGCTCATTCCTAAAAAAGAAGCAATATCAGTAAGAGATACCTTTTGTATTAGTCCTGGTGCGACTTTTATCAATTCTTCATATCGTTCTTGACTTGTCATAAACTGCAGTTTATGTAGTCTTTCCTCTAGGAACAAAGCATGATCTGTAATGATTTCAGTAATCCAGTGACTGATCGATAAATTTACTTTTGCAAGTTTTTTAATTGGTTCGATCTTTAATTGAATGAGTGTTGAATCTTCTATTAGTTCAATGGTTTCGTTAGAAGGTTGACCTTCAAAAGTTTTAATTGTTGAAGCGATTTCATTTTTAAATGCAAACCACAAGCACACCTCTTTTGATTCCTTTTGGTAGTAAGATTTTGCACTTCCATCTTTTATTAAATACAGGTAGTGATGTCGCTTTCCTTCTGAAATTAATTTCGTTCCCTTTACCTTTTCTATGATACTTGCATGTGCGGTGATAGCATCAATAGATTGCTCATCTAACGCTGGAAATATTGAGTTTATATATTGTTTGAGTTCTGATTTATTCATTATTCCAGAATTAACTCAACTTATATCCCTATACGTTCACCCATCTTGACTGCCGTTTCTATTTTATTCTTAGTATTCTCAAGAATATCTGGATCTATGGTCACTTTTGATTTATCAACCAACATAACTACTGTTGACCCACCGAAAGCAAAGTATCCCATTTCATCTCCTTTCTTTACGTGAGTGTTGGGTGTGAACGTTTCATGAATTGTTCCAACCATTGTTGCTCCCACTGGACTAAGGATGATCTCTCCTTTTTCTTCTGTAGCAAGAGTTAGATATTCTCTTTTGTTTTCACAGAAAACCTTGGTGAAATTAGCAGCGAGCGCATAGGGCGATACTGAGAAATATCTTCCTTTAATTTTAGTGCTTTCTGATACCATTCCAGAGAAAGGGAAATGATACCTATGGTAATCATTGGGAGCTAAACGAAATATAAATAGCGAGGCATTTTCATATTGATTTGCCAACATTTCACTTTGAAAATATTCTTTTAAGGTAAATCTCTGGCCTTTGACAAAAAACTTATTGACTTCATCAACGTCCTCGAAAGCAATCAACTTTGCATCAGCTGGAGAAACTAAACCTTCTCCTATTGGCCGAGCTTCAGGCTTTAATTTTCTGTAGAAAAATTCATTGAATGAATTATACTCTTCAATCGGCCTAACTGCTTCATTCATGTCAATATTCAAGTCGTCAACAAACTCTTGAATTGCCTCAACAGATTTGGGCTTGTCTTTAATGCTTCCATACCAGGATGAAAGGAATTTACGCTTTACAACTAAGTGGAGCGCCAACTTCCCAAAAGGGTTGTGATATAAAAATTTTAAATAGCCCTCGCCCGGAGGGTTTTCGGTAATTAATTGGCCAGATTGACGATCAATGTATTTTATGCTTTCCATCACTTTTTATCTCAGCGGGCAAGATAAGGATTTGAGACACTGAACACACTAAAGGTACTTAACTAAAAAACGATTAGGGGTGATTCAATTATAACATACTTAAACTCACCTCGGGTTTAGCCAGAAGTGTTTTGTGAATGGGACATTTGCCGGCAATTTCTAGCAGTCTATTTTTTTGCGCTTCATCCAGAGGTCCTTCCAGAGTAACACATACATCGTATTTACCAATCCTCTTTTCATGATCTTCACAGTCCATACAGTCCTCTTTATAACTTCTATCAAAGGCGATGTCTACTTGAACATTTTCTAGTGGCCACTTTTTTCTCCGGGCATACATTTGCAAGGTCATTGCTGTACAAGCGGCAAGGGCTGAATTTAGAAGTTCATATGGTGAAGGGCCAAAATCATTTCCTCCCATTTGTTCTGATTCATCAGCAACCATACCATGCTTTCCCGCGACAATATCTGTTGTATATCCTACCTGACCTAATTTGGCAATAACTTGCTTCTTAGGCTTTAATTCTTCTTTAGTTGGGATCGGTATGTATCGTTTGACCCATGATGCAATAACATTGGCAGCATAGTAGGCGTCATCCTTATTGCTTAACATGTGGTCCGCCTTTTCTAGTGTCACAAAACTTTTAGGATGATGAGCAGAGTGATAAATTTTTGCGGCATTTTCGATTTCGACGATACTATCCTGGGGAGAGTGAAGGATAAGTAAAGCCTTGTTTAAATCGTGTGTTATTTTTTGTAAATCTACAGCACGTATATCATCAATGAATTGTTTTTTAATGGTGAATTGGCGACCTCCTATACTTATCACAGCCTCACCTTCTTTCTCAATTTTCTCCAACGAAAACCCGAATAGATGTGTCACATGTTCAGGTTCCGAGGGTGCACCAATAGTTGCTACTGCCTGAACGCTAGAAAGCTCTCTGCCTGCATAAATCGCCGCAGCTCCTCCCAAAGAATGTCCGACAAGAATACTTGGTGCTTTGTAATTCTCCTCTAGATATTTAGCTGCCGATAAAATATCATCAACATTGGTAGAGAAATTGGTGTCTGAAAACTCACCTTCACTGTCGCCTAAGCCGGTAAAGTCAAACCGTAATACAGCAATTCCATTTAGGGTCATGGCACGACTGATGTTTCTAGTCGCATTTAAATTTTTACTGCCTGTAAATACATGCGAAAAAATCGCAAAAGCATCTGGCTTTTGCGTAAGTGGAAATTCAATTTTTGCGCTAAGCTTGAATCCTCTTGAATTTATAAAGTGTGTAGACTTTGTCGGCATGTTTTTATTTTAGATGCTCTAAAGATAGTCAAGTTTGAATAGTCTAAAAATATAGATTGATTCTAGTGTCGTGGAATGAATAGCAAAAGGAGACTCCACTTTTGAAGTCTCCTTTTAACTTGGTGATCCAGCCGTCATCTAGAAATCTATCTAGACTAACTTACTTTTCTTATAATCCACATCCTCCATCATAGAAATTCGTAATGGAAATTTGGACCGTGTTGTCGTTTAATTTTTTGATGTCTACCGGTTGCTCTAGATTAATTCTGATGCGATCAATTTCTCCATATTTGTTTTCAACAAAAACTGCCTTTCGGTCATAACTTGTTTTTTCATAGCCTGTCATCAACATTCCTTTCATTAAGTTATATGCTTCATGGATTTCTACATCGTTCAATTGAAGAACAACCTTATACTTGTAGACCGATTCATATTCAATTTTACGGTGACCTCCTTCAAAATCTGTAACCATTTTTATTTCTTCATCTGTTTCATAGATAGAAGGTTCTCCAATTCTATTGAATCTATAATTCATCCATGACTCCACAGGAGCAGCCAATGCTAAGTCTTCTAACGTTAATTCGAAGTCAAATTGTGGGATGGGAAGACTCGTCAAGAATCCGTTGAACACATATCCTTGATCTCCCATGTGCTCGATTTTAATCCATTCACCTTCCATCCATTCAATGCGATCAGTAATTACCTCTGCTGTCATTGAATCTAGAACTTCATAGACCGCATCTCCGAATGGAATTACTTTAATCACTTGAGATTCTAAGGATGGGGTAGTTCTCATTTTTAAGCCTGATCCTGCAACCACAGAAAGAGATTTATTTTCCGTGATAGGATTGGTTGAGAAAGCTTGAGTAAATAAGAATAAAACTCCTGTCAATAAACAAATCATCTTTTTCATAATGCTATTTTTTGATTTAATAAAAAGAACACTACGAAGATGCAAGCCTTAGAAGCCTAAAGTATTGGGTCTAAAGAATCCGTAGACCTATTTCTAGAATTCGTTAAATTAAAGTGAGATTCTAGATTTTTCTAGCCTAATCTATCTTAAATATTACCTCTGTCCAGCTTTGAATATCACTTGTGACACATAGTAAGTATCCGCCTTTCGGCAAATGATTAAGGTCGATGGTCATTAAACCATCCATTGCTTTATAGCTTGATAATTTTTGACCTGTAAGCGTGTGAATTTGGATGTGATCATTAAATTGAAGGCCGTCAATGGTAATTTGGTGAGTTGTGGGATTTGGATATGCCAATATCTGACTATGTCCTAAATCTTCAGTACTACTAATGGCTCCGTCTAAATTGTATTGCGAAAAGAATTCCCAGATAAGTGCTGAAGCATTGATGTCTTGATTGGTTCCAGGAAAGTTAAAGGCAGTGCCTGGCCATGTATGTGCTCCCCCGACAACTTGATATAATTCAACACTTGAATTATCATCTCCGTTGGAGTAAACATATCTAGTAACTGTGCTCCCATCTGAACTATTTGTGTCAGGCATGTCCGTGACAACTGGGTCCGGGTCACAATTATTATTATCTACCCAAAACGCAACGACGTCATCAACTGCAGCCATCCAGTCTGAACCCTCATAAGGTACTGTTAGATCTTGAGTGCCATGAATTTCCATAACAGGGACTGCTCTTTCGGCGGTACAATTCCCGAGCTGGGGAATAGTCATGGTTCCAGTTACTGAAGCAATTGCCGCAAAACGATCGCTTAATCTGCAAGCAAGTGTGTAGGACATGAAACCTCCATTAGACATTCCAGTGCTATAAACTCTACTTAAGTCTATGGAATAGTCTGAGGCAATTTTATCGATCAAGGCTGATGAAAACCCAATGTCATCAACGTCCGATTGCCACTCTGCATTAAAATGTGTAATACCATTAGCATCTAATAAACCTTGTGGGTGAACAATAATAAACCCATGCGTATCTGCAAGCTCTAAAAAGTTTCCATAGAACATTTGTTGTCCAGCATTACTTGTATAGCCATGAAAATTAAATAGCAATGGTGCTTCAGCTGATCCATCATAACTGCTAGGAACATATAAGGTATACTCTCTTAGTTCATTGTCATGCATAAGCGTTCCATCAATGGTCTCTTGAGCTTGGATTGGCAAGCAAGTAAATAAGCAAATAATTAGAAAGTATAATTTATTCATGATGGCAATTTTAATAGTCCAAAGTTAAACTAATGCGTGCTACTTTATTGTAAGCTTTTTAGGAATTCAACTACCTCTGTCCTTTTTCTCACAGAAACAGGTATTATCTCTTTATTTTTCATAAGTAGATATCCTCCATCTGCTTTCTGAAATGAGTCAATAAATACTCCATTTATGAGATGTGATTGATGGCTTCGAATAAATCCAGAATTTTTTAAAATTTTATCAAATTCCTTAAGCGGTCTTGTGACGATCATCTTTGTTTTATCCTCAAAATAAAAGGTGGTATAGTTGCTATCTGATTGGCAACGGATGATGCTAGTTATCTCTACAATTCTTAATTCATCTTGAGTGTTCAATGCGAGCTGTTCCGTTTTTTCTCCTTGCATCGATTTTCTGGCAAGATCCATTTGTTGAGTACTTAAACCTAGTTGGCTTTTGAGTTTAGTTACAGCTTCCAACAAAAGATCCGGATCTACGGGCTTTAATAAATAGTCAATGGCAGAATACCTAAAAGCTTTAATGGCGTACTCATTAGATGCAGTTACGAAGATGACGTAAGGGTAGGGTTCTTCTAGTAAGTCTATTAAATCGAAGCCAAGCCCATCTGGCATTTCGATATCTAAGAAGATCAGATCAGGTTTCAATTTTTTGACAAGCTTTGCACCTGACACAACACTTTCAGCAGTACCAATTAAATCAATTTCTGGTAAATGTGTTTTTATGTCCGATTCTAAATTGGCTATAGCCAATGGCATATCATCTACTATAATAGCCTTCATAATTATCTTTGATTCAAAGGTAGATAGAAATAGATGAATAGGAAAAGACTAAGAGGTGAATCACTCTATTTGTTAAGCATCTTTATTTTTTTCAAGACTGGCTTGGTGATGCTATCAACCTTTGTATAACTAATGAATAAATTTCCGTCTTTTTGTTTTAGAATAGGAAAACCAGCATCTCTACTATTACTGGTGTAGGCTAGATGATGTTCTTCAATCTTTTTCTCATGATCAAATTTAGCTAGTAAGATCTCTGCTTCATGTTCCGGGTGTTCTTCAATCCAACTAACCCAGGCATGCTTCCCATCAAATGCTTCAACATCTACCCTTCCAATCGGAGCACCATTATCTACGCGTATAGGATCTGCAAAATTAAATCCAAGATCATCTGAAATGCTTAGATGTACTTTCGGCGTATCATTTTTGCCGGAATACCAGCCGACGAATACTGTTGAATCAGCACTAGCCACAGCTGGACCATTTACTGGACATCCCCCAATGTACCAACCTTCCGGGTATACAGGTCTTGGTGGCATCCACACCGAATCTCTTCGGATCATATATAATATATCTCTAACTCCGGTATCTGTTTTGTCTCTGTAGACCACAATCGGATTTCCATTGTCCATGAAGCATAGGTCGGTATTACAACATTCACAGACCCGATTATCTAGTTCTATCCGGTTGGTTACATTTCCTTGAACATCCATCTCTGCACATCTTAGGGTCATCGCACCTTCATGTTCATGTTCTGAATTTTCATTGCTAACCATATTTCTTCCATCAAGCCACGCGATAAGCATGGTATTATCACCCTTCATAGAGGCCATACTTACAAAGCCATGTTCTGATTTAGTATCGTCGTTATGTAGCTTAAAATGTTCTCCCCAGTTATTTCCTCCATCTGTCGAGATGGCCATTTTGATATCATATTCATACGTGCCCTTTCCACTTTTTTCTCGCCAGTGTACGGCCATTCTACCGGGATGATGACCAAAATTAACAACGGCAGGAAAATCAGCCCAGTTCACGTAAAAATTCTTACCATGATCAATAACAAAGAAATCATCAAACCGATCTTTCCTTGTTTTACCAATGACCAATGCTGCATCATTTCCACGTCCATGCTCAATCCATGATTGAATCATTTCTGTATTGCCCATGTCATTGATGCTTGATTGCCCTCCTTGTACGGAAGGATTGGTCAGCTTTATGATTTCAATGGTAGGTTCTGCAGGAGCGCAGGATGAAATCACAAACAGAGAAAATGCTATGTATAGAAATGCTCTCACATGTTGTGTGTTCCTATTAATGTGTTTACAATAGGAAAGGTAAACAAGTGAGAGCAATTATTTAATTATCTGACGATGGTAAGGTTTCCTTTTTGAATAAAGGCTCCACAATCAGAGATATCTAGTTCTATATAGTAAGAGTAAACCTCAGCCGGTGTTACTTTTCCATCAAAGGCTCCATTCCAGCCTTGTGTCGGGGAATCATTATCATAAACTAACTGACCCCATCTATTATAAATTTTAAATTCGCGGATTTCTACTACATCTTCATATCCATTTGGTAAGAGTACGTTGAAATCATCATTAATCCCGTCTCCATTTGGACTGAAAGCATTCGGCATCTTGATATCATGATCTTGTAATCCTACGTCATATTCTACTGATTTCTCGTTGCTACAAATGTTATTTGCATCCGATACTTGTAAAGTTACTGTGTAATTTCCCTCTTCTAAATATCTTACTTCTGGGCTTGGTTCACTAGAGGTCTGACCATTTCCAAAGTCCCAATTATATATATCAGCACCAGTTGACTTATCCTGAAAAGCCACTGAAAGCCCACAAATATCTGCAGCCAAGGTATCGATAAAATCAGCGATTACTTGAATGACAACAACATCAACAGATTCTATATATTCACAACCAGTCTCGGTTGATTTCAGAATTACATCGACGGTTAAAACTGAATCTTCTGGGACCTGATCAAAAATTATACTAACATCCTCAACATCACTAGCTACTGACCCACCACCAAGATTCCACTCAATACTGCTCACATCTTCTAGATTTGTAACAGAAAAATCTAGTTCATCTCCAAAGCAAACTTCTGTAGCCTCTGCCACAAGGTCACCATTAGGTCCAATCAAAGTAACTTGCTGTGATACAGTGTCCGAGCAACCAAATGCAGATGAAACCAGTAATTGTATATCATGTGTTCCTCTTTCAAAAGAAAAACTTGGACTTTCAAATTGAATTGTCTGAGTATCAAAAGTCCAAAAACTAAAGGTAGGTCCTTCAGTCACTGAGGTATTGTTAAATTCAATAATTTTAGGGTGGCATAGTTCTTCATCAAAATTAAATGGCTCACCATCCACGGTTGCAGTGAAGCTAGCCTCCGGATTTTCAACGACAGTTATAATTACCTCATCGGATCCCGAACAACCAGTAGAGTTTTCATAATAGAATAAACTAATAGGATATGTTCCAGCATCTGGAAATTGGAGTGTAAAAGTCTGACTTGTCTCTGTACCAAAATCGCCTAAGTCCCATTCATAATTTAGGAATGAACCATTTTCAGTAAAACTGGTGGCAACAAAGAATATTTCTTCACCAACACATATTCCTGGGCTACTATTCAATACAATTCTAGAGAACGGTTGATAGGTCGGATACACATTTACTACTTCAGCCATACAGCCAAGGCTATCCACAATTTCTAAAGCAATGGCCACGGTATCCTCTGTAAATTCTGGAAACTCAAAAGTTGGGTTTTGTTCGTTGGAACCAAAACTCCAGTTATAGCTTACGATGGGATTATCACTAATAGAACCATCCATGAAATCAACAGGAGTAGGTCCACACAATTCTTCAAAAGCTGCATCGAAATTAGCTTTGATATAGTAAACTTCTACTGTTTCAGAAGTTGTCAATGTACATCCATTGATGTCTTCAACAATAAGTGATACCTCATGTGTTCCAGGTGGAAATACATGATTGATCGTATCCTTGTCATTTTCTCTTGGTCTTTTACCTGGTACGTTCCAGATATAACCAGCATGACAATCATCATGCACACCTGTTGAGCCTCTGGCATCTAGATTATATTCTTCGTTAAAACATATGATATCTGGAAGAACAAGATCAATGGATAAATTGGTAATGTTTATTTCAACTGTATCAATACTGACAGGACAATTGTCAACAGTATTATTCGCTTCAAGTGATAAATTGTAAACACCAGTCTCTGCAATGGTCTGAGTAAATTGGTCTCCTCCTTGAATCACCATCGTATCTAATTTCCAAACAAATTCTGTAGCGTTGAGACTTTCATTGGTCACCATGACGTCGTTGGGGGCATCACAATTTATCATATAGCTAATGTTTGCCTTGGCTCCATTAACTGTGATAAGATTTGTTTCTGTTACAGTATTGTAACACCCATTATAATCTACGGTGAAACTTGCATCAAAAACTCCGGGTTCCGTAATGAACGTATGTGATGATTGTTTGTCTGTCCAACAATCATCGTAACGATGTTCGTCCGTATCAAAAACCAACCCGTCAATGCGTGGATCATCATTTAAAAACTCTACGTTGATTGTTTCACCAAGGCATATTTCCGTTTTATCTAATTGATACATAGGTTCAATAAATTCACCTACTCTTATCCAGACTCCTTGTGAAGTATCTCTACAACCCATAATGTCCTCTGTCTGAACTTTTACATAATATTCTCCAGGTTCTGTAAAAGTGTGCGTAACTGTTTCCATATCTGTAACAACTGAAGGACTTCCATCATCAAAAAACCATTCCCTTGTGGTTGCATGTTCAATGGAATCTAGAAGTTCAGTGAACTCTACTGTTAATGGAGCACATCCTTGATGGACGTCCACCATAATTCTAGCAGTAGGCTTATGGAATACTTGCATGGATGTATCTATACTTATGCAGCCTGCAGCAGATGTCACTTCTAGAAATACTAAAGAGGTGTCTGGTTTATTTTCATATATAGTATCTAGAACTGGTGGACAAATTATTTCAAGACTCGAAATAGGATCTGTCAGTCTTTCCTCTTTGTAGTAATAGAGATAGTCTTGATAAGTTAAATTTTCAGCAATAAATTGAACATTTATAGTATCTGAACAAGTTACTTGTGGATCGACAGTAAATTTAGAATTTACATCTTCAACGTAAACCATAAAACTCGTATCACTCACACAATCTCCTGAGAAACAAGTTAGGTTGATAGTCTGAAATCCTGATTCTACAAAGTAGACTACTAAATCTTGATTATTTGTACCAGATGTAAAACCACCAGTATAATTCCATCTACAGGAATCTGCTACTGTTAGGTTTGTTATGGTAGTAAAAGTTCCAAGACAAATCGTGTCTCGTGTCTCTAAATTTATAGCTGGATTACCAATGACAACATTATTAGTCTGTGTAGCAATACATCCATCAGGTGTTTCAACCGTTAATGTGATTATATAAGGACCAGGACTAGAATAAGTAATTGGTCCTGGATTAAATTCTGTAGAACCTGTTCCATTCCCAAAATCCCATTGATAAGAATTTCCTGCTACATTTTCTGTTGTATTCGTTATGGCAATTATTGCTGGAGCTTCACATTCCATGCCGCTGCTTATATTAAAGCTAGCGGATACTCCATCTATACTTATGAGTTGATTTTCTATAATGGTTTGATTACACTCTTCATAATTTGTTTGAACCTCTAAAGAGACTGTATAGACTCCAGGGTTCCCATAGGTGTGTGATGGGTTTTCTTGCGTCGAACTTCCACCATCTCCAAATGACCATAAATAGCCGGTAATGTTAATGAGTGGATCAAGGGTCACATTGCTTGTAAAATCAATTTCAACTGGACTACATCCAAGAATATCACTTACCGAAAGTGTAACCTCTGGGTCTTCAAAAACAGTAATGAGCACATCACCTACTTTTGTTCCCCCTTGACTTTGAAAAAGTTGAACGGTGTATGTTCCAGGGGAAGTAAATATAAATTCTGGACTTGCCAATGTAGAGTTTGCTCCATTCCCAAAGTCCCAGTAGTAGGATGGCTGCGAAGCTGCAGAAAATTTTACATTTAATGGCACACATCCTTTGTCAACATCTGCAGTTTGTGCATTTGCCGAAAGGCAGAAAACGAGCATTATGTATGTTGTTAATATTCTTTTCACCTTACCACATTTTAGACTTGTTCAAATATGTTTCTACCATCTTTAGATATTGACCGCGCGTAAATCCACAATCACATCCGTAATACGACATAATATTTCCAATATCAGGTTGATAGAACTGTCCATTGTCGTCCCTTCCTTCATAAACAAATTCACAATCCACATGCCATACGATCAATGGATTGCCGGTATAAGGATCCGCCGGTGTATCACAAATTCCATCTGCTTCAGAATCACAATTGGAACCATCGACATTTTCATTTCCACCAAAGGTATGTGCCAGTCCAAAGACATGACCCAATTCATGAGTCAAAGCAGAATAGCAGTTGCGCTGTAAAGTAACTCTCTTTCCACCTCCCAGTCCACAGGGTCCATCATCGCCATCTATAACCAAGGAGTCAATGATAAAAATGTTCAGTCTGTTTTCTACGGTGTAATTTGAAAAGAGTGGATCCAATTCTTTTTCGAGATTCAACTTGTTGAAATTATAATTGGGAATAGTATCCATTTCACAGATACTAAAAGACATACAGATGGGTTCAAAATATCTATTAGCAGAGGCAATGGCTGCGTTAAATTGAGCCAAATTGAAATTAGGATTTCCAGTGCTGTCTACGAAAATATTTAAGTGCATGTTGAAATGCTTGTTTACGCAGGGAAGATCCTTATGTCTGTGGTGAAGATCTTGGGCGGTTACATTCATGATGGTAACAAAGCATACCAAAATCGTTAGGAGTTGTTTTTTCACGGATTTGTATATTTTACTTTACAAGTATTAATATAACAAATTGGGCTTAGACGTTGCATTAATCACTCATAATTGCGTCTAAAACCTAAAATTCTTGTCTTCTTGGGTTACTAAGGAGAAAAATTAACCTTTTTAAATCGGTTCAATGAGGTCTTTATCATTTTCGCTAACCTTCCCTACACGCTTATCTACTGGATATAATTTTAAGAGATTTTCAGGATAAGGCTCTATCATATTTAATAACTCTTCTGGTGGAACTGTATCATCTAGCCATAGCTTTTCCTGTTCTGGTAACAAGATGGCTGGCATGCGATTGTGCACATCTTTTAGAAGGTCGTTGGGCTCTTGAGTTATAATTGTAAAACTTTCAATGACTTCATCCTTTGGTGATTGCCAAATTTCCCATAGCCCTGCGCAACAAAAAATTTTTTGATCAGTTGTCTGAATACGATAGGGTTGTTTTCCTTCACTTGTTTTCTTCCATTCGTAAAAGCCATCCAAGGGTACAAGACAACGCTTCTTTCTTAAAGCGTTTTTAAAGGTGTTTTTTTCTAGAATTGTTTCAATTCTAGCATTAATCATTTTATATCCAATCTTAAGATCCTTTGCCCAGAAAGGAATCAGTCCCCACCTAAAGAGACGAATGTGATTTTGTTCTTTATTGGTAATAACGGGATGGTAGTGTGTGGGCGCAACATTATAGTTGGGTAAAGGATTGTATGTTTTTAATTCATCTGAATAGAAGGTAGCATTGAATCTAGCTTCCAATTCTTTTTCAGTAACGGTAAGTGATGATCGGCCACACACCTTAAAGTCTTTTTCGTTGAACGTAAGAATCAATATTTCCGAGTTTGCTTTGAGCAGCTGTGGCTGCATTTGCAGTCGGATATTTTCCTGCGATTACTGTATAGTATTTTGAATTTTCAAAAATGACTTTTTCAGCCTTAGAAAACCCAAGAGCGTTTAAACGCTTGACCATTTTTACAGCATTAAATTCTTGGGAGTAGTTTCCTGTAATTAGTAAATAATTCCCTCCAGATCCAAGGCTTTGCTCAGGCAATTCTTTTTTTATTGCTGGTTTTTTTTCAGGCTGATCTTGGGCAAGATATTTTACTTCTTCAATTTCTTCAACCTCAGTTTCTTCAACTTTTGGTTCAATTTGTTTCGGCTCTTCTTCTATTTCTTTTTCTGTGTTGGGAGAGGTTTTGAAAGATTTTTTTTCAGTTTCGTCATTGTTAGAGTAATCAATCTCAGTTCCTTCAAATTCTTCTACTAAATCTTCGGTGGCGTTTTCAACTTTGGCGACAACCTCACCTCCTGCTTCTGCAATATTTTCCGTAACCTCCTGTGCCGTATTGACAATAGAATCTGGAGTTGTACTGGAGCACGATTTGAAAAAATAGCCACAGACAATGAAGAACGAAATGATAAGAACAGAGTAGATTAAAATTTGAAGAATTTTACCCATCTCATTAAATTATAAAATTGCTTAATATATAATAGAACAAGATAAAGAATTGCCCTTAAAAATAAGCGCGTTCATCTACTTTCTTAAAATAGTTTATAAATGCCTTGTTAACTACTTTAATACCTCCAGGGGTAGGGTAATTGCCAGTAAAGTACCAGTCGCCGGTATGGTTTGGACAAGCAGCGTGTAATCCTTCAATGGTTTGATAAATAATTTCTACATCTGCCGATATTTCTACTGGCTTGACAATATTGGCAATTTCTTGATTTAATTCCTCTAGTGTAAATAAATCATAAAGTGCCTGAACCTCATTTTTAGGTTCTATGTTGTCAAACTTTAGCTGCCTTTCACATCGCTCATAAGTCTCACCTAATAAGTGGTCCTTATTGTTGGCTTTTAGTAAATTCACCAAAGCTCTAAAGGCCACAAACTCATTCATCTTAGACATGTCAATTCCGTAACAATCTGGATATCTAATCTGTGGCGCGGAACTTACAATTATTATTTTCTTCGGATGTAACCGATCTAGAATTTTTAAAATGCTGTTCTTTAAAGTAGTTCCTCTGACAATAGAATCATCCACCATTACAAGTGTATCTACTTCATTATTGACTAAGCCATAGGTCACATCATATACGTGAGATACTAAATCATTTCTACTCGCATCATCCGCAATAAAGGTTCGCATTTTTGCATCCTTGACCGCAATTTTTTCAACCCTTGGTTTGATTCTAAGTAAGGCATCTAATTCCTCACTTGACATATTAGGATTGGCTTTTATTTTATCGCGCTTTCGCAAATTTACGGCATCGTTGATGCCTTCAATAAGTCCATAAAAAGCGACTTCTGCTGTATTGGGAATAAAAGAAAAAATCGTATTCTCAATATCATGATTTACAGAATCTAATACCTGCGCAGCGAGTTGGTTTCCTAGCTTCTTTCTCTCTGTATAAATATCTAAATCAGTTCCTCTAGAAAAGTAGATTCTTTCAAATGAACATGATTTTTTTTCTTTTTCATCTCTGATTGGTAACTCTTTAACGTCCCCATTCTTTTTAATGATTAAACCATGTCCTCTCTTCAATTCTTTGATATCCTTGTACTGTATTCCAAAGCAAGTTTGAATGGGCGGTTTCTCCGAAGCAACAACAACAATTTCATCATCTTTGTAATAAAAAGCTGGTCTAATCCCATGAGGATCTTTCAATACAAATGCATCTCCATGTCCCACCATACCAGCCATCACATACCCTCCATCGAATTTTCTAGAAGCGCGTTGTAACATTCTTTGGAGATCTAAGTTTTCCCCAATAAGTTTGGTGATGTCTGCATTAGAATAACCTTCGGCTTTGAACCAGCTGAATAGTTTTTGCACCTCGTGATCTAAGAAGTGTCCTATTTTTTCTAAAACTGTAACGGTGTCGGATTTCTCCTTCGGATGTTGGCCTATTTCAATCAACTCTTCAAAGAGTTCATTAACATTGGTTAAATTGAAATTTCCAGCCAGTACTAGATTTCTTGTAATCCAATTGTTTAATCTAAGAAAGGGGTGGCAGGTTTCTATGGTATTGACACCATGAGTTCCATATCTCAGGTGGCCTAGATAAATTTCTCCGATGTATGGTTTATTTTTTTTCAACCAATCCGCATCGCTCATTTTATCTTCTCCAAGCTCATTGAAGTGCGAATAAACTTGGTCAAATAAGTCGACCAGATACTTACTAGAATTACTTCTTTTTCGACTGATGTATCGACTACCTGGCGGCATGTCCAATTTAATCGTTGCAATACCTGCACCATCTTGACCTCTATTTCTCTGCTTCTGCAATAGCAGTTGCATTTTGTTTAGGCCGTAGAGAGAAGTTCCGTACTTGTCGGTGTAATATTGAAGTGGTTTGAGCAAGCGAATGAGGGCCAGTCCGCATTCGTGTTTTATGCTATCACTCATGTTTATCTAAATTGTGCTAAACTCATTGGTTAAGCCTAAAAATAATCAATCCTAATAATTTATACCTAGCCTAAATCTTATTCCTAAGATGCAGGTTCTTCTTCATTTTCAAACAGTTCCTTGTATGGAGCGTTTTGTTTTGAGTCCTTATTAATAGGAGTGTACTCCTTATGTGGTCTAGGACCTATCAATCGTTCAACATCAGATTTTAATAAAACCTCTTTATCTAGTAACATTTGTGCTAAGATGTTCAGCTCTTCTCTTTTTTCACTAAGTAAATTTTGCGCTCTTTCATACTGTACATCAATCGCAGCTCTTACCTCATCATCAATCATTGATGCAGTTTCATCTGAATAAGGCTTGTTGAACTGATCTTGTTGCATCCCATAAAATGAAACATTTCCTACTTTTTCATTCATACCATAGACAGCAATCATTGAATATGCCATTTTGGTAACCTGATCAAGATCACTTTGCGCACCGGTCGAAATCTTGTTAAAGACTATTTTTTCAGCTGCTCTTCCTCCTAGCGTCATACACATACGGTCATTCAGTTGCTCTGTTCGCGTGATGTATTCTTCTTTTGGAAGATATTGTGCATAGCCTAATGTACCTACACCTCTAGGGACAATGGTAACTTTTACTAGTGGTGATGCATATTCTAAGAACCAACCGCAGATGGCATGTCCAGCTTCATGATAAGCAATGATTTCTTTTTCTCTTGGAGAAATTAACTTGTTCTTTTTCTCAAGGCCACCGATGACTCTATCCAGTGCATAGTTGAAGTCGTCCATATCAACCGCCTTCTTTCCTCTTCTTGCTGCAATCAATGCAGACTCATTGGCAACATTGGCAATTTCAGCTCCAGCAAACCCTGGAGTCATTTCTGCTAAAACTTTAGCATCAATTTCTTCACTGATCTTTATGTTTTTTAAGTGAACCTTAAATATTGCTTCTCTACCTACAAGATCCGGTCTATCAATTCCTATCTGTCTATCAAATCTTCCTGGTCTCATTAATGCAGAATCCAGAATGTCTGGTCTGTTGGTGGCCGCCATTAGGATTACTCCCTTATCTGTGCTAAAACCATCCATCTCCACCAATAATTGATTCAATGTATTTTCTCTTTCGTCATTCCCACCTTGAATCGCTCCTTTACCTCTGGCTCTACCAATGGCATCAATCTCATCTATAAAAACAATACAAGGTGCTTTTTCTCTCGCTTGTTTAAATAAGTCTCTTACTCTGGATGCTCCTACACCTACAAACATTTCTACAAAGTCTGAACCTGAGATGGAGAAGAAGGGAACACCTGCTTCTCCCGCAACTGCTTTGGCTAACAAAGTCTTACCTGTTCCTGGAGGACCTACTAAGATTACACCTTTTGGTATCTTACCTCCTAGTGCTGTATATTTTTTTGGATTTTTAAGGAAGTCAACAACTTCCATCACCTCTTCCTTTGCTTCTTCTAGACCCGCGACATCTTGGAAGGTGACATTTACCTGAGTATTATCAAATAATGTAGCCTTTGATTTTCCAATGTTGAAGATTTGACCTCCAGCACCGCTTGCACCTCCACCCATCCGACGAAGGAAAAACACCCAAAGTCCGACGAGTAAAAGAATTGGGAAGACCCAGCCAAGTAGCTGACCCATCCAATTGGTTTTGGTGTCGTACGTTGGATAAATATCTATTCCATTCTCACGAAGACCTTTTAACTCTTCTTCAAATGAATCAACACTACCCACCTTGAAGGTGAAATGAGGTTGCGGAAGCGCTAGCTTTTTATCATTAAAATCAGGATACTTTCCTAGTGCATCTGATTTAAGATATACGTTGACTACTTCGCTGTTTAAAACGTCAACTTTAGCAATGTGATTTTTCTTAGCCATGCTTAGAAACTCACCCATATTAATTTGCTTTGGCCCTCCTCCAATGACTGACATCATGTTGAAGAAAACCAAGATCATTAATATCACCAAACCATAAATCCAGTAAGGATTAAGATTCGGTTTTTTATTTTCATTTTCTGTACTCATTAATTGCCTTTTGAGTTATATCAGTTTAAATTTTATTGCTCTAATCTATATTCTCGTAATTAGTAAACTCTGCATCTCCCCATAAATCTTCAAGATCATAATATTCTCTTGTTTCTCGATAGAAAACATGGATAATTACGTCAAAGTAATCGACCAATATCCATTTAGCTCCTTCAATTCCCTCACTTCGGATCGGCGCTTCACCTATTTCATCTTTTAATCTAACTTTTATATTGTTAGCAATCGCCTTGACTTGAGTGGATGAATCAGCTTCACAAACAATGAAATAATCAGTGGGACGATCATCTAGCTTTCTTAAATCAAGCTTTACAATGTTTTTCCCTTTGATGTCCTGAATACTATCTATTATTGTTGGAATAAAATCCTCATTTTCAGCAGCTTTGGAGACCTTTAATTTTTCTGCGCTCAAATTTTAGTTTTCTTTTTAATCTATGTCAGAATATTTTAAACACTATTCCTTCGATAAATGGATATACAAAAGTAGTTCCTCATCTACTAACGTGGATTTGGTAGAAACTGTTTCAAAAAATGATTATAAGACAAATATAGTGCTATACACCTATATGCAGACGGCTGGTAAGGGACAAATTGGAAGAAAATGGTACAGTGGAGCCTATAAAAACCTCACTTTCTCTCTACAATTTGATTTAAATTCAATTCTTGCTCATAATCAGTTCAATTTAAATATGATTTGTTCGCTGGCTTTGACCGAAGTTCTTGCGCAAATTTTCCCATTGATGGCTGATAAATTGACCATCAAATGGCCAAATGATATTTATTATTCTAACAAAAAATTGGCTGGAATTCTGATACAAAATACCATCCAAGGAAATAAGATTCAAAAAATGATCTTTGGCTTAGGTTTAAATGTCAATGAACTAGATTTTCCAAAGGACTTACCTAATCCTATTTCATTAGCCCAAATCACAGGCACAAGTCATAACTTGCAGTCACTTTTTAGAAACCTTCTCTCAACTCTTACTTTAATCTTAAAGCAATTAGATCAAATGACTAAAAGTGAATTACTTAGTCTTTATCACTCAAAAATGTATTTAAAGGATACCCTAAGTAAATTTGAGATTACTGAAACAGGAGAATCACTACAAGCGAACTTACGAGGTGTAACAGACCATGGACAATTACTGTTAGAAAATGAGCAGGGAATCAGAAAATTTAATTTTAGAGAAATAAGATATTGTTGAAATGAAAGCATCTATACTTACGATTGGGACTGAACTTTTAATTGGCCAAGTGATTGATACAAATTCCGCTTGGTTGGGTGAACAATTAAATGCACTGGGGATTGAAATAATTGAAAAAAGATCGGTGGCAGATAAAGACCAAATGATCAAAGATACCTTAAATCAATTGTTTGAAAAATGTAACATAGTATTGATTACAGGAGGTCTCGGGCCGACCAATGATGATATTACTAAAAAGACACTCGCCGCCTATTGGAATAGAGATATGTATTTTGATGAAAAGACGTATGAAAAGATATCTCAATATTTTAAACAACGGAACATCCCAATGCAAGAGGCCCATAAAGAACAATGTTATATGCCAAAGGGAGTTACTTTATTGGCTAATAATATGGGAACTGCCCCAGGGATGTGGCTTGAAGATGGCGACAAGATTATCGTCTCAATGCCAGGTGTTCCGTCCGAAATGAAATATATTTTTGAGAATGATCTGAGAAAGAAATTTGAAGACTCAAAAATTGCTGCTCAGATTTTTCATCGTACCATTCATACGGCAGGAACAGGTGAAACTGTTTTGGCAACTTTAATTCAGGATATAGAAGAAAATTTGCCGAAAGGCATAGCCATAGCATATCTGCCAAGTGTCGCTCAAGTACGGGTCAGAATAAGTGGAATCGCACAAGAGGGTAGTAATTTACGAGAAGAAGTATTAAAAATATCGACCCAGATTGAAGAGCGAATACAGAAATATATCATTGGTTTTGATGGTGCTACTTTGGCATCTTCCATTCGAGAAATTTTAAAGGAAAGAGGAGAAAATTTGACTGTTGCTGAAAGTTGTACAGGAGGTTATCTATCTCATCTATTGGTTCAAACACCAGGTATATCCCAGGTTTATGATGGTTCCATTACTGCGTATAGTTATGCATTGAAACAGTCTTTATTGGGTGTTGATGGGGAAACACTAAAGGAAAATGGAGCAGTCAGCGAAGAGGTTGTCGAGCAAATGGTTCTCGGCTGTATTGAAGCAACTAAGAGTACTTATGCCATTTCAATTTCAGGAATTGCTGGACCGGGAGGGGGAACGCCAGATAAACCGGTCGGCACGGTCTGGGTAGCCTGTGGAAATAAGGACAAAATCCGAACGAAAAAACTGAAATTGACAAAGAACCGTGACATGAACATCAAATATTCTGCAATTCTTGCGCTGATTCTATTCCGCCGCTTGTTGGTAGAGGAGAATTAAGTAAATTTGCAGCTCAATAGCTTAATCAAATTTTTTACTAAAACATGGCTAAAGTAGAATTAGTAATGCCTAAAATGGGAGAATCCATCATGGAAGCAACCATTCTCAATTGGGTTAAAAATGTCGGAGATGCGGTCGAGGAAGATGAAACGATATTGGAAATTGCCACCGATAAAGTGGATTCGGAAATTCCGTCTCCAGTAAATGGTGTCATTTCACAGATCTTAAGACAAGTAAATGATGTGGTCCCAGTTGGTGAAGTCATTGCAATTCTTGAAACTGAGGGTGATAGTCCTTCCGTTGCATCTACGCCGGCAGTAAAAGAAACACCGGCACCGGCTCTAGTTGAACCAGTTCAACAAACTGAACCAGCACCGGCACCAGTTGCTGCACCTGCGGTTCAAAAAGTGGTGAGCACTCCTGTTGCAGTAGCTTCAGCTCCCATCCAAAATGGCACTTCAAAAATTCCAGCCAATAGCAATGGGAGATTCTATTCTCCTTTGGTAAGAAACATAGCTAAAACGGAAAATATAGGAACAGCTGAGTTGGATTCAATTCCGGGTACAGGGGCGAATGGCCGATTAACTAAAAAAGATCTTTTAAAATATATAGACGCTAGAGCTGCTGGAACAAGTGTTTTAGCAACTGCTCCTGCAGCTATTTCTGCACCATCTACTACTAGCCCTGCGCCGAGCCCAATGCAACAGCCTGCTAGTCAACCAGTGCATACTCCTGCTCATGCTTCCAACGCTGGATCGGATTCCAATGTGGAGATTATTGAAATGGATAGAATGCGAAAGATGATTGCAGATCACATGGTGATGTCAAAGCATACTTCTCCGCATGTAACATCCTTTGTTGAAGCTGATGTTACCAATCTCGTAAACTGGAGAAATTCCATTAAGCAGGAATTTAAATCAAAATATGGAGAGAAAATTACTTTCACTCCGATATTTATAGAAGCCGTGGTGAAAGCGCTTCAAGATTTTCCTATGGTTAATGTTAGTGTTGATGGTTCAAACATTCTACGTAAAAAGAACATCAACATCGGAATGGCAACTGCCTTACCAACAGGTAACCTCATTGTCCCTGTTATTAAAAATGCCAACGGTTATAATTTAGTCGGACTTACACAACAGGTGAATGGTCTTGCGAACGCCGCACGTAATAACAAATTGAAGCCTACGGATATTCAAGATGGTACTTTTACCGTTACCAATGTAGGTACTTTTGGCAACGTGATGGGCACTCCGATCATCAATCAGCCGCAAGCTGCAATTCTTGCTTTGGGAGCCATTCGCAAAAAACCGGCGGTACTCGAAACAGAGGATGGAGACGTTATAGCCATACGACAAATGATGTTTTTGTCTCTTTCTTATGATCATAGAGTCGTTGATGGATTTTTAGGAGGCTCGTTCTTGAGAAAAGTGGCAGACTATTTGGAGGCTTTTGATAAGGAGAGAACCATTTGATTCTATCAAATTTTTACTCAGATCTATAATTAATAACTACTTTTGAGCTAGTTATATCTTATTAAAATTTATATATATCATATTGATCTATGAGATCGGGATATAAAATCGGTTTTGTTTTAATCTTTTGGGTGTTGACAAGTGCTTCTGCATTTGCTCAAAGCGCAAGTAAAAATGCTGCTAAATACTACCTCAAACAAGACTATGCTAAAGCTCTCAGTTATTACCTCCAAGCCAAGAATGTTGAAAAAGATAAGGTTAAACTAGCCAAAAGAGGGATTTGCTATTATCACGTTGGTGAGTTAGAAAAAGCAGCTCTTGACCTATCTAAGTCATTTGATAAAGGAAATGATCATCCAGAATTGAAATACTATATGGGTAGAATTAATCATTCTCAGCGGAAATTTGAGGATGCAATTTTCTTCTATAAGGCGTATTTAAGGGGGCTCAAGGCAAATGAAGAAATCAGACCAGACGTAGCTTTACATGTAAAACATTGCTTTTCTGGATTAAAAATGAATTTTGGCACAGCCGACCTAGGACTGGTTGAAAATGTTGGGAGCATCATAAATACAGAAGCGGACGAAATGAACCCAGTTCCGAGTTCTAATTACGTCAATCGCTTTTATTATTCTTCGAATCGAGCACAAGACCATTTTGATCTGTACAGTGCAGAAATGTTGGAGGGTCTTTGGGAGCATGCAGACTATATCCATAAGAGATTGAATGGCCCTGAAAATGAAATGATGCAGGATGTGAGCATCGATGGTTCAGCCATGGTGTTTTTGAGAGGTGATGGAGATAAAGGAAATCGTTTATACTTGAATAGATTTGCGCAAAGCAAACACAATCAAAGAGTAATATTTTCTGAAACGAAGGCAGTTTCCGGAGATAAGGATGTCTATCTAGTAAATGATGAAATCATGATCTTTGCTAGTAATCGACCTGGAGGTTATGGTGGATATGATTTGTACTCATCTACTTTTAGTTCTAAAGGTTGGTCCAAGCCAAAAAATATGGGTCCTGCCATTAACTCTGGTTACGATGAAAGATACCCCTTCTTAAACGAAGATCAAACAGATATTTTTTTCAGCTCAAATAGAGCAGAGAGTATTGGAGGCTATGATATATTTTCATCGAAGAAATCCTCAGGTGAATGGAGTGCAGTAGAGCATTATGGCTATCCATTGAATTCTCCAGAGAATGAATTTGGATTTAGAATCCAAGAGGATGGATTCCAAGCTTACCTTTCATCAAACAGAAATACGGATGGATATGGAGGTTACGATATCTACACCGTTTTCCTAAGACAAGCATATAGGGTTCATACTTCAGAGGCCAGACAGCCGCTTTCATTGATAAGATCTAGTGTTAAAGATCCAGATTATGCTGACCCTTATGTTGAAGAAGAAATAAAGAAAGAAGAACCAAAAATTCCTACCAAAGAAAAGGAAGTGATGGCTGAATCTACGAAAGAAGAATTAAGTCTAGAACCAGTAATAAAGCAGACAGAACCAGTCATAAAAGAAACTCCAGTTGTTGTTGCTGAAGAAAAACCTGAAGCTAAAAAGGAAGAACCTTCGGAAGTTGTCACACCAACTCTAGAAGAACCTTTAGATGAGATGGTGGCCTCTAATGGTGGAGATAAAGAGATGGGCACTGTTGAAAATAAAACAGAAGAGATTCCTTCTATTAAAGAACCAAAGAAGAGGGAAACTAAAAAGCAGAAGGAACCTATAAGTGTTTATTCAGGCCCAGGAGCAAATGATCCAGGTTTAGCGAAAGATGTAAACAAGCTAAGTTTTCAGCCGATCATTTATGGGCCAAATGAAGATTTACTGAGCCATGCTAATAAAACCATACTAGATGCATTGGTTGCCCAAATGAAGGATGCGCCTCTTTCACAAGTATTTCTTACTTGTCATTCATTGCCAGAAGGTTTGCCAGAATTTGAATTGATGTTTTCTATAAAAAGAGTTCAGAAGATTGCAGAATATCTCGTGGCTCAAGATATATCAAGTGAGAGAATAAGCATTCGCGGTGTTGGTTCTGCTTATCCCTACGTGAAGAAAGTTTTGGATGAAAATGTTTATGATGAAGTGAAGAACTTTAATAATCGAATCGATATAAAACTTCGAAATGTTAAAGGAAGTTCCATGGTTGAGCAACCAGAGATAGATAAAATTTTATTAAGTCCAAGTTACGCTTTATACCAAACCGTTACCGAGGATGTGTATTTCAGAGTTTTTGTTCATGAGACAGAAAAGAAGATGTACAAAAATGCAATTCTTAGGTACTACAATGATTTAATGATAGAGCAAGATGCCACAACTGGTTATTATAGATATTTTGTAGGCTTATACACAGACTTCAAGTCTGCCTTCGAATTAAGAAGAGAACTTGCTAATAGAAATATCCAAGATGTACGCATTGTTGCCTACCAAAACGGCATAGAACTTAGCCAAAGTGATGCCAACTTATTGAAGGCCGACTATCCAGAGTTGGTCAACTACTTAGAAATAAATCAATAGTAGTTTAAAGGAAAGTTTCTTCTAATTGTTTACCAACTAAAATCTGAGTTCATTATAAGTATTAATAGCCCTATTGTGGCGAAAAATACTTTCGCAATGGATAAAGTCTACACTCAGATTTATTGTCATATACTTATAATAGTTCATGGAATATTTCAATTAATTTCTAATAGTTGGAAGGATGAGTTGTATAAGTATATTGCCGGAATAATTTCCAATCAAGGTCAAAAACTTATAATTATAAACGGCATGCCTGACCATGTTCATTTACTCATCGGGATGAAAGCCAATTGTAATCTTTCTGATTTAATGAGAGATATTAAAGGTAGTTCCACGAAGTGGATAAATAGAAAAGGATTTATTGATGGAAAGTTTAAGTGGCAATCAGGTTTTGGTGCTTTTACCAAAGGTCATTCTGAAATTTCAATCATTGCAAATTATATCAAAAGTCAAGAAAGGCTTCATAAAAATATTTCATTAAAGGAAGAATATATTGGAATGTTGAAAGAGTATGATGTCGACTACAAAGAGGAATATTTATTTAACTGAAAGTTATAGCACTCCTCTGGAGCGCATGATAGTTTTAGGGTGCATTGGTTATAAATATATTGCTCCTCTGGAGCATTGTGTGACTTTCAGGAAATAACCTTTAACTACTCTATTGAATTATTTGTATTGTTAAGTTATTGAAGGTGACTTATTGCCAATACTAGGTAAATTGTATAGCACTTATTTGGAGCGCATGATAGGATAGTTTTAGGTGCATTGGTTATAAATATATTGCTCCTCTGGAGCATTGTGTGTCTTTCAGGAAATAACCTTTAACTACTCTATTGAATTATTTGTATTGTTAAGTTATTGAAGGTGACTTATTGCCAATACTAGGTAAATTGTATAGCACTTATTTGGAGCGCATGATAGGATAGTTTTAGGTGCATTGGTTATAAATATATTGCTCCTCTGGAGCATTTTGTGACTTTCAGGAAATAACCTTTAACTACTCTATTGAATTATTTGTATTGTTGAGTTATTGAAGGTGACTCATGGTCACTGCTAGGTAAATTGTATAGCGCTCCTCTGGAGCGCATTGTAGTTTTTAGGTGCATTAGTTATAAATATATTGCTCCTCTGGAGCATTGTGTGTCTTTCAGAAATTAACCTTTAATCATTTTATATAATTATTTGTATTGTTGAGTTATTGAAGGTGACTCATGGCCACTGCTAGGTAAATAGTATAGCATTCATCTGGAGCGCATGATGGTTTAGGTGCTTTAGTTGTAAATATATTGCTTTTGATTGTGAGTATTTAAGGATCTAAGAGCATGGTACTTCTTCAAGGAGATAACCTTGGTCATCTTGTCGTAAAGTAATTTTTCACCAACGTGACTGCATATGTACATCTAGAAATGGAATACAACAGAAAACCACAGCGTGGTTATATATTTATAACCAAGTATAGAATAAAACCTCCAGCCACAGCGTGGCTGTATAAAATTATTCCGAGGCTAAAAATGATTATTTACTCTCCTCTTGAAAATGTTTTACAAACTCTTCAATGGTCATCGTACCTAAATCACCTTGACCTTGTCGTCTAACTGAGATTGAATTTGACTCCATTTCTTTTTCACCTACAATGAGTAAGAAAGGAATTTTCTTTAACTCATTATCTCTAATCTTTTTACCAATTGACTCACCTCTATTATCGATAAAGCCAGTAATTCCTTTGGTTGCTAATTCAAGCTTTACCTTTTCACTATGGCTGTTGAATTTTTCCGAAACATTGATTAGAACATATTGATCTGATAACAACCATAATGGAAATTTACCTGCGGTATGTTCGATTAGAATACTCATGAACCTTTCCATAGATCCGAAAGGTGCTCTATGAATCATCACTGGTCTGTGAGGTGCATTATCAGATCCAGTGTATTCTAATTCGAATCTTTCCGGAAGATTGTAATCTACTTGAATGGTCCCAAGCTGCCATGATCTTCCCAAGGCATCTTTGATCATGAAGTCCAACTTCGGTCCATAGAATGCAGCTTCACCATAGGCTGTTACAGTTTCCATTTCTACTTCACTCGTAGCATCGATGATGGCTGCTTCAGCCGCTTCCCAGTTCTCCAATGAACCAATGTATTTTTCTGGATTGTCAGGGTCTCTTAATGATATCTGTGCAGTAAACTCTTGAAAGCCCATTTTTGTCAACACATATTTAGTGAGGTCGAGGACTTCAAGAAATTCATCTTTTAACTGTTCCTTGGTGCAGAAAATGTGTGCATCATCTTGAGTAAATCCTCTTACTCTTGACAATCCATGCAATTCTCCACTTTGCTCATACCTGTAGACTGTTCCGAATTCTCCAATCTTTAATGGTAACTCTTTATAAGATCTCGGTCTGTGTCCGAATACTTCGCAGTGGTGCGGGCAGTTCATCGGCTTAAGTAAAAATTCTTCACCCTCACGCGGAGTTTTGATGGGTTGGAAACTATCTTCTCCATACTTCTCATAATGGCCAGAAGTAATGTATAAATTCTTATGTCCGATGTGTGGTGTTGCCACCATTTGGTAACCTCTCTTTTCTTGTTCTTTTCGTAAGAATTGTTGAAGTCTTTCTCTGATCTGAGTTCCTTTTGGTAACCAGATTGGAAGTCCAGAACCTACCTTTTCAGAAAACATAAAAAGCTCCATCTCAGCACCTAACTTTCGGTGGTCTCTTTTCTTTGCTTCTTCGATAAGGGCTAAGTGCTCTTTCAGTTCTTTTTGTTTAGGAAAGGTAACCCCATAGATTCTGGTCATTTGCTTTCTCGTTTCATCTCCTCTCCAGTAAGCACCTGCAAGACTTAGCAATTTGACTGCTTTTATTTTTCCAGTATTGGGCATATGGGGCCCTCTACATAAATCTGTAAAGTTTCCTTGAGTATAAAAGGTGATCTGACCATCATCTAAACCTTCAAGTAACTCAAGTTTATATTCATCATTTTTCTCAGTGAAATACTGAATGGCGTCTGCTTTGGAGACTTCTTTACGAACAAAATCATTTTTTTCTCGAGCAAGTTCCAACATTTTAGCTTCAATCTTGACAAGATCTTCTGGGGTTAGTGTCACATCACCTGTGTCAACATCATAGTAAAATCCATTATCAATCGAAGGTCCGATTCCAAATTTGGTATTCGGATATATTGATTCTAGTGCCTCAGCCATTAAATGCGCCGATGAGTGCCAGAATGTGGCTTTACCATCTTTATCCTTAAAGGTGTGCAGACTTATGGTCGCATCTTCATTAATAGCTCTGGTTGCATCATATACTTCACCATTTACAGTGGCAGATAATACATTTCTAGCTAAGCCTTCACTTATAGACATAGCAATGTCCATTGCGGAACTGCCATTTTCATACTCTCGAACGGCACCATCAGGGAATGTGATTTTCATGTTTGTTTGTTTCTGCTGCAAATTTACGTAGCGAATAAGGATAATTTGTTTTCTGGAGGGCAAAATTGGTGTATAATCTATAACAAAGAGCTTCAACTAGGCGTTTGTCTATGGTTATTCCTATTTTTGGGCTCATAAACAAGTACATTCTTTACAAACACTAACTTAAGAGCGGAATGACGCAGAATTATAAAAGCGATGTTGAAGCAGTAGATGCACTATCTCAATCATTTAAAACATTAAAGGCTGAAATCGGGAAGGTCATTGTAGGTCAACACGAGGTTGTTCAGACCGTTATCATTTCTCTTTTTGCTAATGGTCATAGTTTATTGGTCGGTGTTCCGGGATTAGCTAAGACTTTATTGGTCTCGACTATTGCAGAAGTATTAGACTTAGATTTTAAGAGAATTCAATTTACGCCAGATTTAATGCCATCGGATATCACGGGATCTGAGATTTTGGATGAAAATAGAGCTTTCACCTTCAAGAAAGGACCTTTGTTTTCTAATATCGTATTGGCAGATGAGATCAACAGAACTCCGCCAAAGACTCAAGCAGCCTTATTAGAGGCCATGCAAGAAAGGTCTGTTACGGTGAATGGTGTAAGACACATACTACCAAAACCATTTTTTGTACTAGCAACGCAGAACCCGATAGAACAAGAGGGGACATATCCATTGCCCGAGGCGCAGCTGGATAGATTTATGTTTAATATACCACTTGGTTATCCAAGCTACGAAGAAGAAGTAGCTGTTGTTAAGTCTACCACTACCTTCCAAAAGCAAGATTTAAAGCAGGTGTTGACTGGCGAGCAGATTACTGAATTTCAGCAAGTCATTAGAAAAATACCAATTGCTGATAACGTGTTGAATTACGCCGTTTCTTTAGCAGCAAAGACTAGACCTGGTACTGAACTTGCCACTCCAGAAGTGAATGAATACATTTCATGGGGAGCAGGTCCAAGGGCTTCTCAATATTTAGTCTTAGGAGCTAAAACACATGCAGCCATATCTGGTAAGTATTCTCCAGACATAGAAGATGTGAAAGCCATTGCCAACTATGTATTAAGACATAGGGTTGTAAGAAACTATAAGGCAGAAGCTGAAGGCATCTCAGAGGAGAAGATTATTCAAGGCTTATTCTAATTCTTAAAGATCCCAATGCTGGGATAAATTGGGTTATTCTTTCCATATTCTTTTGTATCTTAAGACAAAGGAGTTTTGATACACCTTTTCTTGTGGATTTAGCATCTATAAAATAGAAAACTAATACATGAAAGCTTTTCACTTCATATGTCTACTATTTATAAGCATCTTGGCCTTCGCGTGCAAGAGTAGCATAGGCGGAGCACAATTGGGTCCTAAACCCTCAGCACTTGGTAAGATGAATGAGATTGTTGTGATTGCCGATGAGGAACTTTGGGAAGGAGCCATCGGCGATACTTTTAAATTTTACTTTGGCTCTGCTTATCCAATCATGCCTACGCCAGAACCAATCTTCGATCTGAGACATTTCACGCCTAGACAATTGAAAGAGCAAGGTCTGCGTAAAGAATTGAGAACGTATGTTTTTCTAGCAGATTTAAATGATACTGATTCGCCGACGACAAGCATGGTGGCCACAGATCTTGGTCAGAATAGGTATGAGAAATCTTTGAATGATCAGACCTTCAATACATCTGTTGGAAAAGATAAATGGGCCAAAGGTCAAATGTTGTTTTATTTGTTTGCCAATGGAGAAAAGAAACTGGCCGAGGTAATTGGTGGTAGCTTTTCTGCAATAGCAACCAAGGTTAATAAACACGACGAAAAGAAATTAAGTCAGTCTGCCTACATTGATGCGCCACACATGGGTCATTCCAAGTTGATGGTTGACAAGTATGGGGTCGATATTAAAATCCCGATGAGTTTTCAGAAAGCCATCGGAGATGAGGATCTCACTTGGTTCAGAAAAGATGATGGGGAATATATTTTAAATCTTGTTTTTGACAAGAAGAAATATAGCAATGAAAAACAACTAAGTGCAGATGCCATCAAGAAATGGGTTAATGGATTTGGTGAAGCCTTTGTTACTTCTGATCAAGAAGGTTCTGTGCTAGTAGTGAACGATGAGGATCTTCCGGTCTTTGATTATACGAAAGAAATAAAAGGAGCCTTTACAACAGAAATAAGAGGTACCTGGGAAATGACCAAAGACTTTTATGCAGGACCATTCTTTGGTTACAGTATTTTAAATGAAAAAGATAACGAAGTGATTTATGCCATGGCTTTTATCGCGGCACCTGGTAAGGCTAAGAGAGATCGAATGCAACAACTGGAGTATATGATCCATTCCTTGGAGTGGACCGATTAGACTTTGTTGTTTTGCGGTAGATGAAATAAATATTTGCGAAAGCGACCAGAAATATATAAACAAAAAAAGAGAAGCTCTCCTCAAGAACTTCTCTTTTTTATTGAACCTAGAATAGATTTTATTGCGCCAAAATGGCAATTTCATCTTCGGATAATGGTCTATCATAAATTCTAACTTCATCAATAGAACCTGTAAAAAATCCACATTCACCAGCAGCACAAAATCCTCTACCGAAATTGAATGGAAGTGGAGATTCTAAAAGTCCACCACAATTTACGAGGCCATCTTCAAAATCTTCAGAATCTGCTCTTTGGCCATCAATATAAATTTCAAAACTTGAGGATTCGAATTCTCCTCTCCATAGACAAGTAATGTGATGCCACTGATTTATAGCTATTGTATTAGGTGAAGAAATCCTTCCAACAAAATCATTTCCATCAGAAGCATAAGTTATTCTAATTCCTGCGTCTTCGGTTATAGAGGCTATAAAGCCAACTCTTTCTAGGCAATTTCCTCCTGGGCTACTACCACTGTAATTAGTTATAAATCTACTCCACTCACTGCCCATTTCTTTCACATTTATCCAAGTTGAAAACGTAGCTCCTTCTTTTAATTGATCATCAATCATCGTAGAAGTTTCGATGTAATCATCTCCATCAAAGTCCATGGCAGAATCAGCTTCACCATTATAATTTTCAATGTTTGTAGCTCCAGTTATACTTCCATCAAAGTTATTTCCACTTTGGTCTAAAGCGTTTCCATCCAATGGGAAATAGGCCACCATACCTGCACCTGGACATACAACAATTTCTTTTTCAATGGTAGCACTAGTTGCATCACTATCGCGGGAAATGACAAGTGAAATTTTGTGATTACCAAAAGTATTAAAGGTTACTTGAGGATTGCTTTCATCGGAGGTGCTAGGTGTACCTCCTTCAAAGGTCCAAGAATAGCTGCTAGGATTTCCTTGCACTGAACTTTCGAAAGTTATGGTTTCTCCTTCATTAATTTTAGAAGCACTAGGTTGGAAATCTACAACGAGCATTTCTTCCATTTCCATTTCCATTTCCATTTCTTCCATCTCAGTAGGATCAGTTACTATGGGATCTTCTTCACAAGAAAAAAATGTAAAAACAGTCAGAAGGGATAAGAGGTAAAAGAGGTTTTGATTTTTCAATACAGTAATTTTAGTTATTTAATGATTTAGAGTTTAAGATGATATTCATGACAAGGTGACAAGGATTATTGTAATATCTAAAGAATTTAAAATTTTTAACCTTTAAGTGAAAATCAAATACATGTAAATAAAAAAAGAGAAGCTCTCATCAAGAACTTCTCTTTTAATTTTTATTGATCTTAGAATTATTTACTTCAATAATTCTATACTAAAGACCACATCTTCATTTGGTCGATCTCCTACCATTTTACCGGTACGCATGGCTGCAATCATATCGATTACTTCCAAGCCTTCAATGACCTCACCAAAAATGGTGTACTGCATGTCGAGTGAAGGATATCCACCTTTCACCTTGTATGTTGCTCTATTAATTTCTGGGAATTTATAATTGTCATTTTCCATGGCATCCAATTGCGCATCAGAATGTCTGAAACCTTGTACCACATAAAATTGGCAGGCACTTGATGCCTTTTGAGGATTCACAGAGTCGGGAGTTCTTGCTGCTGCTAAAGCTCCTTTTTTATGGAAATGATTTCTTCTGATTTCTTGCGGGATGGTTCCACACTGATCAGCGCTCAGACCAACGTTGGGTGCTGCTCCGATAGAAGCAGGATTTCCTCCTTGTGCCATAAAGTTAGGCATGACTCTATGAAATAGGGAGCCGTTATAAACGCCATCTTTAATGTTCTTGATAAAATTGTCACGATGTAGTGGGGTATCATCGTAGAGTACGGCGATCATGTCACCAAAGGCAGTACTAATCTTAATTTTAGTGCCATTATTGGCTTGACCAGATAAATTTCCTAGGTACAAACTGCATAGAGCAATAAAAAATAGATTTTTAATCATCTTAAATTCGGTTGATTTATGGTTATAAAAAATGTAATTATTAGTAAGACGAACGAAGATAAGATAGGTTTCGCTTGCTTGGGAATTTTGACAGATTTTAAGAGAAGTTTTACTTTTTAACGGTGTCAGCTATTTGTCAATTTTAGTACGGTTTACTAATGTTCAGTTTTAATAGCTCAATAAAAGTTAGTGATATCTAACAAAAGTTATACTTGATATCAGATTATCTCATGGCATTTTTGGGTCATTATTTATTTAAAAACTAAAGCCATGACAATTTCTATCATTTATTTCATTTTATCATTTCTAGCTACTGAAAATTTACAACCAATTTATTCATTTCCATCTGTTGAATCCATAGAGAATTATGAAGAAGTTCCAATGGGACTAGATGTGAGAAGCTCCATTACAATTTCGGATTTTAAGGCTTTGTTGAATGGAGTTTTAAAGTCAAGTAAGAACAAACCATTATTTAAAAAAGGATCTCTTTTGGTATGGCATCGTGGTGGTGCAACAAAACTTATCAGTGCATCAGGTAATAAAATACGATTTCAAAGTGACTTTTATATCCGACATAAGAAGGTATTTTCAGTTACGACTCAGAAAAAGGCCATTATCAATGTAACAGCTAAATATAATAATAAGACGAATAAAATTGACTTAAGTTTTACCATTGAAAACATCAAAAATTTTCCTGGGGCTTTTGAAAATTGGTTTAAAACTAATAAGACAAAATACACTACAGTTTCTTTACCTGCCTATGTCAAAAAAATTAAGGGTGGTAATATGTCTGTGGGATTTAAAAAAGTTAGCACAAATCAACTACAGGTCAATTTGGTCACCCCAGTGAATGCAGCAGCTCTTTCTTCTCTAAAAAAATAGAGGTTAATTACGCTTGCGCAAATGGAATAATTCTAAAAATAGTAATGTGGATTATTATTTGAATACGGATTTGCGCAAGCGTAATTATGGATTTATATAATATTGAAGAGTAGGTTTAAGACTTAATTCCAACTCAACGAGTATATGCGAATCAGGCGGAGCTTGATATGTTTGAGTTGTAATATTGATTTTTTAAAATATTTAGACTTGTCTCGTTTAAACTAAAAATAAATCCCTATCTTAAGGTGAGCAACTTTATAATCATTTGGAACAACTTTATCTTGCATGGGCCTTGTCTTTAAATCCCGTACACTTCTCTACCTAATTTTCTCAAAGTAGTTTTTGCTATTAAGACGAATCAGAGATGTAATTATTTTTCCTTAATAATTTAAAGTCGTGTTTTTAAGAGTTGAATTGAACCAATTATTGAATTACTTGGTGGTTGGGTATTTTTTACTTAAAATTTATATATAATGTCGAATATTTTAAGAAGCGCTTGTATGGTGCATTTTTTTGGAGAGAGTGATAATGAATTATCCCTTCAAGTAGAAATACATGAGCCATTTGGTTTAGGTTACTTCAATTGGTATGGCGAAGGTGAAAATAGATTTATACTTGTTATAATAGATGAAAATGGAACTATTGATCCTGCAGAAGAAAATCCTAAAAAAGGAACTATAACTTATATTAAGAAATTTGACATTCCAAAAAATGAAGATAAACGGTCTCACATAGTCCGGGTATTTCATAGTGATGAATTAAGTTTTAATAGTGCTACTCAATCTGTGCCAAAAATCTTAGATGCAGATCATCATCGACCATTTCATAATGTGATAGATCCTCGATTTATACCTTAACCCTTTAATCATTGATGTCACTAGTAGATGATATTTTTACTTTTATTTTTTCAGTTAGACCTAACTTCATCTTTTGTATTTGATAGTCTAATGAATTTGGGGAATTATGCTGAGGCGGAAAAGTATCTTACCACTCTTTCAGAAACTGATATGGATAAGGAAGATCTTCTTCTTCATCATTTAAATTTTGGAGAGGTAAACAGAATCCTCGGTGAAAAAGATTCTGCAGCTTACCATTTACATCTTGGATATTCTAAATTGTCATCGAACCCTTCAAAAACTAAGCTTAGATATCTATTGGAGTTATCAAAGCTTAATCGTGATAACTTTAACTTTAAAGAGGCCAAAGGATATGGTTATAAGGCAATTAAACTTTTGTCTTCACTTAATGATTCTACTTTATCTTATAAAACCTTGGTCACCTTTGGTAATGTATTTTATTATGAAGGATTGCTTGATTCCACTTTAGTTTACTATTCAAAGGCTGAAAAATATATTGATGAAAAGGAAATTGAACAGCAAGCGATATTAATAAATAATCAAGGAAATCTTTTGATTGAAAATGGTCAATTAGAATCTTCTATACAAAAATTCTCTCAAGCAGAAACATTATTTGCGAAAGCAAAAAATAAACTCAGACAATTTCAAGCGAACATCAATAAAGTATATCCTTTACTTGAATTAGGGCAATTGACAGAAGCTGAAAAAATAAATGCAAATGCTATTGAAACGGCTGAAGAAAATAATTGGGAAGAACAAAGAATCATGGCGTTAAATCAGCGAACAATGATTATTTCAAAAAAACACAATATCCCAGAAATAATGTCTCTTGAAGATACTTTAAGTAACCTGATGCATCGTCGCTTTAAGAAAGATGCAGTTGAACTTGAGGAAAAATATCAAAACGAAAGACTTGAAAAAGAAAATCTTGCCATTTCCTTAAAAAGCGAGCAAAGAAAAAGAAACAATCTCATTTTACTATCCATCTTATCTGTTGGCTTACTACTTGGATTTATGTATGTAAGAAATCTTAGAATAAAAAATAAGTTGGATCTAGCCGAAGGTGAGTTGAAAAGACAGATAGCTCTAGAAGCAGAACGTACTCGTATTGCTGGTGAAATGCATGACGATTTAGGCGGTGGATTGACGACCATCAAATTCCTCAATGATCGCCTGAAGAGAAGATTGAATGAATCCAAAGACATAGAACTCACGGAAAAAATTGGTACTCATAGTCAAAAATTAATCACCAATATGAGTGAAATCATCTGGGCTATGAATTCTAAATTTGATAGTCTAGAAAGTACAGTCGCATATTTGCGAAGAGTTAGCAAAGAGTACATGGCTGATGTTGGTATCCCTTTAGAGTTTTCAAGTCCGGATCTCTTGGATGATCAACCCTTGTCAAGCCTTTTGCGAAGGAATTTATTGTTGGTGATGAAAGAAGCTTTGCATAATGTGGCTAAGCATTCAGAAGCCACCGCAGTAACGATTGAAATTAAAAGGGAAGACCAGTTTATAGAAATGTACATCACTGATAATGGGAAAGGTATTCGAAAAGAAAATAATTTTGGTAATGGACTTCAAAACATGAAAGAACGCATTGAATCCTTAAATGGTGAATTTTATCTAGTTGATGTGAATCCTGGAGTACAAGTTCAAGTAAAGTTGTTAACCTGATAAAACAAAAGTAAAGTCCCCTAACAAAAGTTATATTCCTTACCAGTCAGAATCAAGTCACTTTTGAATAAAAATTAGTGATCATGATTGTACCAGTGAAATATATTTCTTTAGATAATAGACTATTATTTATGAATGATAAAAAGATCAACATTGCCATCGTAGAAGATCTGAAGGATGTAGCTATAGAGCTTTCTCATGTTATAAATGATGAAGAGGATTTGGTGTGCAATCAAGTTTACTTTAATGCAGAGGAGGCCATTGTATTTCTATTGCGAAATCCAGTTGATGTTGTTCTAATTGATATAGGTCTTCCTGGAATGAGTGGTATTGAAGCCATCGTAGAGTTACGAGCAAAGCTACCCAATACAGAATTTTGTATGTTCACAGTTTTTGAGGATGATGAAAAAATATTTAGTAGTTTGAAAGCTGGAGCAAAGGGCTATGTTCTAAAAAATGATGATCCTGACACCATCGTTCATTCCTTGAGAGATCTCAGTAAGGGTGGTTCCCCGATGAATCCATTGATAGCTCGTAAGGTCATCGATTCCTTTTCGAGAATTCATAGCAATAAGACTCCGATCAATGAGGAGCTACCCCTTTCTCCTCGTGAGAAGGAAATTCTTGATTTACTATCGCAGGGTTTATTGTATAAAGAGATATCAGAAAGCTTAGGGATTACCACAGGAACAGTGAAGCAGCACATCCATAAAATTTATCACAAGCTTCAGGTTAATAATAAGACAGAGGCAATTAATCTGTATTTAAGGCGGAATTGAAAATAAAGAAGTGGAGCCTACGGGAGTCGAACCCGTGACCTCTTGACTGCCAGTCAAGCACTCTAGCCAGCTGAGCTAAGGCCCCATTAATTTTCTTTTATAAAGACTTTAAAGAAACAATTTCTAATGAATCTTACTACCTAATTTCATTTTTTTTATTTTAAAAGTTGTTTCTATCTAAGAATAAGTTTCTCGGTAATTAAATCTCCATTTTCAAGTAATATAGTTACGAAATATAAACCCGAAGAATGGACTGATAAATCCACTTCAAACGAGGTTAAATTTAAGTTTTCTAATCTTTTTATTGATTCTCCTTTACTATTATAAATTGATAAGCTTTTGATTTTATTATTTGTGTTCGAGTTGCTTGTAATCGAAATTAAGCCCGAAGAAGGGTTAGGCGCAATAATGATTTCCTTGGTCTTATCTTCAGTATTATAATTTCTACTTTCAGTATCGCGCTGTTGAGTAAAAATAAACTCCTGTTTTGAATTACTATTATTCATAACTAAAGATTGACTATTGCCACTGCAGCTTAAAGCCATAGACCATGCAGTATCTCCTTCACAAAGAGAACCAATAACTTCAATTGATACATAACTGCTTGCTTGAGTTGTGAATGTTCCGATCAAATTTCCAGAGACGTAGCATGTATCTTGCCAAAATCCTTCAAGCACATGTCCACTACCTTCTATTAAATCTAAATCTTGTCCCGGTATATCTCCTAGAAAGAATTGCGAACAGTCGTTGGCATCATTCATACATACAGATGTACTCTTGGTAACCCTACCAGTATTTATAATTGTCCCTTCAGCAATAGATGAAATAATTAGTTGATCTGTGACGATTACAGGGTCAAATGCCCAATCAATTGTCGTTCCAGCTGGAATAAATCGACCATCAATCAATCCTTCATTACCACCAGAATCAGAGATATTTATTGAGGAGGTATTTATTAAAGTAATTGTTTCAATACCGCTGCACCCATTTGAATCTGAAGCGGTTACTTCATAAGTGCCAGGAGCTAAATCTTTAATTGAGGCACCTGAACTTCCATTACTCCAATGATATGTGAATGGAGGTACTCCATCAAAAACAGCTTCTATTGATCCATTATTTGCATTGCAAAATGGATAACCAATGTCAAAACTAATTTGACCATTTCCTGATACCATACCTGATCGCTCGAAAGTACAACCTGCTGCATCTGTAACAATAACAGAATAAACTCCAGGCGCAAGATTTTCTATTTTATGTTTTGTGCTTCCATTACTCCAAGCATATGTAAAAGGTGCAGTACCTACTACAACTGCTTCCATGGATCCATTTTCAAGACCACAAGTAGCATCCTCTATATTCGATGATACATAAAGTTTTTTTAGATTAAATGTTTTTACGCCAGTACATCCGCCACTATCTGTAACTGTCACATGATAAATACCAGATGAAAGATCATTCTGACGTACTTGCGTTGATCCATTACTCCATTGGTATGTGTATGGGGCTTGTCCATTGGGTACAACTATTTCCACATTGAATACAGTGCCTAAGCATTGAATGTTTTCAACAATGGAATTTTCTAGATATAAACCTGATGTATTTACCGAAATTGAGTCTACCCATTCACATCCAGATGAATCAGAAATAGTTAAACCATAATTTCCTAAAACTATATTCTCAAAAAGTCCATCAGTACTCTCTATTGTATCAGACCCTGAGGTCAAAATCATATTGAAAGGAGATACTCCATTACTGACTGTAACATTTATGACACCATCATTGAACTCACAAGAAGGAGGAATTAATTCTACTTGGAAGCCATTGCCAGAACTACTATCCTCGCAATCACAATTACGGTTAGATTCTAGCACCACAAATCCTAGAAATTGTTTTGTATGATCTATTTCTTGATCCATAGATTGTTCTTCTTGCAATTTTACCGATACTCCATTGGGATTCAAATTTTGGTATCTTAAAACTGCTGGGTCACTTAGTCCATAAGCAGATTGCGGATAAGCAAAGAACAAAGGACTATACTGAAATGGATTTGATTTTTGCAAATTTTGGCTTGCATTAAAATCAATATCAAGCCAGTTGTGATCTAAATTTTTAGTTGATGGCCTTTTAACCAAAATTCTTTTTCCATTGATTTCACCTTGACCTTGCTCAAATGCCATATATGAGAGATTTTCAAAGCCATGGATTCCATCCTCACTTTCTGGCTCTACTAGTTTGACTCTAAAGTAATATCGATTAACTGTGTAAATTTCTGGGATAGCCATTGTTCTTTCATTACTTGTGGTTTGACTTAAAATTACAACAGGTATGTTTTTAAAAGGCTTTGGGAATCGAACGATTTTATATTTATCAGTTACTTTTTCTACTTCTCCTGCATACATCGTAATTCCATTGAGTTCATGATAACCTGGATCTGCAGCCAAGTAAGATATATTTTCCTCCACATGTATATTATCATCATATTCTAACTCTGACAAATGTATACTGAAATTGTTTGGAGTGATGTTACCAATTACCGGATTTATAAAGTCTTCCTCATTTGAAGAAAGAGGACCTAGGACAACAATTGGTTTGGAGTCATCATGGTCGTCTGAAACAAGTGTTGAGTTGATATCGATTTGGTTTCCATTATTATTTATATGTAATGAAAGTGATTCTGGGCAATCTTCATCTTGTTCAAGTGGAAGAACAATACTTGAACAAAATTTTGTTGGAATCGTAGTGCAGCTACTTAAATTGCATAAGCCAATGGAAGATGCTTTGATACAATATACTCCTCCATCAGGATGATCAAATTGAATTAAATTTGCCTTATCAGAAAATTCGCCTTCAGTGGTAAAGTAATAAGTGTGAAAACCAGATGTGCTTGATGGATTTATTGGAACTTGAACATTAATAGTATGCTTTAGCTGAGGAAATGCATTATCACATTCACAAACATAATTACCATCACCTAAATCTGTTGCAAAGAAAAAATCAAATTTTATATTTGCTCCAGCAGTTAAATTTGTGAAGTTATATGTAAACCCATCAGAACACTCTCCAATATTGGGGGTTATCATTGTTGGGATTCCTAAATTGGGAGTCGGGATTAACCAATTACAAGGGTTAATATTCGGGTAGGGAAATAATATTTCACCTTCAACAATGTTGATATCTAAGATATTAATACATCCATTCAGTGAGCAACCTTCTTCATTTGTAACAGTGTAACAGTATGATCCTGGCGCTAGATCACTAATAATATTTCCAGTTTGATTATTCACACCTTCACCTGACCAAGCGTAGGTAAGCATAGAATTGCAAGAATTACTAATTTGAAGATTTATAGATCCATTGTTATTTCCATTTGTTTGAACGACAATTGGGTCAGTAAAATGTTCTAACATACAATGCGGCACTGGAACCGCATCCGTTGCATTAAAAGTAAGCTCATTCCCACAATGATCCTCAATAATAAATATGTTTCCCTCTGGAAATAAATCAACATTTAGTCCAGAAGTAACTATGTCAGGAATTGGTTGCCCATTTTGGATTATATTATAAGGTGGAACTCCACCTTGAGGAATTATGGTGCCATGTCCAATACCCCAATTGCATGGATAATCCGTAACGACAAACTCTGGTTCTGTTAATGGAGTATTATCTATGGGTAAATCTTCTTGTAATGTAAACTCGTTTCCGCAATGATCTACAATCGTAAAAGTGTAAAAATCTGACTTTAATCTTATAGCCTGATTATGGGAATCTGTTGAAATAGATTCATTATTATTTCCAGATTGTGATTCTATATTAATTTCAAATACCGAAACCCCCCCAGTAATATTTATATCGACCAAAACTTTTTGATCAGGTCGGCAGGGTAAAAAGTTATAGGATATTTCTACACCCTCAATAGGAGACACCAAAGGTTCTATGTAAAAGGATTCGATATACTCGCATCCAGTTTCTGTATATGTAACCGTAACACCGTATTCACCATCATCTAAATCTTCAATAGATGTTACATTTGTTGCACCATTTGACCAAATTGAAGTGGCATTAGAAACATCATATAAAATTGAAATACTCCCATTCTGGATATCGTCACATTCAGGAACAACCTCTTCAATAGATAAGCCAAAGTCTTGTTCAGGCATAAGTTCAATGCTCTGCTCCACAGAGCATCCCATATCATCTGTTATTGTAAGACCATATTCACCTGCTGTTAATTCTTTAATGCCAAGGTATGATTCATTTGGAACAAACTGCGTAACGCCATTACTCCAGGTTAAAGTAAGTGGATGTAAATATCCGCTTAAGAAATTATCCCAGCCAGCTCCCAGAATTGGAATGTGAATTAATCCAGTATTATCTGATTCATTACAACTTTTCGGATATTCAATATATAAACGACTTAAAAACTCATATGGATTTAATTCAATTTGACAATCACATTCTTGCTCTTCTTCAAAACTAAAGCATTCCGTAAGTGTACAGACTTGAGCTAAGGGTGGACTACTATGCATCTCAGTGATTTTCATGTCTACACAGTAAGTGAAACCTATCGGTAAATTGTAAACACTTGATCCTGAGTGACCTTCTATCGGCGAATTCCCATTTTCAGAATACCAATAATATTGAATAATCCCTCCATCATCTGTATCTGGAAGAAGTGTGATTCTTCCCTCTTCATGACATGGATAATAAACATTAAATTCTGGGTCAGGCGAACAATCACAATTAAGATCTACCCATTCACTCCATTCACAACAACACATGTAATCGTAGATAATCAACTTGTAACTTTTATTGTCCCCTAAACTAGGAATGGTATAAACACCTGAAGGAACATCTTCAAAGAGAAGATGAGTCTCTTCTGGATTGTCTAGATCATTGGAATCATAAATTTCAAGACTTACGTCAAATGGACCAGCATCTCCACTTATATAAACTTTCAAGTCTGCAGTACACATTCCATTTAAAGTAGATTTATTGACTAGACTGTAGGAGTATCTTGCTTGGATAAATAGTGGAATTAGACAAAGTAATATTGTCAATGTTGATAATCGGGTTTGGGATGGTTTCATAATTAAATCTTTATAAAATGGGCGTGCTATTTTCTATTAATTGTTAGTCTATAAATAAGTCATTAATTAGCCATAGCAGTAATTTTTTGGTTTATATTTTGTATCGGTGGCTTAATTTTTTTTCATCATTTTCTATGTGAGTTTATCGATGCTTTTATCACTAAAAAGAAAATTTAACTGTTAGCTGGGTAAGCCATTCAAGATCGATCTATAATAATCTACTAAATCCTTGGGGTAATATTCATTATCTCTAAAGCTACTATCGTCTAAGCCTTTTATGGCAACCACGCTTTATTTCGTTTTCTAAAATTTACACTTCGGTAATTTTCCATCTAACGCTTTCTTCTTTATTTTCATTCAATATAGGTCCTCCAGTATAATCAATAAAAACACAGTTTTCCATTATTGATTCCGATATGATAAACTTGTCTAAGTCACAATTAGTGAAAAAGCAATTTTTCAACTCAACCGCCATAAACTTAGACCTAAATAGCCGACTATTAATAAAGCAGCAGTTATTAAAATGTGTCATATGAAAATCAGATTTCACCAATGAACAATTTAGAAAAACACATTGATTAAACTTTGATTCTGTAAAATCTTTAGAATTAAGAATAGATTTATTAAAAACAACGTTATCGAACATTGAATTTTGCCCCGAATAGAAATCATAATTTATCAAATCAGGAAAAATCATTGAACTTAGTTTAACCTCATGAAGCAATCCTTGATCCATCCTTTTTCCATTCACCTCGTCTCCAGAAAGAAACAATTCATGCTTATCTCTTGCAGTTATTAAGTCATTTAGGTTTATTTCCTTCATTAAAATAAATTAGAATTTACCTCTACAATTCTTTCCAAATCACTCGCCGACAGATTATTACTCAACCAGGTTCTTAAACTACCAAGCTGTACATCATCTATCCAAGTTGCGTCAAAAAGGATTTTTACTCCTGGATTGAGTAACTCACTTTTAATGGAATTACCTACACTATTAACAGTGAAAAAATTTCCTGGCGGAGCCTTCACATCCCAATCAATACCATTAGCATCTACAAACTCAGCCCCACCAGTAGCATCTCTTGAAATCGGTCCATCAAGTAATCCTTGCGATTCAGCTTCCAATCCAGCCATCGCTTCTTGCCGCGTTGCTGAATCAGTTTGCCCTGTTGCAGGATCTGTTGCTAAGTCATCAAATCTACTATCTGAACTATATTTTTGAGGAACATCAGCATTTGAATTATACGTTCCATAATCATCCGCTTTTCCTCCTGCCTTATTTACTTTTGTACCCTTAGTTCTAAATTCCAAATGATCTACCCAGCCTGATCTTTGTGAAGCTGGCACATTTGCAAATTCATCACCTATATCATCGAAGCTTTTTCCAAAGTTGGTTGCATAGTCATCAACTTTAGCAAGTTTATCAGGATTTTTTCTTAAAAATTCATCTGGGAATAACGCCTTCCACGCTTTAACCTGCAGCGGATTAGTCTTTAAATGTTCTCTCAATACCGATACATCATCCATATCCCTAAAAAGGTCGAAAGGTAAATCTCCTTTTAAATGCTTTTTAATTTCAACATTTAAAGGATTATTGAGATTACTTGGCCATTGATTTGTTAAACCATTAAGCTCAACCTGAGGCTCAACGACTACATTTGGTTTATTTACGGATGTTATGTAATTCGCAATTTTATTCAGGAATCCAAAAAGGAATTCCATTCCAAATCTTGCAATTTTATAGTTTTGAACTTCTGCCGGATCATTTTGATATTGATCCCATTCCTCATGAGCATAAGCAATTGCTATTTTAATAGGATGTCGAGCAAATTCTAGAATCTGTTCTTTTTTAATTTCACCAGAACACACTGCTTTTACTAAATTTAATGATTGTATTACCTGTACTCCTGGATTATTTTGAATAGACCCATCAGCTAAACCACAAAGACCTCCTGAGAAATCCCACATGACTTTTGATTTATCTTCTGAGGCCAATGAACTTAAATCATCCCAACATTGAGATGGCAATACTTGATCCGCTGCTAGCGATTTACTTATTGAAAATATTTGCGATGAAACACTAAAGATGTTTACATTTTTACCATATGTGTCGCGCTTCCCTATTCTCCATGGATCGCCTCCTATTCCATCTAAGTCAGTAGCTATAGTAGCACTTGAAGAAATATTTGATGCACTATTTTTAGTAGCATAAGAAGTTACTTCTTGTATTTTATTAGAGTGATCTACGTTATTTATTTTTAGACAATATGAAAAGGTCTCGTCTTTGTTATGATGGAGCCACATTGTAAAATCTGAATCACTATTGTCATATTGATTTTTTGCTAATTCTCCACTTGATTTTCCAGGTTTTCCATTAGGACCAATAGTCACTCCCTCAGCACTTATGATGTATTGAATTCTAGCATTATTGTTAGCACTATAAACTTTTGAATCTTCTATATACTCATTTAAGACTGCCTTGATATCATTACCATCAGAATTGATCAGTTGCGCATTGCAATATAGTTTTACATTTGCATCTCCATCATCAGCACTAGTTATATTTTCGTTGACGACGGAAAGGCTTGAAGTAAGACTTTTATTAATGGGTTGTGCATTGAGACACACATATTGTTTTTCTGCAGTGGGGAATAAAAAATTGTAGGCATTTTGATTCGAAACTCCTTTGCCTTTATAAAAGATACATCCTCCTTCCATTCCCATCCAGAGATGGATCCAGATGCCTATTTGTGTACTTTCATAAAATGCTTCTGCGTCACTCACGTCACACATGGATTGATTATCAGTGATTAGAATGACTGAATTTATATTTTGTTGCCCAGTAGAATCTTGCCATGCTTTTAAATTGTTAATCAAATTATCTCTCCAGGTATTTAAAGGGCATTCTGAGGTTCCAGCGCCTAAAGTCAACTCAGGTATACCATTACTCTTTATAGTATAATCCTTAATATCTATAGTGCCTTGATTCCATTCACTTGAGCTTAAATCTTGTGAACAGGGTAAATACCCCGCAGTCCCATATCCCATTTCAACCGATAACTGTACATTGAATCCATTGTCGAAAAAATATTTTTCTTTTTGACACGGAAAACTTAGACTGTCGCCGAGACTTGGACTGTTGTCGAAGCAATTTATTTGTTCTTTTTCATCACAAACACCGTCATTATCTGAGTCAGTATCATCAGTAGGTATATAGCTTACTGTGTATTCTGATATGGAAGAACATGAGCCTTCATCGTGAACAAAGGAGACTGTAACAGAGTAAGTATCAACAATATTTACATTTATTGATGCAGTTGTTTCTCCATTGTTCCAGATATATTCGACACTAGAGGATAAATCCTCGGGTGATAATGCCGCGGAAAGTTTTAGTCCAGACGAAGAAGTGCATTCTTCTAAAATGTTTGCTTCGAATGAAATATCATCACCAGTACAATTGCAATTTTCATCAATTATATCATCAATGGTGCAAGGATTTAAGTCATTGCAGTTTGTACCACTTGCAATTACATTTACCTCAACAGTCCATTCGCCGATTATGTCCCCTTGACCTGAAGTATTTATGATGGTAAATATATTTTGACCTGTTTCAATATCAAACATCAAAATGTCATCTAATCCAGGTTCATTAGAGTTTTCTGGATCTTCCGGGAGAGTGCTTAGATCAACATGAGATTCAAATTCATCATTTAAGTGAACTTCTATACATCCAGAATTCCCACCTATACATGCATATGAATTTAAATTAAAAGGAGCTGCATCACACCAGTCGATTAGAATATATTCTGGATTATCTATTTCAAAGGTATAGGTCTGTTCACAACCTTCTGAAGTTTCTACTTTTAATGTATGATAACCACATGAAAGATTTTTTTTCTCCACTGATCCTCCATTTGTGCCAGCCAAGCTTCCGCCTATAAGTTCATCATCAACATAATATGAATGACCTCCTGGTCCTTCTGATTGTACTAGTAAATCATTTACATTTTCGATTTGATATTCAACAATAAAATTCTCTGTGAAGCAAGGATTACCTCCTAAGGTTTCAATCATTGCTCCATTGGGGTCATTATTTTCACCTCCCGCAGTGGGGCCTAGAGGACCGTAATTTGTAAAATTATTGGAATTTAAAGAGTAGTTAGAACCTGCAGACCTTGAGTTATTGTCTGAAAGATTAACAGTAGTAACAAAATTTTCAGTTACTCTTAATTCGATGCTGTTATTGTCACCAGCAAGGCTCAAATAATTGGAGAGCGTTGCAGAGGGATCATTCAATTTAGATCCACTACTGATGGGATTGTTGGCAGGTCCATATTGCCATGTCTGAATGCAGGGATCTTTAATAGTAAAATATGTAACCTCTTGTAAAAAGTTACTTATGTCTGTACTTTCTCCATGAATTACAATTAAACTTCCAGGATTAAGATCACTTAGACAATTAGGATCAATGGTTATAAACCCTTCAGTTAAGTTGGTTTGATTTGTTTCATCTAGAACAACCTTTGGTGCTGAATCATTTAGATCATTAGGGATTTCATCAATCTTCAAAACAAGCAATTCTATAAACATATTGTCGTTTACATAATCTTCGTTATGAATTTCATTAATGATAATAACAGGGAGCCTATGGTTTTGGCAGTATGCAGAATTTGAGAATGAAGTAAGAATTAAAAATATAAATGGGATACTACTCAGGCATCTTCTAATCATAGGTATTGTGATTAAATAATTAGGTAAATTCACTGAGTTCTTCGAATGCTAATCTAGCATTTCCTATTAGCATTTTAATACCGCAATTATTGTATTTCTACTAAGAATTTTTGTGTATATAAGATTTAACATTTTGATTTTTGTCAATAAACTTATAGGGGGTAGCCTTTCTTATTAAATCATGTCATACCGATTAAATTTGGACAGAGCTTTTAAAATAAATTGACTTTGCCACTCAACTTTTCAGAAAAGTGGGCGTTATAAGTGGGCAATGGAACAAGACAAATTTGATTGGTCGGGGAATCTGGTGATTGCCATGTTTTTGATACTAATCGTGCTTGGATTTGTTCTATACTTTACGAATAACTAGATATGTTATTGTCCCTATATATGGGGCATTACACGATTGTTTTTAATACTTTTGCAAAAATTTTTTCAATGATTTCTACGGATAATAAAGTTAAATACAAAGTAAAAGATATCAGCCTTGCTGATTTTGGCCGAAAAGAGATAACATTGGCTGAGGCGGAAATGCCAGGTTTAATGGCTCTTAGAGAGGAATATGGAAATTCCAAGCCTTTGGCAGGAGCTAATATTGCTGGTTGCCTTCACATGACCATTCAGACTGCAGTCTTAATAGAGACACTAGTACACCTAGGAGCTGATGTAACTTGGTCTTCTTGTAACATCTTTTCAACACAAGATCACGCAGCAGCAGCAATCGCAGCAGCCGGTATTCCTGTGTTTGCTTGGAAAGGAATGAATGAAGAAGAATTTGAATGGTGCATCGAGCAGACATTAGCTACCTTCAAAGATGGTAAGCCATTAAACATGATTCTTGATGATGGTGGAGATTTAACCAACATGGTTTTGGATAAATTCCCAGAATTAGTTCAGAACATTAAAGGATTAAGCGAAGAAACTACTACTGGAGTTCATAGATTATATGAAAGAGTTACCAATGGTACACTTCCTATTCCTGCGATTAACATCAACGATTCTGTTACTAAGTCTAAGTTTGATAACAAATATGGATGTAAAGAATCTTGCGTAGATGCAATTAGAAGAGCTACAGATATTATGATGGCTGGAAAGGTTGCAGTTGTCGCTGGATATGGTGATGTAGGAAAAGGTTCTGCTGCTTCTTTAAGAGGTGCTGGTTGTAGAGTTATCGTTACTGAAATCGATCCAATCTGTGCACTACAAGCTGCTATGGACGGATTTGAGGTGAAGAAAATGATTGATGCTCTTGATGAAGCTAACATTATTGTTACTGCTACAGGAAACTTCAACATCATTGCAGAGAAGCATTTCAGAGCAATGAAAGATAAGACCATCGTATGTAACATCGGGCACTTCGATAATGAAATCGATATGGCTTGGTTGAATGGCGCTTACGGAGATACAAAAGATGTAATTAAGCCACAGGTTGATTTATATAACATAGATGGTAAAGACATCATCGTACTTGCTGAAGGAAGACTAGTAAACTTAGGATGTGCTACAGGCCACCCTTCATTCGTAATGTCTAACTCATTTACTAATCAGGTATTGGCACAATTAGAATTGTGGAATAACTCTGATAAGTATGAGAACAAAGTATACATGTTACCGAAGCACTTAGATGAAAAAGTAGCAAGATTACACTTAGCAAAAATCGGTGTTGTGTTAGAGGAATTAACTAAGGAGCAAGCAGATTATATTTCTGTTCCTCAGGAAGGACCTTACAAGCCAGATTACTACAGATATTAATCTGAAGATTATAAAGCATTAAGAAGTCCCGATTTATCGGGACTTTTTTTTTGCTCTACTTTTTTGTCTTTATAATTCTTGTAGTGCGGAAACGATTTCAGCAGGACTTACTTCGACCGCTTGTTGGCAATGTCCTATTTGATCGATGAGCGCCATGAGGATAACTCCACCCTTGTTCTTTTTATCCTTGCCGATGACTTGAAGTAGCTCTTGAATGTTAATTTGACTGCTGTCAAATATTCCATAAATCTTTTGAATAAATTCTTTTATGGAGTTGTAATCCTCTACAGAAAGTTGACCCTTATTTACTGAAATTTTGGATTCAATCAACATCCCGTGAGCCACTGCCTCTCCATGAACTAAATGGTTTGGTCCATCCAATAATAAGGTTTCAATTCCATGTCCAATGGAGTGGCCAAAGTTTAATATTTTTCGAAGACCTCCTTCTTTTGGATCTTGTAATACCACTTTGTTTTTAATTTCAATCGATCTAAAGACCAAGTCCTGCCAGTTATCGATGTCGTCTAATGACTCGAGTTTCTTGAGTTCACTCCAAAGTTCTTGATCAAGAATCAAAGCATGTTTGACCAGTTCCGCAAACCCTGATCGAAGCTCACGTTTTGGAAGGGTAGATAAAAAGCTCGTCTGAACCCAGACCATCCTTGGATTATTAAATAGGCCGACCATGTTTTTAACTCCATTTAAGTCAACACCTAGTTTACCTCCGACGGAAGCATCAATTTGCGAAAGCAAGGTTGTCGGCACTTGAATAAAATCTATCCCACGCATAAAAGTCGAGGCACAGAATCCGCCCATATCTCCGATCACACCCCCACCGAGATTAATAAGCAAACTGTTGCGATCACACTTGTGAGCTAGGAGCTGTTCCCAAATGGAAGAACAGCTTTGAATTTGTTTCTGTTGTTCACCAGAAGGTATTTCTATGAGGGAATGTAGCTTATCAAGCGGCATTGCCTCATAGCAATACTTCTTAGTGTTCTCATCGACGAGAACAACTATTTTAGAATAGTTTTTGGCTTCAATAAAATCATTGAAATGACTCCATGGTGAATCAACGATTACCTCGTAATTATCCGATGGCAATATCACTAGTAAGTGGTGCTTCTTTCACAGACCAAGCTTTTGCTTTATCTACAAACATTGATTTAGTGGTCGTCCAAGTTTCTTTAAAGAATTCAGAATTTCTGTAATTATTTAGATGAGATTCTGACTTCCAGATACTATAGGTAAAGAATACAGAATCATCTTTAATGTCATTAAATAATTTTACAGACTCACAACCGTCATGATTTTGAATCTTTTCTTTTTTGTTGTTAAATAAAGAAACGAAATCAGTCTTGTGATCTTCTTTAAATTGCATTTTTACTAATCTGATAATCATCTGTTTAATTTTTAAAGTGAATTTGAATGGTACCATTTTCAAACAAGCCAAGTAATTCGCTGGCGTTGCCCATATTGATGCCTAGTTCTAAAAAATTGTTCATGTTAAATAAAGCGACTACTTCGCCAATAGGGACTTGGCTGTAGCTTTCATGAATCGATGTAATGGGATCAGAATATTTGAAATAAATTTCAAAGGATCGATTTTTTTGAATCTCTTTGAAAAACGATTTTTCTATGTTTAGTATGACATTTCCGAAGATGTCCACATGAATTATTGTGGCTCGGATTTCTGTCTGTGTATATACCGGGATGATGTTTATCTTTTGCTTCAGCGCAGAGACTTTTGGTCCTACATCTGAAAGTGGAGCACCGGTACCGACTAAAGCTGCCGCATGAGCATAGGTCTGGAAAAATGTTTGGAAGTTTCCTTGGATTGAATGCGTTTCTATTTCACTTAAATCTTGAAAGATGAGCGTAAAGACTCCATTGTTGGGCCCTATAAAATAGTGGCCATCTCTTTCAAAGATGATGTACTCATTCGATGGTGAATAATGATTATATACACTCACGATGTGGATACTGCCTTTCGGCAAATCTTTCCATACGTTCATCAGACAATAGGCTGCAAACTGGATATCATGAGACTTGATGTTGTGGTTGATGTCTAGAAACTGGCTCGCAGGCAAATGCTTGAGCACTGACGACTTCAACTTGGCAACATAAAAGTCATTATGTCCAAGATCTGTAGTTAACGTTATTATAGACATCTACACGTAATTCTAAACAAATTTAGAAGTTACATTCAAGAATCAAACTATTATATGATAAATTTTTATAATATATATTTAATTGACTCTTAGTTAGTAAGTCGACATTTTCGTCTAGGTATGTTGGTTTCACTCAATTCTTTGGTGTAATAAATTGAGTATAAAGGACTTAGCTCATATCGCTTGATTAACCTTTAGTTAATAAATGAAATTTGTGTTGGAATTAAACAAAGCCTATTTTTGAAAATAAAGAGACTTTATTGAGCGAAATAGAATTAACAATATTGGATGTAGATCCAAGGGATTTATACGGCGAGAAGAATTCGAAGATTAATATTCTAAAAAATGCCTATCCGGAGGTTTCCATTACCTCTCGCGGACAGAAAATCAAAATAAAAGGCGAAAAGAAAAGCACTCAAGATGTAAAAGGGAAGCTAGAATCAATGGTGAAACTATTGAAGCTTCAGAAAAAATTATCAAACAATGACGTTGAAGACCTGATTAAAGGCAGTCACGCACAAGATTATCTATTGGAAGAAGAACAAGAAGGGGGAAAATCATCCTCAACGGCGATCGTACATGGCAGAAGCGGTAGACCCATAAAAGCTAAGACAAGAAATCAGAAGAAATTAGTCACGTTGACTGAAACCAATGATATCATTTTTGCCACTGGTCCTGCAGGAACTGGTAAAACCTATACAGCAGTTGCGTTAGCCGTTAGGGCGTTGAAAAATAAAATCGTTAGAAAAATAATTTTGACTCGGCCAGCAGTTGAAGCAGGAGAGAATCTTGGTTTTTTGCCAGGTGACTTAAAAGATAAGATCGACCCGTATCTGCGTCCACTGTATGATGCACTAGACGATATGCTTCCTCCAGATAAGCTAAACTACTTCATGGATAATCGGATTATCGAGGTTGCACCCTTAGCCTTCATGAGAGGCCGTACACTTGACGATGCTTTTATCATCCTAGATGAAGCTCAGAATGCCACCTCACTGCAAATTAAAATGTTCCTCACACGACTAGGTCCGACCGCGAAATGTATCATTACTGGTGACATGTCTCAAATTGACCTTCCTAGAAATCAAAAATCAGGACTTGCCAAGGCGATTCGACTTTTGAATAACATTGAAGGAATCTCCAATTTAGAATTGACAACAGAAGATGTAGTTAGACATCGCTTAGTTAAAGCAATTATTCAACGCTATGACCAGAGTGATCGTGAAAATGAAGAGCATAAAAATGATAAAAGCAAGCAATAGAGTTTACCTATAAATTCTATTGACCATCCATAGTATGATGGTCTCTTTTACACTACAGGAAAGAAGAGCCTTGCTTCTTCTTTTTTCATTGGCTGGATTTTATTTGTTGATGGATGTATTGCCCTCTAAGCAAGCAAAGACTTATTCTGTGTGCTTAGATGATATGGTTAGTTTTCAAGAAAGAGTGGAAAAATCTCCACGGAAATTTGATGATTCTTATTCCAAGGATTATCAAAAATTTGCGAAAGCGAAAACGAAAAGTAAAACTTCCAAAGAAAAGAAAGTCTTCCAATTCAATCCCAATACCATAGGTCTAGATTCATTGCAACAATTAGGTTTTGATAAGAAGGTGAGTGAGCGATGGATTAAGTTTAGAGAAAAAGGGAAGGTTTATACCAGTATGGAAGATCTTAAAAGTATCTATGGTGTGGATGAAAATATTCTCAGTGATTTAAAAGACTATGCTTCCTTTCCAGCAATAAAGAATGCAGAATCTTCAAGTAAAGAAAGGGTAGACTTTGAGACGAAGAAACATTTTTACGACGAGCCTAAACTGGTTCCACAAACCATTATTGACCTTAACACTTGTGAAGCGGAAGATCTTAAGGCCTTGGGTGGGATTGGGAAAGTTTTTGCTTCAAGGATATTAAAGTATCGTGAAATTCTCGGGGGTTATGCATCTAAGGATCAGTTACTTGATGTTTATGGCTTGACGGATAGTACGTATCAATTGATCAAGGACCATGTAATGGTAGACACTCCACCGAATCGAATTAAAATTAATACTCAATCACTAAAGGAATTATCAGCCAATTACTTGATTAGACATAAGGCGGCCAAGATAATTTATGCCTACCGAAGTGAACATGGTCCATTCGTAAACGTTGAAGATTTTCAAAAGGTAAAAGGGTTAAAGAAAGACTTTAAGGAACAGATAATACCTTACTTAGATTTTGCTTTGTAACTCTATCGTCCTAAGTTTGTTCATTCTAAAGAAAAGCAGTTCCACTGAAGAATTTAAGAGTACTCAATAAGTTTTTTTTAAAGTATAAAAAGCATCTAATCGCGGGTGTTTTATTGGTGTTTCTATCCAATTACTTTAAGTTGTTAATCCCAAAAATGATCCGAGAATCACTGGATTTTATTTTTGAGAAAGTAAATTCTAGAACTTCTACATCAGAGGTGTTTTCTGAAGTTTACGGTACAGATATTTTGATCTTTGCAGGAAAGGTTATCGCTTTTTCTGTCATCGCTGGAATTTTTCTCTACTTTACTCGTCAGACACTCATCGTGATGTCCAGGCTTATTGAGTATGATCTGCGAAAGGAGATTTTTCAAAAGTATGAAAGTTTAGATACGGCTTTTTTTAAAAAGAACAGGACTGGTGATTTAATGTCGAGAATTACCGAAGATGTGAATAAGGTGCGGATGTACTTAGGTCCTGTTTTGCTTTACAGCTCTAACTTGATATTCACTTTTGTGATTGTAATTTTTTCAATGTTAAGTGTAAGTCCTAAGCTCAGTTTTTATACACTACTACCATTGCCTTTTCTTTCGATCTCGATCTACTTTGTTAGTTCGATCATTAACAAGCGAAGTGAAATCATTCAGAAGCAACTTGCAAAAATTAATAGTATTTCTCAAGAAGTTTTTTCTGGAATTCGTGTGGTGAAGTCTTATGCGAAGGAGGATAAGTTTGTTAAGCATTTTGATGAGGAATGCCAAGATTATAAGCAAAAGAACATTCACCTAGCTAAGGTTAATGCCTACTTTTATCCGTTGATGATATTGCTGATCAGTGCCAGTACCTTATTGACTGTTTTTATGGGAGGTAAGATGGTGATTAGTGGAGAAATTTCAGCTGGGACCTTGGCTGAGTTTATTTTGTATGTGAATATATTGACTTGGCCATTTACAGCAATTGGTTGGATGGTAAGTATCATACAGGAGGCAGAAGCTTCTCAGAAACGAATCAATGAATTTTTGCAAGAAGAACCAGCAGTATTTAATATAGCAGAGGATTCTTCTGGTAACTTACTTCAAGGACACATCTCTTTTGAAAAAGTAAACTTCCATTATCCAGATACTAATGTACATGCGCTCAAGGATGTAGATTTTACCATTGAGCCTGGCCAGAAGTATGCGATTATCGGTAAGACTGCATCAGGGAAGAGTACCATCGCAGATTTACTATTGCGATTATACGATGTAACCTCTGGGAGAATAATGATTGATGGGAAGAACATCTCAGAACATCATCTCGGCAATCTTAGACAGCGAATAGGTTATGTTCCTCAAGATTCTTTTTTATTCTCTGATTCTGTTAGTAACAACATTCGGTTTGGTAAACCTTCGGCAAGTCAAGAGGATATTGAATTTTTTGCAAAGAAAGCTTCCGTTCACGAAGATATCTTGCAATTTCCTGAAGCCTATGAGACTAGGATTGGAGAACGCGGGGTTAATTTATCAGGAGGTCAAAAACAACGCATCGCCATCTCTAGAGCCTTTATAAAGGAACCAGACATTGTTATTTTAGATGACTGTCTTTCAGCGGTGGATGCAAATACAGAGAATGCCATTCTTTCTTATTTAAATGATGCATTAAAGGGTAAAACGGCTATAATTATTACACATCGCTTTTATAATCTTTTGAATTTTGATAAAATTATCGTCCTAGAGGAGGGTAGAATTGCCGAGATGGGTACACACGACGAATTGATTCAAACAGGCGGTTTTTATGCCGAACAGTACCAAAATCAAATGACAGACTCCTACGATTCGTCTAAATAATTCAATCATTTGTCATATAATTATATGTGTTAATGGATTATTTAAATGAAGAAAATAGTTAAAATTTACGCAATAGATTATATATTCACTTAATCAACTTTTTTACTTAAACATCAGATAAGGTGGCAAACGAAGATTTTAATAGGGAGAATGTGTACTCATCTAAGGTCAGAGCTGGAAAGCGAAGAACTTATTTCTTTGATGTACGAAAAACTAAGGGTGAAGATTATTATATCACTATAACTGAAAGTACCCGTAAATTTAACGATGACGGCTACGAAAGACATAAGATCTTCTTATACAAGGAAGATTTTAATAGATTCATGAACAGCTTGAATGATACCGTTAATCACGTGAAAAACGAGCTGATGCCTGATTTCGATTATGAAATTTATGAAAGAAGGCAGAAAGAATGGGAAGAAAGCCTAGAAAGAGAAGCTAAAGAAGCTTCATCTGGTGGCGAAGCATCTTCTCAAGACCAAACAACTCAAACTACTACCGAAGAACCATCAGCTGAACAAACAGAGAGTTCATCCGATGACGCGGATGAAAATCTAAGCTGGTAACAAAAAAAAGTCTCTCGTTTTACGAGAGACTTTTTTTATCTATTTTATTAATTGATTACATGTTTCCTACATGCTTCATCAATTTGCTTTTCAGGTTAGAGGCCTTATTCTTATGCCAAGTGTTCCTTTTAGCTAATTTGTCAATCATGCTAATTACTTTCGGAAGGTATTTCTGAGCTTCCGCCTTATCAGTCATCTCTCTAAGCTTCATGATAGCTGTACGAGCAGACTTCTTGTAGTATCTATTTCTAAGACGAATAACAGCGTCTTGTCTAATTCTCTTTTTTGCAGACTTATGATGTGCCATAATAAATTATTTGGGCTGCAAATGTAATGTAAATTTTTTTATAATTCATCAATAAATTAGCAATTGCTTGGTTTAATGGTATGATTTTTTATTCATATTAAAACATTTTGAAATACATTTGCGAAAATTAGCTTTTTGCTGATTTTATCAGAAATTTGATGTAAACAGAGAAACTAGTCATAATGAAGGATTATTCATACGTATTCAACGCTCACCCAGAATTTATAGATAATATATACAAAGCATTTAAAGAGGATAGAAATAGTGTAGAAGAGGGATGGCGTGTTTTCTTTGATGGTTTCGAATTTAATGGGGATGCTAGCAATGGCACCTCAACTGCTGCCAATGGCGCTATCGTTGCTCCTGGTAATATGCAGAAAGAGTTTGGAATTATGTCCATTATCCATGGATTTAGATCGCGTGGACATTTATTGTCGACAACCAATCCAATCAGACAACGACGAGATAGAAAACCTCATCTTGATTTAGAAGATTATAAACTATCTAAAGCAGATCTTGAAGGAAGCTTTAACTCAGGTGCCGAAATAGGGATGGGGTCTAATGCCAAATTAAAAGACATTATCTCAAAGTTGGAAACGATTTACTGTGGAAATATTGGATTTGAATATGCCCACATTGAAAATAGGGAAAAAAGGATGTGGCTCCGAGATAAGATCGAGAACAGAGATTTATCAAATGACTATGGTCACCCTGTTGAGAAGAAAAAAAGGATTCTAAGAAAAATTAACGGAGCGGTTGTATTTGAAAAGTTCCTTCACACAAAATACATCGGCCAAAAGAGATTTTCACTGGAAGGTGGTGAATCTACAATTGCTGCACTTGATGCCATCATTAATAAAGGGGCGGCAGATTCTGTTCAGGAGGTGGTGATAGGAATGGCTCATAGAGGTCGTTTGAATGTATTGGCTAACATCATGGGTAAGACCTACGAACACATCTTCAATGAATTCGAAGGAGTCATGCCTAATGATTTGAGTTTTGGAGATGGTGATGTAAAATATCACCTTGGATTCTCATCATTAGTTGATACACCAACAGGTCAAGTTCACTTGAAGCTCGCACCAAACCCATCGCATCTTGAAGCAGTGAATACAGTGGTAGAAGGTTATTCTAGAGCAAAGGCAGATATGCTTTATAACAGTGATTACGATAAAATTCTTCCGATATTAATTCATGGAGATGCGGCAATTGCCGGTCAAGGAATCATTTATGAAACGGTTCAAATGAGCCAGTTGGATGGATATTATACAGGTGGAACGATCCACTTTGTTATAAACAATCAGGTAGGATTTACAACTGACTTTGACGATGCTAGATCGTCAACTTATTGTACTGGAGTTGCTTCACTTGTACAAGCTCCAGTATTCCATGTAAACGGAGATGATCCAGATGCTGTTGTTTTTGCTGCAGAGTTGGCAACGGAATATAGACAGAAGTTCAACAATGATGTTTTCATCGATATGGTATGCTATAGAAAGCACGGGCACAATGAAGGAGATGATCCCAAGTTTACCCAACCTGAGATGTATAAATTTATCAAAGATCATAAAGATCCAAGAGTGATCTATCATGAGAAACTTGTAGCAAAAGGGGAGGCGGAGAAAGAGTTAAGTGAACAATTAGAAAAAGAATTTTGGGCAATCCTGCAGGATAGACTTGATTCGGCAAAGGAAAAAACCGATGAATATAAACTACAAGAACCTGAGGTAGAGTGGTCAAAAATGAAAATGCCGACCACTGAAGAAGATTTTCTAGAATCTCCCGACACGGCAATTGATGAAAAGACCAGAGATAAATTGTTGCAGCATTTGGTGGATTTCCCGGAAGGGATGACACCACTTTCTAAAATGAAACGTCTTCAAAAATCAAAACTTAAAATGCTAGAAGCTGATAAGTTGGATTGGGCTTTTGGAGAGTTGATGGCGTATGGATCCATCTTGATGGAGAATAAAGATGTGAGAATGAGCGGACAAGATGTTAAGCGTGGAACTTTCTCACATAGACATGTCATCTTAAATGATGCTGAAAACTATAAGCAATATAATTTACTAGATAACATTACAGACAAGCAGGGTAAGTTTCACATCTATAACAGTTTACTCTCAGAGTTTGGTGTCATGGGATTTGAATATGGCTATGCGATGGCTGCACCAAATTCGTTGGTGATATGGGAAGCACAATTTGGTGATTTCTATAATGGTGCTCAGACGATGGTAGATCAGTTTTTATCTGCGGGCGAAAGTAAATGGCAGAGATTGAATGGACTTGTGCTACTACTCCCTCACGGTCAAGAAGGACAAGGCCCAGAGCATTCAAGTGCGAGAATGGAACGATGGTTACAACTCTGTGCTGAGACCAATATGGTTGTCTGTAACTTAACGACTCCTGCCAATATATTCCATGCCTTGAGGAGACAATTGGCTTGGGATTTTAGAAAGCCACTTATTATTATGTCACCGAAATCTTTATTGAGACATCCAAAGGCGGTATCTAGTAGAGCAGAATTTGTAGGCGATAGTAAATTTCAAGAATACATTGATGATCCAGTAGCAAAGGCTTCTGCCAAGAGACTATTACTCTGTACGGGTAAAATCTACTACGATCTATTAGCGAAAAAGGAAGAAGAAGGATTAGATGATGTCGCGATCGTAAGAGTAGAGCAACTATTCCCTCTACCGAAAAAAGGTCTAGAGAAAATCTTCAAGAAGTATAAAAACGCAGAAAAATTCTGGGTGCAAGAAGAGCCCGAAAACATGGGTGCTTGGACGTATTTAATGAGGTATTGGAGAAATGAAGACATTGAGGTATTTGCAAGAAAGGCAAGTGCATCTCCTGCTACAGGATTCAAATACATATACGAACAAGTGCAGGCTAAGTTGGTAAGCGATGCTCTAGGTTTAAAATCCTAAAAGTTAATTTCTAAGGGTATGCTGGTTTAAGAAGCTGAATACATTTGCCTTGAGCATAATCAATTTTCTCCTCCTAATATGATTGTACGCCATTGTAAAACATAAAAGAAATTCCCCCAAGCCACAGGCGTTCTTGATCTGTAGGAGGGTTGATTAAGTTTTCCGCTGTACTGAGTTCATTTGCTAGATTACCCAGATTTAATGAACCAAATGGGATGCTGACGTAAGGCTTTATAGAAAGGCCCACGTTCTCTCCTCCAATTAGATTTATAGAAAGAAAGGGTTTTATAAAATATTGTCGTTCCGTAAGGAAGGCGACTTTCCTATTCGTATTACCAATGGGTTCTTTTACTTGGAAGGAACGGATTCCTCCAGCAAATCCAAGTCCGATGGTACCAAAATGCGATTCAATCCCCGCGGAATAATTATTAACGCTGTAGAAGATTTTTTTAGTGAATACATTATCATTGATGTCCTCTCCTAATGCCTCTCTAGTCCGCCCAAGATTTTCCCAATTTATTTCAAAAGAAAAGTTCTCAAATTTCCATCGCGCACCGACGACGAGACCATGTAAGAAATTTAAATCCGACATTGGATCACCAAAATAGGTAGAGTCTCTAAATACCTTATTGAAATCATCAATTACCTGATTATTTACAGTCCCTGGTGTGTATCCAAGACCATATCCAATGGAAACATTGAACTGAGCTTGCAATTGGACAGTGGTCGCAAACAATAGAATTATTAGAATTCTTAGCATAAGCTTTTGTAAATTAAGTATAAAAATATTATAAAAATTTAAATATTTGTAGAAGTAATGAAGACAACATGGCGGCTAAAAAGAAATCTAAAAAGACTGGAGCAGATAAAAAGAAGCTAAATAAAAAAGCGACTGAGCCAGTAAAAGCACAAAAACCAAAGGCGATACCTGTAAAGGAATTGCCACTGGTAAGTGCTCCGAAGTGGCTACCTCTACTATTTATAGGGCTTTCCTTCATTCTATATTTTCAGTGTATTCCTTATGGATTTGTCCTAGATGATAAGATTGTATACTCTGAAAACACCTTTACAAAAAGTGGATTTGCTGGTATTGGAGATATTTTAGGGAACGATACCTTCTTGGGTTACTTTGGAGAAAAAAAGGACCTTTTAGAAGGGGGACGTTATAGACCTCTGTCTTTGGTGAGTTTTGCGATTGAACATCAGATTTTTGGTCTGAATCCTAAAGTTGCTCACATCATTAATATTTTATTGTATGGTCTTTGTGCTTGGTTGGTGTTTTTGGTTCTCCGGCATCTCACTCGATCTTTTGAATCTAAAAACTGGTGGTGGAGTATTGCCTTTATCGGTACAATGATTTATTTGGTCCATCCCGTGCATACTGAGGCCGTCGCAAATATCAAAGGAAGGGATGAAATCATGGTGATGATCTTCTCATTATTAACCATGCTATTCTCTTTTAAGTATGCTGCAGATCGAAAATTATGGCAATTAATTTTATTGGCAGCCTACTTTTATTTAGGCTTATTGTCGAAAGAAAATGCCATTACTTTCTTAGCTGTTATTCCAGTTGCTTTATTACTTTTTAAAAGCAATGGGAAGGTTCCAGCGATGGTAATTTTTGGGACACTCTTTACCATTACTTTAAGTTACCTGTTTACTAGGTATCGTATCATAGGATACCTGTTAGATGGCAAGGAAGTAACAGATGTTATGAACAACCCATTTGCTGGGATGTCATCCTCGGAAAGATCTGGTTCTATTTTGTATACTTTATTTGAATACTTAAGGTTAAGTGTTTTTCCTCATCCATTAACCCATGATTACTATCCATATCATATTCCAAAAACTGGTTTTGGTCATTGGAAAGTTATCTTGTCAATTGTGCTTCATGCAGGATTGATCATTTATAGTTTGCTTAATTTCAAGAAGCACAAGCTAATTAGTTTTGGTATTTGGTTTTATATTTTCACGATTTCCATAGTTTCCAATATAGTGGTAGGTGTAGGTACTTTCATGAATGAAAGATTTATTTTCATTTCTTCATTAGGTGTTTGTCTTATTATTGCCTACTTACTTTTTAAAGGTTCTAAGAAATGGGATCCTAAAATATTCTATGGAATCTTAGCAGTAATATTGATTTCTTTTTCTGCGAAGACTTTTCTAAGAATACCGGTATGGCAAGATGCGTTTACTTTAAATTCAGCAGCAGTCAAAGTTTCAAAGAATAGCGCTAGAGCTAACTCCTTTATGGCGACCGCCTACTTTAATAATTTCCAAGCTACTCAGGATCGAGCAACCAAGATTCAATATTTGAATGAAGGAAGTGTTTATGCTGATCAGGCGTTGCGAATAATTCCTGGCTACTCTAATGCAAATTTAATGAAGGTAGGTTTTGCTGCAGAAAAGTATAAAATGGGTGAAAATAATCTTGACCAGCTTTTGGCTACTTTTAAAGAGGTGATAGCGGTTGCGCCGCAAATTGGGTACATCACTGAATATTGTAAGTATCTGAATGGCGGTAGGGCAGATTCACAAAAGTTGGTTGATTTCTATTATGATGTTGGATACAACGTTCTTTTTAAGCAAAAGCGAATCAATGATTGGGCCGTACATTATCTGACCATGGGTAACGAACTTGATCCTAACAATGCAAACATTAGAAGTGCCATTTATCAGGGTTATATGGCCTTGGGGAACCCAACGGCTGCAGAGAAGTATAAGTAATTATAACTCTAATGAAGGTAATACTTCATTGCAGATACATACTTCGAGTTTTTGGTCAAACGGTAAGGGATCATTTGAGTGCTTAGGTCAGCAATTTCTTCGTTGCCTTGGTCATATTTGATCTCTAATATTATACCGGCGTCCTTGTTAGAAACCTGAGAAACTTTTTTATTCATTAGATTCAAATACTGAAGATCACGATCAACAGTAGCTCTAATCTTTCCATCGTTTGAAACTAAGTAACTTCTTTGATACCTAACAATGATGTAAGGGAATAGATGGTTGGTCAATACAAATGATATGTCTGGGGCTCCTTCTTTTAAATTGAAGTTCTTTAAAGGACTGTTTTCTTTTCGGCCAAGTAGGCTTTGTTTTATTTTCTTCTCGAGTATGGGTTTTTTAATTTCCTCCAAGCTATTTCCATACCATCGAACGCGATACTTAACCCTAGCACCTATGCCTAAAAGATTATCATTGTAGGAAGTGAAATTTACATCATCGTAGTAAATGCTATTAACGATTCTATCTGGATAAGCTGTTTTGAAGCCCGCAGGATTACACATTACTTCATGTAACACTCGATTAAAACTACTTGACTCTATCCGATATTTTCTTTCGTACCTCATTAACCCCGTTCAGTTTTTCCATTGACTTTAATGGTTACACCCTGCTTTAAGAGGTATAGTTGTTCAACTCCTTTGTGATTGAAGTTTTCCAATACAACTTTGGTTGGATGGTCCTCTTTACTTCTCACCTCAAAACCAAATTTTAAATTCTCATTCCAGAATTTTATCATTTTGATTTCTGAATGGTCGGAAGCAAAAAGACTTTGATATGAATCATATACATTGACATCAAAGGCATAAACCTCAGCCATATTGCTAAAATTGAAAACCTTGTTTAATATATTTCTGCATTCCATGTTTGCAATATTAACGAAGCCAGACTCTACACTCAATCCGTTGCGTCCTGCGGATTTAATTTTCACCTTATTAATTACTAAACTTGAATGTTTTGAATGAATGGCTGTACCTGCAATTTCTTCAAAACCAGAATTGATAATTTCTACCTCACAGTATCTAAGGGACAAACAAGTTTTGGCCTTACTCTGGAAAAAGCGGCAGTCTTCTATATTAACCTTACTTCGATAAATATTAAAAGTTCCATCAACATTAATTGGGCTAGAAGCGTAATTTGACATTCCTAAGAAATCACAGTGTTTGAAAGTTGATTTCTCTTCGACTCCTGAAATTAATATTGCAGAACCCGCCTGACCATCAGAACTAAACTTAATTGGATTGACTTTACTACCGATCGCATGTATTGGTGAATAGCTCAGCAGATTACCTTTACCTTGAAAGTGTAATTCAGTGCCTGCGGATATTTTTAACACCTTATCTTTTGGTATTACGACAGGAAAATCAATTGAATGTTTACCTGAAGAAATCGTAATTTCCTTCTCGTTTTCAACGACAAAATTTAAAGCTTTAAATTGGGATAAAGTAGAGCGGTTTGACTGATTACTTTCTTTAGGAATACTGTTTTTTAATAGCGGTGTTTTATGAATTGATGTGAGACCGAGCGTTCTATAATAGATGTAGTCAACTTTTTTATTATGCTTGTGCAAATATGTTCTAACTGGCACCTTAGAGTTATATGCTTCTAACACAAGTGTTTCCTCTAATTCAAAATTTAGTTCTTTTTGGTCTCCAAAACCTATGACTTCCATAGGGAAATAATGAAAGGATTGAAAAGCTATTTCTTCTTTAGAATTTTCGACTCTATAGGCCTTCAAAGATAAGCTTGGCTTAGGTTCTAATTTTTTGCGTGTAAAAAATGCTTTACCAAAAATAGTCTCCCAATCTGATTTAAAGCCTTTGTACAATTCATCCTCATTGATAAAGGCGACTCTTGAGTCAAGCTCAGATGTAATTTCTTGCTTGAATTGATTGAGATATTGTTGGTTTGTAAATTTTTCTAGATACGTCATATATACTTTGAAGAAGGCCTCATCTTGAAACAAGAGATAGCGATACACATCACCCGCAGCGTATGATGCTTCAGGAGGTCTTCGTGAGTTGAAAGCTTCTCCGTAGGCTTCCCAATTTTTATTTACCTCAGGCATATGATCTCCAAAACAATCAAAGGCAATAGGTTCCAGCTTTCCTGTAAAGTTATTGAGGTAAAATCTGATATTCGTAAATAGCGCTGCATGCCAAGCATGCGATAGATCAAGTAAGGCAAAATATTTACCCATTAGATCGAGATCAAAAACCTCTGAAGCTGTTCTATTCTTATTCACAAATTCATCCAACATGGAATGGGCAAGATCAAACGATAATTTAAAATCGGGATCATTTTTATTTTCCTTGTTGAACAACTCAATATGTGAAGACTCAACCCACGGGAATGGAGTTAGCTTCTTTTGTATATTTTCCCAATAACTATCATCATTGTGTTTTAAAATGGGTCCAATATCTCTATCATTATTTTTAAGTAACTGATTTTCAAAGTGATGCTCGAAAGCGTAGACTCCTAAATCTTTACCATTTAATTGTACATTGATGAAGTCATATGCTGGTACAATAATGCCCTCTTTTGCAAACAATTGATGCATCAACCATTCGGCAGTATGTGACCTTGCTTTGCTATTGTGAATTGAAAAGGTGTTTATTCCATTCCATTCTTCGTTGTCCTTTAGCATGATTCTAAAAGACCAGCGATCAGTTTCTAGGTGGTCTAATAAATCACCTTTTAAGCGCAACTTACAAGCATACTCTTTACCATCAATTTTTATATCCGCATCCACTAGATCATCCTTAGAAGAAAAGAGCAGACCTTTCTCTAATGCCTGCGTACGTTTTTTTGCTAACTTTTTATAGGCATCACTATAAATGGCAATTTCAAATGTCGAACCATTAAAAGGAGTTACCTGAATTGTTTCTTCGCTTGAGTCTAATATTTCTTCTTTTTCAGCAATTTTTTTTCCTTTAAGTGCAAGGAAAAAAACGCCAACTAAAATCAAGCAGATTACTAAAGGAATAAAGATTCCATGATTTCTTCTTTTCTCATTTTTATTGATCCTCATAAAAGTTGATCTTTTATGAATAAAATGGAAGATAAACCTACAATAGACCCAAGGATAATCCACATGAAGTTTTCGTGAAGACGGGAGAGTAGACTCTCGTCAATGAGTTCTTTCATCTTTAGATATTTGGAGCGTTGATCTACTTTTAAGTTTGGAAATCTTTGCGAAAGCTTATTCTTAATACTTGCATTCAAAGAATTCATTTGTGCTCGTTCTTGTTCATCTGCTTGTGTGAATCTAATTTCATTCAACTCTAATTCAATCTCAAAATATTCTTGATAAGGAAAAGAAAAATTACTTACTTCATCTAGAGTTATAGTAGCAACACTTTCCCCAGCTTGATCTTTGATGTATACTCGACTTCTCGTTTGCTTCAACTTTACAGATTTTTGAATATCATCTGGTCGTACCATATACGGTGCTAGATGGAAACTCATCCTCTCTGTATCGCTATTGCTTAGTAGCTTCAAGAATGGATGTCTAATTGAAAGATCGTTGTAATTTTTTTTCTGATCAACTTCAAACTTAATTTCATTTCTTACGACCTTATCTTCGGAGTAAGGGGTTTTCAGTTGTATCAATTCTTTCAATAAGATTTTGTCTTTGTACCTTTTGCGATGTCTTAGGCTTACTTCCGCTTTCGCAAATGATTGGTCAGGCAAGTCAAAATATTGATCAATGAATATTTCAATGGATTCTTCCCCCGATAACTTCAGTTGATCTTCCACAAAGAGCTCTTGCCCATAAGTCGATTGTACAAATTGCCATAGTTGAATTACATCATCCTTGGGTACACTTAGTTTGTATTCGCTTTCTAATCTTCCATCTTGAGCATTACATATTTGGAATACTAGAGTAAATAGGCAGATTAATAGGGATATGGTAAAAATTGCTCTCAACCGATCATGTTCTTGTTGTCAACAAATGAGAATTCAACATTCTGATCTGACTTTAGTAAACTACTTTTTGTCTGAGTTAATTGCTCAAATTTATTTGCTTGAACTACATAGGTCATGAATAATTTGCCGTTATCTTGACTCATTCTTCTCAGCTCAACATTGTCAAAATTTGTTGACATGGTACCATTTATGTTTTCTTCAGAAAGAATAGCAGATGATATGTTGACAACCATTTGATTATTTAGGTCAAATGACTTTTTGTTATACATTCTTGACTGAAGATATAACAGGGCTAAAATTAATACGAAGGCAATAACCGTAATGGCCGGTTGATTGGCCCCCATTCCTAATCCTATTCCTATGACCAAAAAGAGAAAAGTAAGTTCCTCCGGTTCCTTAATTGCTGCTCTAAATCTCACAATTGATAACGCACCGACTAATCCTAAGGAAAGTGCTATACTCGACTTCACGATGTAGATGATCAACATAGTACTCAAAGCAAGCAACATAAAATTTCCTGCAAACTGAGACCTATTACTTACAGAACGACCAAACCGTCTATAGTAAACGGCAAGAATCCAGGATAGTAAGGCAGCCAGCAGGGCATTTAAAATGAAATTACTGAGATCCAATAATTGCAAATTATAATCTAATAGTAAGTCCTCAATATTCATAAAACCAATTTACAGTTAGTGCCTAAAGATATCCAATGTTTTATCGTATTCTTGATATCTCGCAACTCATAATTCATCAAGTTTTCCCAATCCTTCTTTTTTAGACTCTTTTCTAATTAGTATGTAGGATTTGTTAACCTATCCTAGACTTTTCTAATATATATAAGACCGTTTAGAATTACCGGCAAAATTAATTATGAATTTATGAACCTTGATATAGAATCGTTGGCTGTTAGATCCATTAAACTTCAGCTAAGAATTTCTCCACTTGATAATATAATCAAGTGACAGAACACAATTGGTTATATCAAATCGCATTAACAAAAGTTGATGGAATAGGACCTATTACTGCAAAGTTATTGATTGATGAGTTAGGTTCCGCTCAGGCTTTCTTTGAGGAATCTGAAAGTCGATTAAGAAAAACCCAAAGCATATCACAAGGTGTTATTCGTAATCTGGATCGAGAATTAGCTCTTTCCTTGGCTGAAACAGAATGGAAACATGTTACAGCAAACCAGATTAAAATCTTGTCTTATCAGGACCCAGAATATCCGCAAAGATTGTTGAATATCCCTGATGCTCCTATTCTACTTTATGTAAAAACATCAACTACGCTAAATCCTCCTCGCACAATTGCTATTGTAGGAACAAGGCAGCCTACGGATTATGGGAGAAAATTCACAGAACAGTTCATTGCTAGCTGTGGCGAATTAGGCTTGACCATCGTTAGTGGACTTGCTCATGGGATTGACACGCTTGCTCATCGGATGTCTTTACAGAACAATATCCCAACCATCGGATTTATGGGTGGAGGGTTCGAGAAAATTTACCCTGCCATTAATCGTCCCTTAGCAGCAAAGATGCAAGCCAATGGGGCGGTTATCACAGAGTTTGGTTTTAACGAGCTTCCGGGACGAGAAAATTTTCCGATGCGCAATCGATTAATAGCTGCAATGTCCGATGCGCTCATCGTGATTGAGTCTAAAGAAAAAGGTGGCTCCATGATCACTGCAGATTTAGCCAATCAATATCATAAAGATGTCTTTGCTTTACCCGGCAGAGTCGGCGATAAGATTTCTGCAGGTTGTAATCTATTGATAAAACAAAATAAAGCGCACTTACTAGATGGTGTGAAAGATCTCGAATATATTATGGGCTGGAATATCAGAAAGGTAGCTACCCAGATGACCTTACCAATTCTAGATTTAAGCGAATCGGAAAGATCCATAGTTACTTTTTTAGAACATAATGAATCTAGTCACATTGATAAAATTCATTTCGAATTGAAGATGCCAATATCCAGCTTATCTTCTTTACTTCTAGGCTTAGAATTTAAAGGAATCGTGCGGGCCCTTCCGGGCAAATGTTATGGTTTGAATTAAGTGATAAAATTATAGCTGGAATCGAATTTAATAATTCGTCAATATTTAGATTTCTATTTCTTCCTTGTCTGCTTTATTGCTAAGTTTGGATAGCGGAATCTTTATAGTGACCATCACTGCGGTTTTCGCCAAAATTGATATTATGAAACCATACTTGAGTATTTTAATCTTGTTTGTCTTATTTGGCTGTGATACGAAGCAGGTGATAACTCTTGAGCCTGTACATGCTCCCTTTTCCACAAAGGAAGTGAGAACAGTGCAGAAGCAAAAACCAACGAATGTCATTCTGATGATTGGAGATGGAATGGGTTTAACCCAAATCAGTGCAGGAATGTACAGCAATGATAATTCAACAGCCCTAGAAAGATGTAAAGTTATTGGTTTACAGAAGACACATGCCTTCGATAACCTAGTGACAGATTCTGCAGCCTCCGCCACCGCATTTTCGTGTGGTGTGAAGACCTATAATGCAGCCATCGGTGTAGATCAAGATACCATGCCGGTTAAGTCAATACTTAAATACGCACAGGATAGAAACATGCCTACTGGTCTAGTAGCAAGTTCCACCATTGTTCATGCAACTCCTGCTTGTTTTTATTCCAACAATAAATTCAGAAAAAACTATGAAGAAATAGCTTCAGATCTGGTAAACTCTGGCGTGGATTTTTTCGTAGGAGGAGGAAAGAAGTTTTTTGATCGTCGGGAAATGGATGACAGAAACCTAATGGACGAACTAAAGGCCAATGATTATATGGTTTCACATTTTGCCGAAGAAGAATTGGATGCTATGTCTGTTGATGTAAATAAAAAGTTTGGTTATCTGACAGCAGATAAAGATCCAATTCCAGTATCTGGAGGTCGTGATTATATGATTCCAGCCAGTGACATGGCTTTGGATTATTTATCTGAAAAAGGAGGCAACGATGGTTTCTTTTTAATGATTGAAGGATCACAAATTGACTGGGGTGGACACGCTAATTTGACCAGCTATGTAGTCAGTGAATTCTTAGAATACGATAAGATTATTGACAATGTTTTAGATTTTGCCGAAGCGGATGGAAATACCTTGGTTGTTATCACAGCAGATCATGAGACGGGTGGTTTAGCCATAAATCCAGGCTCAACCATGGATACCTTAGTTACTCAATTCACGACACCTAAACATACCGGTACAATGGTTCCCGTTTTTGCGTATGGACCTGGTGCCGAAAGTTTTAGCGGTATTTATGAAAACACAGAGATATTTGAAAAGTTAAAAGCTTTGGTGGTCGAATAGGATTTCCATTAGCTAAGTCTAGTGTCAAAAATTACATAATTTATTTCTCCTATCTCCATTCATTCAGATTGGCTCTGGTAGCATTTATCTGTTGTCTAGAATTTTAAATAGTATACAATAATTGTATGCCATAAAAATTGATAACAAAATCAGGTAATAGTTGTTACTACACCATGAGATCATCAATTATTCTTGGGGGTGGATGCTTCTGGTGTCTAGAAGCTGTTTTTCTAAATTTAAAAGGAGTTCTGAAAGTGAAATCAGGATACTCGGGGGGACATGTAAAAAACCCAGGTTATCGGGAGGTATGTTATGGTAAGACTGGCCATGCTGAAGTTCTACAAGTGGACTATGATCCGGAGCTTATAGATCAGGAGACCATTCTAGAAGTCTTTTTCACTTTTCACGACCCCACAACATTAAATAGACAAGGCAATGATGTGGGAACACAATATCGAAGCATCATATTTTATAATACCCAGGAAGAAAAGGAAACTTTTCAAAGATACATTGATGGACCTGTTTCAGAGATATGGTCGGATCCCATTGTAACCGAACTAAAAGAACTGGAAATCTTTTATCCTGCTGAGGCTTATCATGACAATTATTATAACCTGAATAAAGGTCAGGGCTATTGCCAGTTTGTAATCTCGCCCAAGGTTAATAAATTGAAACAAAAATATTCTACCTTATTAAAAACTGAAGATGGAACCATTGAATGAAGAGGAACAAAGAGTGATTCTCCATAAAGGGACAGAGAGACCTTTTACTGGAAAATATGACAAACACTATGAGTCTGGAGTCTACCATTGCCGTCAATGTGATTCAAAGCTTTATACTTCGAAAGATAAATTTGATTCTGGGTGTGGCTGGCCTGCCTTTGATGATGAAGTAGATGGTGCAGTCAAAAGAGTACCTGACGCGGATGGGCGACGCATAGAAATAGTATGTAATTCTTGTGATGGTCATCTCGGTCATGTATTTATCGGAGAACGATTGACGGAAAAAAACACAAGGCATTGTGTAAACTCTATTTCGTTAGTCTTTAAAGCTGCTGAGTGATTTACGAAGTAACCTATAGAAGCCAAAACATCGAACGTGAAATAGATCAATCGGTAGGCAAAGCCTTTAGTTTTTTTGATAGACTCAAAATGAAAGGAATTGGTTCTGGTAGGCTAAGAATTAAAGATGCTTCAAGCCATATCTCAGAATTGATTTCAAAAACTACAGACATCGCTTACACAAATATTGAGCTTAGGCCCAAAGGCATAATTGTAGGAATTAAATCCATACACAGGACCTATCACTGGGTCATTCCATATTTTCAATTAACACTCTATAAAAACAGTGGACATATTTCAGTTTATGATAACAAGCATAAAATGAATCTGATCTATGATTCTAACGATGGTAATATTCTGGGATTTCTAAAAAAAGTCATGGAAGGAAAAGCTAATTCAAGATCCTTTCCGGAATGAGTGGACATTTAGGAATCGATTACGGAGCTAAACTTTCTGGGAATACAGTCATTTGCCTTGAGCAAAAGAAAAAACTCATATTTATACAATGCGAAAAGAAAAAGGATGCGGATAAATTCTTAGCACAAGCATTTAAAGAATTATCGGCAGAACAAATTTTCTTTGATGCTCCATTGAGTATACCTGCAGCTTATTTTGGGGAAGGTGATAACTTTCACTACCGTGCCTGTGATCGAGAAACTTCAGCAATGTCTCCTATGTTTTTGGGTGGGCTAACCGCAAGGGCCATGAAGCTGAAAAATGATTTTCCAGCAATTGATTTTCATGAAACTTATCCCGCCTATTTTGTAAAAAAGATCATGAATTCACCTCTTAGCTACAATAAGAAGACTAAAAATCTATTAGAATTTACGGAATTACTCATGAAAACCTTTTCAGTGAAATTTGATAAAAGCCCAGAAAATTGGCACCAAATTGATGCTGCTATCTGTTGGATTTCCGGAAAAAGGTATAAAAATCAGGAACAAATCACCGTGGGTAAGCCATCTGAAGGATTAATTGTCATTTAGTTAGCATTTAGATAGGGGTAAGTGATTTAATTATTGTCTTATAAGTACACGGAAAAACAAAGGGTGATTGATTAGTCCAGCTAAGGCTGGACTTTTTTTTTGCTAAAACTTTACCTTTACCATCAAAAAGTGATATTAGTAACTGGTGCTGCAGGATTTATAGCTTCGTGTCTTTGTCAAAAATTGCTCTCTAATACAGATACGGAAAGACTTTACATCGTCGATGATTTTTCAGAACAATCAAAGTCAAAGAACTTACCTGTCGATGATCGGGTTATTAAAATTCCACGAAACGAATTATTTGAATATCTTCAAGCGGAGTCACTAGATCTAAAGGCCATTTATCATTTAGGTGCGCGGACAGATACTTCAGAGCAAGACGTCGATTTATTTGATCGATTGAATGTAAGCTACACGAAGAAACTTTGGACTTATGCAACTGAAAATCAGATTGCATTTTTATACGCTTCAAGTGCTTCTACTTATGGGGATGGGAGTCTTGGATTTAGTGATAACCATGATTTAATTCCTCAGTTGAAGCCACTCAACCCTTATGCTGATTCTAAGCAGATTTTTGATCTTTGGGCGCTTTCGCAAATGAATACTCCGCCGCAATGGGCCGGTGTAAAGTTCTTCAATGTCTATGGTCCTAATGAATATCACAAAGCACGGATGGCATCAGTTGTACTGCACACCTTTAGGCAAATAAAGGCTACGCAAAAAATGAAGTTATTTAGATCACACAAAGAGGGAATTGCAGATGGTCATCAGAGTCGTGATTTTATTTACGTGGAGGATGCTATTAGTTGTTGTGAGTTTTTATTAAATGAAAATGTTGACTCAGGGATATATAACATTGGAACTGGGACTGCCCGAAGTTTTTTGGATTTATCTAGAGCAACTTTTCAAGCGATGGGAGTAGAAGAAAATATTTCCTTCATCGATACACCGATTGATATCCGAGAAAATTATCAATATTATACCTGTGCAGAAAATGATAAAATTCGAAAGGCTGGATATGATAAACATTTTCACACACTTGAAGAAGGGGTAGAAAAGTATGTTAAGAATTATTTATTGAAGGGCAGTTACTATTAATTACTCTTTTATAAAACCATCTAGGTTGGTACCTTGATGGTAATAAATCAATTGCCATTCTTCATTGATTTTTGAAAACCTTCGAATGAAGTAAAACATACCATTATTATCAATGATGGTTTCTGTAATGATTCCTGCAAAATTTTCATAATCTCTTTTAAATTCTCCATTTTCAGTGAACGGTCTATGGATTTCCCATTCCTCAAGAGTCCATTTTTCCGTTTCAGATTTGCCTGCAAGCGGAAATACAATGTGATTTAATTGATACTCTGGATCAATATGAAAAGTGTTATAAAATGGGGGGAAGTCTTCTGGGATTTCAACAACACTTGGATCTAGTATCTCTTGATTGGTGACTTCATTACTTTTTTCTTTGCATGAAGAAAGGGCAAGTAAAGTAAAGAATACGAGAAGAAATTTAAATTGATATGACATAGATCAAATAATAATTTTCAATTTTTTCAGCATGAATTTCAAAGTTGTAAATTTTATCTTTTTCTAGTTGGCCACTCATTTTAACTTTTTTACCATTCCATTTAAAAGAATGAACCTTCATGTCCTTTTTAAAATCTACATTTTTTCTACCATAAGCTTTATACATACTTTCCTTAGCTCCCCAAATCACATGATAGTATGGAACCACATTCTCCACATCGATGTATTGTTCTTCGGAATCGTTCACAAATTTTTTAGCAATTCGTGTTATACGATTCAATTCTAATTGCACATCAATACCCACAATTTTTTCAGAATAAATAAGTGCCGCTAAGTCATGGGAATGTGAGATAGATATCTGTGTTTTTTCTTGCGCTAAAAAAGGTTTTCCGTATGGATCCTTTTTTAATTTTGCCTTCATCTCAATGCCTAAAATATCTTGAATTAGGTATCGACTAGACATCCATTCTTTTTTCCTTTTAGGGATCAGATCTTTGATAAATTCTTTCTCTTCATGGTTGACATGCAACTGCTCTTCAAAAAATTCAGCACTTTCTGTTATCCTCCAAAGCACCATTCTGGTGCCGTCATCTCCTGTATGATCAATGAATACGGGCAATTTAGTACGCTTGTTTAGCAAATGTAAAAATATCTATTAAGACTTCATTTTATCAGTTTGTAAGCCGTAGATGATACGAGAAATATTAATTTTAGACAAATTTTATAAATGAGATCTATCTTGCTGTTTTTCGCGGTCATTTTCCTATTCAGTTGTGCTGAGCCAGCAGCTAATTTGCCAGAGATGGATTTAATGTCGAAAGGCTTACCTATAAAAATTAAGGCTCCAGAGGATGTAGTCGTAGAGGTCAGTGATTATGGTCTTATGAAAGACGTAACAGTCAAAAATGACAAAAATTTCTATTTGCAAATTTTTTCAAGTGATGCTATGAGCACAGATCTCCATGCCATCAAAGATGAAAAACTGAATGAAGTAAAATCCAAGGAATCTTTTAGTAAGATTATTGAAGAAGATGAGTCAGGTTTTATTTATGAAAAAATGCGAAGTGATAGTACCATGAATTATGATTTTAGGCAGGTACGATTTCAAGGAGATAAACAATATATTTTTCAAACTGGTCTTGTCGGAAAATTTTCAGAAGATGAGGTCAGAATGATGTATCAAGCAGTTAAATAAAATAATAAATATGAATCGAATTTTTACACTTTTAGGATTAAGTATTGCAGCCATTTTATTGATGGCCAATTCCTCAGGACGTGGGTCAGTAGCCGGCGAAGCAGTTACTGGAGCACCAGGGGAAGCTGGTAATACCTGTGGAAAAGTAGGATGTCATACTGCCGGAGCTTTTAGCCCAGAGGGAATGATTGAATTCTTAAATCCAGATGGAGAATTAGTTGATAGTTATGAATCCGGTGTTGAGTATACTGTTCGTTTAAATATTTCAGCTACTGGTTCGCCGAGTGCTTATGGTTTCCAAATGGTAGCTCTCGGAGAAACAATTGAGAACGCCGGTGAATGGTTAACACTACCAGATCCTGTGCAAGAACTTACGATGTTGAATAGATCTTATGTGGAACAAGGAGCACCTTTTACCTCACCTACTGTTGAGATTCCATGGATGGCTTCGGAAGATGAAGGAGATGTAACTTTTTATTACTCAGTAAATGCTGTTAATGGTAATGGATCACCTTCGGGGGACGGAGCTGCTGCTGGTAGTTTTACAGCAAGTTTTGCTGGACCTAGTAGTGTCAATGAATTGAAAGTAAATCCTTTGCTGGTTTATCCTAATCCTGCTGTTGATAGATTGAGCATAGAAAATATAAATAGTAATAGAGTGCGAGTTTTTGATGCTCGAGGCAAATGTGTTTCTCATCAATACCTTGGTCTTAATTCAAGTATTGATGTAAGTGATTTAAACCCAGGCCTTTACTATTTGCAAGCTGATGAGGTACTTCAAATGGCTAAATTCATCAAGATATAATCTGAATGTATAACTCTTCGGAGGAGAAGAAATTATTTGAAGAAGGCAAGCATTTTCTAAGTAAGCCTGCAGTCATCTCGTCTTATTCAGACCTGATTAAAGTTCTGCAATACCATGAATGGAGATACGCTGTCAAGAATGATCCAGTGATATCGGACTACGAGTATGATCAACTTTTTGATCAACTTAAAGCGATTGAAAAGGAGAATCCTGACATCATTCAACAGGACTCACCCACCCAAAGGGTAGCCAGTGATTTAAATCCTGATTTTGATCCGGTGACACATTTAACGCCGATGCTATCCTTAGGGAATAGTTATAATGCAGAAGATCTTCAAGACTTCGATAAGCAGATTAAAAAACTCACTAAAAATGAGGATGACGTTGCCTATAGCATTGAACCTAAGTATGATGGCGGAAGCATAGCGCTAGTATACGAGGATGATAGGTTGATCAGAGCTGCTACCAGAGGGAATGGAGTAGAAGGAGAAGAGATGACTCCAAATGCGAAAGCACTTCCATCTATACCGTTAAAGGCAATGTTTAGCAAATATGGAATTCATAGAGCAGAATTGAGAGGAGAAGCGATCATCCCTCTAAAAATATTTAATAGGGTAAATAAAGAACGAGAAAGTAAAGGCCACAAAATTTTCGCTAATCCGAGGAATGCAGCCTCCGGCGGACTTAGAATGAAAGACCCGAATGAAACACGCGAGCGAGGAATTGAGGTTTTTGTTTTTCAAATGAGCTATGCTGTAGATAAAAATGAACAGGATGTTCTAACCAATTTTAAAAAACATTCTGAACATTTAAATCTTTTAGCTGATCTTGGATTTAAAGTTCCAACCTCAGGTCGAGCTCTAGTCAATGACATTGAAGAAGTAGCAAGTTTTGTTATTGATTATGAAGGTAAAAGAGAAAGTCTCGATTATGAAATCGATGGAATGGTTGTCAAAGTTGATGACCTCTTAGTCCAAGAAGAGATAGGATATACACAACACCATCCTCGATGGGCCATCGCTTTTAAATTTAAAGCCAAGCAAGCAACAACTACCTTGCTAGATGTGGAATACCAAATAGGAAAGGTAGGGTCAATAACACCTGTTGCTAAAGTTGAACCTGTTTTTCTGGCAGGAGTTACCATTTCTTCGATCTCACTGCACAATGAAGAGTTCATAAAATCTAAGGACTTACGAATCGGGGATAAGGTATTGGTCGAAAGAGCAGGCGATGTAATTCCATACATTGTAAAATCATTGCCTGATCTACGTTCGGGCAGTGAAACAGTAATTAAGTTCCCAAAGTATTGTCCAAGAAACCATGGAGAAAAATCAACCTTGGTTCAGTATGAAGGAGAAGCAGCTTGGAGATGTCCAATCTGCCAATACGGGAGAGACAATCTACAGAAAATCATATTTCATGTATCGAAAGATGCGATGGATATCGATGGTTTTGGCAAATCTAATGTGGAGCGCTTCTATGAAATGGGCTGGATTCAGGACATCAGTGATATCTACAATTTAGACTATGAAAAAATATTAGAGTTGGATGGATTTGGTCAAAAGTCTGTTGATAAAATGAGAGCCTCCATAGAAAAGGTGAAAACCAATCCTAATCGGAGGATGCTCTATGGTTTAAGCATTCATCATCTTGGAAAGAAAGCAAGTAAATTACTTGCTGAGAAGATCAATCATATTTATGAGTTGAAGGATTGGGCACCGGAAGACTTTACAACAATTAAAGACATTGGTCCTGTAGTTGCTGAAAATGTTTTAAAGTGGTTTGAGTTTCCAGGAAACTTAGAGATGCTCGAGCGAATGGAAAGCTATGGTCTAGATTTTACGCAGAAAGAGGAAGATAAACCGTTAGTTATAAGTGATGATGCACCTTTGGCAGGTAAGACTATTTTATTCACAGGGACACTGGTAAATCTCAAGCGAGGAGAGGCCAAGAAGATTGCAGAAGAAAATGGGGCAAAGAATATTTCAGCTGTGAGCAAGAATCTAGACATTTTGGTCGTTGGAGAGAAGGCAGGGTCAAAGTTGGCCAAAGCTGAGGCACTAGGCACAGTAACGATTATGACTGAGGCAGAATTTATAGATTTTCTTAATCTATAATTAAGAGTTTCAAAGATTTATTTCAAGGATAAGGTTTACTTTTGCAGAATATTAAAATACTCCCATGAAAAAAGTATTTCTAATTTATCTATGTATCACAAGTATCGCAGGTACGCTCATACTATTTTCCAACTTTGCGAAAGCGGAAGATAAGATAGAGGAGAAACCAGTGATGACTTCCTTACCTCAGATTATTAAGTCTATACCGACAGATAAGAGTTTTAATTTAGCCGGTGAGCCAGTTCCTCAGACCTTTGATGCACGGGAAAGATTAGATCGAGAATTATCTGTGAATGCTTACTGGCACTCAAGTACTTTGATCAACCTAAAAAATGCATCTCGTCATTTTCCCACCATCGAAAGAATATTAGCAGAGAATGGAGTCCCTGATGATTTCAAATTTTTGGCAGTAGCTGAGAGTAATTTAAGAAACGTCGTTTCTTCAGCCAATGCGAAGGGCTTCTGGCAATTTAGGAAATTGGCCGCAAAGGAATTTAATTTAGAGGTAAATGATGAAGTAGATGAAAGATATCATTTAGAAAAATCAACAGAGGCAGCTGCTAAATACTTAAAGCAATTACATAAAAGATTTGGGAGTTGGACAGATGCTGCCGCCGCGTACAATGTAGGTCCGACAAGTTATGCGCGCATTAAAAGAAGCCAAAAAGAAACCTCCTATTACAATCTAAACTTGGGCGATGAAACAAGCCGATATGTTTTTAGATTAATTGCGATGAAGGAAATTATGACCAATCCAGATGTATTTGGTTTTTACTTAGAGCATGGAGAAAAGTACAATGAGCTTCCACCATTCTATGAGGTGAAAGTAGACTCTTCCGTTGATGATTGGGGATCATGGGCGCATAAATATGGCATGACATACCGGGAGCTAAAAATCTATAATCCTTGGTTGATTGATTCTAAGTTAACGGTCATAAAGAATACATACTACATTAAGGTCCCTAGAAAAGGATAAGTCTGTTACCTTCTCTTTAATTGAAGTCATATACATTGCTCATATAGACCTTCGGATTTAGAAGTCAAAGAATCGAAATTTCGAATAACTCTTGATTGACATATTTGCCTTAATGGCTAATACTACATTTGCGTAAGCGTAATCCAACGTACAACAGGACAGATAAGTCCTCAATAATTATAAATAAAGGCTGAATTCTGGCCATTCTTAAAACCTATTTCACTAAACTTTAGTCGACAATAATGCCCTTTTGATGCCTAAAGCCTCATAATTGGGCGCAAATTTGAACATTTTAGGTATTATGTATTGCATAGTACTAGGTTTTATATTAGTTTTGAGGTATGAAAGCAGAAAAGACAAAAGCACAAATGCGCAAAGGGATACTTGAGCTCTGTGTTTTATCAATCATTTCCGGTGAAGAGGTTTATCCATCAGACATCATCAAAAAACTGAAGGAACATAAGTTGATTGTTGTTGAAGGAACCATTTATCCTTTATTGAATAGATTGAAAGATGCAGCTCTTTTAAGCTACCAATGGCGCGAATCAAAATCCGGACCTCCTCGGAAGTATTATAAAATTACCAATGAAGGAGAATCAGTTTTAACGGAACTGATACACACTTGGGAAGAATTAAATCACGCGGTTAACAAATCCATCAAAACTGTTGCTTAATGAAAAAAACAGAAAACATAAACTTAGGAGGTACAGCCTTCATTATAGATCAGGATGCCTATCGAGCATTAGATAAGTACATTAATGCAATTTCTAAATCTTTGAGACGCTCACGTATCGGGGATGAACTTTTAGAAGACATTGAATATAGAATATCCGAATTGGTTTCAGAAGAAATGCTAGGCAGAGAGATTGTCAGTTTGAAAGATGTAGAAAAAGTCATGGCCATTATGGGCGATCCAAAAGTATTTTTTGAGGATGGAAATACGAGTAGTGATGCCATGGAAGATGAGGTAGTAATCGAAGGAAGAAAACGGAGAAAAAGATTGTACAGAAATCCAGATGATCGAGTTATTGGTGGTGTAGCTTCTGGTGTTGCTGCCTATTTTGGAATAGAGAACTCTTGGATTATGAGAATCATTTTCTTATTGACCATCCCTACTTTTGGAATTAGCCTTTTAGTGTATCCACTTTTATGGTTGATAATACCGGAGGCAATTACTAGATCCGATTTTGATGAGATGAATGGAAGAGCTGCAGATATATCCAATATCGCTGATTCTGTTAAAGCAGAATTGAAGGATATAACTAAAATTGATTTTACACGGATGTAAAAATAAAAAGGGTCTAAGCATGTGCTTAGACCCTTTTATATATCTATTCTTAATCGTTTGGTAACTATATATTAGTCTTGCTTCTCGAAGACTCTTTTTAAAAGATCAGATGTTCTTTGACTTACATCAGATCTAATTCCTAACTCTTTTTTCTCTATCAAAGTAAACAATCCTCCCAGTGCTTTCGTATTAATATGATCTGATAAATCTGGGTTGATATCATTTACTAGTGGCAATGAATTATACTTGGTAATTGCATTGGTCCAAAGATCAAGTGCTCCAAATTTATTCAATGAGTTTTCTAATACTGGCTTGAATTCTCCATAAAGTCCGTTGTACGTATTTTTATGTAAATACTTCGTTGCTGCATCTTTATTACCCATAAGAATGTCCATTGCATCATTGATGGTCATGCTTTTAATGGCATTTACAAAAATCGGTGTTGCTTTACCCGCCGCATCCTCAGCTGCCTGGTTAATTTTTTTGATCATCTTTTCCTCAAGATCCCCAAAGCCAGGAATGATTTTCAACTTGTTAGCTACAGCCTGAGCTTCTTCAGGTAGTAATATTTTATATACTGAACTATAAAAGCCATTCTCCTTGGCTAATTTTTTTACGGCATCATCAACACCTACGTTCAATGCTTCTTTTAGTCCGTTGGCGATATCACCATCAGATAACTCTATGATTGATGTGGCACCATCTAGAACCTTTTGCATGGTAGCAGCATCACAAGCGGCCATGCTGACACTAATCATGAGAATAAGTATTAGTCTGTTCATGTTTGTTATTTATTAGGTAAACGAAAGAAATATAAATTGAATAGTTATGTAAATCGTAACAAGGTTTAAGAAAATCAAAAAGAAATACTAACCGTCGCTTTCTCAACATGTCCACCCAGTTGTGGACCGATTTTTTCTAAGGTTACGGTACCACTCAATATTTGCGAAAAGCGAGACTTTAATCTTTCTACAATATGGACGACCACAGTTTCTAAAAGTTTCTGTGTATTCTCCATTTCTTCTTTACAAATCTCATATAGGTGTTCATAATTTACGGTGTCAGAGATGTTGTCACTATCCGTAGCTGGACCTAATTCAACATTCACATGCAGTATAAACGGGTTACCCATCACCCTTTCTTCTTCATAATAGCCATGAAATGCGTGGAAATGTAAACCATCTAAGGAGATATTTGTCTTCATATTAGTGTTCTAACTCTGAAAAACTATGGTAATAGTTGTAATTTTGTAAAAAAAATAAAAGATGGCAGTTGATACAATGACCAACTCTGCAAAGGTAGATAAATATAACCATCATGATTATTATGTAATCGATGAATTGCTCTCTGAAGACCATCTTCTAGCAAGGGATGCGGTAAGATCATGGGTAAAGCAAGAGGTAACTCCTATTATAGAAGCCTATTCTGAAAAAGCTGAATGTCCAAAGCATTTATTTAAGGGATTGGCTGAAATTGGTGCTTATGGACCTAGTCTACCAGAAGAGTATGGTGGGGGAGGAATGGATGAGATTGCTTATGGTGTAATCATGCAAGAATTAGAGCGTGGTGATTCTGGAATTCGTTCAATGGCTTCTGTTCAAGGATCTTTGGTTATGTATCCAATTTATCGATTTGCCTCTGAAGATCAGAAAAGAAAATATCTGCCAAAACTCGGAAGTGGCGAATACATTGGTTGCTTTGGATTAACAGAACCAGATCATGGCTCTAATCCAGCAGGGATGGTTACTAATATTAAAGATGATGGAGATGCTTATATCTTAAATGGTGCTAAAATGTGGATCACAAATTCACCAGTTGCTGATCTAGCAGTTGTTTGGGCCAAGGATGAAGAAGGCGCCATTAGAGGAATGGTTGTGGAGAGTTCTTGGGAAGGGTTTTCAGCGCCTGAGATTCATGGTAAATTATCTTTACGAGCATCAATTACTGGTGAGCTAGTTTTTGATAATGTAAGAGTGCCGAAAGAAAATGTTTTTCCAGAAATCAAAGGCTTAAAAGGGCCACTTTCTTGTCTTTCAAAAGCAAGATATGGAATCGCTTGGGGTGCTATTGGTGCAGCCTTGGATTGCTATGATTCTGCTTTAAGATATTCTCAGGAAAGAATTCAATTTGATAAACCCATCGGTCAATTTCAGCTGACGCAAAAGAAACTGGCAGAAATGATTACTGAAATCACAAAAGCGCAATTACTGGCTTGGAGATTGGGGTCATTAGCCAATGAAGGAAAGGCAAGTCCTGCACAGATTTCAATGGCCAAACGAAACAATGTTGCAATGGCACTTGATATCGCCAGAGAGGCGAGACAAATCCATGGTGGAATGGGAATTACGAATGAGTATCCATGCATGAGACATATGATGAATTTAGAAACCGTACTAACTTATGAGGGTACACACGACATTCATCTTCTGATTACTGGTTACGATGTAACAGGTTTGAATGCCTTTTATTAATGTTAAAACTGAATTAAAAGCCTGATCCCTGAACTGTTCAGCGCCATAACTTTGTTATAATAGAGAAACATCAAAGCCCTTATGCGACACCTCATAATTACTGTTTTTTTAGTATCACTTGCACCTTTATTTATGGTAGCGCAAGATGTGTCTATTTTTAATAGAGGTTTGGAAGATACACCTAGGAGAGGTGCAACAAATGGCTTTAATTATACACGATCTGTTGATGGATGGTTTGATTGCGGAACACGAAGATTTCCAGCGGAATCACCACCAGATATCCACCCTAATAATTTTTGGGAAAATAAACTTCCACCAGCAAAAGGAAGATCCTATGTTGGGCTTGTCGTCCGTCAAAACGATACATGGGAGTCTATATCTCAAGGCTTAGATATTCCTCTTAAAAAAGATAAGTGTTATTCATTTTCTATTTACCTCGCTCGTTCTGACGATTATTGGAGCGTTTCGAGGGATATCAATAACCAGATAACGACAGAGAATAATGACCCAGTCAATTATGTGGAACCTGCAGTATTCCGACTGTGGGGTGGGGACGTTTATTGCGCGCAAGAACAACTACTGGCAGAGTCTACGCCGATAGATCATTCAGACTGGAGAGTCTATGAATTTAAAATCGAGCCTCAGTCAGATATAAATTTCATTCTTATTGAAGCCTTTTATGTTGTCCCTGTTTTCTTTCCTTACAATGGCCATATTCTTATAGATGAACTTTCTGATTTTAAAGAAATTCCATGTTCAGAAGAAGACGAGGTAGAAGAAGATATCATTGCTGAGGTACCCGTCAAAAAGAACAACCCTAAGCGTACGGACATAGAGCCAGAAAAAGAAATAGATAAAGTTGAGCCTGAACCAGAAAAGTATGTTGAGCCGAAAATCATGACGGAGTTGAGGAATCCTGATCGATTAAAGTTAGGGGTCCCCATAAGAATAAGAAATTTATACTTTCAAGCTGATACGAGTACAATAAGTAGAACTTCCCATGGCGTATTAAATGAGTTGGTAAGGTTCTTAAAGAAGTATGATAATTATGTTATTGAATTAGGAGGTCATACCAATGCCATTCCTCCTGAAGCTTATTGTGATTCATTATCCTTAGTAAGAGCAGAAAGGGTAAGAGAGTATTTGGTTAAAAGAGGTGTGAGTCAAGCTCAAATTAAGTGCAAGGGTTACGGTAAAAGAAAGCCAATAGCTTCCAATGAAACTACCGTCGGTAGGGCTAGAAATCAGAGAGTCGAGATAAAATTCCTGAGTAGATAAAAGTCTTACCTAGCTAAGTTCTATTAATTTATAATATTGATTCTTCTGACAAGATTGCAGTGAACTTGTTGGGTTCTTCAAACATAGGATTGTGCGCAGATTCCTCAAACCAATACCAATTTTTGCTCGGAGCTTTTAAGATCTCATAATATTCTTTTGAGCATTCACTTGGGACTTGATAATCATGCCTCCCAATTAAGAACAAAACTTTTACTTCGAGCTCTGGTACTTGTTCTAATAGGTTAATTTCATGGAGGTTTTTCCAAAATGATTTCAGATAAAACATTAAACCCAGCGCATATTTAATAGCGTCAAGAATATTATATTCTTTTGATCGAAAAGCAATTCGGATGAGTTTGGAATAATTTTTTTCTCGGTAAATGGCACCATTAAAATTTAATAGTGTATTTCTCTGAATGGTCAAATTCCAGAAGTTATATGGTGGCTTTCCTATTTTATTTAGTTTTGCAATGAGCTTCTTATCACCCATTTTGGTTGCCTCAGAATGAACATATTTATAGGATAGTAATTCACCTTTTGCCCAGTCTCCTTTTTGACCTACTCCAAAATATTTATGAATGCAATTAGGATATTTTTGACAAAAAATAATTCCTAATGCACTACCCCATGAATGGCCCAAGAGAAACAATTTTTCTTTTTTATATTTTTCTAAAAGATAATTGACCACCTCCTTAGCATCAAATAAAAATTGCTCCAAGTTCATTGTGTTTTTTGAAATCATCATGCTATAGGATTTTCCAGCATCTCTTTGATCCCAATTAACTAGAAGCAAACTTTTAGAAATTGATTTCAGAAATTCGTTGTAGAGAGGCATGCCGGCTAGGCCTGGACCTCCGTGCAGAATAAGTAATATTTCATTCTGTGGATTTCCAAGAGTTGAAATCCATTGATTTGTTCCACCGATTTTTAATTTCTTTAACGTTGGCTTCATGGTGTTGAAATAATTTGCAAAGATTCTTGCGAAGGATCAAACCATACTTATATTGGGATTTCTTTTTTGTGTAAAGATCTTACATCTATAAATCAATTAAGCTAAATGGATTGATAATAGATGGTTAATGATATCCTACGATCTTACGCTAGCAATAGATAGACAGAAATTTATCTAATTAAAAAACCAAGGAAAATAAAAAAAGCGCATCATTTTATTGATGCGCTTTTTTATTTTAATCCAGTTTGAATCGTAAGGTTATTCCCAATTGGAAATTTCGATTCGGATATTGATTGGTAGCATATGGAACTGAATTTCTCCAACTCATAAATGCTCTCCAAGATAAATTCTTGTTTACTTCATATTCAATGGAAGGTTGCAAGGTTAAGGTTCTTGTTCCTCTGACCGGCTCTGCATTTAAATTAGTTTCTTCATGCAGATAAGTTACATCATCTTTTAATCCAAAATCAAAGGCACAAATTAGATCACTACCTCTTTCATTATTGACACCTTTTTTACTTCTCTTACCTTTCTTAGCGTCGTCATCATCGTCATCCGCCTTGGCTTTGTCGTCATCTTCTTGCCCTAATTTGTCTAGCACATTACCTATGCCATTAGGATTATCTTGTCTGGTTCTGCTTGTTCTTCCTTTCTTCTTCTTTTTCTTTCCAAACATCTCTACATTTTTGAAAGTATATCCAATACCTCCTTCAAATCCAGTAGATCTCACTTCCATCAAGGTCGCACCATTAATACCAGCAGTTAATTCAAGATTTCTTGATTTTCTCCATTCCGCATCTAGGATAAAATCTGATTTAGTTTTTATCGTAATTCCAATCAGTGGCGCAAATTGCTCTTGAATTGAAATTGAAGGAATATCTAGTCTAGAATAATAATTATTAGTCTTGACATTAATGTTCTGATACGGAGCTAATGGATTACTGGCTGTCGGTGCTTCATACAACGGATCAGTTCTAAACTGTGAAATACTCATGGTAGATCTGTAGGCATGATCAATAGTGAAACTTGAGAAGATTTCTTTGAATCTTGGCATCTTAGTCAAACCATCATATCTCAACTTCCAATTCGGAGCTGGGATGTAGGTATTACTACTTATCGTCTTCTCTAGATCTAATGTTACACTATTTGGATCTAAGCCAGTATAAGTTGCAAGAAAGGCAGGTATCATAACCTGGGTACTGCTTTTTCTAAACCCTTCTCTATATGTTTCACCATTGTCTAAAATAATGGTTCCATTAACGGGTACCTCTTGATCAAGTCTCTCTGAAATAATCGATCTTGACCCTAAGAATCTTCTGAATAAACCATCTATGTCCTGATCGAATAGGGTATTGAAATTCAAGTAACTGACTTCAAAAGTTCCTACATCGTTCAAGGCAAATTGCTGAAAGTCTGGAGAAAATGGATCTTCTTTATTTTTAAATTCTTGAGTATGTGCTTTATTATATGACTTCGATAGATCAACATCAATTTTGAAATATTTCCATGGCTCAATGTTTATTGTCGCATCAAAATTCTGTCGTTGATTCTGAGAGATTTGCTGATTAAATTCAGGACTCGGATTGATCCACTCATTATCAGTAGCATTCCTAAGGAAGCTATTCGGATCATTGTAGTCTAAATTTGGCTGAAGCCCACCAACAAATTGCCATCCCGGTGCAGTCCATCTTTCTCCCAACCCAAATAGGGTAGAAGTAGGAAGGAATCCAGGAACTAAAGTAGATAAGTTCTCCTTGTAGTTGATCTTTACTGTTCGTAACGATAGTAAAGGTCGTACTAAGAATCTTTCGGCCTTAGAAATTTCTCTCTCTTTTTTCTTTGTATCTTTTCTTGATCCTGCTGAAGCAGTAGCCCCAGTTGAGTCTTCCTTCTTAGCAGTTGTACCTCTTCTACTTTTCTTAGCCTTTTTCCCAGATTCAATTCGTTTAAGATATTTACTCTTACTGTATAATTTATCAAAATTGAAAGTACCTGTAAGACTTCTGTCCTGGCCATTTTGAATCACAGCACCAGGCTCTAGTCCGTATAAATCATCTATAATAATAAGAGGTCCAGCGGTCCAAGTATAATCAGATTTATAACTAGCCTTTACATTAATCCAACTCAGTAGTTTGATATGTTTTGTTGGTAGTGTATAGTTCAATGCAAGCTGATGATTGTAATTTGAGTTTCTACCTCCTGACATTAGGTTTTCTCTCCAATAGGATTCAACTTCTTGCATATCGTTGACTTCTCTCGAAATACCTTTTTCATCTACCCAATCTCTATCTTCTGGCTGAGTCGCAATTCCTGTTTGTCTCAATTCATCTATGATGGACCTATTTTCCGCAGCAAAGGTCAACTTTAGATTCTTCATCAAATCCCACTTCAGATTGTATCTTCTTCTCCAATCAAAAATTCGATCATCAAATTCAAATACGGGAGTATCAGGTAGTCTGAATCTTCTTTGACTGATGAATCTGTTGACATTCGTATTGAATGAAAATGAACTAGGAACTGGATTGAAATTAATTTCCTTGATGATTTTAAAAGCAGGTTTGTTCACTAGCTTATCAAAAGGTTTAAATCCTTTGAATCTATTGGAGTAAGTGTAGTCCAAACCAGCTCTATAATCTTTGGAGTCATCGATGGATAAAAATGGATCTCGATGCTCTATTTCTGTGTAAGAATAACTCACACTAAAATTAGAAATATCCCATGGCATCGGTCTATTTTTCTTTTCCTTCTCTTTCTTGTTTGTCTGTTTATTACTTACATTTTTTTCAACCTCTACAGGGTTTCTTACATCCTTGCCGATCGGATCAAATTGTGAATTCTTATCCTTTTTGTTACCCGTTGATCTCTGCTTTCGGACATTGGTAAAGTTGATGGTCTTTATGGTAGTCACATCCTGAGACCTGGCAACTATATCATCTGTATCTCTTCCATTTGCAATAGCAACATCCTTTACTTCATCTAAGGTTAAATCCAATGCATAGGCATCGTATAATGGATTAGATATAGATTTAGCATATTGAGCATAAAATGGAATACTTACATTCCAATTTTTTGGTAAGAATTTTCCTAATTCTAAATTGGTGGCCGCATCATATTCAATAATTTCTTCTAAGGATCTTTCCTGCAATTTTTGATCTAGCCCACCATAACCGATACTACTGTAGCTACCACTTAAGGTTACATTACCAAGATCAGCCATCTGTACATCCAATCTTGATAAACCAGCAAATCCTCCTTGCTCCTTAAATCCTACAGCCCTTAATTCATTTATCCAAACTTCCCCATTGTATATGTCACTGTCTCCAGTTTCAATATTCCTTACACCTACCTGTATGCCTTTGACAAAACCCAAAGTTGGATTTCCTTTTAAGTAAATTTTATGGCCATCCGGTAAATCACTAAATTCTACTTGATCTTCAGAAGAGAATCTTTCTAAATTTGGAAAGGCTAACTCATCTCTTATCTTTTTTAAATCTGTTAAAGATTTTAGAGCAAAATCAAATTTGTTTTCTGGCCTCCAAACTTGATTCGCGGTACTGACATTAACCATATCATCAGGGTCAGATAATGTTAACGGTATCTCGTATTCATAGTAGTTGTTGACAAAATCTTTTCCTATTCTTAGGAATATGGATAAATCTCCATCTTCCAAACTTTCATCTTCACCTTCTGCATGAACAAACATTTGTAGATTTTCAAAAAATCGCATGTCTAGTTCTGTCAACTTGTAAATAGAAACTTCACAAGTATCTGGTAAATTTTCGAAATTTATGGACAAGGACTTTTCATCTTGCAATACATTCCCGATCGTACTAAATAATCTTTCTTGCTTAATTCCTTCTGGAACTTCATAGCCGAAAGGCTCTTTTTCAGCATTTTCTTCAACCCCAATAACGTCTAAAGAGAAGGTAGCTTCTTCGCATGCAACAGGCAGTTTTCTCCATTGGTTTCTTACCAACTCAAATTCCGCTAAACGCATCGTTTTAGGTGTGGAAAATCCTGTAGCTAATAAACGCATAAATTGAATGGACCTAAACCCTTCAATTCCACCAACAGCCTTTCCATCATTGATAGGAATTCTTACACGATACCACTTTTCTGTAAAATTATTTTTTTCTACAGTCTGTATGTCTGTGATGTAGTCAGTTGCCGTAATATCTATTTCACCATTTCCATCATGTACAATGTCAAGTACATATTCATAATATGCTTCTGCTTGGTCTAAAGATTTATTATTATTTAAATCTTCTGCATCTGGTATAGGATTACCTCTGACTCTATCATTTCCTGTCGGAGCATTTCCTTGCGGGTGGTTGAATCTTTTATATTTTGTTAAAAGATCTATTCCCCGTCCAGTTAAGCTAGGATCACCATAAAATAGGAAGTTATCATTGGCCGGATCATCCGTTGTCCATGCAGCAAATTCTGGAGTACTTGCTAATTGATTTATCCATCCTTGAAATTTATCTCCTTCTTGAATATCATTTAAACCATCAAAACCTAAATCTTGATCAGCCTGATTCTCAAGAGTAAAACCGTTATTTACAGGAATGTCCAAAGGCACGACACCTAAATCTGTTTCTCTAACTGGTGTTTGTTGATCCTGAACTGGAATGGCATTTTCATAGAACTGAAGATTGTCCTTCATGATATCCTCAGAAACACTTCCAAGGTGAAAAATCATTTTTCCTTTTTCACCGGCTTTGTGAGGCGGTGCATCATCGGGCCTTTCCATGTAAGGATTGAGCATCCAAAAATCTATGAACTCATAGTTGGTTGCTTGAAAATCATTGTTAATCATGTACCTCGTAATACCAGCCCATCTTGATTCTGGTTCTAATAATTGAATGGTACGAGTTGTATCATTAAATCCAATTCCTGCGGAATACCCTGGATATCCTGTCGGTACATCAAAATTATATGGACCTCTCTCACCAGGATAGTAGCTAATATCAAAAGTGAATAAATCTCGTAATTGTGATTGAGCTACCTGTCTATTAAACAATTCATCTTGTAAAACTCTACGAGTATAAGGATGAGAATCGTCAAAAGCTTCGCTTCCACCCCTGTCTGCAACAAACCAGTTCATCAAAGCTCTATTGGCATTTAATGCTAGGTCGTTTGTCAGGCTGGATTCGGGTACAATCATATCATCACCTAAGGTTGTAGGGACGCTTGAAAGTGACCATCTATTCGTCTGCGTTCCTAAAGGTAAACCACTGACGGCACCTTCAAAGTCATCAATACTTACTACTCCTTTATCCGCATCCTCATCATTGTCTCCACCTGATAGGTTAACTCCTTTGGAGTGTCCAGGCTTAAGAGCTGCAACTTCCGCTGTAAACAAAATGTTCGATGGTTCCTTCGTACTATAGAAAGGTAGTTTATCAACAGCCTTAGTAATCCATGGTGCCTCTTTACTATAATCAAAGTCTAAACCGAAAATTTGATTTTGTATCGGGTCATCACCAATGTTTACTTTTTCAGTGAAGGGTCTTTCTTTTAATCGTAAATAAGTAGCTCCAATATTTGAATGTTTACTCAGTGCATAATCTGCCCTAAGTCCTATCATCGTTTTTTGTTGGAATGAAAATACAGAGGTGTCTTCAAATTGGATGTCCAACGGAACTCCTTGTTGAAGGTATGTTTCATTTAAAATTCTTAATCTTCCCGACCCATAGTCGACCTCATAATCTACACCTTCAATCAATAATTGTGAACCTGCCCTGACCCGCAAAGATCCTTGAGGTAGGTTCCATGCTCCCAATGCAATTTCAGAAGAAACGGATGATTTGTATTCTCCGACCATCACAAATTTATTGAGCTCTAATTGTTCTCTTGCGACAATTATAGGTTCATCATAAAGTGATTCGAACTTGAACCTCTTTATTTCTTCTTCTGTTACTCCTAAATCTAATAACACATCTAAACCTTCACCAAATGGCTCAAGTTTTGGAAATATTATACTACCATTCCGTGGGATCACGGTAACACCTGGCACGAAATCAAATACACCATCCGGTTGTGGATCATTTTGAGAATTTAAACGATCCAGATTAAACATATTTAGTAGAGGAAGACTTTCGGCTTCTTCGATGGGTAAAAATTTCTTTAATGAACCATCAGAGAAATCATCCTCATAAAATATATCAAAGGTGAAATCATCTGGGTTTAATTGATTGGTTCTTAATGCATAAACGTTTTTCATCATTAGGTCCCAAGTTGGATGAGACACTTTTTGATTTGAACTTTTCAACATCTTTACGTAGATGACTGACTCAGATTCTATCTCTCCCGTTTCGCTAACATCTGATATAGTACTTTCCTCAGAAAGTTCACCTACTTGATATAATGTATCACAATTGAAGGTATAGTAGTAATCGTATGCAACACCTAAGACTTGATTTGGCTTTAGCCTAATATTTAAGGAAATAAAACCTAATTCAGGATTGAAAGTATATTCACTTGGGTTTAATAGCCTCCCTCTGAAGGTTTCAAAATCTTCGGTTTGTTTTAATCTGTACTTACTTGTAAGACTTGTGGAGTTATTTTCGATCCGTCTTGTATCTTCATCTGTTTCCAATCCATCTACTTCATACAAAGTATTAATTCGATTGTCAGGAAGTATGTTCCCATCTCGATCTATGTAAATAGGATCCACCGGTTGGATTACATCAATTGGTTGAAACACATTTACAGGCCCACCAGGTAACTGGTTTTGTGGAAAAGGTCCAGTGTTGGCACTTGAAAATAGATTTTCATCACCTTCTGCTAAATCAGAAATAGCCGTAATCATTGTACTGTTTTCCTGAAATTCAGGACGGTCATTTGAAACCCAAACTTGAATTCTATTTATTCTAAATGCAGTATTTAGGTAAGGTAAATTTTCTAGGGTCTTTTCGTAGTTGTCTCTATGATAGTGAGAAATGAAAAAGTGTCTATTCTCATCGTACTCGTCTGGGCGTATTTCAAATTCTTGAACCTGCGCTCCATTTTGAATTTGAAGGTTTTCTTGTTTTGATCTTTGTTGAGATGCTAAGGCAGTAAGTCTCAGATGACCAAACTGTAATTCGGTTTTTAATCCAAGCAAACTTTGAGCTCCTGTTATCAATGAACTTCTTAATGGAAAGCTCACATCTCCTGCCTCAATTTTCTTGATGATGTCATCCTCATTAAAAGCTTCTGAATCATACTCTAGCTTTATTTTTTGATCAAAGTCAAAGGTAGATTGAGTATTGTAGTTGAAGCCCAAATTCATCTTGTCTCCAATTCCTCCGTCTACACTCATCTGAATCACTGGGTCAAAATCTAACCAAATGTAATTTGATTGTTGTTCTACGAAAATGTTCGGGTTTCCGTTGAATTGATATTGAAGTGGTAAGAAGGTTAGATCAATGTTCCCTTGCGGTTTAATTGTTACTCCTGATCCACCAAACAATCGATCAACAATGTCATCTTTGATATCTACTTTTGAGATCGGATCAAGGATTCCACTTTTACTTTTGTATTCGTCGCCTACACCGGCCAACTTTTGAAAGTATCTTCTCTCATCTTCTTTCGCCGTCCAGTCTAGATATTCTTGAAAGGTCATTGTAACTGGAGTCTTGTAATATTCTTCCCCGATTTTTTCAAAAATCACATATTGGTTCGACTCTGGATCATATTCTACTTTCTGCTCGATGTTTGAAGGATTAATATCAAATGGATTGGTATTAGGATCTGTTAAAAAATCCCCATACCCATCTATGATTGGTATCGTATCCACTGCTATGTGAGTTATCTCAATTTTGACCTCATTTTCGGGGCCATAACTGAAGGCTGATAACTGGATCGAAAGTAGGCTGAGAATGCATATCTGTAGTAGCCTCTTATTAAATTTCATTATTGCTCTTGAATCGTGTTTATCTTAAAGTTTGAGTTGTCAGCGAGTACAAGTGTTTATAACGGTTTAACGCTGATTTTGAGTATGTCTTATGACATTTGTTTTAGGACTTCTTTTATCAATACTTCAACTTTATCTATACCGGTCGTATTGCCCATAATATGGTCGATTTTCTTAACAATTTGCGCTTTATTAAACCCTAAAGACATTAGAGCTGAAATTGCTTCTGTTTTTATGTCATTTTGGACAATATTATCGCTTGATTTTATCTCCATTCCGAGCTTACTCACCTTGTCTTTTAGGTCTAAAATCACTCTTTTTGCCGTTTTTGGCCCAATTCCCTTGACTTTATTGAAGGCTGCCACATTTTCATGTAAAATAGCACTGACTACTTCTTCGGAAGTCATGGACGATAATACAACTCTTGCAGTGTTTGGTCCGATGCCCGACACGGATAACAAAAGCAGAAAAATTTCCTTTTCATCCATAATATGGAAGCCGTAAAGGCTTAACACATCTTCTTTCACATATAAGTGAGTGAATAACTTACATTTTTCCTTGGATTCTATGGCACCAAAAGTATTTAGGGTAATGTGTAGTAAGTATCCAACCCCACCAACATCCAGGTATACCTTCGTTGGACTTTTAAATGTTAATTTACCCTCTAAATATGCGTACATATGACTTTTAGCTAAACAGGCAAAGTTAAATATATATTATAAAAATCTTTAATGTGTTGCTTGTTTTCTTTGCTTACTTTTGCTTGAAATCTAACGCTTACTATGAAAAATGTCCTTGTACTGGGTAGTGGAGGTAGAGAACATGCCTTATGTTGGAAATTGCTACAATCAGATCAATGTGATGAGTTGTTTGCATTACCTGGGAATGCAGGTACTTCACAATTGGTTCAGAATGTAGACATTGCCTTATCAGACTTTCGTCAAATTGGTGATTTCTGTGAAAAAAATAAAATCTCTTTGGTTATTGTTGGTCCTGAGCAACCCTTGGTCGATGGGATTGTGAACTACTTTCAAGAAAATCACCCAGACATACACGTCTTCGGTCCAGACAAGGAGGCTTCAAAATTGGAAGGATCCAAAGATTATGCAAAAGAGTTTATGATGGAATTCGGCATTCCAACGGCTGCGTACCGAAGCTTTAATACAGATCAGCTAGAGGAATCAATGAATTTTCTTGATGAATCAAATGGACCTTATGTTTTGAAAGCAGATGGACTTGCAGCTGGTAAGGGTGTTTTAATCATTGAAGATAGAGAAGAAGCCAAAGTCTCTATGCGAGAAATGTTAAGTGGTAAATTTGGTGAAGCCTCTTCAACAGTTGTGGTTGAAGAATTTTTAGACGGCATAGAATTTTCTGTTTTCGTTGTGACAGATGGGGAAGAGTATTTGATACTACCAGAGGCCAAAGACTATAAACGAATTGGTGAAGGAAATACAGGATTAAATACAGGAGGCATGGGTGCAGTTTCTCCAGTCCCTTTTGTATCAAAAAAATTAATGAGAAAAGTTGAAGATCAAGTAATCAAACCAACCATCGAAGGAATTAAAAAGCGAAAACTAAACTATAAAGGATTCATATTTTTTGGTTTGATTATGGTTGGGGATGAACCGAAAGTAATAGAGTATAATTGTCGTATGGGTGATCCTGAAACGGAGGTCGTAATCCCAAGAATAGAATCTGATTTGCTTGATCTTATTTCCTCTTGTTTTTCTGGTGACCTAAGCTCAAAAGAAGTTCTAATAACAGAACAATCTGCTACTACGGTTATGTTAGTTTCAGGAGGATACCCAGAAGCATATGAAAAAGGAAAAAAAATCAGTCTACCAACTGAATCAAAGGGGAGCATTATTTTTCATTCTGGGACTAAAATGGAGGCTTCAGATCTTCTTACAAACGGTGGTCGAGTTCTTGCGTTAACCTCATTTGCAAATAACTTTAAAGATGCTGTCCAGCAATCTATGAAGCTGGCGGAGCAAATAGAATTTGAAGGGAAGAACTACAGACGAGATATTGGATTTGATCTATAATGAAGTATACTAGTCGTGAAATATTAGAGATTACAAGCGCAGAATTATGCGGTAACTCTTTGATAGACAATGAGATAGAGCATGTCGCTTATGATACTCGGAAATTATTTTCTTCAAACAATACACTCTTCATTGCATTCAATGGTAAACAAAGTGATGGACATCAATTCATTTCTTTAGCTTATGATAAAGGAATTCGAAATTTCATTGTTACAGATCGGAATAAGGTTCTTAAAGTTTCAGATGCTAATTTTTTTTTAGTCGATAGTTCTTACTCTGCGATTCAAAAATTAGCAAGTTTCCACCGATCGAAATTTAATCCAATCATGATTTCGATAACAGGAAGTAATGGTAAAACCATCATTAAAGAATGGTTGTATGAATGTCTAAAAAATCATTTTGAAGTACTCAAAAGTCCAGTTAGCTACAACTCGCAACTAGGAGTTGCGCTGTCTTTGTTAATGTTAGAATCAAAGCATGAGATTGCGATTATTGAAGCTGGAATTTCGATGCCACATGAGATGAAAAATCTTGCCTCAATGATTCAACCCAAGATTGGTATTTTTACAAATCTTGGAGATGCTCATCAAGCTGGATTTATAAGTACCCAACAAAAACTCGAAGAAAAATCTATACTTTTTAATTCCTCTGAAAAAATTATTTTTAATTCAGAAAACCTCCAAGTTTTAGATCACTTTCAAAAGAAATTTCAAGACAAAGAATTAATAACTTGGCGTTCGTCAAATACTATGATTGGACATGTGGTTACATTTGCGGAAGCAGAATCACATACGATCATTGAGTTAAAAATTAATTCTAATAAACGAAGCTATAAGGTCGCATTTACGGACCAGCTTTCTTTAGAAAATATCACTCAGGTAATTTTGGTTTTAGAATCCTTAGGATTAAGTGGGACTGAGATTCAAGCGGCAATTTTACAATTAAGCAATGTACCGATGCGGCTTGAAATTAAGAAGGGTGTTTATAATTCAACCATAATTAATGATAGTTATTCTCTTGATTTAGAATCTTTAAAAATGGCTTTGCAGCAGCTAGATTCTTTGGGCGAAAATAAAAGAAAGGTGTTGATTATCAGTGATTTAGATAAGCAAAATATAAGTAATGATACCTATGAAAAATTAAAAGCGATTTTAATAAATCTACCTCTTGATTTGCTCATTAATATCGGAGGAGCGCTTGTTGAGAATTTAAATAATACTGAATTATCTTATAAGGTTGTAAGTTATAGGGACGCACAAGAATTTTTGAGTCGACAATCTTCTGAAGACTTGCAAGAATCTGTTATACTTTTAAAGGGTGCACGGAAATTTCAGCTTGATAAAATTAGTAGTCGTTTAAGTGAGGAACAAAATAGAACGGTCCTTGAAATTGACTTAACCGCTTTGAGAGAAAATATTTTATTCTATAAAAATTTTATCCCAAGCAATACTGGTTTGCTTGCAGTTCTTAAAGCCTCAGCTTATGGAAGTGGTTCAGAGCAATTGACAACACTTATAAATCAAAACCCAATCGATATGGTTGGAGTTGCGATCACGAAAGAGGCACTGGATTTTCGAATGGCTGGAATGGGAAAGCCCATTTTAATTTTCAACCCCCATGCGGATGACCTCCTTCAAATCGCCAAAAATGATTTTAGAATTGAGCTTTCTAATTTTTCTTTTTTAGAAAAATTGATTGATTTTCTGGATTGGCATAAACAGGAAATTTATGTACACCTGAAGCTAGATACTGGCATGAATCGATTGGGATACAGGGAAGATGATATTGAAAAGTTACTTCTCAAATTAAACCACCCTTATCTTAAGATTGAAGCGATATTCAGCCATTTGGTTGCTAGCGACGATCTCAACCAACAGAATTTTTCAAAAGATCAAATTGCACTTTTTGAGAAGATGTACAATCGTGTGTCTAACGCCTTAGGTTTAAAACCAAAGAAGCATATTTTAAATTCCGCAGGGGCACTTACATTCCCTGAGCATGGGATGGATTACATAAGATTAGGATTGGGTTTATATGGTCTTGATCTGACCGGACTTTCAAAAGGATTACTACAAAGAGTTCATAGCCTTCGATCTTATGTTGTTCAAATTAGAGATGTTCCAGCAGGTGAAACCATTGGATACGGCAATCAGTGGCGCACTAAAAAATCACATCGAATTGCAATTATTGGTATTGGTTATGCTGATGGTTTATTGAGAAATCTAGGACATGGTCGAGCTTCTGTGGAAGTAAAAGGACAAGAAGTTCCTTTTATTGGTAGTATTTGCATGGATTTATCAATGATTGACATTTCAAATGCGAAGGGAATAATGGAAGGAGATGAAGTATTGATATTTGGAAAAAATAGACCCATTGAAGATTTGGCAAAAGCAGCAGAAACCATTCCTTATGAGATCCTAACAAGAGTCGCCCCTCGAGTAAAACGCATCTATATTCAATGATTTTTTGTTGGGTTAATTTAATAGTAAGTGTTAATATTTTGTGAGCAAAATTCTAAAGAAGACCTAACTAGACTGAGCTTATCTTAATAAGTTCATAAACATTGGTGTCGTCCTTAGGGTAAACCGACTTTACATTCAATATTTAGGCCTAATCATTCGTTGTTTTTTTTAAATTTGTGCTCTTTTTAAGGTACAGAACACAGATAATTATATCTCAAATGATAAAGAAAATTTCAACACTGTTAGCCCTTTTTATAGGAGTTTTAGGTCCTATTTTCAGTCAGAATGATCAAGTTTTATTCCACGTAAATGATCGTCCAGTCTCCGTTTCTGAATTTGAATACATCTACACGAAGAATAATGGCGAAAATGCGGACTACTCTAAAGAAAGTTTGGAAGAGTATTTAGACTTATATACCAAGTTCAAATTGAAAGTTGAACAGGCTAAGTTTATGGGCTTAGATACTGTTCAAAGATTGCAAAATGAGTTGGCCGGCTATCGAAAGCAATTGGCTTCTAGCTATTTAGTAGATAAAGAGGTTTCAGAGAAATTGATTGATCAGGTTGTTGAAAGAATGAAAACAGATGTAGAAGTCTCTCACATCTTTGTGGCTAATCCGCCGAATTCTAAGCCCGGAAAAGCTGCAGAAGCTGAAGAAAGAATAAATACCATTTATGCAGAATTGGAAAGAGGGAAGAAGTTTGATGAAATGGCTAAGAAATTGTCTGAAGACAAAAGATCAGGGATGAATGGGGGAAAGCTTGGCTTTTATGTTTCCATGTTGCCTGCAGGTTTTTACCAGTTTGAAAATGCAATGTATGAAACACCAATCGGTGAATATGCGGAACCCATCAAATCTAAAATGGGATATCACATTATCAAGGTGGAAAGCCACAGACCTGCCAGAGGTGAAATGGAAGTATCTCACATCCTTTTGAAAAAAATGGGTAAAAACACAAAGCTTAAGATTGATTCTTTATACAATGAATTGAAGAACGGTCAAGATTTTGGGAAACTAGCGACGATGTTTTCTGAAGACCCTAATACAAACACAAAGGCTGGATACCTTGGCTTCTTTAAAATTAATCAATATGATAGAACTTTTGAAGATGCTGCATTTGCACTACAAAATGATAGGGACATATCCATGCCTGTGGAAACTGAATTTGGATGGCACATCATTAAGAGACATTCCGTAAAATCTATGGAAGATGAAGCCAAACTGCGTCGAAAAATTCAAGGTACCATTACAAAGGATGAAAGGTTTCAAGCAGCAAAAAAAGAATTGGTTAATAAGATTAAAGAGCAAACTAATTTAAAAGAGAACAAAATTGCGCTGGCGAAATTTACAAGCACCTTGGATGAAGAATTTTATTCATACAAATGGAAAGTACCAGAAGATCTGGAAGATGCTGACCTGTTGGTAATTGGCGACGATTACAAAAAGTCTTTAATGGATTTTGCGGAATTCTGTAAAAAAGATACTAGAAGTAGACTAAGGTTTACAAAAACAGAACCCTTTGATTCAGCTGTTGCAGAATTGTATGAAAACTATGTAGATGATAGAATGCTTGCCTATGAAGAAGCCAACTTGGCAAACAAATATCCTGAATTTAAATCTTTGATGAGAGAATACGAAGAAGGCATCTTATTATTCGAAGCGACTAAAATGGAGGTTTGGGATAAGGCGAGTACAGATAGCCTCGGTCTTGATGATTTCTACCAAAGAAATAAAAATAATTACAAGTGGAACGAACGAGTTGAAGTTGAAGAATATACTTTAATGTCAGCCGATCAAGATCTTGTGAAAAAGTTATTAAAGAAGGCTAAGAAGTTATCAAGTAGTGAACTATTAGCCATGGTTAATGTAGATGGGAAGGAACTATTGAAGGTTGAGGAATCAGTAATTGAGCAAACAGCAGATGCAAAACCACTGGTTGGAAAGATGGGAACTATAATTCCTGGAGAAACAGAAAAGGATAGTTATTCATTTACGAAAATTAAAAAGAGAATTGCACCAGCTACTAAAAATTTAAAAGAAGCGCGTGGGTATATTATTGCAGATTATCAAGATGAATTAGAAAAGCAATGGATCGAATCTTTAAAGTCTAAATTTAAGGTTTCAATCAACCAGGATGTTTTTAATTCATTGATTAAATAATCAATTCATTGTTACTAAGAATTGTATTAATTGGTGCTCTTACATTTGCCTTGAGCTGTGAACATCAAGAAATTGATAAGGATAAACAGCTTGTCGTAAAAGTAGGTAATGATAGATTGTATCTCGAAGATTTTCAAGAGTTGATCCCTCCAGAATCAAATCCGAAGGATAGTCAAGAGATTGTAAATCATCATGTAGATAATTGGATAAAAGAGACGCTATTCAAATTAGAAGCTGACAAAAAAGTAAATCAATCTGAAATAAGAGATTTGGTTGAAGAATACAGGCGTTCTTTATTAATACATAAATATGAACAAGAACTGATAAGTTCTAAATTGGATACAGTTATTCAGCAGGAAGAACTTAATCAGTTTTATAATAATCGGAAAGCCGATTTTATACTTCCAGAACCAGCATACTTATTTTTTGCTTTTCAAGTTCCGGAGTCTTCGAAAGAAATTATTTTGTCAGATTGGAAAGATTCCAATTGGAAGAATCTAGATTCACTCTGTAAATTGAATAATTTCCCTCACACTATTTTAGATAGCTTGTGGTTAGTCTCAGAACAATTACCGGAGTATTTTCCAGCAATTGTCTGTGAGAAAATGAAAGTGAAAAAAGGAGCTTTTGTTAATCACTTGAATGAACAAGATAGTATCCGATACTTTGTTCAAATTGTAGATCGAATTAAACCAGGAAATCAAGCTCCTCCTAGTGTCGTAAAGAATCAGTTGGAAAAACTTGTATTACATAAGCGGCGATTAAAATTGTTGCAAGAGGAGAAGTCAACCTTGTATGAAAAAGCGATATCCAGTAATTCTGTCGTTAAATATTCTGAAAATTGACTTCCTCATATGCCATTAACTAAATTATATAGTAATCTTATATTATGAAATATTCCTTAGTATCAATCTTATGTTTGGCCCTTAGCTTTGCCTCAGCTCAAGACCGCTTGGTCATTGATAAGGTTGTGGCAAAAGTTGGTGCAGAAACCATCCTATTGTCTGATGTTGAAAGCCAATATTCGTATGCTCTATCTCAGCAATCATTTGGACAGGATCCACAAGAGATGCGTTGCCAGATTTTAGAAGGAATCATTGGTCAAAAATTAATTGTGCATCAAGCAAAACTAGATAGTATAATTATTTCAGACGCAGAAGTTGAAGCTCAGTTGGATTTTAGGATTTCAAGTGTTCTTAGACAAATGAACGGGGATGAAGAAGCCTTTGAAAATTACTATGAAATGACAACCGATGAAATGAGAGAAAATTTGAGAGAAGACATGGTGTCTCAGATTTTAGCGGAAAGAATGCAAGGTCAATTGATGATGGAGGTTGATGTTACACCTCAAGAAGTGAAAGAGTTTTTTAATTCAATTCCTAAGGATAGTCTACCATATTTGAATGCTGAAGTAGAAATCGCAGAAATTGTAGTTGAGCCTAAAGTCAATGAGATTGAAAGACTGAAAGCTCTTCAGAAAATTCTAGAAATTAGAAAGGAAATCGTAGAAAATGGAGCTTCATTCGCCGAGTTAGCTAAACGAGAATCTGATGATCCAGGCTCAGGAAGTCAAGGGGGTGAATTAGGTTTTGCTGCGAGAGGAACTTACGTCCCAGAATTTGAAGCAGTAGCATATCAATTAGAGGTGGATGAAATATGTGAGCCTGTTGAAACAGAATTTGGATTTCACATCATTCAAATGCAAGAACGTCGAGGTAATAAAATTAAACTTCGCCACATATTGATTAAGCCTGAAATTATAGATGAAGATTTAGAATTAGCTGTTGCAAATTTAGATTCACTGAAAATGAAGCTGGATTCAAGCGAAATTACCTGGGAAAAAGCAGTAAAAGAGTATTCTTTAGAAGCCGCTCAGAGTTATAATAACGGAGGAAGATTACAAAACCCAAATACGGGTAAGACTATCTTTCAAACATCTGAATTACCTTTTGAAATTTATATTGCGATAGAAGAAATGGAAATTGGAGAGATATCTGAACCAATGGAATTTCAAAATGCCAGAGGAGAAACAAACTTTAGAATCATACAATTACAATCTAGAACCAAACCACATAAAGTAAGTTTAGAAGAAGACTATTCTAAAATTCAGGAATATGCTAGGGAAAATAAGAAAAACACCTATTTCCTTAATTGGGTCAGCGAAAAATTAGGTGAAACCTATATTTTCGTAGATAAGACTTACTTAGATTGTGATAATGTCAACAGATTCTTAAAATAGGAGAAAAAAAAAGACCGGCTCGAACCCCCCGATGAACCGGTCTGAAAGAAGAACTTAATCACTTAAGTACTCTCCTTCTGTAATCTGAACAATGCATAAGGAGCGAATACCTTGCCAATTTTTGAGTTTTTATATTCAAAAAAGGGTAAACTTGATCCAGTTGATAATTTAGATATATAATCAATTGATTAATAGGTACTTGTGGTTAGATTCGTTCATAGTATTGTAGTATGTTTGCGTATATTTTTGTTGGTTGAACCCGATCTCTCAAAAACTTAGTTGATTAGTACCAAATGAAAAATTCAATTCTTTTTTCAATTCTTCTTTTACTCATTTTAGTCGCATGCGAGGATGAAATCTCTTCTACTATGGGTGAGGAAGCACAGATTAATATTGATTCCAGTAAACTATACCCAATGCAGCCATCTATACAAAGAGAAGGAAGTGCTGAAGTTGGCTGGAATACGTTGATAAATGGAGATTACATAGGATCAGGAATTCCGATTGATATTTTTAAAACCGCATTCCCAACGGCAGAAAATACATGGAATCGAACCGGACTTAATGAGGGAATACCGCATGACTTTAATGCCTTTAATGCTGAAAATGGAGTAGCAGTTGTTGCTCCGAATTGTTTCCAATGTCACTCTTCAACTTTGAATGGAGAATTAATACCTGGCCTTGGAAACATCACCTCTGACTTTACAGTCGATCAGTCAGGCATAAACTTAGTACTCGATCAATTGGTATCTGCTACTTACACCCAAAATTCACCTGAGTGGGAAGCATATTTTCCTTTCTCACAAGCCACAGCAGTTACGGCTCCTCAATTGCAAACAAGTACAGTAGGAGTAAATCCTGCAGATAAGCTTGCTGCTGTACTCGGAGCACATCGCAATCCCGAAACTTTAGAATGGATCGATCAAGATTTATTAGACATCCCCGAAGAAGTAGTACCTACAGATGTTCCTCCGTGGTGGATACTAAAGAAAAAGAATCGAATGTTCTATACGGCGGTCGGGCAGGGAGATTTTGCTAGGATAAGTATGGCCTCATCCTTGTTGGCCATTCAAGATACTGTGCAAGCAAGAAAAATAGATAATAGTTTTGCCGATGTAATAGCTTACATCAACTCGCTTGAAGCGCCTATTTACCCAGAAGAAATTAATCAACTTTTAGCGGAAGAGGGAAAGGCACTTTTTTTGAATAATTGCGCTAGCTGTCATGGAACCTATGGTGATACGGAAACATACCCAAACCTACTGGTTGATATTTCTGAGATAAAAACGGATCCCGCACTTATTGAAGCTAATTTCGGATACACAAGATTTACAGACTGGTATAATGAGTCATGGTTTGCGCAAGAACCGCATGCAGCACGATTGCAACCTGAGCCAGGTTATATAGCTCCACCATTAGATGGAATATGGGCAACCGCGCCATATTTACACAATGGTTCAGTGCCAGATATGGAAACCTTATTGAATAGTGAATCACGGCCACTTATCTGGAGAAGAGTAGGTAACACTAGTAATTATAACTATCAAAATCTTGGCTGGGAATATGAATCTTTAACCAGCAAAGAGGATAAATTCAGTTACGATACCCAGCTTCCTGGCTATGGAAATCAGGGCCATTATTTTGGAGATCATTTAAATGAATCTCAACGAGATGCTCTGATTGAATACATGAAGACCTTATAATTTTAAGATTCTCTCATTTGCGCTTACGCAAATGAATATTACCTCCTTAAAAGAGGGTCATATCGTCACAATAATTGGACAATTTTACAAGCTACATTTAATGCATAGTCAATTTGTCATTAAATTTTGGCTTGGAATTACTTTTGATAAACTAAAGCAAACAGAAAATAGAAACTATGCAAAAAGGAGCCATTAATGTACAGGCTGAGAATATTTTCCCGATCATAAAAAAGTTCTTATACAGTGATCAAGAAATATTCCTAAGAGAACTCATTGCGAATGCAATGGATGCGAGTAGTAAACTACGTACACTTTCCTCCAAAGGTGATTTTAAAGGAGAACTTGGAGATTTGACCATTGATATCATTCTTGATAAAGACAATAAAACCTTGACCATCGAAGATCGAGGAATCGGAATGACAGAAGCGGAAGTAGAAAAGTATCTGAATCAAGTTGCTTTTTCTTCAGCAGAAGATTTTTTAAAGAAGTATAAAGACGATGCCAATATTATCGGTCATTTTGGATTGGGATTCTATTCGGCATTTATGGTTGCTGATAAAGTAGAAGTCATTACTAAATCGTACAAAAAAAGTAAAGCAGTTAAGTGGACTTGTGAGGGTGATCCAGAATATGTCATTGATTCAGCAAAGAAGAAGGAAAGAGGAACACAGATAATCCTACACATCAGTGAAGATAGCACTGAGTTCTTGGAGCAAAACAGAATCCAAGGTCTACTTGATAAATATGCTAAATTCTTACCTACGCCTATACGATTTGGACAGAAAACGGAATATTACTCAGAAGGTGAAGGTGAAGAAAGAACTCAGAAAACAAGAGAGGTTGATAACATTGTTAATAATACCAAGCCACTTTGGAAAAAGAAACCAGCTGGTATTAAAGATGAAGACTATAAGGCCTTCTACAAAGAGCTTTACCCAATGGCGGAAGACCCAATGTTTTGGATTCACCTAAACATTGAGTTTCCATTCAATCTGACAGGAGTTTTATATTTCCCTAAACTTGGAAACAACTTAGAAATTCAAAAGAATAAAATTCAATTGTATTCTAATCAGGTCTACGTTACGGATGATGTAAAAGAAATAGTTCCTGAATTTTTATTGTTGTTACATGGTGTCATTGATTCTCCGGACATTCCTCTGAATGTTTCTAGATCATACCTACAGAGTGACTCCAATGTGAGAAAAATCACTTCTTACATCACTAAAAAGGTTGCTGAAAAACTAAAACGTTTATATAAAAAGGACACCGAAGGATTCAAAACTAAATGGAACGACATTGGAGTATTTGTAAAGTACGGAATGCTCTCAGAAGAGAAGTTCTACGATAAAGCTAAAGATTTTGCTCTTTTCAAAAATACCAGCGACGAGTTCTACTTAATTGATGAGTATCTAGAAAAAATATCTGAGAAACAAACTGACAAGAGTGACAAACGAATCATTTTATATACCAATGATCCAAAAGCTCACTTTAGCTACATCCAATCAGCAAAGGCTAAGAAATATGATGTACTTGTTTTTGATCATGTAATAGATAACCACTTCATTCAACAATTAGAATCAAAATTAGAAAATGTATCTTTTGTTAGAGTCGATTCTGATACCGTTGATAAATTGATTGAGAAAAAATCAAAGATCAAATCCGTTTTAAATGAAGATCAGACAGCCAAGGTGAAAGGAATATTCACTAATGTCATTGGAGAAGAAAGTGCCATTAAAGTGGAAATGAGACCACTTTCCAAAAAGGAACATCCTGTAATGATTACCAAACCTGAATTCTTAAGAAGAATGCAAGAGATGCAAGCATTACAAGGAGGAGGTATGGGAATGTTTCCAGAGACTTATCAGGTAATCGTTAATAGTAACCATGAGTTGGTTTCTGAACGATTATTGAAAATGAGAAATGCGGATAAAAAAGAAGAATTTGCCAATTACCTAATCATGCTTGCTAAGCTTAATCAGAATATGCTAACTGGTGAAGAGATGTCTGATTTTATTCAAAAGAGCATCGAGTTTATGAAATAGATGAAGCAATAATATTTCAATGGGGTTCATCAGTTTTGGTGAACCCTTTTTTATTGCCCTGGAGTATCTGTTATAAGTAAATCTCCAACCCTAATTTTACCTTCCGTTATACATACCGCATTCATTCCAAAATATATTTTATTTTCCTTCTGACGATAAGTAGCTAAGGTTTTTAATGGTTCCTTACTTCGTTCTCCGGTTTTTTGATCTATGGTTGTTACTTGACATCGAGCACAAGGTTTGATCATTCTAAAATTAGTCTTTCCAAAAGAAAGATAATCCATCGTGTCTTCAACATGTTCTTCCTTCGTCTCTATAATTATATTGGCTCTAAACCGATCAATGTTATAACTTAAATTCATTTTTTCATTCAGATAATCCATACTCCCAGTCCCAAGAATAAGATATGGATATCCGTCAGCAAAACTCACCTCAGTCGATGTTGGGGATTTCATGAGCGCTTTCTGACGAAAATTACCTTCATCCATATATACCAAATGACAATCCTTACCCAATTGCTCAGAAAACCAATGGTCTATCCTAGGATTACTTAGAAATGCTTGGAATTCATGTTCCCAAACTGTTACGTTCTTAAGTTCTGTTTGTTCTTTAAGTAAAGGAATGGTGATTTCATTTTGGCCATAGGTTACAGTAAGCTTATTGTCTTGTATCTTAGTTTCAAACAAAGCAAGCTGCGAATTTTCTCTCTGGGAAATAAATTTGCCGGAAGGCCCAACAAGCATGAATCTTCTATCATGCTCCAAGCCCTTTTCATAAGCCATACATTCTGTCATAGAGATACCAGATAATCCTTTAATTGGATATATGACAATGTCTTTTATTTTCATGCTTTTGTAAATCTTAAATCAGATGAACTCGGAAGAATCTTCTTAATTAACGGAACGGTATTTAACAAAGTAAAGTATAATTTCATCACAAGTGAATCTGTAGTCTGTGAAGAATGATCGTAATGATTTTCAAATTTCAATCCAATGTTTTCTGAAATCTTTTTCAATTCAGAAGGGATTAAAACATCTTCAGGGACCTCAGGGCGTTGACCATTAACATATTTAAGATGCAATGGATAAAACAATTTGGAACAAGTAGGTTCGTAGAAGAAGATGCATTGTCCACCTTTCGTAAGAACTCTTTTAACTTCTGATAAAGTTTTTTCTATCTCCACGAAATGATGTGCCGCGGCATAACAAAAAATAAAATCAAAAGAATCATCTGGAAAGGGTAGCTGATAACTTTTACAGGCAACAGCCTTATCGATTTTTATTTGATATACTTTTTCCCAGTATGGGATTGATTCTATAGCGTAAGGACTAATATCAGTAACAATGCATGAAGCTTGCGGGAAAATAAATTTTTTCATAAGACAGGAAGCCCAGCCTTGGCCTGCACCTAACTCCAGAATATTTTTGGGATTGGTTTTTCTTAAATCATGTTTATTAATCTTCTTCAATAAAATTTCTGCTTGTCTATTTTTATTGATGAAGTTTTCAACCGTGAAGACAGATGGATTTTCAGAAGCACTATTCTTCCAAAACTCTATTTCAATTTTTTCTTTCTCTTGAAGTTCCATCCAAATTTTTGTGCGTTAAGATTACATCAAATGTATGAAGGTTAAGTTTATAATTTTTCTTTGGGTAAAAAGAATTATTTACTTAAGACTTTTATATTTGAGATAATTATTAACCACTAATCAATACAACCACATGAGTAAGTTTGATGATTGCATTGCAACCTATGAAAAAGAGTTTGCAAAACTAAAAGTAAAAGTAGACTCTAAATTATTAAAAGCAGTTGCTAAAGGTTGCGGCCCATCTCTATACAGAGCAGATGCATCTAAAGTTTCTTCAAGTGATCCAGAAGAGTTAGGTAGAGTTAGGAAAAATTTCTTAATCAAGAAATTAGGTTTGAAGGATACACCTAAGTTAGACGAAGGCATAAAGGCAGTTGTTGCTACCTTAGGTGCAAAAAACAAGAATAAGTACAGAGCAATGTTCTATTACTTACTTGTAAAGCATTTTAGAAAAGGAAGTCTTTATAAATAAGACTTTATGAGAAAAAAGGAATGGGCTCTGAAGAAATTCGGAGCCTTTTTTATTTTGCTGTTTCTAGCTGAGTTAAATAGGTAACCAGTAAAACAAAACATGCGATAGAAAAAATGATCATAATGATTGATTTTATGTAAATGGGATAATTGGAAGTTTTGGTAAACAAGTAGTATCAATAATAATACCATGCTTACAATCTTAAATTAATAAATTTCATATATAAATGCAAGACAAATAAGCAGATCATTGATTTTTTTTATAAAATTGTCCTAACGAGTATTTAAAACCCTAGCCAACACAGTTTGTACCTCATTAATAGTGAAGAAGTCCCTTACCTATCCTGCTGCCATTAATTTTCTCTACCATAGTCTGCCCATGTTTCAGAGACAGGGCCAGAAGGCATTTAAAAAAGATCTTACCAATATTAGGAAACTTTGTAAGCTTCTAAATAACCCCCAAGACGAGATTAAAACAATTCATATAGCTGGAACCAATGGTAAAGGCACAACAGCTCATATTATTGCTGCTCTGTTAGAAAGTAGTGGTTTAAAAGTTGGACTATATACCTCACCCCACTATAAAGATTTTAGAGAACGTATCAAGATCAATGGTTCCTTTATTCCGAAGCGGTATGTGAGCACTTTCGTGCAAATGTATCAGAATGATATTAAAGATAAATTCTCAAAACAGCCTTCATTTTTTGAGTTGACAGTCGCCATGGCATTTAAGGCTTTCAAAGATCAAAAAGTTGATGTTGCAGTTATCGAAACAGGATTGGGAGGCAGATTGGATTCTACCAACATAATTAATCCGCTTCTTTCAATAATTACCAACATCAGTTTTGATCATCAGTCAATTTTAGGAAATACCCTAATTAAAATTGCTGGAGAAAAGGCTGGGATAATAAAAAAGCAGACGCCAGTTGTCATTGGTGAGTATCAAGAAATGATTGAAAAGACTTTTCGAAAAAGAGCAAAGCAAACTGAATCCGAATTGTACTATTCCCAAGATCTTGTAAAAATAAAGGATGGTAAATCTGGTTTTGAATTTAAATTGGGGAAAGGGAAGTGGATTAAAAATACATGGAATTTCAATACAGAATTCCAAAAGAAGAATTTTCAAACAAGCATTGCAGCCTTACAATTACTCAAGAATAAAAAATTGCTTTCGGTTGATCTGGCCGGTGTAGTAAAATTGCCGAAGCTTTTAAACGGTTGGAATTATATTGGTAGAATGCAAAGGATTGGTTTACGGCCTGAAATCTTAGTGGATAGTGCACACAATGAAGCGGGCATGAAAGAGTGGGTCAAAACCATTGCAGATAAAAAATATAAAAGTTTACATATCATTGTTGGTTTTGTAAAGGATAAGGATTCTTCCTTGGTCTTGTCCTACCTTCCGCAAGAAGCCGATTATTACTTTGTACATGCCAAAATTCCACGTGCCCTGTCAGCAAAAGAGGTAAAAGCAGAAGCAGCTGCTTATAACCTGGAAGGTAAGGCGTATACGAGTGTACGGCGTGGTTTAGCAGCTGCTAAGCGAAAGGCTCATCCCAAAGACTTAATCTGCGTCGTAGGCAGTATTTTCGTTGTTGCAGAGGTTCTTTAAACCAAAGTCAATTTAATCTGTTATATGACTGTGTCTGAAAAGAAGAAAATAGTAATAGCCATCGCAGGCTCCAGTGGTTCCATTTATGCCAAAAGGTTAATGGACAAACTTTCAGTTGTGGAAAACCTTGAAGTTGGAGTTATCATGAGTGATAATGCCATCATAAATTGGGAATTAGAAATCGGTCCTTTTAAACCATCTGATATACCGTTTAAAATTTATGGTAAGAAAGATTTTTTCGCACCTTTTGCTTCTGGGTCTGCAGGTTATAAATACATGGTCGTAATACCATGTTCAATGGGAGTTCTAGGACGTATGGCGCATGGCTTATCTAGTGATTTAATGACGCGAGCTGCAGATGTGATTTTAAAGGAAAACCGTAAATTAATTCTCGTGCCTCGAGAAACTCCGTTTAATCTCATTCACATTGAAAATATGAAACTCCTTTCTCTTGCCGGAGCAACAATCTTACCCGCTAACCCATCTTTCTATTCTAAGCCAAAAACAATTGAGGAAGTTGTTGACACGGTAGTAGATAGAATCATAGATCACTTAGATTTAAACCTGCCGTCTTATCGATGGGGGGAGTAGCTTAAGGATCTACATCTATAGTTACACGGACAGACTTCATAATTTTATCTTGCTTCATATGGCGGAGACAATGCGCTAAATACTTTTTAATCTGCACAATTGTATGGGAATCTTTTTCCATTTTGATCATTATCTGTTCGATATACATCCCCCTAAGTCTCGCCACTCCAGGTTGCGTAGGCCCCAGTACTCTTTTACCCAATTTTGAACGCAAAGTAGCTGCTAAATTTTTTGCCGTTTCCCGGACTGTCAATGGAGTTTTATGTCGTAGTGTTAATTGTATAAGGCGATAGTAGGGTGGGTATCTGAAGGTCTTTCTTTCATACAATTCTCGGTTGTAAAATTTCTGTATGTTGTTATTAACCGTTTCATCTATGACATCATGTTCAGGGGTAAAAGTCTGGATGATTACTCTTCCTTGTTTTTCTCTTCGACCAGATCTTCCAGCTACCTGTGTAAATAATTGAAACGCTCTTTCTCCTGCTCTGAAATCAGGAAAGGATAAACTCTTATCTGCCATCAATATCCCTACCAATGATATGCTTTCGAAATCAAGACCCTTTGTTATCATCTGTGTCCCTACAAGTACATCAACTTTTTTGACCTCGAAGTCTGAAAGTATTCTCTCATAACTTGACTTGGTTTTTGCTGTATCAAAATCTAATCTGGCAATTCTAGCACTCGGAATAATTGCCCTGAGTTCGTCTTCTATTTTTTCTGTCCCAAATCCAAGTTTGATCAATTTATGATTTCCGCAATCTGGACATTCATGAATCAGTGCTTTGCGATGACCACAATAATGACATCGAAGTTCTTCAAAGTATTGATGGACGGTTAAGGTTAAATCACAATTTGGACATTCTGCTGCCCAGTTACATCGATTGCATCTGATGGTTGGGGCGTAACCTCTCCTATTTTGGAAGAGTAAAACCTGTTCCTTATTAGCTATGGCTTGTATAATCCCATCAATCAATTCCTTACTAAAGTGCGAACGTACTTCTCCACTTTCGTAGGACTTTCTTAAATCGACAACATCTATTTGCGGAAGCACAGAAGCACCATGACGCTTCAATAACTTGACCAATCCATACTTGCCTTCAATGGTATTCATGAAGGTCTCTAAGGCTGGGGTAGCTGATCCCATCAAAACCTTTGCATCATAGATTTTGGCCATGAGAACTGCTGTATCTCTTGCATTATATCTAGGTGCCGGATCATTCTGCTTGTACGAAGGATCATGCTCCTCATCAATGATGATCAAACCAAGATTTTTGAAAGGAAGAAATAAAGAAGATCTTGCACCCATGAAAATTGGTTTGCCAGCTCGCGCTTCATGGTATAATTCCACGCGCTCATTATTACTCATCCTGCTATGATACAACCCTATGTCATCACCAAACACCTTTTGCAAACGCTGGATAAGTTGAGTGGTTAGGGCAATTTCTGGTACTAGAAACAAGGTCTGCTTTCCTGCTTCTATTTGCTCCTGAATTAGATCAATGTAAATTCTAGTTTTACCGCTTCCGGTTACTCCATAAAGTAAGACCTGATCTTTCTTTTCAAACAGTTGACGTATCGCCGCAGTTGCTTCCTTCTGTTCTTCTGATAATGGCGAGGCCGGAACAATTTCACCGGTATACATCTTCAATCGACTTACCTCTCTTTTTTCTATATCAAGTATGCCTTTCTTTACTAAGGCAGAAATGACCGATTGATTGGTTCCAGTTAATTCATAAATGTCAAGCTTAGAAATCCATGGCTCTTTTTTGGTGGTATCCTCCAGCGCAAGAAGTACGTCCATTTGCTTTTGAGATCGAGTACATAGTTTCAATGCTTCTTCAAATCCTTCCCCTCGAAACCGTGCTTGAAGACAGATGAAATCTACTTTTTTACTCTTATATTTTTCTTTTAGCTCTTCCTCAATTTTAATAACCCCCTTATCAATCAAACTTCTTACATGTGGATAAACTGTTTTCTGTTGAATGATTTCTTGAACCTTATCAATACTTAACTTGTCTTGAATGGATACTGCTTCTGCAATTAAGAATTCTTTATCCGGCAATCTATCCATCTGCTCTAGATAGTCACTAGAGGTCTTTAATAAGGTTTCACTGTTGAGTTTTAATCCAGAAGGTAAGACCATGTTCATGACCTGACCCATGGTGCAACAATAGTATTCCGCCATCCATCTCCACAGCTTAAATTGAAGTTTGTCTACTATCGGTTCAAAATCGAGTACTGAGATGATGGGTTTTATTGAATATTCAACGGTGGGCTTTTCTTCAGATACATCTGAAATAAGTCCTGCATAAAGTTTATTACGCAGAGGTACCTCAACTCGTATACCAGGCTGAATAGCAGGCGCTAGTTCAGCTGAGACCTTATAGGTCGTTTCAATCGGCATTGCCAGAGGTAATATAACGTTTATGTAAAGTTCTGTCACTTTAATGGAACACACTAAGGTCGAGAAAGATATTGTTTAAAGATGGAAGAGCTGCTATGATTAACTTAAAACTTTAAAGAGGCTTTTACCGGGTAATGGTCTGAAAATTTAACTGCATCAACTTTATGACTAGAAGTGACGAAATGATCATCATGAAATATATAATCTATGCGAAGGAGGGGGTAGTTCTCACCATAACTGGTCCCAAATCCCATCCCCTTGTCTCGAAAAGTATCGCCAAAAAGTTTACGAAACTGGCGATAGATATATGATTGAGGAATATCATTCATATCTCCTGCCATAACCACCGGGTATGGAGATTTTCTTACATGCTGCATAAGAATGTCCAATTGCTTTTTACGCATGGTTGTCTGCCCAGTATAAGAGCCAATGATGGATTTTAATCCACTCAAAGTCCGTTCACTAAAACTAACTTCCTCAATCAGATCATCTGCTGCTTTGCTGATTAAATTTGAGCTAAGGTGGTAGCTGTAGATTCGGAATATTCTGCCATTGGTGTGTTTAATATCTGCCCACACTGCTTCCATCGTATTACCTCCGACGAAGACGGTACCTTTATTTATTATAGGGAGTTTTGAAAAAATGGCCATGTAAAATTCGCTTTCGATTGAGTCAAATTCCTCAAGGACCTTACTGACTAAAGATTTACCTGCAGACCTTTTTTCTTGAATACAAAATACATCAATGTTGTTTTCCACCTTTAAATACTTCTCCATTGCCTCCGCCTTTTTTTGATCATTTGGGCTTAAGTGAAGACCGCGCACATTGTAACTCATGATGTTTAAATTGGCTTGAGTAGCAGCTTCCTTAGAACCAAGTTGTAATAAACCACCAATGGAATTATAGCCAATAATTAAGGTGATTAAAGAGAGGAGACAAAATCTAGGCTGTGTAAAAATCCAAAAGAAAAAGAAAAGAATGTTTGCGACAACCGATAAAGGAAATAAAAGCCCAAAAATAGTCATGGACTGAGAAATTTCAGGATTTATCCAAGGACTTAAATAGCCCAAAATTAATCCGATTACGCAGCAGATGTTTACAAAATAAATAAGTCGGTACACCTAATCTTTTTTGCTCGCTTGAGCTAAGAACTCTTTTTCTTCTTTGCTCAATTTTTGGAAGCCTTGTTCGTTGATTTTATCCAAGATATAATCCAATTGTGACTGAAAGTCTAGTTCTTCAACATGTTCAATTTCTGGAACATTAGTATCTACTTTACCTTTGTTATACACAACCTGCATGGCCGCCTTTTTCTTTACTATGGGCTGACTTGGGTTCCTAAAGTTTGATATTTTATCTATAAAAGATTGAAGTCCAGCCGCTAGGTCAGTGCCATTATGCAATCGATTAACATATAAGATTCCAAAAAGTGCACCACCTAAATGAGCATAATGTCCACCAGTATTTAAAGTACCCGCAGTACCAACAAGATCAAAAAAGAGGATGACTAAAGCAACCCATTTTATCTTCACTGGTCCGATAAGCAAAAGATGTAATTCATAATCCGGCGAAAGCATAGCGGCGGTCATAAGCATCGTCATTACTGCAGCTGAGGCACCCATCGCAGAAGCCATTACATTACCATCTGAACCAAACGGCATAATATAATCTGCAAGGACATAAACCACTGCTCCTACAAGACCACCTAAAATATAAAGAGGCAAGATTCTGCGATCACCTAAGAAATCACCAACGATTCTACCAAACCAATAAAGAAGAACCATATTCCATATTAAATGCCAGGTTCCCTCATGCAAAAACATGTGGGTTAACCAAGTCCATGGATATGTATAGACTTTAGGGGCGCCAGAATGTAAGGATAAGACATCAACGATCTTGCTATAAATGCCATTTACATCTCCATAAGCAGTAAAGACGTAAATCAATTTAATAAAGACAAAGATGGCTATGTTGACTAAGATGATTCTTGTCAAAGTATTACCAGATTGAAACTGATACTGTAGGTCTCTCTTTATAGATTCAAACATATTATAAAAAATACAAATATATAACTTATTGTATAATTACAATTTAAAGTTAGACATTCTCCAACTCACAATCAATATTACACCTGCTAAAGCACCTCCTAAGTGGGCAAAATGTGCAGTTCCCGATGTTCCCTGTATGCCCATAAATAAATCGTAAACCACTAAACCCAAGGCTAGATATCTTGCCTTTACTGGAATAGGCGGTATTAATAACATCAATTTTACATCAGGAAACATGGCAATAAAAGCGAAAATAACCCCATATATAGCTCCTGAAGCTCCCACAACAGGATTGTTACTTAGGAAAAAATGGGCGCCCATGGCTACAAATCCTGCCACTAAGTACAATATCAAAAATCGCTTTGGTCCCAAAGTTCTTTCAACATATGGCCCTAAAAAAAATAGGGATAACATATTGAACATTAGGTGACCAATGTCTGCATGCATAAACATATGAGTCACTAATTGAAATGGAGCAAAGTAATCACTCTCAAGCGGTGAATGCATGGCAAGCATGGGCATGTACTCAGAAAATGCACCGCTGACTAAAAAGAATGCAGCGACATTTACAATCAGCAACTTTTTAACCACATCTGTTAAATTATTCATAGGTAATTTCTAGAACAGTTTTTCAATCTCATTCAAGTCGAAATTGATAAAGCATTTTTTTCCTGAAGGAGAAACATATGGATTATCAGTGGCAAAGAGATCATCAAGTAAATGTTGCATCTCCTCTATTTCAAGCTTCTTATAACTTCTACTCGTAGAATGAACAGCCATAGCCAAGGCTAAGTTTTCATTTACTCCTAAATTTAAATCAAGATTGTTCAAATATTGTTGCATCACCTGATCTAAAACTTCTTCAAAATTCTGATCTTCAAGCCCAGGAGTGATGCCGTAAACAATAAATCCACCCTGTCCAAATGGCTCCATCTTAATCCCTAACCTGATAAGCTCTGGTTGTAATTTAGTTAGAATCTCGGTCTTGTCTGGAGAATATTCAATTGTAATAGGAAATAATAACTGCTGTACACCGATTTGTTCTCCCTCCAAGGCTTTCAAAAAGCGTTCATAAAGAATTCGCTCATGGGCATTGCGTTGGTCGATAACTATGTAGCCAGAACGTATTTGACTGATGATGTATTTATTGTGTATTTGAAATGCCTGACCATAGTTGATCTGCTTTTCTTCTTCAGGCATTAAGGAAGCAGTACTTGGCAAAGTAATATGATTTTCATCATCGGTCTGCAGCTCACGATATAGAGATTCCCATGAATCTATTTCTTTGCGTTTTGCCACTCTTGGATCAACAGAAAAATTAGAATTTTTATTTACCTCCGATGGTGCACTATAACCCGTTTCGTTATACACTTTCTCAAAACTTAAGTCTTGATCAAAATCCAAACTTGGAGTAATACTGTATTTAGCTAAACCCGCCTTAAGAATAACCTTTAAGTAATTATAAATTAATCGATCATCTTCAAATTTTACTTCTTGCTTTGTAGGATGAATATTAATGTCAATCTTACTTGGATCTAAATCTAAATTCAAAATATAAAACGGATACTCATCTTCTCCCAATAAATTATCATAACCATTCTTGATGGCGTGATGCAAATATGGACTTTTTATGAATCGTCCATTTATGAAAAGATATTGATCTCCTTTGGTCTTTTTATTTAATTCTGGCTTGCCAATATATCCCTTAATTTCAACAACCCCAGTCACCTCTTCAATTGGTACTAGTTGTTCATTAACGTTTTTTCCGAAGACTCCGATTATCCGTTGTCTTAAGTTGCCTTCTGGCAAATGATAGATTTCATTTTCATTGTGAATCAGTCTAAATCTAATCTTCGGATTTATAAGTGCCACCCTTTTAAATTCCTCCAGAATATGATTGTATTCCGTAGCATCCTTTTTTAAAAACTTTCTTCTAGCAGGCACATTGTAAAATAAGTTCTTAATCGTAAAACTAGTCCCCTGTGCCGCCGGGCAGTATTCCTGTTTGATTAGTTTCGAACCATGAATAATTATCTCTGTCCCTAAATCTGCTTCTGCTGTTTTGGTTTTTAGATGTACGTGAGCAATTGAAGCAATTGAAGGAATGGCCTCTCCTCGAAATCCCATGGTCCGTATAGAAAATAAATCAGCGGCTGTACGAATTTTTGATGTCGCATGACGCTCGAAACACATCCGTGCATCAGTTTCCGTCATCCCTTTGCCATTATCAGTTACCTGAATAAGTGTTTTACCCGAATCTTGTATGATTAAGTCAATGCTAGTAGCTTCTGCATCGATAGAATTTTCGAGCAGTTCCTTAACCACAGAAGCTGGCCTTTGAACAACTTCTCCGGCGGCTATTTGGTTGGCAATTGATTCTGGTAAAAGCTGAATTATATCAGCCATGAATTTCGGTTTTCATAGAACCTGCAATATCCTTTATTTTTCCTATCAAAAAAAAGGCTTTTTTCCACCATTGTGGAATACTATTCCAAGGACTCTAAAAATCGACGAATTCCCTCTGATTCTAGGAGTTTATAGGTAAGTAAAACTAGAATACCTATGATTAAAAATAAACGAAAGGTTGCTTTACGGCTTCCTTTGCGTAAATCACTCTGCCTAATGGGTGTTTTTCGATTAAAACCAGTCCTTATGCCTGCCTTTGCTCTATCCGTTTCATCTGCTCCTTCCCTATAAGGTGCCATACGCTGTTCTAATTCCTCTTTGGCAGGATCGTAGTACCGCGGCACGTAGTCAAACCGTCTATTTTTTACTTTTTTAAGCATATCAGTAGTATGATGCTTTAAATTACCATTTGGTTGGCAAAATCAGAGTTTTTTACTGCCGTGATTTAATCAAAATGCAGTAAAAAGCCTATCAGCTTTCTTTCGCTTAGTCTATGAGGCCAAAGTTATAGTTCAAAGAAATGAAAAATGACCGACCCTTATTAACGATCTGTAATGCATCATTGCTCATATCTGTGTGATTCAAGCTAACATTCGCATTGTTTACCCCGATCCTAAAATTATCCAATAGATTCTTGACTCCGAATACCAGCGATAAATTATCCTTAAATAATTTCGTTTGAATGTTGGCATCTAGAAATTGATATGGGGCTAGAATACTTTGTCCTAACTCATTAAATGCATCCAAATAATAATTTACCTGCGAATTGAAATAACGATGTGCAACAGACACATTAATAGGAAGCTTTGGAACCCTATATTGAAGGGTAGTACTCATATCAAAATTTGAGATCGAACCGACTCCTTCATTGTTTAATGTTAAATCGTTATCAATGAAAATTAAATTGGTTTGATAATCTAATTGGAAATTTTTAAAGGTACTACTCAGCTGAATGCCGATTCCTTTTGATATAAATCGCTGAAGATTTTGGTACGTAAATCTAGTCTCATTTACTTGAGCTAAAATAATTTTATTGTCGATGGCCGTGTGGAATACATTTGCGGAAGCGGAAAGATTTAAATCCTCTTTCTTTTTCCCCCATTCTAAACTTAAATTATAATCAACAGACTTTTCTGCTTCTAGATTTGGATTACCTACAACATCGTGATTTACATCAATGAAGTTTAAGTACAGTTCTTTCAGTCCAGGACTTCTAAATCCATGGCTATAACCGAACTTTAAACTGAAAGGAGTGAAGTCCCATTTGGCTTGTAGCGATGGACTGCTTATGAACCCAAATGTTCTATTCCAGATGTTTCTTGTACCGATAGAACTAGTAAAGTTTTTGCTTGGCGCAAATTTGATTTGCGTAAAAACCGATGCCTCTTCTATATCAATCTCATTTCCTTCTACTAAACTTTCAATGCGTTCGCCTTCACCTGTTTCTTTATTATATTGACCACCAATCATATATTGCCAATTTGGCTTTATCTGGTCAGAATACATGACTTTAAAAAATTGAGCATCGAAGTAACTTGAATCCACTTCGCTCATTTCTGGATCAATTGCTCCTAAATCAAACTCATATCTTTCATTGGTCAAGCTTCTATAAAATTGGTTATATGCAAGATCAATCTGTAAATATTTTCTATCGGTCAACTGACCATCATAGTGAAGGTTAAAATCGTTTCGTTGGGTATTGTACACTTCATCAAGTGCGTATGGTAAAAATTGAGGTCTTCTCAACTTTCCTAAATTTCTCACTTCCTCAGTATTCCATCTTGTTGAAAAAATCAATCGGTGATCTTCTAAGAAATCATATCTCAAAGATGCACCACTGCTCCATTGCGTTTTCGGATTCCAAGGATATTTTTTCACCTCCATACTACTACCATCCTCAAATTCAAAGGTTTCAAAAATCCTAAGAGAATCATCAACCATGTTCTGATCATTCAAGTAATTACCATGCAAGCTTAGTAGAAATTGTTTGTGTCTTAGGCCTGTTCTTAGCATCAGGTTCTGAACTCCATTACTTTCCATTAAAGCAGAAACTTCCGTTTCAATTTTCTTTAGCTGAGATTTTTTACTGATTAGATTGATGACACCACCTGTTGCATTGTTTCCATACAAAAGAGATTGGGTTCCTTCTATTATTTCTATGCGTTCAATATTCGCCATCGATATCTGAGACAAATCAATCGCCCCATCAAGCCTACCTATAATCGGTACTCCATCAATTAATATTGCTACACTATTGCTTTCAACACCTCTCAATTTTATGGAATTCCCCAACGCTGGATCATATTGAATTTTCACATTTGAGTCAAATTGTAAAACTTGATCAAGAGTGGTGAAGGCTCTACTTTCTATTTGTTCTGTTTTAATAACTTTTACCTTATATAAGCTATTAGAATAATGAGTTGGTGCATACTGTCCAGTAATTACGACATCATCGAGATTTATACTTAAATCAAAACTATCCAGTGCTTCTTGCGCAAAAATTACATTAGAATTGAAGCACAAGCATAAGGTGACTAGGCTTAAATATTTAAGATTGAAACAACTCATGAATTCTGTAAATATTTTTTGGGGGTTACCCCAAATTTATTTTTAAATGAGCTGATAAAGTGACTGGCATTACTGTAGCCTAAATCGTAAGCAACGTCTTGCACCTTATATTCTTTAGAATCTAAAAGCGATTTAGCCAAATTCATTTTATGGTCCATTAGATAATTATAGATGGTGGTACCATACATGCTTTTGAATCCTTCTTTTAATCTAAATTCATTAATCTCTACTTTACTTGCAAGCTCTGCTATGGTTGGTGGCTCTGCCATGTTCTTTATAAGTAAATCCTTTGCTTCTTTGATCTTTCCGATACTCTCTTGATTAAGGAATGGGCAAGAGGCCACATTCTGAGCAGATTGGTTTGAAAAGTAAAGACTTAACAATTCTAAGGTTTTAGCATATTTAAATACCTTATTCAGATTATCTGGCATTCTGGAGTTCTGAATCTGATTAATTGCCAATTCCATTTCAATGCTTAAATCATCTTGTCGGTAAAACTTGCGATTGATGTTTTCATTCTTTAGAAAATCAATGCCTTGATTTTTATCCAAGAAGAGGTCGTGAATTTTTTCTAACGAACAGTAGATCAACAATAATTGTGAATTCTCACTGCAATGCAATCTCGGTTCTAATGCTTTATCTGGATTGTAGAAAAAGAAACACTCCTTATCCTTGAGTGTTATCTGATATGAGCTTTCAGGAAAACTGAAATTGAGTTTGCCTTGAATACAGAAGTAGTATTGAACAACCTTTGGATTTATCTTTAGCGATAGTTTTCCTTCTTCAGAATCTTTAAATTCAATGATTTGCAGCTCTTTATCAAGCTTTTGGTTGTTCCACTTGCTTTCTCCGTTATTTAATGACGGGTTTTTATGTATATCAATAAGCTTCATTGTAAATCTTATAGGATGTAAAACTAATAAAACATTGATTTTGTTGAGGTAGGCCAGTTATATTTATTTTAATTAGATTAAATCTAAATAATAAGCTACTTGCGGATTGTGGTACTTTTGCTTCTTTAAGGGGTATTTTTCTATCTCAATTGCTTTTACATTTGTAGCATTATTTAAAGAATTTACACTAAACGATATATAATGAAGTTTTCCGTTACTTTTATTTTTAGTCTATGTTTCAGCCTTGTATTATCAGGTCAGTTTGTTCAAGCTGAATTGGGTGCTGACTATGTTAATCAACACTTCTACAATCTTGAAACTCAAGAAAGTACCATTATTGATTCTGAATCTTGGGATTTAGCTTTTACTGCTTATGGTTTTCAAGATGCAGGAGTATCTATAAATGAAGCAGCAGGACTACAAGGAACAGCTTTGGAGTTGTATTTGGCTGAAGGAATGGATTTTGACCAGGACATAGCTGAAGAAAATCTTGAAGAAATAATTTATAACGGAGATCAAAGTTGGGATGCAGGTGCATTTAATAATCTTGCGAACCCGATGAATCCATTTGATTATGGTTGGGGGACTTATAATCCAGGGACTATGAGTGTAGATGGAACGCAAGTATTTGTTATAAAATTAAGAGATGGTAGCTACAAAAAATTCATGATAGAATCATTAGTTGTTTCTACCTATAATTTAAGGTATGCTGATCTTGATGGAAGCAATGAGCAGACCGCCTCTTTTGATAAGATGATGTTCCCTAATGATGATGTTGTATTCTTTTCTTTTGATACGAATGGAATTGTCTCTTTAGTTGATCATAGCTGGGATTTACTCTTTACAAGATATGCCTCACCTGTTCCGGATGTTGATGGAACACTCGTTGATTATATTATTTCTGGTGTACTGCTTGCTCCGGGAATTGAGGCTGCAGAACTAAGAGATGTTGAACCTACAACTGTAGAATTAGCTGACTATGAAGATGCTTTTACTAGCCAAATAGATTTGATTGGTTATGATTGGAAAGAATTTGATATGGCAGAATTCACTTGGAAGGTTTTTGAGAATCTTAGTTATTTTGTAAAGACCAAAAGCGGTGATGTATATCATTTGATCTTTATTGATTTTGAGGGGTCGTCTACTGGTATCATCACCTTTATGCAGACAACGGTAGGTTCTACTTCTACTGAAGATTTTACTACAACTCATGACCTTAGCCTTTTCCCTAACCCTAATAATGGTGTTTTTCAATTAGATCTCGGTGATTCTTTTGAAGCTGGTTTTAATAGCCTTGAGATTTACAATAATATAGGTCAACGTTTGTTTGTTTCCGATGCCTCAAATGTGGCTTCACCTATTTTCACTGTTAATTCTGATTTAGAAGCTGGTAATTACATGCTTGTATTATCTGGAGATGCTGGAAATATTGTACAACGATTTATTGTAAAGTAGACAGACTGGTTACAAAAGGGCTTGTCGATTAATTTGTCTATCTTTGACGACATATCGACTAAGCGCTAACATGTACGATCGTGCCATATTACATTTGGATTTGGACTCATTCTTTGTGTCCGTTGAATGTCTAAAGAATAGTGATTTTCTAGGTAAACCTTTATTAATTGGCGGAACGAGTGCCAGAGGGGTTGTTGCTTCCTGCAGTTACGAAGCTCGTCGATTTGGAATACATTCTGCCATGCCTATGAAAATGGCGCTGAGGTTATGCCCTCAAGCTACCGTTATTAAGGGCGATATGGATAGTTATTCTAAGTACTCTAAGCTAGTCACGGAAATCATTGCAGAAGACGCTCCTATTTACGAGAAGGCCTCCATTGATGAATTCTACTTGGATCTTTCAGGAATGGATCAATACTTTGGCTGCTTTAAGTGGTCTAAAGATTTGCGACAGCGGGTCATCAAAGAATCTGGACTTCCTATTTCCTTTGGCCTCTCCATTAATAAGTTGGTTTCTAAAGTAGGGACCGGTGAGTCTAAACCCAATGGTACACACCAAGTACCGAATGGTGAAGAAAAGATTTTCCTCTCTCCATTATCTGTGCGCAAGATTCCTGGAATAGGTAAGGAAACATATAAGAAGCTCAGCTTCATGGGTGTCCGAAAGATTAAAACCCTAGGCGAGATTCCGATTAAATTACTTGAGCGTGAATTTGGGAAGCATGGACGCAAGCTCTGGGAAAAGGCCAATGCCATCGATGATTCTCCCGTCGTTGCCTACCACGAGCAAAAATCCATGTCTAAAGAACGGACCTTCAAAGAAGACACCCTGAATCTAGCCCATATCCGAGACATGCTGATAAAAATGGTGGATGATCTTGCCTTCGACTTAAGGGAAGATGAGAAACTCACCTCTACCATTACCGTAAAGATACGCTATGCAGATTTTAATACTTATACCAAACAAAGACGCATCGCCTACACGGCCAACGATCAAGTACTCATTAATCAGGTGACAGAAATTTTTGACCAACTCTATGATCGCCGGCAATTGATTCGATTGATCGGTGTCAAGTTTAGTGGCCTTGTGCAAGGTAACTATCAGATAAGCTTATTCGATGATACAGAAAAAGCCATCCGATTAATGGAAGAACGCGACTGGATAAAACGGAGGTTTGGTCACGATAAAATTGTACGTGCAAATACCTTGAAGTGAGATTGGTGTGATTTAAATCGTGTTGCAGAACAATTCATAACAAACCCTACATCTGTGCACGAACCACAAGAAATTAAAGATAAAATGATCGGTAAAAAAGAAACCAGCTGCTCAGATGAACAGCTGGTTTGTATCGGTTTAATCGAATGTGAATTAAATTCCTTTAAAACACATCTATGTTTTAGTCTAAGATATATCTAAGCCCAATTTGCATTTGCCATCTTGAACTCTGAATACCAGCATCATCAATAGATCTGAATGGTCCATTATCTTCAGTGAATCGACTTGGGTTTACAGTAAACGTTGGATTATTTGTTCCATCTTCAAATCCTTCAAAATCCACTAATTCAAAGTTTCCAAAACTTCCAATAAAATATCTTCTTCCCCAATTCTTATTAATGAAATTTGAGAAATTAAAGATATCAACAGAAGCCTGAAATCTGTGTCTCTTATTTCCTGCAGTAATTCCGAAGTCTTGAAGAACTTTTAAATCCATTACATGCGTCCAAGGTCTTCTATTAGAATTTCTTTCTGCATAACCACCTCTATTTTCACTTAAGTAAGGATCATTTGAAATGAAGGCATCAAGAGCAGTCCATTGTTCAGCTGCTGTAAGATCATCAGTATCTACTAAAATGATGTCATCTGAAGTTGCAGGAATATAAACCAATGCTCTTTCTCTAGAATCTTCACTTGTTAAATTTCCGTTGTCATTGTAAATGTAGCTATATGGATTACCTTCCGCACTTTCGTGGAAAAGAGTAATGGTTGTACCTAAATTACCATTGGCATATTTAAACGCTTTTGATAATGCTACAATGAATCTTGATCCCGCAGAAAAATCTGATCTTGAAAGTGGTTGATCAAAGTTTCTTCCTCCTACTGAATGAAGACCTCTCCATTGAGATGAGTTCTGAGAACTAGTACCATCAAAAACAGAGAATGAATCACCATAAGAGTAAGCAATACTTGTGAACATTCCGCTAGGTAATTGACCAATTAAATTAGCACTTGCGTTGTATGCATAACCTTCCGTAGTATTGTACCCTAAAAGAATTCTACCGTAAGTAGGATCTACTTCATCTCTTCTGTCATAAATAGGTCTGTCATCCGGAGTTCCTGTTAAATTACCTACCGATTGTTTTAAGTTTAGGTTTTGATAGGCAACATTCTGTATCGTTTTATTAAACAATCCGTCTAGCTGCAAAGTCCAGTTATCATTTAATTTATGATCTAAAGCAAGATTGAACTTTAAGAACTGAGGTAATTTAAAATCTTCAGCAAAAAGGTCAATAGAACCTGATGGACTTACATTATTTAAATCGATTTCTCCAGGGATTTGACCCTGAGGATCTGGGTTGAAAGGTAAATCGCCAAAGGCTAGATTTGATCCAACATTTAACCCATAATTATTGTAAGCTCCTCCTACCCATACAAGTGGAGTTCTACTTGTGAATAGTCCCAATCCACCTCTTAATTGCGTTTTATTATTTCCGCCGATATTTAAATTAAATCCAACTCTTGGAGAGAACTGCAGTCTTGACTGAATAAATTGTCCTGCTTGAGCTCCTCTTAAATCGTATCCCTCTTGCTCCAATAATGGAATAGTGTTGGTGTTGAATTCATCATTTCCAGGAGTATCTCCATAAAATGGTAAATCTAATCTAAGACCACCCGTCAATTTGAAATTGTTGCTTACTTGAATTTCATCTTGGAAATATAGTCCCACTTGGCCTGCATTGAATGATGCAACTGCTTGAGATTCATCTCCTGAAATATTATCAACCAATGAGAAATTTCTGATGAAGAAACTTGAATTACCATCGTCTAAGAATGTCTGTAAATCATCAAATTCATACGAACCGTAATTGAAGGCAATGAACAAGTTGTCAATGCTGTAAAATTCGTTATGTGTCCCAATTGTGAATGTGTGCTTTCCTTTGTAAAGTTGAAAGTTATTGGTAATCGTTAGTACATCCTGGTTTAAAAGATTGGCTGTTGAAAATCGCTCAGAACCAAAATTAATTTCTCCTGATCCATCCTCAATAGAAACGTATGGGAAATCAGAACCATTAGGATCTCTATCATCTCTAACTGCCGTATATCCAATCACTAAATTATTACTCATTCCATTATCGAATAATGAGTTTAATTCAGCGGATACAGTCGTCGTCTTTGAATCAAATAATTCGCTAGAATTCAAGAAGTTAATAGAGTTAAAATCAGACTGAACACCTTCAAGATTATTGGCGTGTACATGTGATAATTTCAATGCAAGCTTATTCTTCTGATCTATATTGTAATCTAACTTAACATTATACTTTTCCGAATCTAAGAATCTTCTGTTGTTAGTATATGTACCAGGATCGTATCCGTACCCCTCTAATTTAGAAACTAACTCACCTAATCTAGCTTCGTCCGAGTCTCCAATGTAATCTATAAAGTCAAATGGAAGAGGAGTTTCATCTCTTTGAATTTCTGCATTAACAAAGAAGAATAGTTTGTTTTCAATCAATGGTCCTCCCAATCTGAATCCCGTAGTCTGTGCAGTAAAATCATCAAGCTGTACTCTTTCCTGATCTTCATTGTCTGTTGGAGTTTTTCCAGCTAGTGATTGATTTCTGAAATATGTATATACAGATCCTTCAAGATTGTTATTTCCTGATCTAGTAATTGCATTAATCGCAGCACCTCCGAATCCTCCTTGTCTAACATCAAATGGTGCTAGGTTTACTTGAAATTCTTCTATGGCATCTACTGAAATTGGTGAAACACCAGTCTGCCCACCATTTGTTCCTGAACCAGCAAGTCCGAATACATCATTACTGACTGCTCCATCAATGTAAATTGAATTGTATCGATTGTTCTGACCTGCAAATGAAAGCTCAAATCCATCACTTCCTTCAGAGGTTCTACTCTGAGGCGTTAAACGCGTAAAATCACCAATCGATCTTGATACGGTTGGTAGTGCACTAATTTGTTCTTCTCCAATGACTGTTTCCGCCCCTGTTTTAGTACCATCAAACAGCCCTCCTGCTGTAATAACGATTTCATCTAGACCAATGGATTGTGAACCTAAAGAAGTATTGAGTTGGAGATTCTGACCTAAAGTAAGATAAATACCCTCTTGTGTATAGGTTTCAAAACCTACATAGGATACCTCTACCTTGTAAGGACCACCAACACGCATACCAATAACCCTGTAATATCCATCTAAATCTGTTGCTGCTCCATAAACCGTACCTGACGGAGTGTGCGTAACAATAACGTCAGATGCAATTAGTGGTTCTTTAGTATCAGCATCAATAATTCTTCCACTCATGGAAGATGTAGTAGAACCTTGCGACCATAAGCTGGACCCAAATCCTACCAATAGAAAAAGAAATACTAGTTTTTTCATACCCAATTTGAAGTTAGTTTGTTTACAAATATTGAGGGCAAAACTAATATTTAATAAATCATATATATCCTACACATATATAAAAAAGCCAATAAGTTGAAAACTTGTGGATAACTATAAATTGAGCATAAAAAAAAGGGGCTCAAATCTCTTTGAACCCCTTGGTTTATTGTTAAGCTAATTTTTCGATTAGTTCTTATTCAATCTAACTACAGATAATACGTTATCCTCAGTATCAAGAAGTCTAACTAAATATATGCCTTTTTGAAGCTGGCTTACATCATGGGACTTTCCTGCAAAATGAGTAGCAGTATTGATTCTTTTACCCACAATGTTAAAGAAAGCAACCTTAGCCACTTGATCATCATTGGAAATCTGAAATAAATCAGAGGTTGGGTTTGGATAAATATTTACTTGATGGCTATCAAGGTCATCCACTGAAGAAACACCATCAATGGTAATTTCAATTGGGATTTCTCTAATAACAGCACCAGCCATATCTAGTATATTCATACTTACAGTTCCAACAGCAGCTGTTCCATGAGGTCTTACGGTTAATTTGTAAGCCCATGACTCATCAGCACTAAATACATTAGGATTAGCAGCAGGACAATCTTCTCTTCCCCATAAGTAACAATTGTTTTTGTCACAAATTTGGAATTCCCACTCAGCAGGTACTTCTTCCCTATCTAAAATCCATAGAGTTGAGGCTTCTGCTCCACTTGCATTGATTACATCGTAATCAGTATAAACTGATTCGTCTTGATCCGTTCCTGTAATTTTTACTTCTTCGGGGCTAAAGTCAAACTGACCTGTAGCTGTGAAAGTAGCTCCGAGAAATAATAATAGTATAATGTGCTTCATCTGCAATTGTAGTTTCCGTAAAATTAATAATAATTTCTGTAATACTTTTACTAATAAATCGTTAAACGAGGCATTTCGTTGCAAAACATCCACTTAAATTGTAGTTAAAGTGACAAATGTCAACAATCTACTTACCAGCGTTATAGCGTTTAGTCACCTCTTCCCAATTAATTACATTGAAAAAAGCCTGCACATAGTCCGGTCTTTTGTTCTGATAATTCAAATAATAAGCGTGTTCCCATACATCTAAGCCTAAAATTGGGACACCTCCGCAGCCAACTCCTGGCATTAATGGATTGTCTTGATTAGGTGAAGAGCATACTTCAACCTTTCCTCCAGCATGTACGCATAACCAAGCCCATCCTGATCCAAATCTTGTTCCGGCCGCTTTCGCAAATTTTTCTTTAAATCCATCATATGAACCACAGGCTTCATCAATGGCTTTGGCAAGGTCCCCTTCTGGTTTTCCTCCTCCATTAGGAGACATTACAGACCAGAATAAAGAGTGATTGTAAAATCCTCCCCCATTATTTCTTACTGCTCCATTTTCCATATCTAGATTCTTTAGGATATCTACAATATCCTTTCCTGCTAAATCTGTACCCTCAATGGCAGCGTTTAATTTTTTTGTATATCCTGCATGGTGCTTACCATGGTGTATTTCCATCGTCCATGCATCGATGTGCGGCTCTAATTGATGATGTTCGTACGGTAAATCAGGTAGTGTAAAAGCCATATTTTCTTTTTTTTGGTTTAAAATATTTTCAAAAGTACTTACACATTTGCGAAAGCGAAAACTTGAAATGCTTCAATAGCAATCTTCCCACGAATGAGTACGGTTATTATCTTAACCACAATAAATATAGGAAGTTTTAAAAAACCACAGCTTTTCATTCTCTCATAGTATTATCTTCGCACAAAAAATATCATATACCTATGAAAGTTCGAAAGGAAAAAGATTCTATTGGATACATTGATGTGCCTGCAGAGAAATATTGGGCCGCACAGACCCAAAGGTCAAAACAAAACTTCTTAATCGGTGGTCAGACCATGCCCATTGAAATTATTAGGGCCTATGCCATTCTGAAAAAGTCAGCAGCAAATACCAATGCGGATCTAGGTGTCTTGATGAAAAAGAAAGCTAAATTGATAGGTAAGGTATGTGATGAAATCGCTCAAGGCAAATTGGATGATCAGTTTCCACTCGTGGTATGGCAGACTGGTTCTGGGACACAGACCAATATGAACGTCAATGAAGTAATCGCCAATAGAGCACATGTCTTAAATGGGGGCAAACTTTCAGACACTAAAAAATATATACATCCCAATGATGATGTGAACAAGTCTCAATCTTCCAATGATACTTTTCCGACAGCAATGCACATCGCAGCCTATCAAAAATTAATGACCTGCACACTTCCAGGTTTATTGAAACTAAAAAAGGAACTAGATAAAAAAGCCAAGGCATACATGAAGGTGGTAAAAATCGGCCGCACACACTTCATGGATGCCACTCCTGTTACCCTAGGGAACGACCTTTCAGCTTTTGCTGCGCAATTGGATTTTGGAATCAAAGCCATTAAAAATACACTGGCCCATCTCTCTGAATTGGCACTGGGAGGAACTGCCGTAGGAACCGGTTTAAATACCCCTAAAGGTTACGCAAAAAAAGTAGCCAAAGAAATTGCGAAAGAAACCAAGCTTCCTTTCAAGACGGGAAGCAATAAATTTGAAGGACTTTCAGCTCATGATGCCATTGTAGAATCGCACGGTGCTCTAAAAACTGTAGCAGTTTCTCTCATGAAAATTGGGAATGATATCAGAATGCTTTCTTCTGGCCCTAGAACTGGAATCGGAGAAATTATCATTCCTGCCAATGAACCAGGTTCTTCCATTATGCCAGGAAAGGTTAATCCAACACAATCGGAAGCTCTGACCATGGCCATGGCACAGGTCTGTGGAAATGATGTGGCGATCAACATCGGAGGAATGAACGGGCAATTTGAATTGAATGTCTTTAAGCCGATGATGATTTATAACTTTTTAATGTCCGCACAATTGATTGGTGATGCAGCAGTAAGTTTCTGTGACAATTGTGTAAATGGTCTTAAGCCAAATAAAGCAAAAATTAAAGAGAACCTTAATAACTCACTAATGCTTGTAACAGCGTTGAATACGAAGATCGGTTATGACAAGTCTGCCGAAATTGCTAAGAAAGCCTACAAGGAAGGAAGTACTTTGAAAGAAGCCGCTTTGTCTCTTGGTTATTTGACTGCTAAAGAGTTTGATGCATGGGTTAGGCCGGAGAAAATGTTAGGATAGGGCGTAACTCCGTTTTGAGAAGTTTCTTTTTCATTGAAATTGAGTACATTAAGTGGTCTAATGGTTGAGTTTTCTTTTAACTTAAATGACACATTTAATTTCAGAGCGTGAGAATATTTTTCATAGCAGTTTTAATTTTTGGCTTTTCAAAATTGTTTGCGTGTAGTTGTAAATTGCCGGGAACAATTGAAGAGGTATTCAATACTTCAGAAGTGATCATTCATGGGAAAGTAATTAATAAATGTTTTGCTTCTTTAGAAAGTGCCATGAGTCCTTCAGAGTTGAAGATTTTAAAGACCTCATTAAAGGAGAACCAAGGAAGATTAGAACATCTTAAATCTCAATCTTTAATTGAAATTCAAATTCTAATTTTGAAAATCTTCAAGGGCAAAATAGCAGAAGACCTAGTTACGATTTATACTACCAGAAGTGGAGCGTCTTGCGGATTTCTTGGATTTGAAGAAGATCGAGATTTCATAATCTATGCTTCAACAAAGAGCCATGCTTTTTGGATTTTCGACGCTGAAAATGATCTAGAAAAGGAACATACTTTTTGGACAAACCAATGCACAAGAACTTCAGCTTACCATACAATTGAAGCAAATGCTCTACAAAAATTAATGAAGTCATGAAAAGATTCTTTATCAGTTTATTCGTCCTATTTTCTTTCTTTGTTGCTGATGCACAAAATGAAATTGACCACTTGCACGAAGCCCTACTCAATGAAACACCAATCATCGAAAATTTACAGGAATTATGTGATCAATACGGAGGTAGAGTCACTGGTAGTTTATTGAATGAAGCTTCTGTAGATTGGGCCGTAAAAAAGTTTGAAGAAGCAGGCGTGAGTGTTTCGAAGCAGGCTTTTCAGATGCCGGTAATGTGGGCAGAAAAATCAGTGCAGTGTAAAATTGAAAATAAGACCTACTCAAATTTTAAGGCGGCCATTGTTTCCAAGTATATGACTAAGCCTGGAAGTTACCGAGGTCAGTTGGTCCATGTAGGAATTGGTGATGCTTCAGCTTTTGAGAAAAATAAAGCGGCCATTGAGAATAACTTTGTCTTGGTCTCCTCTGACCTCTGTTTAGATATCGATGGTTTATTCGCAGAGTATGCTCATTCTGCAAAGATTGAAGCTCTGGCTGCTGAATATAAAGCGCAAGGAATTGTCTTTATGTCAAGTCGAGGACGTGGTCTTTTATATCGTTTCATTACTTCAAAAACGGTGGACGCAGAGATGCCCCACTTTGTAATGTCTCGAGAAGATGCAGGTCGCTGTGCAAGACTATTGGATGAAGGTTTACCGCTTACCTTTAATGCAGAAGTAGATGCCAACATCTCAGGCGAATTCACCAGCCACAATGTCATCGGCGAGATAAAAGGTTCAACACTTCCTGATGAAATCATATTGATCGGTGCACATCTAGATTCATGGGCTTTAGGTACTGGAGCAAATGATAATGGATGTAACGTATCGATGATGATCGACATTGCGCGTCAGATGACTAAGCTCAGCATTCAGCCCAAACGAACCATTCGGTTTGCACTATGGAATGGGGAAGAGCAGGGGTATTTTGGATCTCATGCTTACACCCTTGATCATGCAGACGAACTTGATAATCATAAAATGATTACTTCGATTGATATCGGAAGTGGAGAAATTACTGGATTTTTTACCAACGGTCGCAATGAAGTAAAAGAACAGATTGATGTAATAGTTGCTTCTCATCCAGCCTTGGATAGCTTGGTGCAATTAGACATACCGATTGTGGGTACTGATAATTTTGATTTTATGCTTCAGGGTGTTCCCAATCTAGTAGGCATTCACAAGCCACAGGTCTACGGATTAAATTATCATGCAAGCAGTGATACCTTTGACAAGGTTGATCAGAGCATGCTTAAGCGCAACGCTGCGGTAGTGGGTGTTCTTGCGCTTATGCTTGCTAATGCTGAAGGCAACCCTAAACTTCATCGTCAGTCAAGAGCAGAGATTCAAAAAATTTTTGATGATAATAAGTTAGAATTCACCATGCAGATGTTTAATGTCTGGGATACTTGGATGGATGGAAGTAGGGGTAGATCTCATTGATCTTACTTTGGGGCATATAATTTTAATTCATCAATCCAAGTTGCAGTTGCCATGATTCCACCGGAGATAAAAGTAACGTCTAGCGTAGCACCTGCCTCCAGTTCATAAATTTCACTATAGTCATATTCCTCCCAATCTGAACCTTTAATGATGATATTTTCCATTGGAGCAGGAACGACATTTGAACTTAGAAAGATTGTTCCTGAACCTTCAGACCTGCCTTGAAAACTCATAGATATTTTTTTGCCCTCTAGGTAAGGACCTATTTTAAAATGTAAGTGTGGTCCAACACACCCGCCTTGTACTTTTAAAGAGAAATCTCCTCCATCAACTGGTGCCTCTTCAACTATTGATCCTTCATGGCCCTCATAACCATCTAGATCAGATGCATCTTCATAAGAACTGAAATATAGAACCTCCTCTGAAATAGATGGCGCACCATCCATTGGTTCTTTATTACAAGCGGTTAAGGCTAGCATAGAAGCGATGCTGATAATGATTAATTGTTTCATGATTGTTGTTTTATATCTTATCGCATTAAGTTGGGATTTGGTTGGAATTAGAAATTTTTATTTTTTAGCATGTTAATGCTTTCGCAAATATTGATTTATTCGATTCTGAATAATTTTTACTTTTTCTTAAAATTATAGCCTAATCCAATCGAGATATAAAATCCTGATCCTTTGTTTTGAGTAATGGCATCTGGTTGTACGACTTCCATGTAACTATGTTCCCACCGCCCTTCTTGCAGGACTGTGAACCCTACATATTTATTTGCCCAAAATAAGGCATTGAATCTTTTGAGAAATGTATAGCTAAGTTTAAAGCCTAACGAAGGGATGATGGTTACTTTGTCAAAGGCAGTAATGTGAAATATACTTGGTGAATAAAAAGGAACACCTGGTAATCGAGTTACATATTGTGTATTTTTTTTTCGTTTTCCAATGAAGAGAAAACTTCTAATAGAAGCTTTAAATTTCTTTATTGGCTTAGTTAGTAGATGTTGATAACCTATCCCTAATCGTCTTAGTCTAGTTATCGAAGTACCAAACCCTGTTGGTAATCCAGGTTCGTATTCCTCATCAATTTTAAGACTTATTCCATTCCATATAGAATATGAATCGAAACTGAAGTAAATTTTTTGTTTTTTAGAAATAGGAAATCCTAGCATTGGGGTCCATAGAATAGCATTATCAATGTTAGGAAGTCTCTGATTAATTGCAGTATTTATTCGATTCTCATAAGTATAGTTTTGTCCATAGAAAAGTTCTAGTTCTTGCGTAAGCGCTTGAGTGGAAATTATAATTAATATGAATATCAGGGTTTTATTCATGTTAATTAAGAATTAGAAATGGGTCACCAGAAGGATTCAGATAAATGTATTCTTGGTTATCAACAATAAATTTATGCTGTGTTTTAAATTCACTGGGGTATTTTCTTTCTCTCCCATCAGAATAATAAGTTGGGTCTTCTAAAGTGAATCTTAATTTGTTAATTTCACAATCCCAAGTTTCATCTACAATTACTCTTTGATTACAAGACACATTTCCATTATCTTCTATTTCTAGGTAGTATTTACCTGTAAGTTTAACACAAAGTTCATCTACTTTTTTGTTTTGCCATCCCCACCATCTTTTAATTTGCGTTCTTGATTGTCCAGATACTTCTCCACCATTAATGAATATACCGTCATTAACTTTATTCTCTACAAGAATTTTATATAGTTCAGATCCAACTGAAATTTCAAATCTATCTTCAGTATCATCTTCTTCCTCACAATTAGGTAAAACTATTAGTGTTATACAATAGTTACAAACAATTTCACCTTGACCTTGTCCTCCACTATTTTTATAAACTTCAATACATATCTCAGTTGTAGTTCCAATTAGGCTAGAAGGAAAGGTGTGTGTAAAACTAGGATTACAAGTATATCCAGTTTGTCCATTTTCATATCGATAATGATAACGATAACCTCCTTGGCCTATAGGATGGCAATTTGTTGACCCGTTTTTCTCAAATTTAAAGGTTCTTCCATTTAGACGGGTAACAAAAAAACCAAACTCAGCATAATCAATTCCTCGAGTTTCAACTTCTATCTCTATTGGATTATTAGTAGAGTTTCCGATTGATACACTTAGGTATTCATTCATATATATTGATTTATTTTGACCTTGTGATGTGGAACCATCTTCATAATGCCATTCAAATATTGGTTCTGTGTTGTCTGAATATTCTACGAAAGATGTATTCCAGACGCTAATGGTTCCGTTTGCGTTAAATTCTGTTGAGATATTTGGTTCAAAAACTGGTTTTGAGCTTGTTGGTAGATTGTCAATATTAACTTCATAATATTTATCTAGTGGCAAATAGTTTGCGTTTTCTATTCTCACATTATATCCACTTCTGAAATTTTGAGTTTTTAGTAATGAGTTATAAGTCAATTGATCATAGGAAGGAATTAGAGCAACCTCTGTTTCATTAAAAAAGACTAAATATCGATTTCCCATGATCATCGTTTTATCAGAATTTAATAAACTATTGAAGTATGGTCTGTCAACGAAGTGATTGACTGGGTCAAATCCTTGATTTAAGGAATCGAGAATTTTTGTTTCTTTTATTTTTCTTGTTGATTCATATCCGTGATCAAGTTCATATTTTAAAGCTGCTGGATATAAGGTCACATTTCTTAGTGAGGTGTCCTTTAGATCAATTCCTATCGCTTCATATAGTTCATCAATGTCTGTTGTTGCCTCTACATTCTTAAGAGAGTCAATAACACCTCTTAATTGATCTCCATGGTCAAATTCAGGTATACTATTTATTGAGCGGGAGGTTAGATTTGGAGATTTTTCATCTATGAGATTCATTTCCTTTTGGCAGGAAAAAAAGATTGCCATTAGCAAGCTAATTGATATATATATATATATTACTTTTCATATCGCTATTTTAATCTAAGATAGAATTTTCATTACCTATTGTTTAGCTACTTTAGGATTTAACAATATTTATTTTTGCTCCAGTTTTAAGTAGCACTTCGGCAAATATTTTTTACTCTAATATTTTACTTTCCTTTTCCTGATTTTTTTCTTTTAATTAATTGGACCTCATTTGCGCAAGCGTAAAATACCTTAAACACTTACTAATAGCTCTCAAACATATATAAAATACGAATAATACGACAAATATTGTCGAATTATTCGTCTAAATGAGATATATTTGTTGCCCCATGTATCTCAACAACCACACATATTATTCATTAAAGTACGGTACACTTTCTCCGGAACAGCTGGTCATGGCGGCCGTTGAGCAGGGAATTAAGCGCTTGGTATTGACCGATATAAACAATACCTCCTGTAGCTATGCTTTTATAAAGGCCTGTGAAAAACATGGAGTAACACCCTTGCTCGGAATTGAATTTCGGAAGTTTGCTCGAGAGGATGCTTCGGCGCTGGGGGGTGTAAAAGATGGTCCTTTACTTTACATTGGAATAGCTAAAAACGCAGAAGGTTGGCGAGAGTTGACCAGCTTGTTGACGGAATGTTCACTGGCCTCTCAGAACCTTCCCGAAGAGGCTCCGGCTTTTAAGCATTGTTATGTGGTGTATCGAAAATTACCCAAAGGAATTAATCACCTACGAGAGAATGAATATGTCGGTGTGCGACCCACGGAGGTGAATAAATTATACAGCTCATACCTAAAAGACTTTCCAGATAAACTGGTGGTTTTTGCGCCGGTGACCTTTTTGAATCAGGATGGATATAAGGTACACAAATTACTTCGCTGCATAGACCTGAACATTGTGTTGGGGAAATTAGATCCGAAGTATTGTGCCAATACGAGCGAGTCCTTTTACACACCATTGCAGCTGCGTAAGATTTTTGAACAGTATCCACACATCATAGAGAACACAGAAAAATTACTGGATCAGTGTCATATTGAGATGCCTTCAGGGATGAGTAATAATCGCCAAAATTTTACGGGCTCAAAAGCTGGAGATATGAAGCTCTTGTATAAGCTGGCGATCAATGGATGCATCCGACGGTATGGAGAGAAGAATAGGTCGGCGATGCAACGGACTCGACGAGAGATTAAGGTGATTGATAAGTTGGGTTTTGCAGCATACTTTTTAATCACTTGGGATATTGTCCGCTATGCCCAGACCGTTGGTTATCATCACGTCGGTAGAGGAAGTGGAGCTAATTCCATTGTTGCTTACAACCTCTACATCACTGATGTTGATCCACTGGAACTTGATCTGTATTTTGAGCGATTCATTAATCCGCATCGGACCTCTCCGCCTGATTTTGATATTGATTTTTCTTGGGACGAACGAGATGATGTTACAGACTATATTTTTAAGCGTTATGGGAAAGAGTATACCGCACTGTTGGCAACCTACAATACCTTTAAAGGTAAGTCGATCATCCGTGAGTTAGGTAAGGTCGTCGGGTTACCAAAGGCAGACATTGACCTGATTGTCAATTATCCCAATGAATCAGAGAAGCACCATCATTTTGCCAAACATATTTTTAAGTATGGAAAAATGATTGAAGGCTTTCCAAACTATCTTTCGATTCATGCCGGAGGGATTCTTATCAGTGAGCGCCCCTTGAGTTATCATACGGCATTACAGATGATGCCGAAGGGTTTTCCGATCACACATTTCGATATGTATGGTGCAGAGGATTTAGAGTTTCATAAGTATGATGTCTTGAGTCAGCGAGGGCTGGGACACATTAAAGATGCGGTAGAGTTGGTGGCGAGGAATCAAGGAAGAGCGATTGATATTCATGCAGTGGAAAAGATTAAGGAAGATGAGCGGGTCAAGCAACAATTAAAATCAGGACAATGCATCGGTTGCTTTTACATTGAATCACCAGCCATGCGAGGTCTCTTGAGTAAATTAAAATGTGATAATTATGTTCATCTCGTAGCGGCTAGTTCGATCATCCGGCCTGGAGTTGCTAAGAGTGGAATGATGCGTGAATACATTCAGCGTTTTCATGATCCGGAAAGTTACACTTACATCCATCCTGTTTTTGAAGAACACTTGGGCGAGACTTTTGGGGTGATGGTGTATCAGGAAGATGTAATGAAGATTGTGCATCATTTTTCTGGACTGGACCTAGACGAGTCTGATGTATTGCGACGGATCATGACGGGTAAACGGAAAAATTCAGACACCTTCGATAGACTTCGACAGAAGTATTTTATAAACTGTAAGGAGCGTGGATATCCAGAGGAATTATCCTTGGAAGTCTGGCGACAGATTGAAAGTTTTAGTGGTTATTCTTTTTGTAAGGCACACTCTGCAAGTTTTGCGGTGGAGTCTTTTCAGAGCTTGTACCTTAAGACCTATTTCCCGAAGGAGTTTATGGTGGCGGTGATTAATAATTTTGGTGGATTTTATAAGACAGAATTTTATGTTCATGAGGCTCGTATGTGCGGAGCCAAGATCATGGCCCCTTGTGTTAATCACAGTACCTACTTGACGACGATATACGGTGATGAAATTTACATCGGTCTTATCCACATTGCGGACTTACAGAAAAAGACGGCCATTAAAATTGTCGAAGAACGGTTGCAAGATGGAGATTATCGCAGCATGCAAGACTTTGTTGCACGTCTAGATATTAAGAAAGATCAGTTGGAAATATTGATTCGTATCGGGGCTTTTCGATTTACGGGGATGAATAAGTATGAATTGATGTGGGAGAAAAATGCAGTGCACAATCCACTGGTGAAGCATCACAACACGGCATCTTTTTTTAGAGCAGAGGCAGAGGATTATGATCTTCCTGTACTCGCAGAAACGGAACACGAACAAGCTTTCGATGAAATCGAATTATTGGGATTTCCATTGAGTTCGCCTTTTTCTTTATTAGAGACCAAGGACCTAGGTCAGATTGTTGCTCGGCAGATGAAAGCTGCGATGGGTAGAGTAGTGACGATGGTTGGTTACTATGTTACACGGAAGCATGTAACGACGGTTAATCGAAAGCACATGAGTTTCGGGACCTGGATTGATGTGGAAGGGAAGTATTTTGATACGACACATTTTCCTCCTTCCATGGCAAAATATCCTTTTAAGGGAAAGGGGTGTTATCGAATCATGGGTAGGATTGTCGAGGATTTTGAATTCCCAAGTATGGAAGTTACAAAAATGGAAAAGCTACCCTTTGTGAAAGATGAGCGTTATTAGTGGTAATTACTAAAGATTCCTGAGCAAGTAATTCTTTCTCTCCGATAAAGGCAAATCTAATTCTCTATTGAAGGCACTTGCTTAAAGGTTATTTAGTGTCAAGATACCAACGTATAGTGCCACAATCAACTTTTGGTCCATCGATCATAGGTTCAAACACATATTCGAAAACAGTTTCACGTGCATAACCTCTGAGGATACTCTCTTTTAGCGTAGTATTTTTATCGTCAATTTTTACCTCAATGACTTCACCTTCCCGATTAACTTTGACAATCATCGTGATTTGGCCATCACCACGTGCAATGAGTTTTTTAAGTCTTTCGTCATCTTTTTGAAGGATAAGTCTTTCTTTATCTTTCCAAAATTCTCTGCAGTCAGCGATAGGAGACATATCCATGCTAACGCGATCGAGTACGGGAGTTTCTTCCTCTTTTACCGGTTCCTCAACTTCAACAGCAGGTGCAGTTACGGTTAACTCAGGTAATTCCTTTTTGGTTTTACAAGAGAAGGAAAGAAGAATAATCAATAGAAATACAAATGCTCGGGTCATGGGTATTTATTTTGAAAGTAGTTGCTTGTATTTGGTTTGGTCTCTTAATATTTCTATCGCGGTTTCCACCTCACGATCATCTGCTAGTTTTTGGAAGGCTCTGCCACTCTGGTAGAAATATCGACTAGCAATATCTTCTTGTATTGCATTTATAATATCTGCTTGAGCAGCATCAACTGCTCCAATTTTTTCTTGCTCTATTCTTTGATCCAAGGCAGCGATGTCACTTTCTAAAAGATTAGAATAACCATCTTCTTGTATCGCATCTTTTAAGGCTTGCAATTGATCTTCTGTTTCTGTTTCGTAACTGAAATCTTGACTTTTGAGGAAGGTTTTGAAATCATCGAAACCATCAAAGACTACTGCTTGAACTGTTGAATCTTGATTGGGGTTTTTAGCTACATAGTCTGTAACGTAATTAAAGATTACATTTTCTTCAAGCAGTTTTTCAAGTACGACAGGAACCTCTTTTTCATCCATTATAACATCAGGCGTAACACCTCCTCCATCTAAAACAGGACGACCATTTTTTGTTTTAAAAGTTGATCTTTCGCTGTCCGGAATGTCAACTGGTTCACCGTTGTCATATTCTGTACCTTGAATGCATCTACCACTAGGAATGTAGTATTTGGATGTTGTCAATTTTATACGTGAATTATATCCAAGTTCCATGGTGTTCTGAACAAGTCCTTTACCAAAACTTCGCTGACCTAATAAAACACCTCTATCTAAATCTTGGATAACGCCAGATACTATTTCTGATGCAGAAGCAGATCTTTTATTAATTAATATCGCCAAAGGAATGTCAAGATCTAATGGTGGCTTGGTTGTATTAAAATTTCTATCTCTTTCTCTGACCTTACCTTTGGTGAAAACCACTTCTTCACCTTGAGGTATGAATAAATTACAAATGTCAATGGCCTCTCTCAAAAGTCCTCCACCATTGTATCTTAAGTCTAGGATAAGTCCCTCTAAATTTTCATTATCTCTTTTTAACTTTTTAAAAGCTTTGCTAATATTTTTGGTGGCGTTAGGAGTGAAGGTTGTTAATGAGATATAACCTATTTTATCATCCACCATACCCGAGTATGGTACGTTAGGAACTTCTACACTTCCACGTTCTATATCTAAATCAAAACTTTCACCCGTAGAAGGTCTATTGATCTCTAATTTTAATTTTGTTCCCGGAACGCCACGAACAAATTGCGTGACCTCTTCTACCGTTTTATCTTTTGTGCTTTTACCACTTACAGATACGACTTGATCTCCTGCCATTACTCCTGCTTTTTGTAAAGGAGAATTTTGGTAGGGTTCAATAATTGTAAGATAGGATCCTATTTTTTTAACAGTGGCACCGATTCCTTCATACTTCCCTTCGGTGTTGATACGATAACTTTCAACTTGAGATTCAGAAATATAATTGGTGTATGGATCTAGTGAGTTAACCATCGCATCCAAACCTATTTTCATGAGTTTGTGAGGGTCTAAATCGTCAACATAATTTGCATTAAGCTCCTTGTAGGCCTTTACGAAAATTTCGATGTTTTTGGATATTTCATATAATCGGTCCTTCTTAACGAAAGTGAAAGAAGTTGCTAAAAATCCGATGAGTAAGAAAGGTAGAATCTTACGTATAATCATAGTAGTTATTTATTCAATAAAATCAGGGCAAAGAACCCAAATCAACCATTAAAACGCCAATAAATCTATTTGTATTTGCTTACAAATGATGTTTATCGACAGTTATATGACCTATAAAGTTGTGAAAAAGGTCAAAATATGGGTTAAATTCAACAATTCTAATGATATTTTTAGGAGATGCAACCATATCTTAATTCTAATCCTCTTGAAGGTGTACATATAATACTATGCAACAAGACCCATTAATATTACAATGTATAGATAACCAGCGTGTAGCGCAGAAAGTACTTTATGATAAGTACAAGGATGCGATGTATACTCTTTCCTATAGAATTTCCGGCAGTTTTGAATTGGCTGATGACATTTTGCAAGAAGCATTTGTGAAGGTATTTAGAAGTCTAAAGAAATTGAAGGATCATCGAACTTTACCAGGGTGGATTAAAACCATCGTTGTAAGAACTGCGTATGAAAATATTGAAAGGGAAAAAAAGAAAAGTTTAGGGGGAGTTGATGTAGCAGATGTAGAATATAAACTTACAACCAAGTCTAGCGATGTTGAGTACATAGAACAAGCAATTGCAAAATTACCTCATGGCTTTAGAACAGTTTTTGTGTTGGTTGAAATAGAAGGTTATAAACATCATGAGGTTGCAGAAATGCTTGGTATTACAGAAGGTACTTCAAAGTCTCAGTTATCTAGAGCAAAACAAAAATTAAGAGAAATGCTTATTGAAGCATAATGAATAAAAAGGATAAGACATATAATTTCAAAGCATTAAAAAATGATTTACCAAATCATTCAGCTCCAGATTCCATCTGGGATGGGATAAGTGAATCATTGGGTAGTGATACTCCTTTGGATTTCAATGAACACAAAGATGCTTTAAGGGAATACAAGCCTCCAGAAAATATCTGGGATAAGATATCGGAAGACTTAGATGTTCCTGACTCACAATATACTTTTGCGGATTTTAAGGATGAATTACCAACACATTCTCCTTCGGCTGATATATGGGATAAGATATCTGAGGACTTAGATGTTGCTGAACCCCAATATGTTTTTGCAGATATTAAGGATGAATTACCAGCACATTCTCCTTCGGCAGATATCTGGGATAAGATATCTGAAGACTTAGATGTTGCAAGTCCCCAATATACTTTTGCGGATTTTAAGGATGAATTACACACACATTCTCCTTCGACTGATATATGGGATAAGATATCTGTAGATCTTGATTTACCTGCTACAGAGTATTCTTTTGTAGATCAAAAAGATAAATTATCAACGCATACGCCTAAGGCGTTTATTTGGGATAAAATTTCTGATGAACTAGATCTCCCTGCTCCGGTGTATTCTTTTCCAGGAATTAAAGAAGACCTTCCTAGTTATTCCCCAGAATCAAAAGTTTGGGATAAAATTGAAAAAGAATTAGAAATAAAAGGAAGGATAGATCAACTGCCTATCCATAAACCTAAGGAGCTTATTTGGGAAAATCTTGAGAATGAATTAGATGAAGTAAAAGGGGGAGTTAGAAAACTACGAATTGCGATGGCGATGGCAGCTTCATTTTTAGTATTGGCATTCTCTGTTCAATTTATGCAATGTGAGAAAGAGACTGCACCAGAAATCATGATGATGGCAGAAGCAGAAACTGTGAAGTCTGATTGGTCTGATGATGAAGATTTAGAATTGATTAAAGAGATGTGCAAGGATTACATGGCTGTATGTGAACAACCTAGTTTTAAAAAATTAGAAAATGAGCTTGGTGAATTAAATGCACATAAAGAAGAATTGCTTAACATGGTTTCAGAATTTGATGAAGAATCTACTTATGGCCCGATGTTGGCTAAAATAGAAACTCAGAAGACGGAGTTGATGAAACAAATGATTGAGATGATCTAAGGTGGCTAAGATTCTTATTTACATATCAAGTATTATTTTGCTTTGCGCAAATTTCTCTTTTGGTCAATCAGACGTCCAAACGGTAACATCAGAAGTAATTGAAAATTTTAAATACAAGCCACGCAATAATATAGAGATAAATGCAGAACGAGCAGATATTTTTATAACTGGTGCAGATGTAGAGCAAATTCAGATTAAAGCAATTATAGTATCAAAAAATAGCTCTAGGTCTGAAGCTAAAGCGGACCTTTCAAAAATGAAAGTGCTCTCAGAAAAGTTGGGTAAAACGATTTATATAAGAAATTATATCTCCGTAAAAGATCTAGCTAATAAACCTAATTCAAATTTGAAGGTAGTTTTTGAAATTAAATTACCTAGAGCCTGTCCTGTCAATATAAAGAATTCCTTTGGCGAAATAATGATAACTAATTTAAATGCTCAAGTTTTAATTGATAGTAAGTATACTAAAATTGATCTCTCATACCTTGAGGGTAGTGGGCAAGTTAAGTCAGTGCTAGGTGATGTATACATGCATTCAAGTTATGGGGAATACGTTTATGATTTAAGCCGTTGTGATCTTGTGCTAGAAAATTCTGATGGCAGTTATGAAATAGAATCTAAATATGGTAAAGTAACAGCTTCAGTTAAACCAGAAGTAGAAAAATTAGTTGTGGTGGGTGAAACAGTGGATGTGAATCTCAATATGGAAAATTTGAGTAGCTCGTACTATAACTTATCAAGTAAGGGCGGAAAGATAATTGTTGATCAGAATTTTAACATCGAAACAAAAACCAAAGAAAAAGGGGATGTTATTTTATTAGAGCTGAATGAAAATATTGATTGCTCTATATTGAATGTTGATACTCAATTTGGTACCATCTCCTTAAATAAGCCTAACAACAAATGATCCGACTTTTAATTTTTATATTAATCATACCTGGTTTTTTGATTGGTCAGACACAGCCGATTGAAAAAATTGAAATGGAACCGGACCCGATCATCCAAGATGCTTTTGATGCCATAAGTGGAAGGATGAACGATGTTAATCGAATGTTCAAATTAACAACAGATCGAGGTCTTAGATTTGGTTATGAGATGAAGTTGGGGAAAGCTTTATCTTTAAATCCTCAACTTAATCTTGGAACTGGCATCGGAATTGGCCCGGGCGTAAATATTAATATTGAAGCTCAAAGTACTGTAGGACTTCGATATTTCTTTAGACATAAAGAAAGGATAGAAGCAGGTCTCCAAGGAAATAATTTAAACGGACTTTATGCAGAGCTGGGAACTGAGTTTTCAATTTTTGGCGGTGTTTTTTCAGGGTTTAATGATTTCATTTATTTAAAAGTTGGATCGCAAAGTCGGGTATTTAAATATGGTCTAGTAGATATTGGTTTGCGAGTGAGTTATGCCCCTGATAATGGAAGTCTTAATATAAGTACTGGCTTTGATATGGGATTTGCCCATTCAAAAAATTATCAGCTGGATGAGTTTGAAAATAATAAATGTGCCATCGTTAATTGTTATGAGGAGAATAGAAAATTGGTTAAAATACCTGCAAACAATCTTATAAATATTGACATAGGACGCACAGTACGTAGTGTAGGATTTAATCCTACAATTAATTTTGAACACAAAATATCAAAGGTGTCTCTTTCAATGACACATGAGTTTACTACTAATCTGAATGCATTAGAAATATTAACAGGACCATCTCAAACATCTTCATTTTTTGGGGCTCATTATGAAATGGGTATTAAATGGATCATGGGTAAGCGTAGACAAGTAATTAAGGGCGAAACCGCTAATAATTTATCTGGCTCCTATTTTGGTCCGATTGGAAGAATTGGTTACGAACAAGGCAAAGTATTGGCAGGAGGAAACTATTCAGGCAGTTTCTTTGCAGGCGGCTTGAGATTAGGTTATCAAACAAGACTCCTCAAAAATCTTTATGCAGATTTATATTTTGGGGCAGCCTATAAAGAGTATTTTGAATTGCATGATCCTAACAATACACTAAATCTTATAATTTCTAGTAATTCAACCATTATCCCAGTTGGTAACTTTTCTGTCGGATATGCGTTCTAGCTTTGATTTTAACTTAATTTAAGACCAACAAGCATTCGTTTGTTGTTATTTAACTAGGATACAGTTCATATATAGATTATTTGTTTGACTATTGTCGTTTATAGTCAGATATTTGTTCACATATCTATATGCAATGAAATTACTTAAATCCTTTTCTTCAATATTTATGTTTGCCTGCCTCCTTTTTCTTGTAGGAACAACAACTTCCTCTTGTAAAGTAAAAGAAGGTTGTGATGTAGAACATTTAAAGGCTCCAGTGGATAAGAATGGAAATTTATCAACGAAACGTGGATCGAGTGCGTTATTTGATAAAAAGCGAGTAGCTAAATCAAAGAAGCGAAAGTCAAAAAACTAAGACATCAAACTAAACGGATTTATAACTTCTAAATATTAAAAATGACAAAAAAAATTACCACGCTCGGTCTATTCTTAATTTTTGCTGTAACGAGTTATGCTCAGGCAGGATACATTTCTAAAGCAGTTGAAATTTTTTCTAGAAAGAAAACTGCATATGTAACACTTAAGGATGGCACTGAACTAAGTGGAACGATAAAAGATCTAGATAGAAAAAAAGGTCTTTTTGAACAAATCACTTTAGCTGACGACAAAAAGAAGAAGACAAAAATTGACGCAGAAGATATTTCTCACATGTACCTGCCTCAGAACTCATTGGATAAAATGAATGCAACATTTGATAAAATGTATGATGCGCAACAATGGGATGTTGAAGATATCAATATGGAACATTTAAAAGATGGCTACGCTTATTTTGAGCAGTCTACTATTCAATTAAAGAAGAAGCAAGTAGACGTATTACTACAATTGTTAAATCCTGCGTTCGCAGATCCAGTTAGAATCTACTTTGATCCATACGCAAAAGAAACAGCCTCTGTAGGTATTGGTGGTGTTGCTTTGGCTGGTGGAGATGATAAGTCTTATTGGATTAAGGTAGGTGATGAAGTTGCTTTTAAATTGAAAAAAAAGGACTACGATGAAAACTACCAAAGAATTTATGCCAAGTGTCCAGACTATATAAAGGAGCTAGGAGATAAGCCGCTTTGGAGAGACTTTGGAGAACAGTTGTACAATTATGCACAGTCTTGTAAATAAAATATTAGGGCCCTTATGGGCCCTTTTTTATTTGCTATAAGTAACTCCAATCATCCTCTGAATCATTGATTAATTTTCGAAGGGACAACGTAATCATAAATATCATAAGTCCAGGGAAAATAGCTAGCCACCATGCTTGAAAATAAGATCTACTCTCGCTAAGCATAGATCCCCAACTTACAGTTTCTACTGGTAACCCAATTCCAATAAAGCTAATCGTGGCTTCAAGTAAAATTGTAACAGAAAACCCATAGACCAAAACGGTAAGGATGGGCCGATAAATATTGGGTAGAAGATGCCTAAATAGAATTTTAATTGATGGTACTCCTAAGGCCTCAACATTCTTTATGTAATCACTATTTCTAATTTTCAAAAATTCAGCTCTTATATATCTTGTAAGCTTTTGCCATCTGACCAATGAGATTACAATTATTACATTCAAAATACTTCTATCATCAAAAATGGCTAGGCAAAAAATTAATATAAATATACCCGAGATGGATCGAGAAAACTCTATCAACTTCATTATAATATCATCCATGGGTATACTAACATTTGCTTTAAGCAAATTAAAAGATTGATTAATAAAATGTATCAAAGAAATAACCCCTATCAGTACTATAAAAAATAAAAGCCAAAGCTCTTCATGATAGGAGTAAAAAACCCAAAGTAAGGTCAATACAAAGTAGATGAAAAGTAAAGCGTAGTGAGTCCGAATTCTTCCATTGCCAATATATCCAGATAAATAGCCTAATGAAAAACCAATTAAGAGTGCTATAATACTCGTAGTTACACTAATAATAAATGAAATTCTTGCTCCATTTAAAATACCTGCCCAAACATCTCTACCCAGACCATCTGTGCCTAACCAATGGTGTGCATTAATAAATGGCCTCAAATAGTTTTGCTCAATGTTTAAGACAGAAGACCAGGAATCACTATCGAATATAATTGACATAACTACCAAGCTAAGGTAGAAGGCTACTCCTATAATTGGCCATTTACCAATTCCCTTATCAGTTAATATGTTTGCGTTGTTTTTCAATTTTCTACTACTGCTGTTTTGGGGTCTATTTTCGCATACACAATGTCCGCAAACCAAAAGGATAAAATCGTGATTGCTGATAATAACAATAATAGTGGAAATGCAATATTCCAATCAGCTAATAATATCGATCGGTATAACAACCTTCCGATGCCTGGTATATTAAATATTATTTCTAGAATTAATGATCCAGCAAAGGATCCTGGGATTGCGCTTGTAAATAGTGTTATAATTGGAAACAATGCATTTTTAAAGGCATGCTGTTTTATGATTTGACCTCTACTTAATCCTTTTAGTTGGGCAGTTAAAATGAATGGTTTTGATAATTGGTCTTTTAGACTTCTCGTCATTAAGGCACTAATGTAACCAGTATTTAAAAGAACAAAACATAGAATTGGGAGGGTAAGATGTTTTAAATTACTTAGAATGCTAACCTCTGTTGATATATTCATTGAGTGAATCGAAGGAAAAATATTTGTAAGTTTTCCATAGTCACTAGTTGTAAAGAAAATCACCATTAGTGTTGCAAACCAAAATAGAGGCAGAGAATAAAGTAGATCAAGTAAAGTTTGTAGGTAGTTCCAAATTTTTGAAGTCGAAATCACATTTTTAATTCCTAGAAAGATTCCAAGTCCGAATGAAATTATAAGTGTTGGAATGGTAATACTTAAAGTCCATTTTAAAGCTGATGATATTTTTGGACCTGCCGGTTGATTATCAATGTTTGAAAAATTATTTTTTACATCTACGGTAGATTTCATCCAATGATGATATTGATTATCTAGGCCTTGCCATCTGAATACGGGGTAGTAAAATGATCTCTTGTCCCCTGATTGGATTTTTTGCATTAAAGGAATGAATTCGGATTCAATGTTTAGACTATTCGGAATTTTATTTCCCTTAACCAATGCTTGATTAATCTCTATGAAGGTAGATTTATATTTTGGGTTTTGATTTCCTTTCAGGTATAATTCTATCTCCTGATTATTTAGCCCTAGAGCCACTAATTTTGAAACTATCTTTTTTTGTTCAGGAATAATGATTTTATTGAAATTTTCATTCCAATCACTTGGAGTAATGCTAAAGTAAAATTTAGGTTTATCTAAGTGTAGTTTTTTAGCTTCACGAATGTATTCTGAGTCTGTGTATGATCTATCATCAAATTCATTTTCACTATAAATGCCAAGTGCCTGCTCCACTGGGTCAGTAGGTAGTAAATCTTTTAGAAAAAAGATTGTTATTGATAAAATGTATAAAAGCAATAAAGATTGTAGGAGCTTTACAATTACTGACATTGTTATACTCTTACTTTACTTTGAACGTATTGGCAAGATAACCGGGACGTTTAGAAGTGGCTGTTCCCACAAAGTTTTTATTTACAGCAATTTTATTGGTTGGCGCAAATAAAAATATAACTGGTTGGTCATTATAAATTACTTCGTGGAATTGTTCTGTGAGACGTTCTCTTTCTGCGGTATCATTTGTTTCTCTAATCAAAGTAATTAAACTGTCTGAGGACGAAGAACTATATCCAGATACATTATTTCCTTTGGAGTCAATATTGTCTGAATGCCATCTTCTGTAAGGATCAATAGGAGCTAAGTCCATTGATGCGGCCAAAGCAGCGATGTCATAATTGTAATTATAAAGATTTTCTTTCCGCATCCTTCTAATGTCTTTAGGTATTATGTTAATACCTATTCCCAGCTTTTTTGTCTCATCTTGAAGTAAGAGTGCTATTTTTTTACCAAGCTCACTTCCCGTTATTAAAAGGTCGAGCACCAATTCTTCTTTCGAACCATCAATCATTTTATCAATAGTCCCGTCTCCATTTGTATCTTTCCATCCTTCTGCTGCAAGAATTTCTTTAGCCTCTGCTGGGTTGTAAATCTTAGAAGATAATTTTTCGTTGTAAGCTCCTTGATTTGGGTGAATCGGACCTGTTAGTTCTACGCCATAGCCAAATTCAATATTGTTAATCATTGTTTGCACATTGGTTAACGCAGCTAGTGCTTTTCGAATAGCAGGATCTTTTAGGATTTTGTCTTTATTATTTAATGCCAGGTAGTAAAGTCTAGTAGAAGGTGAGGTGAGGTAACTTGCTTCTTTATATGCTTCATTTAATTGTTTAAAATTTGCTGCGCTAAGACCATTTATTACGTCTATTTCTCCATCCTTAAAAGCAGTGACTGCTGCCAATTCATCTGCAAGAATTTTAAATTCCATTCGGTTTACATTGGCCAAAAGAAAAGGATTATCCTTTTCCTTTGCTCCCCAGAAATTCGGAGTTTTTTCTAGAGTTACCATTTGATCAGTAATCCAATCTTTTAATTCGTAAGGTCCATTACATGTCGTTCCTTTGAAGTTTTTTGGGTCGTTGAATCCAGCAATAAATTCAGTTAATTCTGGATTCGATTCAGCAGTCATTTCTTTTATTTCTGCTAAACTGTGATTCATGATTTTATCTACATTTTCATAAGTATGCGAAGGAAGTAGATATGGTGTGCAAGTAATCTCTAATGAAAGCATATATGAGTCATCAATATATACCTTACAACTATGTTCATCAATTATTTCTAAGGCATTGATTTGCCTCATGTAAGGTTTCCATGACTTTACAACGGTTTCAGAGTGAAGGACTGATTTAATAGTAAACTCATAATCTTTGGTGGTTATAGGTTTTCCATCATTCCAAGTAATACCTTTTTTAAAATTTAATTGGTAGTAACTTCCTTTCTCATCTTTTTTCAAAGAAGGTATCTCTTCTATCAGAATGGGAAATAGTGTTAATTCTTTTGGATGGTAATCTGCTAATGGAAGGTGCATGTACTGAAAAACTTCTCTACCAATAGATCTCGGATCATATACAGGATTTAATCTTTCTGGATCTTGAGGCAGAAGAATCTTAATGCTATCAATCTTATTGGCTTCTTGCTCATTAGCACAAGAAAGTAAGAGAAAAAGAAGTAAAAATGATAGAAACTTTAGCGGATTCATGGTTTCAGCTTAACTTGTCACTAAGATAGCAAACAATTTCTAGGCTATTCTATTATATGATTGGATGAAAAAGACAATTGTTATAACCGGCGGGACAGGTCTTATAGGAAAAAGACTTTCCGAATTATTTTCTAAAGAAAACTATGACCTTCGAATTCTGACAAGAACGAAGCGATCCGCACATGATAATATTAGCTATTATACTTGGGATCCTTTAAACGGAGAAATAGATAATTCTGTATTTGAGAATTCTGATTATGTGATTACTCTGGCTGGAGCAGGAATAGCTGATAAACGGTGGACTGAAAAGCGTAAACGATTAATTATAGATTCAAGGGTTAAAGGGAATGAATTAGTAAGGACAACATTAGCTAAATTAAATCATAGGCCTAAGGCAATTATTTCTGCTTCTGCGATAGGATTTTATGGAGACAGAGCGGATGAGGTCCTTACGGAATCCTCTGATGCTGGTTCGCAGGAATTCCTAACTGAAAGTACCTTAGCGTGGGAGGAGTCAATTCAAAAATTATCAGATTCTACAGACCGCTTGAGTATTTTTAGAATTGGAATAGTTCTTAGCACCAAAGGTGGAGCGTTGGAGAAAATGCTTTTGCCTTTAAATTTTGGAATCAGCGGTTACTTTGGAAATGGGAAACAATATTATTCTTGGATACACATCGATGACATTTGCTCCATGTTTATGGAAGCTATGGAAAACCCAAAATGGGAAGGAATATATAATGGGGTTAGCCCAAATCCTTTGCCTTTGAAAAAATTTGCGAAAGCGATAAAAACCTCAAAACTACCGTTTGGAATAGCAGCACCAGTGCCTAAAGGATTATTACAAATTGCCATGGGTGAGATGACTAAAATGCTAACCAATAGCACTAGGGTAGTCCCAAAACGAGCTCTAAGTCAGGGATTTGAATTTCAATTCACTGATCTAAAGTTGGCTGTTTCGGATTTAATAAAATACAAGAAATAGAAAGGCGAAACTATGGTTCAAATATTTCTATGGTCTTATTAGCCTTTATCATATCTGTGAACTTGCCTTTAAATCTTGTAGCCCGAACCATGTGATTATCTATCCAGTGATAATTTCCTCCTCTTGGTTTACCCATTAACAACCCATGATATTTAAAGTCATATTTTTTAAGCCAAGCCTCGGTTACTTCTCTATGTGCCTCTGTCCTTGAAGTGAAGAAGGTAATAATGTGTCCATCTTCATACCATTTGTTTATGGTTTCTAACGCATCTGGGTAGAGTTCAGCTGTTACCATTCTTTCTGGCTCCTCATTGGGAATATCATCACAGATGGTACCGTCAATATCTATTAAAAAATTTCTAACCTCTTCATCAAGAATTGGACTTAATAATTTTCCATCCTCTCCTTTGATGGTTTGTAGATCATGATTTTTTGACATCAAATATTTTTTTAAAATGAAACATAGTGGATTGGATCTAAGGCCATTCCTTTGTACCACAGCTCAAAATGTAGATGAGGACCGGTTGTTTGTTCTCCTGTATTACCAATGATGGCAATGGCTTCTCCGGATTTGACAAGGTCTCCAGTCTTTTTTAATAAAGCTGAGTTATGTTTATAAATTGAAATTACATTGTCTGGGTGTTGAACACTGATTGTATTACCTGTCTGAATACTCCAATCAGCATTTATTACCATCCCGTCAGCTACTGCAGAGATGGGTGAATTTTTGGGAGCAATTACATCAATACCATAATGATCTTCAAGTGCATTAAAACCAGCACTAATTCTGCCACGTACAGGTGAAACTAAATGCCTCAATTTATTTCTTAAAGCCTTTTCATCAGTGTTTGCAACCTTAGGTGTTTTTTGTGCAACAGTGGTCTCTGTACTTAAGGTTTTTTCTTCTATTTGTAATACTTCAGGACTTGATTCTAATATGGTATTTGAATCTCCATTAATCATTTTTGTAAGTCCATTTATATAGACATTCTGACTTTGAAGTGCTGTTTCTAATTCAATGACTTGTTTGTTTAATTCGATAAATGCGCTACTACTTTTAACATCGTCATATCCAAAAACAAGTTCTTTGACCGGTTTAAATGAAAAAACGAAGAAAAAAAGCATGAAACACAACAAGAAAATGAACAAAAACAGGCCTATAAGTGCAAGAATTGAGAAATTGAAGCTGCGTATTTCTCTGTAGCTACTAGTCTCAAGAATTGACATCCTGTAACTCGTTCTTAAGTTATTCAGGAAGTTATTTGAATCTTTGGACGTACTATTCATAGAATATTAACTCAATTTTGACTTTAAACCACTAAAAGCCCCTAAAATTGTGAATTTTAAAATAATTTTGCGCAAAATCAGTTATTACATTTGATATTGCTGATACCCAGACTTCACAGTAAGCACTCATTCACAAAAATATTATAACGTTGAATATTATAAGGTCTTGTGCCATCATATTAACTCTATGCCTTCTTAGTTCATGTGTAACTAAAAAGAAGAAGAGCGATATTAGTGGAACTAAGCGTTTTTATCATAATACGACAGCATATTATAATGCCTTCTTTAATGCTGAAGAATTGATGGCAGAGAGCATACTGAATATGCAGTCTGCGCACATAGATAATTACAATCAGATTTTAAGTGTTTACGATTATACCAATCTCCAAAATCCAAAACTAGAGGCTAATAACCTAGATGTGGCCATTGAGAAGGTTTCAAAATCTGCCGCTTTACACAGACAATCTCATTGGGTAGATGATTGCTATGTAATGATCGGTAGAGCCCAATTTTATAAGCAAGATTTTGAGACTGCTGAGGAAACTCTATTGTTTTTTGAAGAAGAGTTTGATGAGAAGAATCCTTACGGCAAAAATTATGATCCTGGTAAGAACGCTTCAAGGGCAGAAAGAGAAATGCAAAGAAAGAAAGCGAAGAAGGCTAATGAAGCAGAAAGAGCAGAAAAGAAAAAAGCCAAAAAGAAAACTGATAAGCAAAAGAAAAAGGATCGAGAAGACGAACAGAAAAAGAGAGCCAAAGAAAGAAAACAAGAGTTAAAGGATAGAAAAAAGAACAAAGGGAAAAGACCTACTCGAGGGGAAACTAGCACAACTAAAACTGTTGACAAAGAAGTAGTCGAAAAGCAAGAAGAGAAAAAAGAGGACAAAAAGAAGGAGGAAGAAGAAGAGGAAGTACTCAAAGATGGGCCCTTTAAACACAACACTTCATACTGGGAAGGTTTATATTGGTTGGGAAGAACTCTGATTGAAAGAGAGAATTTTTCTTCAGCCGAATATTACTTTAATAAGGTGACGGGTTCAAATACAACCATGGAGTTACGAAAAGAAATTCCAGTGGCCCGTGCTCATTTACATATGAAGACCAAGGAGTATGACGAGGCATTAGGGTTTTTAGAACAGGCAATTCAAGCTTCTAAAGACAAAGCTAAAAATGCAAGATATGCATACATACGCGCTCAAATTTATGAAAGACTAGGTAACACCAATGCGGCCTTTGCGGAGTATGAAAGATGTAGATCGTTTAAGCCTAATTTTTCAATGGCATTTTATGCAGATCTTAATGAAATAAAATTATCTCATGCCTCAGGTAAAATTGATTCCAAAACGGCAATCTCTAAAATGGAGAAGATGTTGAAGGAAGAAAAATATGCTGAGTTCCTAGGTCCAATTTATTTCTCTATCGGTGAAGTGATGTTAAACGATGGGAACACTGGAATGGCCATTGAAACCTTTAAAAAGGCTACAACAGAAGGGGGAACTTCTGATCCAGAGATATACTACAAGCTTGCAACCTTGTTATTTAATCAAGAGGATTACGCTTCCGCAAAAACATACTACGATAAAACTTTAGAGTTGATGCCAAAATCTGATGAGCGTTACACTGAAGTGAAAAAGTATGCGAGCAACCTAAAAGATATTGCCATTGCCATTCAACAGATTGAATTGCAAGACAGTCTTTTGACTTTGGTTGAATTACCAGAGGATGAATTAAGGGCGTGGGCAGAAGATGCGATAAAAAATGCGCCAGCAGAAATTGTGGTTGTAGAAGAACCTAAATCTCCATCTGGAGCAGGTGGGTCAAACAGAAGATATGGATCAGGTCGGAGTAGTTTCTTTGCCTATAATCCAATTGCATTAAATCAAGGCCGGTCAGAATTTCAAAGAAAATGGGGTAATGATAAGGTGCTTGAAGATAACTGGAGAAGGTCTTCAGTTTCGAGTAGCTTCAATGATGAGGTACAGGTTTCAGAGGATGGAGAGATCACCGTATCAGATGATCAAATTGACGAGTACTTAAAGCAATTGCCTTTAACTAAAATTGAAAAAGATCTAGCAAAAAGAAAGTTGTCAGAATCTTTGTTCGATCTCGGGTTGATGTATAGAGATAGGTTAGAGAAAATTTCAAAATCTGAGCAAATACTTACTCAGCTGATAGCAGAGTTTCCAACTTTCAATAGAATGGATCAAGTATACTTCTACCAATACTTGAATAATCTTGATCTTAATAATACTAGTGAGGCAAATAGATTCAAAAGATTATTGCTTGAAAAGTTCCCAGACTCACATTATTCTAAGATTGCAAATGATCCTAATTATGTTCAAGAAAAATTAGCTGAGGAAAATGCATTGTCTAGATTTTATGATCAGACATACGTTTATTTTGATCAGCAAAAGTTTGATACGGTACTAGACAGAGTCAATGAATCTAACAGCAAGTTTGGAGAGAAAAATGAACTTGCCGCTAAGTTTATGTTATTGGGTGCTATATCTATGGGCCATGTAAGTGGGCAAGAAGAATATATTAAAGAACTAGAACAGCTTATCAAACGTTTTCCAGGTTCTGAAGAAAGCCGTAGGGCGAAAGAGATTCTAAGATTCTTAAAAGGAGATTCAGAAGCATTTAATAAAATTCTTTACGATGAAGAAACGCTTTCTTTTGAGAAAGAGCCTAAGGCTTTACACTATGGTATCGTGGTTTTATTTGATGTTTCAGGAAAAGAAGTAGATCAAACTAAAGCAAGTATTTCAAAGTTTAATAATCAGTTCTTCAAGTCTAAAAGATTACAACAATCTAACATTGCCTTGAACCCAAAGAATAATAGCCACATGATTCTAATACGAAAGTTTACGGATGAAGCAAAGGCAATGGATTATTACAATACAGTATTGAAGAATGAAGGTACCTTCATAACCAATGATGTGAATTATGAATTCTATCCTGTAACTCAAAAGAATTACAGAGAAATCATAAAAAAGAGATCAATAGGAGCCTATCGGGCATTCTTCGAAGAAGAATACACCCAATAGGTCAATTAGTTTTTGGTTTTAGAAGTTGTTACTCTGTTTCAATAATTTCCTTGTACAAGATTGGTTGTTTATACTCTTGTTTTAGGGTGTGCTTGATTACATCAAAAGCTGTAACTACACCTTTAAATTCATTTCTCAGATTTACTACTGGTAGAGTTTTAAATCGTTTATCCATAAACAGTTCGGCTGCAGTACCTACCTTATCTAAAGGAGAGATTTTGATGATGTTTTTACACATAATCTGAGAAACATTGGTTTCTTCCGGTTGTCCATTATTCATTTGGAATTTCCACAAGTCATGTGTTGTTACCATTCCGACTAATTGACCTTGATCAACGACTGGGAGCTGTTGTACTTTAGCATCAATCATCAATTGAGTTAGTTCCTTTAAAGATTGGTTGGGAGTAGCAACTGTAGGGTGAGTAGTCATGATTTTGCGTACTTCTTGATTCAGCATATCATTGGTTTTTAATGGTTACAAAATGTAATCCGACGCCTCTGCGATATAATATACGCATAATACTTCCAATAGTCAAGATTAAATATTGATTACTGAGTTTTAGGGCAACCATTCTTTGGTTTGCTAATCATATTATTATTTCCTTTCAACTAAAATCTAAAGGCCGAAAAAGAAAACTAAAAAACAACAAACCATATCTTGTTATCTAATGGGATACTACACTGGTAAAAAAGTTTGGATTACTGGAGCAAGTGCTGGAATTGGTCGGGCTTTAGCTCATGCGTTTATAAAGGAAGGCGCTAGCTTGATTCTAAGTTCAAGAAAAGTAGATGCACTCCAAAGAGTAAGGGAAGAGTGTGGTGCAGATAATATTGATATTCTACCACTTGATCTTGAGGCTCACGATGATTTAGAAAATATACTTCAGAACAATAGATCATTATATCAAGATGTGGATATACTTATTAATAATGGTGGTATATCTCAGCGCTCAAACGTCATAGATACTAATTTTGATGTTTATCGAAAGCTGATGGATGTTAACTATTTAGGTACGATAAAGATTACTCAAAATCTACTGCCATCTTTTTTGAACCGAGGCGGGGGGCATTATGTTGTAATTTCTAGTATGGCTGGAAAGTTTGGAGTCCCTATTAGATCTGGATATTCTGCAGCGAAGATGGCCTTACATGGCTTTTTTGATGCACTAAGGGCAGAACTCTATGATAAAAACATAAAAGTAACCATGGTTTGCCCTGGATTTGTGAAAACGGACATTTCAATAAATTCTCTTTCTGGAGATGGAAAAGCTCATAATATCATGGATGATGCGCAAGAAAAAGGGATGAATGTTAATAAATTGGCCCAAGAAATCTTAAAAGCTGTGGAAAAACAAAAAGAGGAAGTGTATTTTGGAGGCTTTAAGGAGACTAAATTGGCTATCTTTGTGTCAAGGTTATTTCCTGGTATGTTCCGGAAAATTATTAGAAAAGCGAAAGTAAATTAACTGTTTATATATGGATATTTTTGATCGAATCAAGAAAGATATGGGACCACTTGGGCGATATGCCCAGGTAGCAGAAGGATATTATATATTTCCTAAACTAGAAGGCGAGCTAAGTAATAGAATGACCTTTAAGGGCAAGGAAGTTATCTGTTGGTCAATAAATAATTATTTAGGATTAGGGAATCATCCAGAAGTCAGGGCGGTAGATACGCAAGCGATGGCGGATTGGGGAATGGCATATCCAATGGGTTCTAGAATGATGTCTGGTAATACGGACTTACATGACGAACTCGAGAAGCAGTTGGCAGAATTTGAAAATAAAGAAGCAGCTGTTTTGGTAAATTTTGGATACCAAGGAATTATGTCTGCCATTGATTCTCTATTGTCGAGAAGAGATGTTGTCGTTTATGATGCTGGTTGTCATGCTTGTATCGTGGATGGTGTAAGAATGCATTCAGGAAAAAGATTGGTATTTCAACACAACGATATAGAAAGTCTTGAAAAGCAATTAAAAACTGCGACTAAAATTGCGGAAGAACAAGAAGGCGGAATCCTAGTTATCTCTGAAGGAGTTTTTGGGATGAGAGGAGATCAGGGAAAATTGAGAGAAATTGTAGCTCTGAAGGAAAAGTATCCATTTAGACTATTAGTAGATGATGCGCATGGTTTTGGTACGCTTGGGGAAACAGGATCTGGAGCAGGCGAAGAACAAGGAGTTCAAGACGACATCGATTTATACTTTGCAACTTTCGCTAAATCTATGGGAAGCGTTGGTGCTTTCTTAGCTGGCGATAAAGACACTGTCCAATATATTAAATACAATATGCGTTCGCAGATTTTTGCCAAGTCATTGGCTGCACCAGTTGTGGTAGGGGCAATGAAGAGGTTAGAAATGTTGAAGACGCAACCTGAGTTTAAAAATAAGCTTTGGGAAAATGTACGTCAACTACAAGCTGGATTGAAAGAGGCTGGATTTGATATAGGTAATACCAATTCTTGTGTTTCTCCAGTATATATGAAGGGCTCTGTTGAAGAGGCGATGAAACTTGTATATGACCTAAGAGAGAATCATAGAATTTTCTGTTCTATCGTGGTTTATCCAGTGGTGCCAAAAGGAATTATTCTTTTAAGATTAATCCCTACAGCCGTGCATACTTCAGAAGATATAGTAGAAACAATTGCTGCGTTCAAAGCAGTGCAGTTGAAACTTCAGGCAGGTGCTTATGAAGCAGAGCCAGTTGTCTAGATGAGTTCTGATTTACCTATTATTTCCGGTATTCAACAAATTGGTATCGGTAACGTCTCCGTCTATGATACCTGGGAATGGTATCGTAAGAATCTAGGAATGGATTTACCTGTTTTTGATGAAGCTGCAGAAGCGGCATTAATGTTACCGTATACAGAAGGTCAGCCAAGATCACGGCATGCCATTCTCGCCCTTAATATGATGGGAGGTGGTGGAGCAGAAATCTGGCAGTATACGACCAGGGTTGGGCAACCTCCAGCCTTCAAAGTTGAACTAGGAGATCTAGGCATTCACATTGCTAAGTTTAAGTCTGCTGACATAAAGAAGTCTCATGATTTTCTTTCAAGTCGTAATGAAGGTGTGTCTGAAATTATGAAAGATCCTCAAGGTAAGCAGCATTTTTATCTTCACGATCCTTTTGGGAATCCTGTAGAATTGGTAGAGTCTGATAATTGGTTTGGGAAAAACATTTCACATTCTGGAGGGGTGTATGGTGCTACTATTGGAGTAAGTGATGTTGATAAATCCATTGAATTTTATCGAGAAGTTTTAGGTTTCGATGTGGTCGCTTATGATCAGACAGATTCATTTGAAGACCTATCTTACTTTGGTTTTGCTCAAGGCAAATTTAGAAGGACCTTACTCAGACATAGTAAACCAAGAAAAGGACCTTTCAGTAGCTTGCTAGGTTCTGCAGAAATTGAATTAATTCAAACACTTGATCGCAAACCAAGAAAAATATTTGCAGATCGCATGTGGGGTGATCTAGGATATATCCATCTATGTTTTGATATAGTAGGTATGGCAGCACTGCGTAAAAAATGTAAGGACTATGGCTGTGCATTTACAGTAGACAGCGGTGATTTTGATATGGGTGAAGCAGCTGGTCAATTTGCCTACATTGAAGATCCTGATGGCTCCCTAATCGAGTTCGTTGAAACACATAAGGTTCCTATCTTAAAAAAGATCAATTGGTACTTAGATTTGCGAAAGCGTAAACCAGGTCAATCTCTTCCTAAATGGATGTTAAAGGCAATGGGACTATCAAGAGTTAAGTCTTAGCTGCAATTTCATCCTTTACATAATCCCCCGCTTGATAGGAATAGGGTACAATCCAACGTCTCAGTAGTACAGAAACAACTTGAACTAGAATTAGGCTTCCTCCTACTTTCCACCCAAAAAATAAACCTGCAATAAGGAAAGATAAAATCATCCACACTGGAAACAAGAACATACCAGTTGCCAATTTTATAGAAGATATGAAGGCCACTTGACTTACTTTGTTTTTTTCAACCCAATGATAAAGTAGATAGACAGGCAAGCTAGGCAATTTTAGCAATTGACTAAAGAGGTGTGCCATGCCATTTCTAGATTCTTGTTTGAAATTAGATTGTTCTGATACAAGTCCTTTAATTTTTGAGTGGCTTAGTTTTTCATTCGATCGTGAAAAAACAAATCTAGTTTGCTCGTAATTTTCTTTCTCAGGAATGATTAAACATTCTTTCATTCCTGACATGACTGCTTTTCTAAAGTCGTTTAAATTTCTTGGTCCTATCTTATTATCTTCTGGAATAAATTCTCGCACATTGATGGGGTCACCATAAAAGAGACTCAGTTTTCTTCCTGATCGAGTATGATGAAAATAGTTAATTCCTACAGGTACCACCATGATGTCATGGCTATTTATGAGTTGTGAGTTTAGTGCAATGCGCGAAATTCCTTTAGTAATAGGTCTTAAGAAATGTTCCTCTGCATGGTTGCCTTCTGGGAAAATTAGAAGTTGTTTTTGATCTAATAGAATCTGCTTACAGGTTTCAAAGATTGCTTCATTTTTAGATAATGATGCAAAGCCATCTCGGATTCTATAGATCGGAATCATATTAAAAGCAGAAAAAATCCATTGAGTTGCCGGCTTAAAAACATCTGATCTTGTTAAGAAATTTACGGGTAGCGGAGAGAGCGTACCAGCAACTACTGCATCTAGAAAAGCGGCTTGATGGTTTACTGCCAGAATAATTGGATTTTCTCCAGTAGGGACTTTTTCTCGTCCTGTAATTTCAATTTTACTGAAGTATAATTTTAAGTTTACCCAAGCTAGAAACTTTGCAAAGTTGTATATGATCTTTTTGAACACAGAACAAAGAAAGTTAATTTTTTCAAAACCAACTTTCTTTATTTCTAACTGTGTTCTGTTCTCTTTAAAAAGAGCCTATAATTTTAAACTTTTTGGCTTAAAAAATTCGTCTGTTACTTTTGGTCGGATTGTAACAATTATAAACGCCTTTGTTTGACTTCTTGAATTTTCTTTTCCTTTTAGATTTTTGAACAATAGGACACTTTTGAGTACTCTTTTTCTTTTTGAACAGTCCTTTGTTTTTTTTGCTTCGCTTACTTAAGTATTGGTTCTCAGCGGTAGTCTGAATTTCACAATCGTAGAACGTAATTTTTGCCTCTTGTTCTTGTACACTCTGTAAAGAAGTAATATCACTCATTGCATTCACTGATGTTATGATCAATAGACTGAATAAAAGACTGAAGAATTTTTTTGGATGGTTCATAATTCTATGTTTAATGATTTTGAAAAATGGACGTATGAAATTGCTAGCTGTTATTATGTATATGAGATAAAACGCCTAAATGTGACAAAATCAATGAAATGATTTTAGCCTTGTCGTTTAATTGATAAGGAGATATTAAAATTATGTTATTCTAGAGACTGGGGATAATTATGCATTCTGTCGATCCATGTCTCTTTGGACATCTCGATCTTTGATGCTTTGTCTCTTATCGTAGGCTTTTTTACCTTGGGCGAGAACAATTTGGATTTTAGCTAATCCACGTTCGGAAAAATAAATCTTATATGGAATGATGCTAAAGCCTTTTTCTTTCGTTTTTTTTTCTAGCTTTCGTAATTCTGGTTTTCTTAAAAGCAGTTTTCTGTCTCTTCTTGTTTCATGGTTGTGGATGTTTCCATGAGTATATTCAGCGATGTACATACTTTTTATTAGCAATATGCCATCTTTGAAGTGACAGTAAGCGTCAGAGAGATTGGCATTACCAATTCTTAATGATTTTACCTCAGTGCCAGTTAGCATCACTCCTGCTTCAAATTCTTGCAGGAAGTGATATTCAAACTTTGCTTTTTTATTTACTATTACTTTATTTGGTCCTGTACTCATTATAATTTTTCAAGTAGGAAGTCTGTCATTTTTTGATACAGGTGGAGTCTCGTTACACCTCCATAAATTCCATGATTTCTATTCGGGTAGAAGTAGGTGTCAAATTGTTTGTTGGCTTCTATGAGGGCATTGGCCATTTCAACGGAGTTTTGCCAGTGGACATTATCATCTCCCATTCCGTGAACCAATAAATAATTTCCTTTCAGTTGATCAGCAAAGTATATCGGCGAATTGTCTTTGTATCCATCTTCGTTCTCTTCTAAGGTCCTCATAAATCTTTCAGTATAAATGGTGTCATACCATTTCCAACTTGTTACCGGTGCTACGGCAATGGCTGCTTTAAATACATCGTTTCCTTTTAGCAGACATAGAGAAGACATGTAACCGCCATAGCTCCACCCAAATATTCCGATTCTATTTTTATCCGTATAGGGAAGTTTGCCTAGATATTTGGCAGCTTCAATTTGATCAATGGTTTCGTAATGTCCTAATTTTAGATAGGTCATTTTTTTGAATTCTTCACCTCTGGCACCAGTCCCTCGATTATCAATGCATGCAACAATGTAACCTTTTTGTGCTAGCATTTGAAACCACCAATAGTTCTGTCCTTTCCAGGAGTCAGTTACTTGTTGACTTCCAGGACCTCCGTAGAGATACATGAAAACAGGATATTCTCTGTTTTCTTTGAAGTCAGCTGGCTTAAGCATCCATCCATTCAGTTTGACTCCATCCTTGGTATCAAAATTAAAAAACTCAATCGGTGCTGTTCCATATTGTGATTGTATTCCCGTAAGTTTTTTATTGTCTTCAAGGTTTCTTAATTCTTTTTTATTCCTATTGTAAACTGCGTAAGTAGGCGGAGAATTGATGGTGCTATGTGAGTGTACATAATAGTCATAAGTAGAGCTAAATTGAGCACCATTTGTGCCTGGTAAATCAGCAATTACCTCGTGTTTCTTTTTAGTATATGAGGTAGCGAATACTTCTTTTTGCATGGCAGATTTAGTCGCTGCTTGATAGTATACCATTTCTCTTTCTTCATCTACACCATAAAACGAAGTAACATCATATTCTCCTTCTGTAATTTGTTTTTTCTGTTTTCCATTGAGATCATATAAATAGATGTGATTCCATCCATCTTGTTCACTTGTGATTATAAACTCCTCACCATTTTTTAGAAAAGTTAGATCATCCGTTATGTCAATGTAATATTTGTTTTTCTCTTCATACATTAAGGATGACTTTCCAGTGGCAGCTTCAGTTAAGAATAGTTGTAAATGGTTCTGGTGTCTGTTCATTTTAGAGACACATAATTTACCAGCATCTTGAGTCCATTTAATTCTTGGGATATACATATCATTCATGTCTCCAAGATCAACTTCCTGAGTTGTTTTATTTTTTACATTGTAAAGGTGAATAGAAACTTTTGCATTATTCTCACCTACCTTAGGGTATTTCCAGGTAACGTATTCTGGATATAAGTCATCTCTGAAATTCACCATTGTAAACTCTGGCACTTCTTTTTCGTCAAATTTTATGTAGGCGATGTAATTCCCATCAGGGCTCCATTCAAAGGCTTTAACGATAGAAAATTCCTCTTCATATACCCAATCGGCAATGCCATTAATAATTTTATTCTTTTCTCCGTCTTCAGTGATGGCCATAGTCTTTCCTCCAATCAGATTTTTTAAATAAAGATTATTGTCGAGTGCAAAGGCAACCATGTCTTTGTTAGGTGAAAGACTTGCATTCATTATTGGTTCTTCATGTACTTCAATCAATTCTTTATTCTCAGTATTATACGCATGAACATTTGAAGTATAAGATCTTCTGAAGATTGATTTTTTATTAGATTCAACCATTATCCAAGACTCGTCCTCATTGAATTTGTAACTAGAAATGTCTGAGTCAAATCCACTCATTTCTTTAAGTCCTTTGTTACTCAAAATTTCTTCTACTTCATTACCAGTTGATATGTCATACTTTTTTATGGCTTTATCTTTAAGTCTGGTAAAGTGACGACCATCATTCATGAAGTTAAAACCTCTTACAGATTTATTTGTAAAAGTATAGTCTTCCCATATATCTGTGAGCTTTATGCTGTCTTGTGACTGTATTTGCGAAAGCGAGGTAAAAAGAAGAAAGAGGATGAAGTAACGTGACATCTTAATTTTTTTACAAAAATAACAAAGGGACAGAGAAAGTCTGCCCCCTTGGAAACGGTTATCGTAAATTTTTAAATAAATCAGCTATTAAAACATAAAGCCGACGGACATCATAGCTTTTGAAGTATTCTGTTCCTTATTAACCAATTGATTTCTACCATCCGTCAATACCAAATATGGATAGTAGCCCTCACTATCACTTAGCGTAAAGAAAGTACCATCGATGTAAAAATTATCTCCTCTATACCCTAAGCCGAATGAAAGGGTCTGTTGTAGGATACTTCCATCGTCAATTCTATACGGGGAAGCCTGCGCATTCACACCACCTCTTACTCTTAGTTTATTATAAGCTAATTCTGCTCCTACTCTAAAACTCGTTGTATTCTGGAGTTCGGCAGTTATGTCACCATTGACTTCTTTCTCGTATTCAAAAAATGGAGTACCGAATGATGTAAAATCAAAATTAGCTTTTGCGTAGTTTTGTAAAATTACATCTCCGTTGATGAATCCTTTTATGTCTCCAAAGTCTAATAATACTCCAGCAGACGCAATTACTTTGGAAGGTGTGATAAGTTTATATTTAAAATTTCCTTCCGGCGATTCTGCTTCAAAAGTTTCTTGACCATTTTCATCAAAAGTGTAACTTATTTCAGTGCTGTAATCATCCGTAAGAGTTAACCAATTGGGACTATGGTATGCTAGACCTAGCCTAATAATTTTTGCAAGTTTGGTCGTTGCTCCAACTTTAAAATTAAAACCTAGACCAGAAATGCTTAAATCTTCTCTATAGGTTAAGTTAGTGAAGACTGGTAATTCATCTGCTGAATCTGTTTCATTGTATTCTTTATATTCTTCAAAGGATAGGAAGGGCATGGCAACGGACACGCCGAAATTAAATTTGTTATCAAAGTTTCCTGCCCAAGCAAGAGCAAGTTCATTCATTTTTCCAGAGCGATCAATGAATTGATTTTTATTTACCAATGAAATAGTGTCGAAGAAATCAGTTTCATAGAAAAGATCATCATTTTTATCAAAGATTGCTCCTGAGTCATAAGCTGGACCCGCTTCAAAACCATCTAAGTCATCCAAACCGAGACCATTGGCAACTTCCGCAAATCTTTCAGTGATTGATCCTCTCGTTTTTCCTGAATAAGAAAACTCTTCTGTAAAATTATTAGTCTGACTAAAACCAATCGTAATGTTAGAACTGAAGAGGCCAGATGGTGGTCGAAGGGTAGAGATGTAACCAATGTGGTTGATATTTAAGTTTAGGTCATTTACATCTTGTCTGTTTGCACTATCATTTACTAAGAAACTTTCATTGTTGATAGCGTCCATAGAAAATCCAAAATTGAATTGGGACTTGTAGAAATCTCCTAATCCAGCGGGATTAATATTTATTGAACCAAAGTCACCACCCATGGCACCAAAGCTACCTCCTACACCTGCTGTTCTTGCTGTTCCAGAAATTTGTTGATTTGTAAATCTGACTGCATCGGTCAGGGATTGTGCATTTATGAATAGAGGTAATGAGATTAAAGCAATAAGTATTTGAAATCGAAAACTGAGACTTTTAATTGAGTCTTTTATTTTAATTTGAGATAATCGCATAATATAAAATTTAGAAGTGATGGAAGTATTGTATGGAAAAAGAGCTTTGCTGTAAGCTTAAGAATTGAGATCTTACCTTTAAAAAAAGGTGGACATAAAACTTACATCCACCTTCTATACTTTATAAATTAAAATCTAATTTATTTTCCTCCTCTTTTAGAGCTTGATCTAACAGAACTACTTCTACTTGAAGATGATCTTGTTGAAGATGATCTGCTTGAAGAGCTTCTTGATGAACTTCTTGTACTTGAACCTGAGCTTCTACTTGATCTACTTGGAGTATAGCTTCTAGAGCTAGAACTTCTTGTTGATCTTGTACTTGTTTTAGGCGCTGAGCTTCTAGTAGAAGTTCCTCTAGTCGAAGTCCCTCTTGTAGAAGTTCCTCTGGTTGAAGTTCCTCTGGTTGAAGTTCCTCTTGTTGAAGTCCCTCTTGTAGAAGTTCCTCTTGTAGAAGTTCCTCTTGAGTAATCGCTACCTGAAGAAATTCCTCTTGATCTTTGTTGTTCGACAGTAGTGCTTCTTTCACCTCTGAAGACGCTTGATCTAGGTGTTTTAGTGTTAGTAGAAGGTGCAGGCGAAATATCAGATCTGCTTGTTCCTCTACTTGTATTAGGTCTAGAAGTTACTCCTGAATCAGTTCCAGTACCTCTGTTGTATTTAGTTATCCTTGGTCCAGATTCTGTTTGTAATATTCTAGTTTTTCCTGATCCAGTTGCAACTCCTGCAGGCTGAGATCCTCCTTTAATACCTCCAGCTGTCGGCGTATTTGGAGAAACTGTTCTAGGTCCGTTCAATCGACCTCCTTTGCTGCTACTCGTACTTCCGCCAGTTCTTGGTCCATAGTGTCCATTAGCATTGGTCGTGTAGTTATAGGTGTTATTGTTGTTGTTTCCATAGTAGTTATTATTCCATGAATTACCCCAACCGTTGTTCCATCCCGGCGGACATGGATATCCCCAGTTGTTGATGTATGCATAATTGTTGTATCCCCAATAATTATACGCCCAGTTGTTGTGACCCCAGTTGTTGTATCCCCAGTTGTGGTATCCCCATCTATTGAATCTTCTATTTCTGTTGTATCCCCAACCTCTATTATTTATAAAGTAGAAACTTGGGCCTCTGAAATTGTTAGCATAAGAAAAATATGGATCATAACCGTAAAAATATGGATCTACGAAACATACATTATCAAATCCGAATCTAGAATAAGATCTGTGAAATCTTCTGATTCTTGAGCTGTAGTAGTAGTCATAATCATTCCAATAATCAAATTCTTCATAGTCCGCATCATCGTAGTAGTACGAATCGTCGTCATAACCAGTGTTAGAAAAGTCTGTTGATGCTTCGTAGTTATAATCCACATTATCTGGATTGTAGTACAAATCATCAAATTGAGCGGTGGAAGAAATAGCAAACCCGAGAACTAGAATCATAACCGTGCAAAACCTTAGCTGTTTCATAGTCTTATATTTAGTATTATTAGTATTCAACATTAGCGTTTAATTACATCCTCAATTTATTAGTTTTGCGGGTGAAATGCTGTTAATGCTCTATTAAAGTGGATAATTAAATCTGTTAAAATCGGTTAAAAACAGGGTATTTCGTAAGATTTGCACAATTAAGATGAAAGAATCGCGATGAATTCGCAATAAAGACTAAAATGGCTAAAGAAATTACAAAAAGAGAGGATAACTACTCTCAATGGTATACAGATATTGTTAAGAAGGCTGCTTTGGCAGATCATTCGGCAGTAAGGGGGTGCATGGTTATTAAACCGACTGGTTTTGCTATCTGGGAGAAGATGAAAGACCAATTGGATAAGATGTTTAAAGATACGGGTCATGTCAATGCATATTTTCCTCTATTTATCCCTAAAAGTTTTTTAAGCAAAGAAGCAGAGCATGTTGAAGGCTTTGCCAAAGAATGTGCAGTTGTTACTCATCATCGATTGATGAATAATCCCGATGGGCCTGGAGTAGTGGTCGATCCTTCTGCAAAGCTTGAAGAAGAATTGATTGTACGACCGACTTCAGAGACGATTATTTGGAATACTTACAGAGATTGGATTAAGAGTTATAGAGACCTGCCTTTGTTGATCAATCAATGGGCTAACGTGGTTCGATGGGAAATGAGAACTCGTCCATTTTTAAGGACTGCTGAGTTTTTGTGGCAGGAAGGTCATACAGCTCATGCGACTGAGCAAGAAGCGATTGAAGAGTCTCGAATGATTCATGATTTATACGCCCAATTTGCAGAAGAGTATATGGCGATGCCAGTGATAAAAGGAGCTAAAACTGCCAATGAACGGTTTGCTGGGGCAGTTGAGACTTTTACCATTGAGGCAATGATGCAGGATAAAAAGGCTTTGCAAGCAGGAACTTCTCATTTCCTTGGGCAGAATTTTGCCAAGGCATTTGAGGTGAAGTATTTAAATAGTGAAAATAAAGAGGAATATGTGTGGGCTACTTCTTGGGGGGTTTCAACAAGATTGGTCGGTGGATTAGTAATGACTCATTCAGATGATGAAGGATTGGTATTGCCACCAAAGTTGGCTCCTATTCAAGTGGTCATTGTACCTATACCTAAGCCTTTGCCAGAACTTTTAGAAAAAGGAGCACAGATTGCTAAATTATTAAGAGACAAGGGAATTTCAGTAAAGATAGATCAGGATCCAACGAAAAGGCCAGGCTTTAAGTTTGCTGAATATGAAATGAAAGGCATTCCAGTGCGTATAGGGATTGGACCTAGAGACTTGGAAAAGAATCAAGTTGAGGTTGCTCGTAGAGACACCAAAACAAAAGAAGGCGTATCAATTGATGGCATTGTTGATCATGTAAGTAAACTTTTGGTTGATATTCAGGAAAATTTATTGGTTAAAGCCAAGGCATTTAGAGCAGAGAATACACACACTGCTGATACCTATGATGACTTTAAATCTTTACTAGATGAAAAGGGAGGATTTATAGAAGCTCATTGGGATGGAACCACTGAAACAGAATTGAAAGTGAAGGGAGATACTGGTGCTACAATAAGATGTATTCCTATTGAGGGTGATAAAGCTCCAGGCAAATGTATGGTTACTGGTAAAGATTCTACTCAGAAAGTAATATTTGCGAAAGCATACTAAAGATTATTTCTTGTATAAGTTAAATGAGTAATACCAACCAATTCTTCAATCTTTATGGTGGTTTTGCACATATGGAATTTAGTATTTCAAGCATTATAGTTCAATTGAAGCAACCAAACGTTGAACTAAAAAATGACCCTCTATTGTCATGGTGTGAAAAATTCCAAAATGCACTTGTTTAATGCTTAATTCTTAATTACATTTGCATCGCTTTTCTCACAGGAGAGAAGCTTACTAGAAGAAGAAAATATTAAAACCATTTGGTGAAGTGGGTGAGTGGCTGAAACCACCGGTTTGCTAAATCGGCGTACTTGGAAACAGGTACCGGGGGTTCGAATCCCTCCTTCACCGCTCTGGTTTTAAAAAGAAATAATAGGATAGGGATGTGGCGCAGTCCGGTTAGCGCACTTGGTTTGGGACCAAGGGGTCGAAGGTTCGAATCCTTTCATCCCTACTATCTAATAAGAATGACCCCGATGATCTATAGATTATCGGGGTCATTTCTTTTTATCCTTTCGTTTAATTGTCACACCTCAGCATTTCGGATCTTATATCAATACATGGGTTAGAAAATAATTGGGATATTAATACCCCTGGAAAAAGACCTTTGTCGGTTAGACTCCTATTTAAAGGAACAAACGGCATCATATTTATAGTTATAGAGATATAATTCCAAAAAACATGAAACCTATATTAATCTCATCTCTATTATTGATATACTTTAATGTACTATCGGCTCAGAATTATGTCGATGCCTTAATTGTAAAATCTGACGATTCCGTCATTGAGTGCTCTATTAAGGCACCTTTTAGTGCTTTTAAGGATGAGATTCAGGTGAAAAAATCGGAAGATGGAAAGCCTACGAAGTTTGCAAGTGAGCAGATTAAATATTTAGTGCTTCTCCCAGGAACGGATTCAGAAACTGTACTGGTATTTACAAAGTTCACGCAGTTCAATGCCAAAGGTACTTCATCACGTCCAATAAAAAATGGACTTTGGTTACGACTAATGAGTGGTTGTGAGGAAATAGAATTGTATGAATCTATCTCCAGTATAAAATACTCAAGATCAAAGCTATATATGGTTTATCTACAGGACGGTTTTACAAATTATTATTTGAGAAGGGAAAATGAAAAAATCCCTACAATGGTCTGTATGAATTTAGATGCTTTTAAGGCAAGTTCTACTGGAATGCCTGGAGGTAAAAAATATAATCAAAGAATCTTATCTGCTTATTTCAAGGATAAGCCAAAATTGCAAGATCAGATTGGTGCAGAAAAGGTTAGTCTCAATACCTTATTTGAAATAGTAAAATCATATTGTAATTAAAATCTAATGAAAAATTTAATCATACTTCTATTTGTGATTGGTGTAACTACTAATCTTACAGCCCAGGGCTTTGTTGATGCTATTTTGATTAAAAAAGATGGATCACAGACCCAAGGATTGGTTGAGTCAAATTTTCGAACGGGAACGAAAAAATTAAAATTTAAAGCCAATAAGAAAGCAAAGACTCAATCCATTCAAAGTGAATCACTAAGATATTTGATCATTAAAAAAGGTGGCGTCGAGTTGATGTTGAAATACACCAATTGGTTTCAACCCAATTTCACATTAACCAAGACTGTTGAGAAGGATAAAAAGTTTTGGTTGGTCGTGTTGAATAGATGTCCAGCGATGGAATTAATGTCGCATGTTTCTGCGATTAAATCTTCGAAGGATGAATTGACATTTATCTATGATCCAGATACTAAACGATATACATTTGTCCAAAGAGCAGAGGAAAGAATTCCTACGGTTGTCGCACAACTTTTAGATCCCTACAATCCAGATAGGTCTAGCATGTTTAATGATGTAAACAAAGATCTATTTAAAAATTATTTAGAATCTGGAGGTGATGATTTTGATCTGCCTGCTGAATTGAGCTTAAGATTTATTTATCAAGTGGCGAATACGAAGTGTGATTAAGATTATTGGAATGTTTTATCATCCTTGAATTTAATTAAGATGCGTTACCTTTTATTTGTAATTCTTTTACTATCGGGACAAAGTCTAGTTGCACAAGTGTATGTAAATGCAACGGTAAGTAAGAATGATGGTTCCTCAATAAACATGTTAGTGAAGACGCCTTTTCCAACTGGAAAAAGTTTCAAGTATAAAATTACAGAAAATGGCAAGTCTCAGAAAATGAGGCTTGACAAAATTAAAATGGTAAAATTTAATCCTGGAACAGAATCAGAGATTATTTTGAAGCATACAAAGTATTGGTTGAATAGAGTTTCAGATGGTCAGATTGTGGGAGATACAGAACTTTCAAAATCCTTTTGGTGGCTGAGAGTAGTAGATTCCTGCGATAAAATAGAATACCTCGAACAGATCTCTCTTTGTTATGGAACAAGATTCGATACGTATGTAATGTATCACTCAATATCAGATTTTTATACCTACCATTATCAACGGAATGGAGAGGAATTTCCTACCCGTATCGCTAGCCATTTAAATCCGACTATTAGAAATCAAGAGGGAAATGATTATCTACAGGAACTAAATCAAATGTTATTGGTAAATTATTTTAAGAATGATCCAATGATTTTAGATGAATTAGATGGCATGCCAATTACATTAAAATCACTAGGTGAATTTATGAGATTCATTTGTGATTGATTTTTTGGTTTCTGATAATTATGGATTTATTTTTCTGAATGTTTGTAGACATGGTTTTAATTAATCGTTTGATATGACTTAATAGTCTTTGGCAATTCATTAAATTGAAGTTCTAAAGACTTACTATGAAAAAGAAATATGTGATAGCCCTTGATCAAGGGACCACTTCTTCTCGAGCCATAATATTTTCAAAGGCTGGCAAAATTGTACATACTTCACAAAAAGAATTTAAGCAGATTTTTCCAAAACCAGGATGGGTAGAGCATGACCCAATGGAAATTAGGAAAACCCAATTGGGGGTTATGAAAGCGGTCTGTAAAGACAAAGGAATTGATGGCAATTCAATTGCTGCAATAGGCATTACCAATCAAAGAGAGACCACGGTTGTATGGGATAGAAAAACAGGCAAGCCGATATATAATGCCATTGTTTGGCAGGATCGAAGAACAGCGGAATACTGTGATCATCTGAAATCAAAAGGCCATGCTAATATGGTCAAGAAAAAAACGGGACTTGTCTTAGATGCTTATTTTTCGGGTACAAAAGTTAGATGGATTTTAGAGCATGTGAAGGGTGCTCGTGCGAAAGCGAGACGGGGTGAACTGGCTTTTGGTACGATTGATTCATGGATTCTATGGAACTTAACTAAAGGGCAAGTGCATGTAACGGATGTTACAAATGCGAGTCGTACGATGATGTTTAATATTAAGACATTGGAGTGGGACGATGAATTGTTGAAGATGCTCGATGTTCCAAAATCCATGTTGCCGGAGGTCAAAAGTTCTAGTGAGATTTATGGGCATACTACCCTTGCTGGTGCATCCATACCTATTGCAGGAATTGCTGGTGATCAGCAAGCTGCGTTATTTGGTCAGATGTGTGTGCGACCTGGGATGGCTAAGAATACTTACGGGACCGGTTGTTTTCTGGTGCTCAATACCGGAGATAAAATTGTACGGTCAAAAAATAATCTGTTGTCCACTATAGCTTGGCAAATAAATGGCAAGACCACCTATGCTTTGGAGGGTTCCGTGTTTGTAGCTGGAGCTGCGATTCAGTGGTTGCGTGATGGACTTAATATCATTGATACTGCTGCGGAGAGTGAAAAACTTGCGAAGAAGGTCAAAGATAATGGAGGAGTTTATTTTGTTCCAGCATTGACTGGATTGGGTGCACCGCATTGGGATCAATATGCTCGGGGAGCTATTGTAGGCATAACAAGAGGTACTACTAAGGCACACATAACAAGAGCAGCTATTGAGAGTATTGGATTTCAAGTAGCAGAGGTAGTGAATGCTATGAAGTCTGACATGGGTGGAAGTTTGAAAGAATTAAGAGTCGATGGAGGAGCGGTAGCTAATAACTTATTATTACAGAATCAAGCCGACTTATTAGGTAGTAAAGTGGTGCGTCCTAAGGTTTTGGAAACGACCGCATTGGGTGCAGCATATCTTGCAGGTTTGGCTACTAAGTTTTGGTCGGGTACTAATGAGATAAAGAAGCAATGGAAAGAGGATAAGACTTTTAAGTCTACTATCAATGCGAAAACGAGAGAAGATAAAATGTCAGATTGGGATCGAGCAGTTAAGCGATCAAAGGGCTGGATAAATTCAAAATAAAACCAAAAGTTTATGACACCATTTATTGCAGAAATCGTTGGAACGATGTTACTTATTTTATTGGGTAATGGAGTTGTTGCAAATTGTTTGTTGAAGGATACCCTTGGAAATAATGGCGGCTGGCTGCTGATAAATTTAGCTTGGGGCTTGGCGGTTTATGTTGCAGTTGTTGTTGCTGGACCCATTAGTGGGGCACATTTAAACCCAGCTGTGAGTGTTGGTTTGGCAGTGGCTGGGAAATTTGCCTGGGCTAAGGTAGGTCCGTATGTGTTGGCTCAATTTATAGGTGCTGGTCTGGGTTCTATTTTGGTCTGGTTGACTTATCGAGATCATTATAAAGCCACCGATGATGTCGATGCAAAACTTGGGACCTTTGCTACTGGAGCTGTTTATAGAAATCCAGTTTTTAATGTAATGACTGAGTTGATTGGAACCTTTGTTTTGGTCTTTACGGCTTTGTATATAGCGGGGCCTACTTTTGAGGCTAGTGGAATTTCTGAAGTGAGTTTTGGTCTGGGTTCAGTAGGTGCATTGCCGATTGCATTGACAGTAGTTGTTATTGGAATGAGTCTGGGGGGTGCAACAGGTTATGCCATCAATCCTGCACGTGATTTGGGACCTAGAATAATGCATGGTCTATTGCCGATTGGAAAGAAGCGAGACGGTGATTGGTCGTATTCATGGGTTCCAGTTGTCGGTCCCATTTTGGGCGCAACTATTGCAGCCTTGCTTTATAATGTATTTTAAACATAAAATAACCTTGACTTTTTGATAACACTTTCGAATGGTTCGGATGCGTTATTCTCTAAGAGATTAAAAAGAATACTATGAAATATTTAAAATCGCTTTTATTGATAGGTGCACTTTCATTTGCGCAAGCGTCAACTGGACAAGTAATTGTAGACGGAGTAAATATAAATAAGAAGGAGGATGTAGAAATTGTACAACTACTTGCCTTAGGGAACCTCTTTTCAAAGAAGGTAACCATCATTATCGATTACGGTCAATTTATAAAATTCGGATCGAATAAGGGCAGCGTCGTAACTGACACTCGAGGAGATTTAAAAAAGTTTAACTCGAGTATGGCAGCCATAAACTACATGGAAAACAATGGCTGGGAGTTGATTGATGTCAACTCAGTACCTAATCCAAATTCAAATGCTGTTGTTTATTATTTCTTCAGGCGCAAAAAGTAATAGAATAAAATTATTCCTTGTTCTTGGATAGTAAGGCATCCACGGAATAGGAGCCACTGCCCAGAAAAAATAAAGAAAAGTATATCGCAAGATATAATAGAGCCATTTCTTTGTCTTTGAATGGATCTCCTCCATGAATAACAAGTGCTGCAACTAGCATAGTAATCAGTAGTGGTACTGTTGCGGCTTTGGTCTTAAATCCCACGAGTATAAAAATGGCGCATAGCACCTCAGCAAAAACGGTCAATCCTAAGGTGGCCGCTGGACCTATCCCGAAAGGGTCTGCAAATTGAATGGGACCATCTCCGAAGAGTTTCATCATCTTGGGTATTCCATGACTCAACATAAATCCACCTCCTACGATTCTTAACCATAAAATGGGAAGGCTAGCTCTTGGGTGTTGAATATTGCTGGAAAAAATGCTTTTCATAATGTTTTGATTTTATACTAATTTTCAACAACTAATATATTTATTTTCTTCTTATATGTCATTTATATATTTGTGCTTATATTTATGATTCATCCTACCCGATGACTTCCAAAACCAATAAATTATAAGATATGATGGTAAATACGCTAGGGAAAGGTTTTTTACTGTTTGTATTTCTTTTAGGTTCTGTGTGTGGTTTACAGGCACAATGTGATATTGAGCTTGAGATCGAGATAGACAGTTCTACCTATGATATTGTGCCTTTTGATGCAGATTCTTGCACTCTAGAAGTCTTGTATTGTGTCACCAATAATGGGCCATGTGATTTAGATACCTTTTTTATTGATCTAGATGCAATCACTCCATTGGATGATATGCAGACTTTAACTACTGGTGGAGGCCCATTGGCTGTTGGAGATTCTCTTTGCTTCAATATCGATTTTGTTTCTCCAATCTTTTCAGACATGGGGGTATGTTTTGATACTTTGGATGTGAAATATTTATTAGAAGTGTCAGATTTAATGCCGCCTGTTCCTACAACAATCTTTATTGATTGCCCTTCGGGATTAGGAGTATTAGAAGTTTGTGCTAGTAACCCTGCCATTGCCTGCTCCTCCACTGGAGCTGCCGGATGTGTGATGCCAATAAATATGGATTATTTTGAAGGTCATATGAAGGATTATTCTGCGGTATTGGAGTGGGGAACTTGGACTGAGTTGAATAATGAAATGTTTGTTGTTGAACATTGTATGGATAATCAGTCCTTTAAGGAGGTTGGAAAACTAGATGGGAGCGGAACGAGTTATGAGCATTTAGAATACCAGTTTATTCATGAAAATCCAGGGGTTGGAAATAATTACTATAGAATTTATCAGCAAGATTATGATGGAACAAGGAGTTATTCTCATGTTTTAAGTTTGGATTTTGAACTTGAGAGAAATTTTCAGATGTCTCCAAATCCTGCTACTGACGAGTTGAACATACTATGGGATGTAGATAGAATGAGTAGAGAAATAAGAATTACAACGATGGATGGTAAAATCTTATATTCTCAATTTTTAGAAGAAGATCAGACGAAATTGAGTATTGATGTTTCAGCATTGAATCCGGGACTTTATTTCTTACATACTCAAAATGGTTTTAGAACTAAATCCGAAAGATTTATCAAATTATAAACCTTAAGAATATTTTAATCTTTACGCTAAAGCGGCGGTAAACTCATTGTTTATCGCCGCTTTATATATTAGCAAAGTTCTTATGGGACGATATTTCAATTTTACTCAAGCCTCTTTTTTTTATTGCTTCCGTTTTGGAGCTGTATTACGATAGTACTTCGTAATTATTTTTCCAAAGATAGGTTACTTACTAATTGACCTCAAAATTCAAATGAATTATGAAGGAAGCCATTGCTATATCCATAAACAAAACCATTGCACAAGTTGGGATTTTATTAATCTTGAGTTTTGCTATTTTAAAAAAGGCAAATGCCCAATGTGAAGGTGAAGCTATTGTTACGATAGACAATACACTTGTCACAATTAATAGTATTGGAAATGGATTCTGTACGATTCAGATTCCTTACAACATTATTAATCCTGGTCCTTGCGATATTTCAGGATTCACTTTATTTTTTAGTGTTACTTCTATAGAGGGTACAGAAAATATTGCAACTCAAGTTGTAGGGCCGCTTAGCGCAAATGTAAATCATCCTTTTACAGTAAGCATTCCTTCATTGTTACTATTTAACGATGTAGATGACGTTTGTTTTGATGTTGATCAGCTGGATATTAATGCATCTATATCCCCATTTAATGGGCCTTCACCGCTAACAACTGTGGAGCCTTGTCCTTATGGAAATGGGCTAGTCATGGTATGTCAGAATGACTCATCAATTATTTGTGATGATAGTTTTTGTGATCCTTATGATTGCGATTCACATGTAAGTGTATTTTTTGAACCAGAAGATTTAATACTTGCTGATGTACCTGGAGATTCTTGCTTTATTCAAATACCATACACTCTTACCGGTAGTGGAAGCTGTGATCTTGGAGCTTTTGATATTATTTTTATGTTAGAGACGGCAGATGGTGCAGTAACTATGTCTCAGCCAGTCAGTGGCTACACTATGGGCACGAATATGAATGGTTCCTTTATGTTTAGTTCAGATCTTTTGGAGGATGAGGATGGAAATTGTTATGACGTGAATGATATTACTTTAATACCGTCTATACCAGTGCAACCAGATATTGAAACTGAAACAGTTCAATGTCCATTTGGTGCTGGAGAAATTATAGTATGCGCGAGTAACCCACTAATCGTATGTGATGATAGTGCATGTATCCCTCCTACCTGCGAGTTGATGCTTAGTGTAATAGCAGATCAAGAAAATATAAATTTTATAAGTTCGGCGAATGGGGAATGCCAAGCAGAGATAGCATATACAATCAATAATAATGGTTTCTGCGATTTAGGTGCGTTTAATTATGACTTAGTAGTTAATACTCCTATCGGAACAGAAGTTATTGATGTCAGTGTGGCAGGACCACTTGCTGCTGGCACAAGTGTCAGTGGATCTGTGAATTCTACAAGTTTAATCTATGCAGATGGATCTGGAGCTTGTCTTAATTCATCGGATGTATTTCTGAATTTTGTAATGTCACCTCTTCAACCTGCATTGCCAATGACGACCACAGTTGCTTGTGAAGGGTCCTTAGGAACTATGGAAGTTTGTATAAATAACCCAAGCATAGTATGCGACGATTCTGAGTGTGAAGTTGTATTGCCTGTTGATCTTTTAAATTTCGAGGTTAAGGGAGTAAAAGGAGAACGTGTAAGATTAGATTGGCAGACTGTGACTGAAATAAATAATGATTATTTCTTCGTATTGCATAGTACTAATGGTTCAGAATTTGAAGCCATTGGAATGTTGAAAGGACAATTGAATTCATATGAATTAACCAGTTATGAGTTTATTCATGAGGATCCATGGTATGGTACAAATTATTATAAGCTGGCCATCCAGGATTTGAATGGAAATATGGAATATTCAGAAGTAAAAGCGGTTACCCTTGAGAAAGATAATAGAGGTTTTACTCTAGCGCCAAACCCGGCCATGGATTTTATTGATATCCGAGGTTTAGAGTGGATTGAAGGAGAGATAGAGTTACAGATATTTACCCTAGACGGAAGGTTAATGTCTAGGAAGGTTGTTAATAAATTGGAGACTTTAGTCTATCGGTTGGATATTTCATATTTGCCGGAAGGCATGTATTATATCCAATCGAGTGGATATGAACATAAGTTGGTTAACAAGTTTTTGAAAATATAAAACTTGGAATGTTTGGTATTAGGAAGCGTATAATCAGATTTAGTCTCAGATTATGCGCTTTTTTTATGTTCAATTCGAGCAGGATATCTTCATTAAATCTTAATAATAAGTAATTTTGCAGCATGAATCGAATTTGGTTTTTGTTGTTCTTTATTTGCCCATTCTTCATGGTTTCTCAAGAAGAATCGGAGCAAATAACATCAAAAAGTATAGATGTTGTTTATACCGATGAGACCATCGTAGCTGATGGTGTATTAGACGAGGCGATTTGGAGTCGATGCGTGCCAGCCAAAGATTTTAGTCAATATTTTCCATTTGATAGTTTACCTGCCATTAGTGACACTGAGCTGTACTTTGCCTATGATGATGAAAATCTTCATGTGGCAATAATTGCTCACACGGTAGGGGATGATTTTTTAGTTCAGAATCTTAAAAGGGATTATGGATTTAGAGGGAGTGATAATATTAGTATCCTATTTGATTCCTTTAATGATTATACCAATAGTTATATGTTTGGTATAAATGCTTATGGAGCTAGACGTGAGGCTTTGATAGCCAACGGAGGTAGATTGGGGAGTGATTTTGATAATAGTTGGGACAATCGATGGTTTGGTGATGCAAAGAGGCATGATGATAAATACATAGCAGAGTTAACCATACCATTCAAGGCCCTAAGGTTTGAAGAAAATACGGAGAAGTGGCGGATTCAGATCTATCGATTTGACTCTCAGAGCAATGAGATGACAACATGGACTGATTTTTCAAGAAATTACATCTTGATGAATATGTCTTTCATGGGTGATTTAAATTTTGAAGAGCCTTTAAAGCGGACAGGTAATAATCTTACGGTGATACCTTATGTCATTGGCTCAGCAGTTAGTGATTTTGAGGATTCAGTTGATGATCCTGAGTTCAATTTTAACACTGGTGGTGAGGTTAAATATGGTATTACTTCTGGTTTAAATCTTGACTTGACCATTAATCCTGATTTTTCTCAGGTGGAGGTTGATCAACAGGTAACTAATTTAGATCAATTTGAAATTTTCTTTCCTGAGAGGCGACAGTTTTTTCTTGAAAACGCAGATCTTTTTTCAGGTTTTGGTCAGCGGACATTAAATCCATTTTTCAGTCGGAGAATTGGTGTAGCTATTGATACGGCTACTGGAGTTAATATTCAGAATCAGGTTCATTATGGTGCAAGATTAAATGGAAAAATTAATGAGAATCTAAGAATAGGTGTTCTCAATATGCAGACTGCCGCTGATGTAATCAATGATGTTCCCATTTTTAATTATTCCATCGTTGCGCTTCAGCAGCAAGTGTTTACCAAGTCTAACATTGCCTTTTTAGCTTTAAATAAAATGGCCTTGGGTAATAAAGGGTTAGGAGAAAGTCTTGATCCATATAACAGAATGGCTGGAGTAGAATATCGGCATTTTTCAGATAATGATAAGTGGTACGGAAAGCTATCAATTATGCGCGCGTTTTCTTCCAGTGAAAAGGAAAATAATTGGGCAAACTTGGGGAGAATCGGATATAATGTCAGAGGTTTTAGCGCGGAGTGGGAACACATGATTATCGGTGACGGATTTGATGCAGAGGTTGGTTTTGTGCCGAGGCGAGATGTGTTTAATATGACACCTTTTGTGAGATTTGAATTTTTCCCTCAAGAAACCATTCTATCAAATCATAGTATAGAGTTTGGATTAAATCATTTTTTCAAATTAGGAAAAGAGGTAGATAGTATTGTTGAAGATTTTAGACTGATTGATGCAGAATATAATTTAAGGTATAACATGTCTTTTCTTTCTGGAGCAAGATTTAATCTTAGGTTGAGTAATCGACAAATCTTTCTTTTGGCCGATTTCGATCCGACCAGAGTCCAAGAAGAAGAGATATTTTTATCAGCAGGAACAGAGTATAATTTTACAAGCCTAAATTTAAATTACAGATCTGACAACCGGAAGATCATTAGTTATGATGCGAATGTAAGGGTAGGAGAATTCTATAATGGTTATATATATGGTATTCAAGGCCAACTGAATTATCGTATCCAGCCTTTGGGTGTTATTTCTATGAGTGTAAACTACAATCGAATTGATTTAGAAGACCCATTCATACCAACAAATTTGTGGTTGGTTGGACCAAAGTTTGATTTAAGTTTTAGTAAGAATCTTTTCTTTACAACTTTTATTCAATACAACAACCAACTAGAAAATTTGAATATTAATGCTCGTCTCCAATGGCGGTATAAACCTGCATCAGATATATTTATCGTTTATACGGACAATTATATAACAGAACCTTTCGATCAATTTGCCTCACGAAATAAAGCTTTTGTATTGAAGATGAATTATTGGTTAAGTTTGTAGTATGAAGATATTTAAAGAAGAACTTGTAAAGAGTAAGAATTATATAGGTGGAAAATCTATAGAAGAGGTTGCAGGACCAGGAAGAAAAATTTATAAATTGTCTTCTAATGAGAATGCCTTAGGTATTTCTCCTAAAGCTGTTGAAGCAGCGCAGAAGGCAGCTTCGGAGCTTCATATTTATCCGGATGGAACTCCTGATAAACTGGCCAAGGCCATAGCAACAAGTTATGATAATAAGGTAAGCCCTGAACAAGTATTGATAGGCAATTCTGGGTCTGAGGTAATTGAGATCTTGGTGCGAGGGTTGTTAGATAAAGGTTCAGAATACATCGTGGCAAATCCGACTTTCCAATTGTATAGAATACTTGGAATAAAGATGGGCGCCGAACAAGTCGATGTACGTTTGAAGGAAAATTGGGAATTAGACATTGAGGGAATTGTTAATTCTTTCAATGATCGTACGAGACTGTTATATATTACCAATCCTAATAACCCTACAGGAACGATTTACTCTTACCAGGAGCTTGATGAATTATTCAAGCATGTGCCAGAAGGTGTAGTTATTGTTTATGATGAAGTATATGAGCGATACGTTGATAATGACAATTACTCCACAGCCATGCGATGGCTTGATCAAGGGAAAGACATTATAGGTATCAATAGCTTTTCTAAAATGTATGGCATGGCTGGCATGCGTCTTGGATATGGTTATACCAATGATAAGTTAGCGGATTATTTGCGAAAGCTTACTCGTCCTTTTATGATAAATAGCATTGCTATCGCTGCTGGAATTGCAGCTATAAATGATGGTGCATTTATTGAGAAATCTGTAAGTCATGTCAAGCAAGAGAAGAAATATTTATACGCAGAGCTTGACCGTCTTGGCGTTGAATACTGGAAATCGGAAAGTAATTTCATCATGATCCGATTATCTGAAAGAGCTTCAGAATTTGAAGAATTTATGTTGGCCCAAGATGTAATGGTGCGACCTGTAGGATATTTTGGAGCAGAAGGCTGTGTTAGAGTGACTATCGGAACAGAAGACGGGAATCGTGCCTATATAAAAGGTCTTGAAAAGTTTTTGGCGCAATAAATAAAGAGAATTAAATAAGCGCTCGCATCCATCGAAGATTCATCCACGCTAATCGAATAAATATTCATTATTTTTGGTAAAAGTTCAATTTACCATCAAAATCAATCGATGACCGTACTTTCCTTGGATAATGTTGTCAAACGTTATCATAATCACACTGCCTGTGACCACATCACCTTTGATATAAAGAAAGGAAGTGTGTTTGGCCTATTGGGACCGAATGGAGCAGGTAAAACATCACTCATTAGAATCATCACGACGATAACAGTTGCAGATGAAGGTTCCGTGAAAATAAACGGGGAGAACTTGAACTCTTCGCATATCATGAATATTGGATACATGCCTGAAGAGCGTGGTCTTTACAAAAAAATGAAGGTTGGTGAACAACTAATGTATTTGGCGCAATTGAAGGGTATGACTAAGTCGGAGGCAAGAGCTGCGATTAAGCATTGGATGGAGAAATTTGAGATTACGGATTGGTATCAGAAGATGGTAGAGGAACTCTCTAAGGGTATGCAGCAAAAGATACAATTCATTTCGACAGTGATGCATGACCCTGATTTGTTAATCTTGGATGAACCTTTTTCAGGACTTGATCCAATTAATACGAATTTAATTAAAGATGAAATTGCAGCTCTGAATGCGAAGGGAACAAGCATCATATTTTCAACCCACAGAATGGAACAAGTGGAAGAAATATGTGAAGAGATTGTTTTGGTAAATCAAGGTAAAGTAATTCTTCATGGCGAGGTTCAGGAAATCAAAGATCAATACAAGCAAAACATATTTGAGTTTGTTCTTGCACCTGGACAAGGAGCTCCAGACTTCTCAGGTTACACGGTGCTTTCTTCTGATGGCAGGAGATTCAAGTTGCAATTAGGTGATACTCAAAATCCAAATGAGGTATTAAAGTCTTTAATAAATGGCGGATTTCAGATTCAAGAATTCCAAGAAGTCCTGCCTTCATTGAATGATATTTTTATTAGAACCGTAGAAAACCAAAGCGCATGAATAAGTTGTGGTTGATTATACAGAGAGAATACTCCATCCGTGTAAAGCGTAAAATGTTTATTGTTACGACCTTGCTTACGCCTTTTGGTTTCGGTTTATTGATGCTCGTGGCGGGTTATCTTGCCAACGAAACTACGAAGTCTGATAACACTATCTTGGTAAAAGATGAGACAGGAATATTAGCTGAAAAAATTGAGAGTAGTTCAACATTGGTATTTGAATTTGATGATGGTCCAATTGAAGAATTAAAGGAAAGTTATGAGGAGAAAGGAGCCAATATTTTACTGCATTTAGAGAATAAATCCTTGGATAAATTAGAACCCAAATATTACAGTCAGGAGAAGCTTGGGATTATTGTCATAGAACGGATTGAAGGGAAAATATCGAAAGCTGTAAAAGAGCATAAGATTGATTTGTCAGGATTTGATCGGGAGGTATATGATAGTTTTAAAACCAACGTTTCTCTGGAAAATGGAGCTGTAGGCGACGAAGATGGAGCAGCAGATACCTCTAGTAAACTCACAACAATTATAGCCACTGTAATCGGTGGAGTCATGGGTTTTCTGATGTATTTGGTCATCTTCATATATGGTGGGATGGTTATGCGTTCAGTCATGGAAGAAAAAATAAATCGAATTGTTGAGGTTATGATTTCAAGTGTAAAGCCTTTTCAGTTGATGTTAGGAAAGATCATTGGTGTAGGCGCTGTAGGTTTAACACAATTAGGAATCTGGATTGTATTGATACCTACAATGATGTATCTCGTGCAAATGTTTATGGGTGGAGGTGCCGCAGATCCGGACCAATTGAGAGACCTTACAGATCAGATGAATGGCTTGCCTCAAGATTCATTGGATGATTTTAATATTCAGCAAATTATCTCAGAGTTTATGGGATTAAATTGGGCATTGATACTGCCTTCTTTTGCACTGTTTTTCTTTGGTGGTTACTTTATTTATTCTGCTTTATTTGCTGCGATTGGTTCAGCTGTAGGAGATGACATGGGAGAGAGTCAGCAGTTAATGACACCTATCATTATTCCAATAGTACTTGCTTTTGTAATGGCACAGTCTGTCATTCAAAATCCCAATGGATCGATGGCTGTTTTTGGTTCTATGTTTCCATTGTTTTCGCCGATACTTATGCCAGTACGTTTGGCCTTTGAGCCACCATTGTGGCAGATCGGACTGTCCTTACTTATCTTAATACTTACTTGTATATTCTTTGCGTGGATAGCGGGGCGTATTTACCGAGTAGGTATCTTAATGTACGGTAAGAAAGTTTCCTTTAAGGAATTATGGAAATGGATGTTTTACAAGGGCTAAGTGATTAGTTTTTAATCCTCGTATACAATTTCTACGACTGCGCTTTCAGCTCTTGCTTGACAAGTAAGGATATAGCCTTCTTCTATTTCATCATCGTCTAGGGCGAAACAGGTGTCCATACTTACTTGACCGCTAGTGGTTTTGGCAATACAGGTAGAGCACGCTCCAGCAGTACAAGAGTAGGGAGGATTTTTACCAGCGGCTACGATTGTTTCAAGAATGGTTTTTTCATTATCGTGATCAAGTTCAAAAGTTTCTCCTTCTAAAGTAATTTTGACTTTTGCTTTTCCTCCAACTGCGGCTGCAGGTTTTTTTGCATCATCTGGGCTTGAAAAGAATTCTTTTTTGATACTGCTTTTTTCGTTTCCAGCACTCAACAAAACTTCTTCTGTGAAGCTTATGAAATTACCTGGTCCACAGATGAAAAATTCATTTTTCCTAGACTTGGAAGGATGAAGCTCTAGGAATTTATGGATCATTTCATTATCAATTCTTCCTTTCCAACCTTTCCAATTAATAACCCCTTTACTGAAGAAGCCTCCGATACCCCCTTTCTTTTCTTTCTTTGGTTTGCTCAGCGTATAATTCACCAAAAGTTGATCTCTATATTCACTCATCATCTGATCGAGTTCTTCTTTAAAGATTATGTCCTCCTCGGTACGATTACCATACAATAGATATGTTGTACTTTTTGGTTCCTGTTCTAGCACAGTCTTAATCATGGACATGATCGGAGTAATGCCAGAACCTGCCGCAAAAAAGTAGTAATCTTTTCTTAATTCAACATCTGGGAGTAAGACAAATTTCCCATCTGGGCCGAACATTTTTAATGTTGATCCTTCTTGAATTGAATCAATCATAAAATTTGAAACTCTTCCTTTATCTACTCTTTTTATGCTAAACGCAAGTAGTTCGTCATAAGGCGCTGAAGAAAGGGAATACGATCTTCTCAGGGTTTCTCCTTTAACTTCAACTTCAATGGTGATGTATTGACCTGCTTTTGGCTTCCAATCTAAACCTTGCGATTTTGGATCTACAAAAAATGTAGTCACATCATGCGTTTCCTTCTTTACCTTGACTATTTTTAATTCTTGCATACTTTCTTATATGAATCGCGAAAATACTTTCTTAATGATGAAGAGAATAAATTATTGACGTTAAAATTAAAGACCACCGAGTCTCTTGTGATGTCGGAGTCAGAGTAGAAGTAACAATAAGTTATTCTTTGAGTTCAAATATCTTATATGGAATGGACCAATTTTAATAGAAATATTCGGATAAAGGCACCTATCTCAGAGGTTTACAAGGCTTGGGTGGATATAAACTTGCTCCAAAAATGGTTTTTAAACAAGGTTGAAATTATCAATCGAAAGGGAACCTCCATTTGCCGAAAGGCAGATAAGGTAAACTGGACGTGGAATAATGCTGATTTTACTACAGAGGTTATGATGCTCGAGGCAAATGAAGTTGATCTTTTAAAATTTACTTTCGGACATGGAATGGAGGTAGAAATTAGGTTGGAGACCAAAGATGAATGGACAATTTTAAGATTACATCAGACTAAAATTCCAACGGATGAAGCCTCGAAATTCAACTTTTATGCTGGTTGTAAAGGGGGATGGACCTTTTGGTTGACGAATCTTAAGTGTTATTTAGAGTTTGGGGAGGTATTGCATGATGCAATGTTGGGGAAAAGGGAGGATTTATATGACTTTGTAAATACTTAAATGTCCTTGTTTCTTATATGAATTGTCTATTAGATTCTTCATTGTAGATTGAGCATTCAATATCAATTACTTATATTTGCCGCTCAACTAATAAAACTACCACAATGGGTAAAGGAGACAAAAAGACTAGAAAAGGTAAAATAGCAAGATCATCTTATGGTAACTCAAGACCACAAGGCGAGAAAAAGAAGGCCTTAGCTAAGAAAGTTGCAGAGAAAAAAGCTTAGTTAATTAACTAGCGTTTCAAGATTAAATACCAAAGGTTCGTTCGGACCAATTAAGCCAGGAAAACCTCTCGTTCCGTAAGCCAAATGCGAGGGTATCAATAGAGTGGCTTTAGAGCCTGGATTCATCAATAATAATGCTTCATTCCAACCTGGAATCATCTGCCCATGCGTGAATTCTAAAGGAGCGCCTCTTTTGTAACTATTATCAAATTCAGTTCCATCCAAGGTCATACCCTTATAGTTAGCCTTAATTTTCACACAAGGTTGAGCGGTACACCTAGTATAGTTTTCTGATTCGTTGGTCTTTTCAATGATATAATATAGACCTGAGGCAGTTTTTTGAACATCAAGGTTATTGGCAACAGCATATTCTATCAATCGATTTTCATCTTTCTGAGGCTGAGTTGCGGGTGTTGAATGATAATTGGCGTATAATTTTTGAGCCAATGGCCCTTCTGGGATTTTAACTTTTGCAGGCTGAGTCTCGTCAGCTGTAGGGCTTGTAGGTGCTGGTTTACATGCTATAAAAAGCAATCCTAAGGAAAGTGCTAGTAGAATATTTCTCATGTACTAAAGGTACTATTTTGCGCTTTTATTCTTTTGGATTTTTGCTTGTTCTCTCAATTTTAATTTGATGAAATTTGATTGAAGACATCATATAAATGTGCTTTCATAAATGGGTTTGTTAAGCTACCATCAATAAAATCTAACTTCAGTGCTCTTCTTTTTCCATTTTTTACATCAAAAAGAATGGCATAGAAAAAGGTGTCATCGTTGTAAACTACTTTATCAAAAATTCGAGACGCAAAGGCCGGAGGAAATACAACTCCAAGCCCTACAGCTAATGGTTTTATCTTGTTTCTTCCAACTGAAATTAATCCAGTCCAAAGAAAATAATCAGTGCCATAGCTTTCTGCAATGTCATTGATTTTAGTTTGGTTAGTACTTGGATGTAAGCCTTGAGAAGGCAGTTCAAGTTGTTGTTGGAAATAGGTATCTAGCTCGTTTAAATTGTTGAAGGATTCTAAATCGGTTCCAGATAATTCACCCAAGCCTAAAAGCTTAACATCAAGATTACTCATTTTGGAAACTTCAACAATTTCATTTCGAAATTCAGCTTGCTTTTCTTCAGATTGAATGTATTGAACGGACCTGTCTTTATTTGATTTTAACTTTACATATTCAGGATTGACAACAACGATTTTATCGATATCAAGTGATACTGAATTATTAACCATGTAATAAGTATTATTACGTCGGGATTTTCCTTCGTCTTCTTCTCTTGCGGTTACTATTTCTTTAGCTTTATTAAATCTGTTTTGAAAATCTTCATCATCCAGATAGTCCACGAAAGCAAATAATCGAGAATCATCAACTACTTCATTGGAATTGGCTTTTTTGATTTTTTCTTCTCTTGTTAGTTCTTTGCCATCTTCTATTTCCTCCTTTAGTTCTGGTTTGCTATCATCTACTTTAGGTCTTGGTTTATTCGAAAATTTATCAAGGTTATCATAGTGTGTTGCCAGATCCACCATTAGTGAATGGACAGCCATATTTAATTGTTCATCTTCTGGATCATCCAACCATGCTTCATAATTACGTTTTAATGCAAGTACTGTTAATTCCCTTGCCTTCATTTTTTTGAATATATATTCAACACGTTGTATCGCTCCTTCCATTTTGTTGACATGGTTGTAAAGCGAAAGACGACTTTCGGAATTTTCATCAGCCGTTCTTTGCCTCTTTACTTCCATATATAATGCCTTTGCAATCAATTTTTTAAGTGCTTGATCGTCTGGGTACTTTTTTAATAAAATATATGCGTTATAAATTGCTCTACCATTATCCCCATTATCTAAGCATAGGAATGGCAATTGATATCGAGCTATTTTTTGAATTTCTTTGAATCGATCTTCTCCTAATAAAAATCCATGATCTTCTTCTATGTGTGAAATTTCGTGTGCAAGTATAAACGCGAGTTGAGCTTCGGTTTCTACATTGGCAAGCAAACCGAGTGTAACAAAAATTATTCCTTGGTCTGTGGCGAAGGCATTTACGTCATTCGAGTTAACGATATATATTCTAGGATTTTTCCTCTTCTTTAACTCATCGCTGATCGGTAATTGATTCATTACTTCATTGGCATATTTACCGAGTTCATCATTAAAGAGGGCGTAGCCACTTTGAAGTAAATCGTCAATGTTGAAGTTAGAGGCCAGGTAAAATTCTTCCTTTCCTTTTTTGGTTTTAAAGTCATCTTTGTTCCTTTGATTTCTTTCGTATTCTTCAATCGTTTGCTTATACTTGATAGAACTGGGTGTCAAAAATTCTTGGGGTATGGTTCCTTGTGAGGAAATAATTTTTGGACTTTGTGCGGAGCAACATAGTGTAAATCCAATTGAAAAGAATAGTAGACTTAATAATTTTATGAAGTTATTGATCATGATCCTAGCTTGTGGAATTTTAAAATAGTAGATAGGCAAGGTTTAATTCAAATCTTACCAATCCATGTAGTAAAATTCTTCTTTCTAAGTCTACATCAAAGTGCGCCTGATTATTATTAAAGCCCCAATCTTCATGTGAAGTTTTTTCTCCATATTCTGCCAGTTGAATTAGGGCGTTGAATGGTAATCTAAGGCTGCCACCAGGTTTAATAAGTATTTTTTCTGTCAATGGAATTGAGATCATATACCTGAAAATAAAATTAAAGAAGCTATGTTCTTGCTCAAAGTTTTGGACATCAGCAGGATTTACTGTTGATATTCCTTTTTGATTTATTAATATAAAATCGGTGATTTCTCCAGTCAGCGAAACTCTTTCAAAACCATAGGAAGTAAATCGTCCAATGGGAGCAAGTGCTCCTTGTTTAGATCTAAATCTATTAAATACTGCACCTATTGTTTTGGCATTAATTAAGTGGAAGGTTTCAGCATGATTGACCACAAAGATGGAAACGTCTGAAGGGAGGTGTAATCTAGTAGTTAAACCTGTTTGGTATTGATTATAAAATATACCTACAGATCCATAACGTCCTGTAGTGTAATCTGCCGAAATTTCTAGTGCATAATTTAAGCCGATGGTGTTTCTTTGAGGATTTTCATCTAGTACGAAGTCGACTCCTCCTTTGTTTCCTTTGGAAGGACCTTCAAAGGCAGGATAGAATGCTCCACCAAGATTAATTGATAATTTCTTACCTAAGAACCCTGGGACTTGCGCATTGATTCCTAAGGAGAGAAAAAGTAATATTAGTAAAGCGCCGAATTTCGATATTTTCATGGAACTTGTTTTATACTTTGATTCAGAGTTAATAAAGTACAACAAATTCAATATCAATAAGCAGATTGCCTAAATTTTGCTAGACAACATTTACGATTATGAGTGGTTCATACTTGATTACCTAAGTATAATACCCTATTATGAAAAAAGGTGACATTGAAACCGATATTTTTTCTCAAATAGCAAAAAAGTCTTGAGATACTAATTGATTTAATTACAATTCTTCTATTTCCATTCCTTCTTCGTGCGATAGACCATTCCATGAAAGAGGGCGACTAGATCTCCATTATCTTTTGTAATCTCAACTCGATACTTGCCGAGTTTATCATTGAAATATTCTTCCTTCGCTTCCGCAAATATGATATCACCTTCCATGAGCTTTTCCAGATGGTTGATTCCAGTTTCAATAGAGTAGGAAAGCCTGCCTCTAGAATTGGAAGCAAATGCGAACGCACTGTCTGCAAAGCTGAAACTTATGCCTCCATGAGCAATTTTGAAACCGTTTAACATTTCTGATCTAATGGTCATAGATAGTCTGGCATAGCCTAGAGAAATTTCTTCCACTTTAATTCCTAGCCATTGGCTAAAGGCATCTTCTTTGAACATTTTTTCATGGACGATTTCTTCTGGAGTGATCATGGCACTATACTTTTATGAGGTAGGGTGAAGGTCGATATCTTTCTTCCCTATAGATGGTATGTAATTCATTTAATGTGTTCTTAATTTTATCCCAACCAATTTCTTTCCCCCAAGCAAGAAGTCCCTTGGGATAATTTACACCGTATTGCATGGCTGTGTCGATTGCCTCTTCACTTCCTACTCCCCAGAAAGCAGCATCACAAGCTTCATTTATAAGTAAGGCAATGATCCGATCAAAGAGCGGTTGCAGAATTGCGCGTTCAATTTTCATCTGTTGATCTGGCGGAGTATCTGAAGTATAATCATAAAATCCTTTACCAGATTTTTTACCCAGATATCCTGCTGCCACTAAATTTTTTTGAGTAAAAGAAGGCTTGTATCTAGGTTCATGATAAAATGACTTCCACACGGTTTCTGTTACTTTGAAATTTACATCATGACCAATGAAATCCATTAATTGAAATGGTCCCATTTTAAATCCGCCGATTTCTTTCATGGCCGTGTCAATGGTCAATTCATTTGCAAGACCTTCTTCTAAAATCCTTAAGGCCTCACTGTAGAAGGGTCTAGCAACTCTGTTTACAATGAAGCCAGGGGTGTCTTTCGCATAGACGGGTAGCTTGCCCCAGTTCTCCATCAATTGAAAGCTTGAACTCTTTATTGCCTCATCTGTTTGTACCGCAGGAATCACTTCCACTAATTTCATAAGTGGTGCCGGATTGAAAAAATGTAGCCCGATGAAACGCGATGGATTTTTTAATCCTCCAGCTATTGCACTGATTGAAAGAGAAGAGGTATTACTGGCCAGAATACAATCATCAGCTACAATGCCTTCAAGTTTTTGAAATAAGTCTTGTTTGATTTCAAGATTTTCAACGATTGCTTCAACGATCAATCTACTATCAGATACACTTTCTAGATTTTCAATGGCATACAACTTCCCAAATATTGCTTTAGCTTGGGCATCATCCATTCTTCCTTTCTCTACTGATCTATTTAAAAAGTATTGGATTTTTTCAAGTGCTTTCTGAATAGCTTTAGGATCTCTATCGTAAAGATATACCTCATGTCCTGCAATGGCTGCAACATGTGCGATCCCCATGCCCATGGTTCCAGCGCCTATAACAGTAACTTTATCTTGTGCGTTTAACATTATTGCTATTTGATTTTTAAACAATGTGAAAATACAGTTGTTATATTTCTTTTTACTAAAAGCAGAACTAATGTTCGGAATATTTAAAGGAAAAAGTGAGAAGCAGAAGTTAATGGATAAATACAAGAAGCTCCATGAGGAAGCCTTTCGTTTATCTAAGGTCGATCGTACACAGTCTGATGCTAAATTTGCGGAAGCGGAAGAATTGATGAAAGAAATAGATAATCTTCCTGATTAATTAAAATTCTTCTATTGCAGTTGCACTAATTTAATGGTATAACTATTTTCTTGTTCATCAGATATTCTTAGGTAATAGACCCCTTGACCTTCTGGCAATTTTATTTGCTTTTTATTAAATGCTTCTTCTATAAGTATAAGTTGCCCAATCTCGTTGGTCAGGAGAAGGTGGAAGTTTTTATCAGGCCATTCTACTTGATAGTTTTCTGTACTTGGATTTGGAAAAACTTTGGGGCTTACTAAAATTGATTCAGATACAGGAACTGTGGCACAAGCTGCATCAGTCATTGGACAATAAAGTCTCGAAGCCAAACTACAATCTAAAATGAATGGATTTTCTTTGTCACTCTGGTATTTAGCAATCATTTGATTTCTATTCCATTCATCTTCATCTACAGGATCTGCCCAATGCCAGTCACAAAGTGTGTTTAATTGTTGATCAAAGAAAGTTGGATTAGCATCCATGGCTTCATCTCGATACATGGTGTAGAAATAAAACATGGCCCTTGCCACATTACCTTTATGCGCTTCCTTAGGTTCGAAGCCGTTTTTTCTATCCTCACTCCAAAGATCGATATCGTTGCTAGGAATGTTTGATTGATTCTGATTTAGGTAATACCAATTATTGGTCTGTGCATCTGGGATTTCTGCAAAGGGATCATTTCCTCTGGCTGAATTTACCGAGGACCTTGTAGGAAATAAATGGTGCATGTCAGCTTCTGCATTTCCATCTGCTGCGCCCATTGATCTTGGATACGTGTGCTCTGTATTTATGCCATTGGATCCACCATTTTGATAAGCACTCACAGTAGGATCTTCGTCTGGATCTAATTCAACCGTATGTCCTGTGTATACGCATTCGAGAATATTATCTCTAGCATACACTACAGCAAAAAGTGTATCTCGGGATTGATTAAACGGTAGAATGGCCTCTGGTTTAAAATCCTCAACCAGTTTTTCAAACAATTCATCACCTTCTAGTCCATTGAAGACTGATTGATGATCATATTGACCGAAACTTATATTACTGAAAAGTAGTAGAAGTAAGATATATCTTAGAATCATTGTATAAAGGTACGCCCCTTTAAGTTGTAACTCAATTCCTTGATACACTTAGTTCATGTAACCCTTAGAGAATAGGATGCCCTTTTTAGCATCATAACCAGGTTTAACGCCGGAATGAATCAAGGACTTTTTGTAAGGATTTCTTTTGGTATCGATGATATAAATTTTACAACCAATGGCATGCTTTAGTTCGGAATGATTGTTCTTCCAAATGTTGGCCATTTCTAATGCAGTAGTATTGTAATCCTTATCCCATTTTCTAGATAGTACAACTTCTATAGTTATAATACCAGATCTAAAGTTTAAGATTTTGGATGATAGACCATAACCGACACGGTAGTACATGTCCGTTTCTACAAAGTGTTTTCTATTTATCTCTTCGATGTTCATAGTTAATCTAAGAGATGCAGAAACTATGCCATAATCACCTTTGATTGTGCCTAAATTCCGACATTATATCCGCGCATAAAGATTTGGTAGTCAATACATTAGATAAAAAAAGTATACGACTGATAAATTGCATATTAATAAGTTTTCTACTTTAGAAAACCTTGATTCTGAGGCCATTATAAACTCAAAAAGCCTTCTCTGAGGACAGAGAAGGCAATTGAAGTAAAAGTTCGCTTTCGGAATTTCTTCCGAACATGAATCTGATTAAAAAAATTTTAAAACAAAAGGGTATTGAGGTTGGCCATATTCAAAGGCCAACATTTATAAATTATTTATCTTACTAAAACCATCTTTTTAATGGCGGTATAATTTTCTGCTTCTAATTTGTAATAAACGACACCAGTCGTATTTATTCTTTCCGCTGACACCTCAATGGTTGATTTACCTTTAGGGTAAGAACCATCAATTCGATAGATTTCGAGACCAGAAATATCATAGAATATTAGTGAAGCTGATTGAGCTTCACTCAAACTAATGCTAATTTCAGTATCTTCTGAGAATGGATTAGGTTTGTTTTGGCCTAAAGAATTCTCAAAGTCTCCCATATCTCCGACTTTTAGATTTAGAGATTTAACCTCTAAGCTTTCTCCAACGTATACCTCATTCTGGAAGTTAAATTGGTCAAGCATTATTCCTTCTTTCAAGCTTCCATTCTTAGTGGCTAAAACTTTCAACTCAAATAATGGCTTATCACTAAATCCAACTGTATGGCTATCATTCCATGAGAAAGTTATCTTCTGTTGATCTAAAGAGTAGTTATGATCTTTAATCGGTAATAAACCTCCTTCAACTCCAAGGATTCTTAGGCCTTGGGTTTTCATGGCAAACTGAAGTCCATAGATGTCTGTAAAATTTTCGCTGTAAACAGGGATCTTATAGATTGCTCCCTCCAATACTTCCAGTGCATCAATTCTAAGGTTTAAACCTTGACTTCTTGATTCGATATTGCCATCTGTCAAGCCCATATTGATGGAATTATTTACATCACCAATTTTTACAGCTGTGAAGTCATGATTGTTACTCGGAGTATTCATTCCTTGTATATAAGCTTCATCAGAATAGTCCCACGGATGTGTCGGATCTGGGAATGTATATTCATTGTCTACAAAAACCCATGATTGTTGATTCGGGAATTTATCGTAAACGCCTAAGATTAATTTTCTTATTTGAATTAAATCACTCGCTGAAATACTTTCTGAGTTATTCACATCTGCAGCAATAAGCTTATACGGTGAATCCAATTCTTCTAGTCCTAAAATGTGTTTTTGAATTAAAACCAAATCTAGTGTAGAAACTCCCTGTTCATGATGTAAATCATGGCTAGGCTTTATCATGTAATTGTTATTTTCCGTCAAAGAATTGAATACATAATTCCCTTCTTCATCAGACATGTTATATGCCATCTCATCCATTGTCATATCTTCCAAGGAAACTTCAAAATCTGGTACTGGCTCTCCGTTTTCAGTGGTTAATCGTCCGCTGACATTGTAAGTTCCTCCTCCAGTTGTTGAATTTCCACATACATTTAATACATCTCGTAAGTGCAACACAGAGGTACACGTAGAATAAAATCCAGCAGCATCACTTACCCAGATTGTTACAGGTAGTACCAATACTGAATTACCATTCAATGAATTACAATCATAGAATATATTTGGTGTTGAAGTAAAACTTGGATTTGTAAAAGAGTAGGTGAGGTTATAATCTGATCCGTCACATCCTCCTGCACTATTGAAGTCAAAGTCTGAGGCCCATATCTCAGCTACACCATTTGGACTTAATGTCCAATGTAATTCAGTTAAGCAACTTGCATTTACACCACCAGTAGCACCTCCTTGACCTGCTTCTACAACTAGATCGTATGTACAAGTTCTTGAGTTGTTACAAGCATCTATTGCTGTAACTGTAATTGGATGCGTCCCTAGCGGCATAGATGAAGTGATTGTGAGACTAGTTCCACTTATATCGTTGGCTGGATTTCCATCATTTAAAACATCGATGGTCCAACTAATATCTAAAAGTGAAGCTGGCGTGCAATTGTCAGTTACCATAATGGTATGACTGATCTGATTATCACAATCAACATCCTCCGTGAACAACCAAACATCTTCACAGTCAATCGCTGGTTTGATTTGGTCATTTAATTTTATAATCTGTTCAAAGGTATAAATACCGTTACCCATGCTATTGTCCACACACCAATCGGTAATGGTCCATGTTCTTTTTATCTGCTGACAGTATCCGTTTCCTCCAGTTATAATTTCATCATCGTATTCTGTAGTAATACTAATACAGGTAGAATAGGTAGAATTAATTACTGGTTTCCCTCCAATCACATCTGGGTCTAAAGCACTTCCATCGTATTGATCACAGGTGTTTATTGTGATCATAGACTCTACCTGGATATCAGTAGGATCCAAAGGATTTCCTGCTTCCACAAATATTTTATGATTGCAAGTCCGTACGATCCCTCCTGTAAAAGTTACAGTGACTGTTCTGATTATGAATCCTAAACCACATCCATCTAGATTAGAAGTATCGAAAGAATCATCTACGGAGAAATCTGGATTTGAGGTTCCACATCCATGATCATGATAATCGAAAGTGATGTCTGGATAATTATAGTAGTTATAATCTTGATTACAATCTAAGGTAATGTCATCTGGACATTCGATGTCAGGAGTCCCTGTTCCTCCGCCACTAGAACCTGGAACAACAGTCACCTGTCCCTCACATACTGAAGAGTTACCATCTTCATCATACACAGCAAGGAAAACCCATAAGGTCGATCCTACATCATCGCAACAGAAATGTACTTCGTCACTCCAGTCAATATCGGTTTCATGACCATCGCAATATCCTTGTCTTTTAATTTTAAAATCATAAATTTCACCGCATTGATCGGTACTATGGTCATCAACGGATTCTGCTAGTAATATTGCATACCCATAGTCATCCAATGTAACAGTTGTATTACCTTCACAGATTGCCGTAGGAGGTGCCCCATCTACTAATTGCACTTCAAAGTAACAACTTATGGCATCATCACTTTCTTCAGGACTATCAAGAATAGGCATGTTCTCACAAGCATCTAAAATCCTATATCTAATCCATACGAATTCATCAGTAATGGTTGGTAAAGTATAAGTGCTATCGGACTCAAATACAACACCTGCAGAAGTATATTCTCCGTCTGCCAATGGTTGTGCAGTGCCTGGTTCTGCTCTTAAATATTCTACGGTTAGTGTTACACTCGAACAGTCGATCAATAATTGTAAGGCGCCCATTCCGTGAACTAAATCCCATGGATCAAGATTTATATCTGCGGTACAGCCATATTGAGTAGGGTACATTACATCTTCTGGACAAGTTTTTATCGCTGGTTCATCGTCAACAACTTTAATAATCTGTTCACCATGAGCAATTTCACCAGTACACCAATCCACAACAGTCCACCTACGTAGTATTTTTCTGCTCGCTCCGCATAATTCAAACTCGGTATCTTCCCAGAAAGAAACATAATTTGGACAAGTAGAATTTGTTGGATAACCTAGATTATCTGGGTGTAAAAATTCATCCGTAAATACGTCACAACTCGTGGTCTGATCGTATTCTATATCTTCGTTGCCTGGGAAAACAACATCAGCAATTCCTAGAGCCTGAATATTAATGGTCTGTACACACTGGCCTATGAAATCACCATCCCCATTTAAGGCTGTCCATGTTCTTTCTATGGCATTTGCATATCCATTCATACACATGACTGATAAGGTATCATCTTCAAAGCTGAAGGTGACATCATCTTCCATTGTGCAATTCCCGTTTAGATTAGGTATGTGGATGTCTCCTGAATTACCTGCCTCAAACTCTGCGCAAGACAATACATAGTCTCCACAATTTTCAAACATGGCACCAGTCTTATCTTCCACGGTAATCTTACCCCAACATGCGTTACCGCAAAGGTCTTGAATCTCGTATGTTATCGTCTGACCTATGAAAATACCTAAATCATCTCCGGTATGAATAACACCACTTTCATCTGTAAAAGTAAGTGTATAAAATTCATCGGTTAAATAATTAGAAACGAATGCTTCTGGCGTTAGAACTGCCTCGCAATCTCCATTAACAGCTACGTTTATCTGTGAGTAACAACCAATGGTGTTTTCGCAGTTTACGTAAATATTTACCGGGTCACATACAAGGTCGTCTATTGGATCTAAATGACCGATGGTTACACGTATTAATGCGCCATTGTAGGAACAAGGCGCTTCAGCTTCAATGAAAGTCTGGCCAGTCTGACCAGTTGAAACGAACCCTGAACCTAGATCGATTTCCCAATTGTAAGTTAAGGGATCTGGATTTGGGCTAGTGGCAGTTAAAGAAATTTCACTTCCTTCGCAGACAGCAACATCTTCCAATCCCCCGTCTGAGAGTATGGCATTGTTTGCATGAAGTTGATTTGAGGTAAATCCCAAAAAGACAAAGCCCAATAAGAGCAAGAGTGTTTTTGGAGTTGAATGGCTCAAACTAATCTCTAACATAGGGCGCGCCGCCCCTTTAGCTAAGAGTAGCATAGAATATAAGTTATGGTTAATAATGGTTTTAGTTATAGCCAAGATGAATGGGGAATTCATCGAGAACTAATACTTCATGCCAATTAGGTACCAAATTCTATGCTAGGGACTCTTTTCAGAGGGGTATTTATTGAATATACTTTTCTACTAAGGATAACCCTTTTGAAAAATAATTACTTACACATTTAAAACCATTAGAATATTAATTTTACCCTCTTCTTATTCAAACTTTAAAAGTTTATGAACTTCAACTTTTGAACCCATTTTAGTGGATAAATAGTAAATGCCTGGGCTGTAGGTCGTGAAGTCTAAAGAAATTTCTGAGGATGTATCAGATATTAATGCCATTTCGAATTTCTCTAAAACTACCCCTTCAGTTGAGTAGATGGCGCCACTAAGATTTCCTTCTAATAACCCATTCACCTTTAGATCTAAACTTTCAGTAATCGGATTGCTAAAAGAAATAGAATAGAATGCTTCATCCTTGTAATTGATAGAAACTACCTCACTTGTATTAAAATCTTCAGATGATTTATAAGCAACAAGCTTGTAATAATTTTCACCATTAATTAATTCATGATCGATATATGCATTTGCGCAAGCGTCATAACAGACATGAATAGTTCTCCATTCCTCATTGATTAATTTTAAAATTTCAAATCGATTAATTTTAAAAGCATCCACAACGTCCCAAGTCAATTGAACTTTATTATTTAAAAGTTCTGCAGTTAAGGAAACGTCTTGAATATCTACAGTTCCCAATCCGAGTCCAGCGCTTACATCATTGATGTTATAAGCTGATAATAAAGCAAAAAATGGACTAGTATTATATCCATTGCTATGATCAAAGAAATTTGGAAAAGGCTGAGGGATGATATCATAATTCGCCGGTGGATCAATAATTAAGTAATAATCATCTGGTGTCAGATTACTAAATAAATAGTTGCCATTTGAATCTGTAAAGGCGGTTCCAAGTAATTGTAAATCATTATTGAAAATTTCAATCATTGTATTTTGTGATGCTGATTCATTTGCATCAAAAATGCCATCAGAATTTAAGTCAAACCAAACAGTTCCACCAATCTCTCCCTCTTGAAAAAATCCTCCATCAAAATCTATAAGGTCTTGGCCTTGGGTGAGATTCATAATTGGAGTAGTGTTAGGGGCGAAGTTATTTCCTACATAGTTGTCTACTGAGTATCCAGTAAATAAATAAGTGGAACCTACCATAAATTCTAAGTAGTAGTCCATCGGATAAACTTGCGAAAATTCATATTGACCATTGTTGTCTGAACTCACTTGATCTATGGTTGTCCCATCAGGTAATTTCAGTTGTACCTGGATAGAGTTAAGCATAGGATCTGTAGACTGTTGTACAGCATCGGCATTCATATCTTCCCAGATTTCTCCAGAGACTGTTGCATAACTTAAAAGTGGAATGTCCTGCGTGTAAGAAATATTTGCAGCGATAGGTGCACAGCCAGAATAGCTTAACCAGATTGGGTGTACGCCTCTTGTATTAGGTAGATCGTTTTGATTTATTAATAGATAATAATTCCCTGGTGTAACATCATTAAAAGTGTATTGACCATTTGAATTTGTCTCGTCACTATCTACCAATACGTGATTACAATCATATAGTAAACATTGAATATTACCTTCTTTTGGTTCGCTTGTATTTATGTTTCCATCTCCATTGCTATCATGCCACAAAGTTCCTGAAATTACAGCTGCATCATTTGGCACATAGCCAGGGCTATTAAGAATGGATTCTCGCCATTCACCACTTGTAAAATTATTTCTCATGACACATTTCTGACCTTCTGTGTATAGCAGTTGGCACTGGTCATATGTGTATTGCATGTAATTTTCTAGCATCAGTGTATTACCACATTCGACGATCGGTGCAGCACAAGAATAGTGAACTCCAACCTGTGCCGGCGTATCTGCTATTCCATCGTTAATCGCACAATCGGCATTGGCAAAAAGATGTCTAAGATCTAGCCAGTGTCCCACCTCGTGAACGCAAGCTTTCCCTAAATCATAGTTTACATAGGTAGCTCCAGTACCAATATTACCAAAGTATTCATAATTAATCACCACACCGTCTAAATGAGTCGCAATGGTATTTGGGAAAGACCCGAAGCCTTTCAATAAATAATCCATATTACAGACCCAGATGTTTAAATAATCTGTGTGCGGCCATGCATCTGCTCCCCCTTGACTTGAAAGTTTCATGTAAGTGTTCTGCGGATAATCCAGTGGCTGAGCAGGATCTATATCGAAGCTTGTAACGCTGGTACTAGTTCTTGTAATTCCAGATGTAACATTCCCGTTAGGATCTCGATTAGCTAATACAAATTCAATATCAAGATCTGCGGCCTGTGGATAGAATTGCTGAATCCAAGGTGCCTCTAAATCGAAAGCAGCATTGAGAACATCTATTTGGCTTTGAATCTGTGCATCTGATATATTTTCAATCGGAGCATTATGTATGACATGCACCACTACTGGAATCGTAATAATGCCAAGGCCATCATTATTCCTTTCAGGGTTAGAAAAGAGATTGCTTATCCTTTTATGGTAATCTTTTGTAGCCTTAGGACTTTCATGAAAGTGATTCTCTGACATACAGGTATGTGCATGTTCGCTTTGCGCAAATGAATTATTTCCTATAAGAGAAGCGACTACAATTACTAAAAATGCTGATATTCTAGACATGAATCTGGATTATTGGGTGCCGTAAATGGGAATACCAAAGATAAATACATATTATAAATTTTTATAATATGTTAGTTGCTAATTACTAATAAAATGTAGGAAAACTGTTAAATATGGAGGAATTTGACTATTTTAAACCTAGAGGAAGCGAAATCGAAGTTTTGGCGTTCTCAATACGAGAAAGTCCATTTCTCAAGATAAATAAGAGGAAGAATCGCAGACCAAGGTTTGCTATTTTTGAGAGTCCATTCAGGGATAGGCAACTAAGTTGGTTCTATCCCTGTTTTTTTATCTTTTCCAATCTGGTAACTCTTTAACTCGAGCGTATGGGTATTCGCCCTTTAACTTTAATTCATAATACCTGTTTAATCCAGAAATTCCAACAGCACCTAGTGTTTCTAAATCAAGCTGGCCCTCTTCATTTAGTGCGGTTTTTGAAACCTGGAGAAGTTCAACTTGGCCAATAATCATAATGGTGCCATTGCTCTTAATGGGAATTTCTTCTACTTTCTTAAGACCCATTTTTATGTGACTTTCTTGAACAAATGGAATGGGAAAATCTTCTAAATACTGTGGAGTAAATCCACAATGTAAAAATTCAGATTCCTGACTTTCAAACTTGGCAGAAGTGTAATGTGCTTTTTCTTCAAATCCGGAAGGCACTTGGTTTATGGTATAGTAATTCTGCGCTTGGATGTTGTCATAGGTATCCCTTCTAACTTCCCCAGATGGTCTCATAATAAAACCAATAAGCGGTGGATTACTGCCCATGTGCACAACTGAACTTATGATGGCTAAGTTCTCATGATTGTCCGTTGACATTGACCCAACTAGATTGGCTGGTTTAATCCCTGTGATTGAATTTATGAGATTTATTCTATAAAGGCTTTCTAGCTCCCCGATTTCTTTTCCCGTCAATATCATATAGATTATTTGTTTTTTAAGGTCTTTCTATTCTTTTGAAAAATTCATCTAAACCTGGTTGATTTATTTTAAAACCTTCCGCTTGTTTCTTTTCCTCAACCAGAATGCGCACATCTTCAAGCAATTGTTTTGCATCATAAACCACACCATCTTTAATGGTATATTGTACACCACCCACTCTGACAATTTCGTTGTCTTCTGTAAGTTTGATGGCACCGGTACCATAAAGAACTTTTAAATTCTCTAATGGATTTTCTTTGATGAGAATCATATCGGCTTTCTTACCTACTTCAACACTGCCTATTTCGTCTTCAAGACCTAAGGCCTCCGCGCCATGTAAGGTGGCAGATCTAATGACCTCTAGAGGATGAAAGCCCGCTTCTCTTAATAGTTCTAATTCTCTGATGTAACCAAAACCATATAGTTGAAATATAAAACCAGAATCTGATCCTGCTGTTACTCGACCACCACGATTTTTATATTCATTAATAAAGGTCATCCATAGTTTGTAGTTCTCTCTCCAATCGACCTCTTCTTCAGTACCCCAAAAGTGCCAATAAGACCCATGCGATATTTTACTAGGCATATAGAATCTCCAGAGATCAGGAAGGGTAAAAGTTTCATGCCATTCTGCTCTCCTTGCTCTTTGTAAATCTCTACTTGCTTCATAAATATTGAAGGTAGGATCAAGCGTAAAATCTTGATCTAATAAACGCTGCATGACAGCATTCCAGTGATCAGAATAAGGAGCAGCTGCTTGTTTCCAAAGTCTCCCTGCCTCACCAAATCTATGTTGCTCATTTTGGTAATTATAGTCTAGTGGATAATCTTGGATTCTTTTGTTTTCAAACAAAGCCTCTGGTAATCCATACCAATGTTCCATTGATGTCAATCCAGCTTCTGCGGAGTTGACCACATTCCATCGAGCCACTTCCAACTGTGCATGGTGGCAGGCAGATCTTAGGCCGAGCTTTTTATTTTCTCTCAAAGCTGCATCAAAAATCTTTGGCGATAAACCAAAAAATTTGATGCCATCTGCTCCATTCCTTGCGTTGGTTTGCACCCAAGTCCTAGCTTGCTCCGGTGTACTAATCGGGTCATCACTTCCTTGCCCAAAGACGGTATAAGCCATGATTCTTGGGGCTGTAATTTTATTTTCTTCGCTTAACTTTTTATGCTTCAATGTCCAATCAAGCCCGTTACTACAAGAGGGGTCCCTGATGGTTGTTATCCCATGGCCCATCCATAGTTTGAACACATATTCTGCATCTGCTCCTTGAGATTTACCACCAATATGACCATGCATGTCCACAAAGCCTGGTAACAAATACATTCCTTCTGCTTGAATCTCTTTTCCTCCTTCTTGGAGTTTTGGTCTTTTCTCTTCATTTATCTCAACTCCAGGATAACCAACAACTTTTATGTTTTTTATGATATTGTTTTCAACAATAACATCTACAGGTCCTATGGGTGGCGCACCCGCTCCATTTATTAAGGTCGCCCCACGGATGATTAATTGATTAAAAGGACCTTCCCCTTCTTGAATAAGTGGAGCTTCTTTAACTTGTCCCAGCAGTAGGGTATAGCTTAAAAGCAGAGAGATGATTGCAATTAGTCTCATTTTGGCATTTTCAATCAAGATAAGAGAAAGAATAAGTTTTTACTAAATGGTGGTTTGACTTTATTGAAACTGAAACAAAGCCTTATTCATATTGTTTAATATGATATTGTTAGTCATTCAATCTTTGAAGTGCTAAAAAACTAAATTTTAAGTCGTACATGAAAATTTTATCCACCATACTAATACTTAGTTTTTCAATCATGATACAAGCTCAAGAAAAAATTCAATTAATTTATGTTGGTGATCCAATGTGTTCTTGGTGTTATGGTATAGCTCCAGAATTGGCAAAAGTAATGGATCATTACGGTGATAAGATTGAGGTAGAATTAGTCCTTGGTGGACTTAGGCCATATAATAAAGAATCCATTCTCAGTCTTAAAGATTTTTTGACCCATCATTGGGAGGACGTATCCAAAGCAAGTGGGCAAGAATTTAATTATGAGATTTTAAATCGAGGAGACATAAGCTATGACACGGAACCCCCATCAAGAGCGACCGTAGTTGTTCGCGAAATGGATGCATCTAAAGAAATTACGTTTTTTAAAAAGTGTCAAACAGCCTTTTACTTGAATAATAAAAACATGCATCTGGCAGAAAGCTACCATGATATATTGAATGAACTCGATTTAGATATTTCAACCTTTGAAAAGCATTTTAATTCTGATGAAATGAAGAGTAGGGTTAAAGCTGATTTCATCAAGGCTGGTGAAATGGGTGTGAGAGGATTTCCAACCTTGCTAGTAAAAAAAGGAGATCAATACATACAGATAGCGAACGGTTTTGCAAAAACCGAAAGAATAATTCAGTCTATTGATACGATATAATTCTTCTAAGCGCTTACATTAGCAGATATGAGAGTTAGCATTTGCATCCTTACCTATATATTTATTCAAACATCTATATCTGCTCAAATTAATCATTTTGAAACCATTGTTTATGGAGATGATGAATGGTCCTATCTAGTCTCAGATGCAGACCCAGTTTCTAATTGGCGTGATTTAGGTTTCGATGATTCATCTTGGTCCAAAGGTAATGGGAGTATCGGTTATGGCGATGGTGATGACCTCACAGAATTGGAACCCTGCCAATCAGTATTCATGCGTCGCGAATTTGAAATAATTGACAAGGATGATATTTCCCATTTGATTTTTCATGCAGATTATGATGATGGCTTTGTGGCTTATCTAAACGGTCAAGAAATTGTGCGATCCAATATGGTTGGACAATTTCCAAATTTTAATCAAGATGCAACTGACTTACGTGAAGCCGAAATGTATCAAGGAGGTATACCCATTGAATATAACATCGATGAGGCAATACTTAATAATTATTTGACAGATGGTGTAAATATTCTGGCCATTCAAACGCATAATTTCAATGGCACAAACAGTTCAGATATGACCTCGCTTTATTGGCTTTCTGCAGGTCTAAAATCTGAGGATATATCCTATGGGGAAGTGCCAGATTGGTTTTCTAGCAATAACTTTTTCCAATCAACTTTACCAATCGTGCGGATAAATACCTTAGGTCAACAAATTCCAGATGAACCGTCCATCAATGCCCTTATGGAGATTGTATACAATGGTCCAAATGCTTTGAATGATTCACAAGAACCAGCCAATGAATTTTCTGGAAATATTTCGATCGAACTACGTGGTAACTCCTCCCAATTTCTTTTTCCTAAAAATAATTTTGGAATAGAAACTAAAGATGCTGATTGGATTGAAGATATAGATACTTCCTTTTTAAATTTTCCTACAGAAGAGGACTGGGTATTTCATGGTCCTTATTCCGATAAAACTCTGATGCGAAATGTTTTGGTAATGCAGATTGCACAAGACATGGGGAACTACGCTAGTCGAACACAATTCGTAGAGTTATTTATTAATGGTTCATATTGGGGAATTTATGTAATCATGGAAAGAATTAAAAGAGACAAGAATAGAGTAGATATAGCAAAATTAAATCCAGAAGAAAACGAAGGGGATGATCTAACGGGTGGTTATATTTTAAGGATTGATTGGGGAGAGCCTAATTGGATTTCTCAATACAACTTTGCCAATAATCCATCTGAAGCTCCAGGTTTTCAGATTGTGTATCCTCGCAATGACGATTTATCTTTTGTCCAAGAACAGTACATTCAATCTTACGTTGATAGTTTCGAAAATGCTATGGCATCTCCTGATCATTTTTTTGCTGGCAAGCATTACAGTGAATATATAGATGTGAACTCATTTATTGATCGTCTGGTTTTGAATGAGATTTCTAAAAATGTAGATGGTTACAGGCTTAGTGAATATTTCCACAAGGATAAAGATTCAAATGGTGGTAAACTAAAGGCTGGTCCTATTTGGGATTTTAACTTGGCGTTTGGGAATGCTGATTATTGTAATGACGTCTGGGAAGACTATGGTTGGATTTATCAAGATTTCTGTATAAATAACACACCCTTTTGGTGGCGTGAATTTTTTACGGATCAAGATTTTGTCAATCAACTAAATTGTCGTTGGCAAGAACTAAGAGCAGAAGTTTTAAGCTTTGATTACTTAGACTCATTTATTGATGAAAAAGTCGAAGAAATAAATCCTGCTTTGCAACGAAACTTTTCTCGTTGGCCAGTCCTTGATCAGTTCGTTTGGCCAAACCCTGAGGTAACAGGATCTTATGAATCTGAGGTTGAAAACCTAAAAGATTTTCTTTCAGCAAGACTTTCATGGATGGACATAAATATGCCAGGATCCTGCGTTACCTCCATAGATGAACATCTACATCAAACTAAATTTGGCCTATTCCCAAATCCTAATAATGGGATGCTTAATATTGATAGTAAAGGATTTAATTATGGCTTGGCTTCTTTAAAGCTCTTTGGTCCACTTGGTAATTTACTAGATTTTCGAAAAGTGGAATTATCTGGAATTCTTAGCCTTAATTATAGCACTATTATGGAAGAAGCTGGAAGCTATGTTTTAGAAATACAATCGGATGAACTCTCAGAAATCTTTCGAATTATTAAGATGTAGTTTGCTCTAAATAAAAAAGCCAAGCCTCTCGGCTTGACTTTATCATATAATGTATATGAAGAAACTATCTTGGTAGTAAGTTAATTCCAAAATTTATTGGTGTTAACTCTGGTCCTTTTTCTGCTTGGAATAAATTATCTAAACCGTATTGAAAGTAGAAGTTGACTGGCCCATATCCGGCTCTCACTTCTAGCATTCCTATGTTTTTATTTAGATTATAATCGTCTTTAATTTTCAATTTTGTATCCGATTCAGCTTTCGATCTGTGATTGCTTCCAAGTAATAAATTATAAACATATCCTACCGCTAGATTAAAAGACTTTGAAGACTTAGATGGATTAGTATTTAATTCAAGCATAACTGGAAGAGCGAGGTAACTTGCGTATAGTCTGTGATTTTTCATTTCCTCAACATCTCTATTGATTGCACTGAAAAAGTCTACTTGATCCCTGTCCAATATGAAGTTTTCTTCAAAGCTATAGTGTACCATATTAAATCTAACGCCAGTTGATATTCCGACTACTTGAGGATTATTTTTTCCCGCCAAACCAAACTTTAAATTTATCGCTTGTATCCCAACGTTGATTGATTTAGCCAATCTTTGATCCATGTATGAATATTCATCAGGCATGTTTAAATCACCATCGGCTAAATAACTACTGATTCCAAGATCAAGCATTCCAAATCTAATTTTACTTCTTTTGACCTTTTTGTCTCCATCATCATAGTGATCGTGATCGTGATCGTGATCGTGATCATGGTCGTGGTCGTGGTCATGGTCATCTATATCTCCCTCGTTTATTTCAATTTTAAAGTTTGTTCCCTTCTTTTTATTATCATTTTCTTCTTGAGCAGAAAGTTGAAGACTAAAGAAAAATAAAAGGGGTAGTAGTAATTTTAATGATTTCATAGTGTTTATTTTTTAGTGAATGTTTCAGGTATAAATGATTGCAATAATTTTCTTTCTTTCATAAAATCGTTGACAGATTCGGAGCTTAGAGATTCTCGTAAGTCAACATCTTTATATGCATTGGTAGCAAAAACTTTTTTTAGATCTTTCCAGTTACCATCTCTTTTTTCTATAATTTTTTTATTGGAAAAATTCATGTTTAAACCTTTAGTTTCTGTTTTAATGTCTAGGTCAGATCTTTCTGTTTGTAGTGATGCGATTCCAGTTATGACTTCTCTGTTTGCAACAGGTTCTGCGTCTGCTTCTTTATCAATTACTTCTATATCAATTTTTGCAACTTCGGTTTCAGCTTTTATTATTTCCGTTTTCACAAATCTTGGTTCTGCTTTTTTGACCATAGCTTTTTTGACAATTGGAGTAGTTTTGCTTGCAATAACTTTAGTTGTACTAGCTATTGGCATCTGTTCTTCAATTTCAGTAACCACTTCTTTAGTTTCTAATTCTAAATTATCACTCAAATTAATTTTGGCCTCTTCTTTGATTTCTTTAATTGGCTCTACTTGCGCAAGAGGCATTGTTTTATTTATTTCTTCAGCTGGCACCTTATTTACTTGTTCTTTAGTGCCAAAGAACAATAAACAAAAAACAACAAGGAGCACTGGAATTAATAACCAAGCATACTTGAATTTCGATTGATCAACCAATAGTAATTCTTTGTTTTCAAAAATGATGCTTTCATCTTCTTTGAGAATTGGAGCTGAAATAAATTCCTTGATTTCATCATAGATTTCAGGGTGATCTACTATAAAGAAGTCAAAAGCTTCCTTCTGCTCTCCCGAAAGATTTCCTTCGATGTAATCGATCACAAAATTTTCGTAGTTAAGCTTATTGATTTTCATCTCTGGTTTCTGTTGTAGCTTGAGTCAATTTTTGTTACAATACTTTTCATCTGCTTTCTTGCTCTAAATAAATTGACTTTTACCTGACTTAAATTAATATCTAGAATTTCTGCAATTTCCTCATAGCTAAACCCACTCCAATCTCTCAGCAGAATTATTCGCTTCTTTTTTTCATCCAATTGTTGGAAAGCTTGTTCTATTATTTCTTTTTCCTCATTATATAATTTACCTCCGTCCTGCTTTTCAGGTAGGATATCCATGGTCTGAATCCTTTTCATTTTACGTTTGTCATCAACCATTTTATTGAATAGAACTCTGTAAAGAAACGGTCTTGCATATGATACCTCTACCTTATCTCTATTAGCCCAAAGCTTAAGAAAACTCTCCTGTACCAAATCTTTTGCGGAAGCAACATTATTAGTCAACTTAAGAGCATATCTGTACAATGGATCAGATACAGTTCCCACGATCTCGTTATATTCTGAGCTTTTCAATGTTTTTTCGTTCGTTTCTACTACTATCACGTATAGCAGTCCAATAAGTTACAACAAGATGAAAATTATTTTTTTAAACGATTCTTCTACCGTGGTAATGTGTGGCTTGAAGCTGGTTGTGTAAGCTTATAACATTTTCAGCTGTCACCTTTCCTGCTGGGATCACAGTTAATTGATTGTTAGACTGCCGAATGAAATTTTTAAGGTTGTTTACTCCTGCTAATGCTGTTGATTCTCCTCCTGAAGTAAGTAGGTGTGTAAAGTTTTTTAAATCCTTTAAGACCTCAATGGCTATTGTAAAATCCGCAATTTCATCAAATGCCTTATGGAAGGTAATGGTAGAATCTTGAACAGATTCCGAAATGCGTTCAAGAGCTTCGATATCAATTGTATTTTCAGAGCTTAAGGCACCGAAAACAAACTGATTTATCCCGATGTTTTTAAATTCTAAAATTTGTTCTTGCATGATCGCAAGATCTTCAGAACTGTATACAAAGTTACCTCCCCTAGACCGGATCATTACTTTTATAGGAATATCTAATTCCGATAAACATTTTTGGGTAAGTTCTAAACTAGGAGTTAAACCATCTAGATGTAGATTAGAACATAATTCGATTACATCAGCTCCATTGTTTTGTGCAGATTTCGCTTCCGCAAATGTTTCGACACAGGCTTCTTTTAGAAATGAAGCCTTCCCATCATTCAAAACCATTGACAATCAACTTAAACCGAAGTGTTCCATCGATTTGCTCTGTATTAAAACCTCTGAAATTTATTCTAAATTCTAAGTCCACAGTTTCATCTGTGAAAAAGTCCTTTACATTTACAATCGACCCAATCATTGGGATTTCAGTCTTGGTGCCAAATGGAATCTGATCATTAAAAACATATAAAACTTCTTTCCGGAGGCTATGGTCTTGCTTATCTAATACATGGAGGCCAATATCAGAAATCACATCTAAGTTCAGGCCGGTCACTCTAGTGGTAAATTCTCCGGTTGCTCCCAAAATCTGATCAACCTCATCTATTGTGAAACCATTAGCAGTTAATTGTTGCTCAAAAAAAGTTGGAACATCTTCAATGATAAAAAAGTGATCCTCGATTGTATTCAGTCCTACCGGTATGTTTATATCGAAAAACATATCCATTTCGAAAAGCACGGGTTGTTGCTTCCTGCAGGAAAAGCTACTAAGGCAGATGATCAAGCCTAGAATGTAATGTCGATAATTCATAGCTTAGTAACGGTTAATTGTCAAACTTAGTTATGTCAATATGTTAATTATTACCTGCAATTTGATGTATATTTATTTCAAAACAAAGCAGATGGGCGAACAGAAAGTATCTCTTGTAGAAGATAGTCAGCAAATGAACCGATTTATTCGCGCTTTACTAAATGATGTGAAGGCATTGGAATATATGTTGGAGAATGATTGGTTCAATAAGGATGTGATGCACATTGGTGCCGAACAAGAGATGGCCCTCGTGGATTTGAAAAATTATAAGCCTGCATGCATAGCCGTAGAGGCCATGGAAAAAATGTCAGAATATGATTGGCTTGAAACAGAGTTGGCAAAATTCAATTTGGAAATTTGTCTTACTCCTCAGCGATTTGCCGAAGATTGTTTTACTAAGCTACATTCCGAAATTAGTTCAAGACTAGACATCATATCCGCCAATCTAAATGAATTAGGAGCAGATTTAGTACTTACTGGTATTCTACCCACTTTAAGAAAAAAGAACCTTGAGCTAGATAATCTTACGCCAAAGAAAAGATACTACGCATTGATGGAAGGCATGAGGCGACAGTTGATCGGAAGTAATTTTGAATTAAGGCTTGATGGAATTGATGAGATGATGCTTAAGCATGAAAGCCCTTTACTAGAAGCGGTGAATACTAGTTTCCAGGTTCATCTTCAAGTTACGCCCAATGAGTTTGTAAAAATGTACAACATTTCACAAGCTTTGACAGCACCCATAATGGCCATTGCGGCTAATTCACCTCTTGTTTTTGGAAAACGTTTATGGCATGAATCTAGAATTGCTATGTTCCAGCAAGCGATTGATACTAGAACAACACACAATCACATGAGAGAACGTTCACCTCGAGTGAATTTTGGGAACAGGTGGTTGGATAAATCGATTTTAGAAATATACCAAGAAGATATATCAAGGTTTAGGGTTTTGATAAGCTCTGATGTGGAAGAAGACTCATTAGAATCAATTGAAGCAGGTAAAACACCCCATTTGAGAGCTTTGCAGGTTCATAATTCAACCGTGTACCGATGGAATCGACCCTGCTATGGAATCAGCCCTAATGGCAAGCCGCATTTGCGAATTGAAAATCGAGTGATTCCTTCTGGGCCTACCGTATTAGATGAAGTAGCAAACTCCGCACTTTGGCTTGGAGCAATGAAAGGAATGGATGCAGAAATTGAAGACATCCGTACCCGGATGAGTTTTGCAGATGCTAGAGACAATTTTGTCAAAGCGGCCAAGTATGGGATCGATTCAAAATTCACTTGGTTTGATGATGAGAAAATTACGGCCTGCGATTTAGTGAAGAACAAGCTTGTCCCAATGGCTCGGAAAGGATTACTGAAAATGGGAGTTATTCAATCCGACATTGATAAATACATGCAGGTCATAGAAGAACGCGCGGATGCACATATGAATGGTGCAAGATGGATGCTCAGATCTTACACTCATTTAAAAGATCAGTTTCCTCAAGCCGAATCATTGACTGTATTAACGCACGCCATTCACGAAAATCAAAAGTCTAATACTCCGGGCCATAAGTGGCCAATGCCGGAGGTGAAAAGTACCCAACATTTCCACCCTTCTGAATTGAAAGTTTCTGAGTTTATGCAGACAGATTTTCAAACAGTCCAGAAAGGGGATATTCTTGATTTTGTAGCAGAACTCATGGCTTGGGGTAAAGTTAAATTTACACCCGTCGAAAATTCCAAAGCTCATTTAGTAGGCTTAGTATCGAGCGATCAGATTCTCCAATCTTTGACCAATGCTAAAAGAAGCAAACAAGAATTTGTTACCGTTGATCAAATCATGCATCGTGATCCAATAACCATTGATCCAGAATCATCCATTCAGGATGCAATGAAAATAATGAAGGAAAATAAAATTGGCTGTCTTCCGGTTGTGCAGAACGATGAACTAATAGGATTAATTACCGAAAGTGATTTTATAGGCGTATCAAGAAGATTATTTGATCGAGCTGGCGATTAATATCTAACCAGCTCAATCAAATAGTTGTACTTTTATAACTTAACGATCCGTGCGAGTTTGTTTAAATCCTCTTCTAAGAATTTTAAATAGTAAACTCCAGCTGGATATGCATAAATTGAAAGCTCTGTAGTAAATACTCCATCATATTTACTCATGTTTCTTTTCTGAATTAATTCGCCTTTCGAACTAAATACTTGGAATGACATGGAAGACTTGTTTGTTGTATAATTCTCAACGGAAACTTTAACCACACCCTCTGTAGGATTTGGTGTCGTAATTATTCTGACCTCATCAATGATTAAGTCTCCTACAGAAGACAACATGCCTACGGTTACTACTTCTTCATAGAAACAGTTATCATCGTCTGTAATTATGGTTACTGTATAATCGCCTGCAGGAAGGTCTGTAAAAATATTTTCTTCTTGAAAATTCTGTCCATCTATACTATAGAGGAAAGTAGAAGTTCCACCACTTGCAGTTATCATGATGCTTCCATTATTATCTGGCGTAGCATCTGAAATATCGAAACTAGCCTCAATTTCACATCCTATATCAGCAGGGCAGAAGTCTAATGATTCAATGAAGCTAAACTCTCCATCTCCAAAACCCAGGGTCGCCCCGTTACTATTTAAAATCTCATATTGTCCTTCTCCAAAACTACAACAGATGCCATCTCCGATACTATCAAAAATTATGAAAGTGTAGCAATCATTTGGGTCAAGACACAGGTCAAAATCATAAACTGTTTCTCCATCTTCAAATGGTCCGCCACTCTCAATAATTGATCCTGAATTCTGGGACGTTAATGCCCATGTTGTTTCTTCAGGAAAATCATCGGTTGTGATTCGGATGGTAATAAATCCTTCTTCTGGAATAAGTGTATTAGAAACTTCTATTGAATTATTTGATGGATCAAAATCATCACCTCCAGCATTTTTTAGTACAAACTCAAAAGTATTTTCATTCTGGGTGGTGTTGCTAAATTCATAATCGACAGCAACGGATTCATCAAATTCTAAATTTACTGGAAAGCTAATTGTTTCCTCAAATTGGCCATTGACAAAAACATCAACCAAAGCTTCTGACAAATTAGCTCCCCCGTTATTTGTTATGATTAGGCTAAATGGAATCACATCACCACAAATAAATTCTTCTGCTTGCACAGCAATGATTCCATCGATGGCTGGTCTTTGATTTACAACGATTTGGAAGGTGTCATTTCGAGCGAAGTTATCTGGATTGTGTACAACAAAGGCTGTAATTTCATATTCTCCAATGGTGCTTAGGTCAATCGTCTCTCCAAAGGTATGTGTCGTAAATTCTCCAGTCCTTAAAGAATCTTGAATCATTGTACGTTGAATTTCAACACCATCTAAAAGGTACCCAATCTCATAAGCACTCACTGATTCAAGTCCATTATTTTTAATCTTAATTTTTACTTGTTCTGCATCCGTAAGTAAATGTGAAGAGATCGGTTCAGAAATTTCTGTAACTGCTAAATCAAAGGTATCGGAAGCCAATTTAAAAGATCCAATTCTGGTGAATGCTCGAGCATTTGGTCCAGCGTATTCTGAAGTAAACCAAAACGTAGATTCATCCACTGGGTCAAGAGAAATATGTGAATAATCTGCAAATCTTCCTCCACTCTGCAAGGTGCTTAAACCCTCAACAATAGATGCTTCTTTGATCGTCATTACTCCAAGACTATCATCTGCAAATCTTCCAGTAAACCGCATTCCTGCAAAAGTCGAATCACTCACTACATTATACCCTAATCCCATATTGCCATTTCTATCCATACTTATACCTGGCATAAACCTATGGTCGCTATCAGGGGCATAGGTTCCTTCTTGATACAAACTCCATTCAGTTCCATTAGTCTTTCTTAACTCCATCCATCGGATGGCTGAATGATTATTTCCGTTGGTCGCATCAGTTACAAATGAAAGTGCAATCGACTCATGTGTTCCAAAATTTCTATAGGGTGGTACATGCATGATAAACTCCGGGAGTGCGTCAAGGCCATTTCCATTTGGTTGAGGTACACAAGCAAATCCACCAGTTTCTGAGGCACATGGATAACTATCGTAAGGACTTACATCTATGAGGATTGATTCAACCGTTGTTAAATTGGCATCATCGTAATTGATGTTAAATCGGAACATTTCAATGGCATCATTTGCTACTTCTCCCCATGAGGAGTCATTTAATTTTACAACAAGGGGATTAGAATCATTAGGTCTGACCGTTCCTTCCCAATCAATTGGAGTCGAAACTATAAATCCCTGTTCTGAGCCCTGCGTGCCAGTGATCTCAACTCTTTGCAAACGTACATTTTCTTCCCCGGTCATGATTGCAGCTCTATCGATAAAATACTGATGAAGTCTTCCTGCTCCGGTAGATATTTCATTAGATGTTACAACAATATGCTCTGACCAAATTCCATACTTGGGGTAATCTGGAAAATTAGGCGTACTAAAACTATAAGCGAAATAACTTCCAAGCGGATCAGAGGTTTCAGATATTGCAATCAATAGATTGGCAGGGTCTGTAAATTCTGTAACGACCCATTGAGATCTTTCTTGATCAAATAAAATAATTGGATCACCCGCAGAGCTTGCTCCTAAATTTGACCATAAGGTATTCATGTTAAATTCAGTGACAAAGTCTCCTTCTTTTGTCCAAACACCTACTCTGGTAGAGTTAACTGCCTGGAGATAATAATCAAGCCCAACACTTCCTGTAGGATCGGAGGGCGAACCAAATCCTGAATTTAATCCGTCAAAAGAAAATATAGGATCTATGGTATCACTCGAAAAACTTTTGAGAGGTCCAACCAATGGATCAACGCCTTGGTGTTCGAGTTCTGGTATTACAACCTTACTCTGTCCCAGTCTGTTTGGGAAGTTTTTCGGAATCTTTTTGTTTTGTTTAAACTGAGCCTTTTTCTTTTGATCTGTTGAAACCGCCTGTATCAAATTTGAAATGGTTTCTGACTTACCCAGAAAAGTTAATTGGCTTTGAGAAACATTTATATTATCTATTTTTTTGCTTTGCGCAAATGATAGTAATACAAAAGATGAAAGTGTGATCGAGAGTAGGAATTTTTTCATTTATGTTTTATTAATTCTTGATGTCAATTTTTTTATCAGGTCTGCATTATCTTCCTTTAATCGGTCCAGTTCTTGTGACCTTTCCTCCAGGTAAATTCTGAGCACCAGTCTTGCCTTTGGGTGCAATTTTCGCATTAACTACGAGTGGATGATTTCTCATTTCATTTAATAAATCTTCACCGGATTGCCCTCTAAGTATAACCTTAAATAGTACTTCATTGATGGTTTTATTCGAAAGTGAAGACTTCACAAATTTATAATCCGAAAGATCAGAGCTGATCTGATTCGCCTTTGTATTCTTTTTTAGTTGGGCAAGAACTAATATTTCCATTTGTGTATTATCCTCTAAATGGCTTTTAGTGCCACAGGCCTGAACAAGTATTATTGCACCAATGCATAGAATGGTAATACCTAGATATGTGAAAAGACTAAAATTGAATTGCATGAATAAATGTAATTTGAATATTAACGGGTAAAGAATCTTTTTGTTAAAATTTACCAACGCTTCTTATAATTAAGTCGTCATTTGCACCACATTTTTTCTCTTGTGTAATAATCCACTCTAAGAAGCTTTTCTATTTGAATATTTAGACTTGGCTTAAAATAATTTTAGGGTCCTCTAAAAATATTAGAATTTTTCATAATATGTTCTTATCTTTGTAAAAAAGTAAAAAATATGAGCATAGTTGAAATGAAAGTCCCGACCATCGGAGAATCAATATCTGAAGTTACTCTTTCCCAATGGTTAAAGGAAGATGGAGATTATGTAAATATAGATGAACCGATCTGTGAGTTTGAATCAGATAAGGCCACTTTAGAGTTTCCTTCAGAGGCTGCCGGTAAGTTAATTTACGCCGCAGCAGAAGGAGATGATTTAGAAATAGGTGCCTTAGTAGCTAAAATAGATACCAGCGTTGCTGCTCCTGCAGCATCAGCAACTCCAGCACCTGCCAAAACAGAAACCCCGACTGAAACCGCTGCACCAGCTACAGCAAAAGGTGGCCATCCTTCCCCAGCGGCTGCTAAAATTCTACGTGAAAAAGAAGTTAGTCCTTCAGAAGTTGCCGGTTCTGGTAAAGGAGGAAGAATCACTAAAGCAGATGCAGTGGCAGCTCAGAAAAGTTCTAGTGCTCCTTCACCAGCAGCAAAATCAGCTCCTGCAATACAGGCTCCACCAGTAAATACTGCTTCTTTCTCAAGAGGGGAGACTCGAGAGAAGCTGAGTAGAATGAGAAGAACCATTGCCTCAAGGTTGGTATCTGCTAAAAATAACACAGCCATGTTGACCACTTTTAATGAAGTGGATCTCACAGAAATAAAAGCGCTTAGAAAAAGATATCAAGAGAAATTTATCGAAAAGCATGGAATCAAGTTGGGATACATGTCTCTTTTTACAAAAGCCTGCGCTACTGCACTGATGGAAATGCCGATGGTCAATTCGTTCATTGACGGTGATCATGTTATTTATCATGACTATGCGGACATCTCAATTGCCATTTCTACACCTAATGGTCTGGTAGTGCCTCCTGTTAAAAATTGTGAATCTTTAGGCTTTGCTGATATTGAATATGCCATTAAAGGTTTGGCTGCAAAGGCAAGGGAGGGAAAGCTGACCTTAGATGAAATGCGTGGAGGAACTTTTACCATAACCAATGGTGGAATTTTCGGCTCTATGATGAGTACTCCAATTTTAAATGAACCACAATCTGCTATATTGGGAATGCATACCATTCAAGATCGTGCGGTTGTAATAAATGGAGAGGTTGTTGCACGTCCAATGATGTATCTCGCCCTTTCTTACGATCACAGAATTATTGATGGTAGTACTTCAGTTACCTTCCTCGTCAGAGTAAAGGAATTACTTGAAGACCCAATGACCCTAATGATGGGTATATAAATAGACAGGCATGACCTTAGGTGAATTTTTTACGAAGTGCGGAGATAGCCCAGCAATTATATTATTCTATTTCGCAGCGATCCCGCTTATTGCAATTTTATTGTTTTTGTGGGCCCGTGATGAAGGGCATAAATCACCTTGGAATTATGTGTATAGCGCATTGATCTACATGGTTTGCGTACCCGGAATTTTCGCCATAACCTTAAGCGCCTATCTCTTTTTATTTGAACGTAAGAGTATTTTCGATACGGATGTTTATCTTCAGATTATTCCGGTCGTAAGTATGATGATCACCTTATGGTTGATTAAATTAAATGTTCAGTTTAGGGAAATTCCAGGCTTTGGTAAGATCAGTGCTTTAATGCTAGTTATAGCTGTTGTGATGACTTTATTGATGCTATTAGAAAAGTTACACATCATTGCCTTTACCTTCATTCCATTCCATTATGTTCTCTTTATTTTAATCGGAATATTTGGAGCTGTATACTTTGGTTCTAAGCGAGTCTTTAAATAAGTTTATTTATTCTGACACTTACGTGCAAATCTAGATTTACTGAGGAGTAATTTTATTTCCAATATTTGATGAGTAAACCTGAAACCACATTTGCGAAAGCGGGTAATATTTAAATATTACTATCCTTTAAATAACAATTTCAATCTAGTGTTATAGGCTATATACGGCAAACTTGTCTACGTTTAAATGTTCAACAAATACCATAAATTCTGAATCAGAAATCCAGTTGATGTGATGCCATCGATATGAAGGACTTGTATCTGTCCTATTAGATAATTGCTTGTATTCTTTGGTACTTAAATTGTAGGCCCAAAGTTCTTTAAAGCCAGTTTGGTTACTTACAAAAACAAGATTTTCACCTGTGCCATCAATGGAAAGATGTTCTTCTTTGTAATCAGTCATTAGCACCGGAGTTCTAGTCTGAGTTGCAGCATCATAATAGTAAATATCTATTCGGTCTTCTACTACTAAAAATCCTCCAAAACCTGGTGATTTATCTCCATATCTCGCTCCGAGAATATAGAAATTTCCAGGACGTTGTGGATCCTCAATAAAATCACGCATTTCAAATTCCTCGGGATAAAAATCCGTAATTTGTTTAAGCTCTTTGGTCTCCAGATCTAGGTGGAAAATATTTTCATAAATTCGATTGTCATAGCCTACATCTCCAATATCCTTGTTAGACTGAAAGTAAATAGATTCCCCATCCAATGAATAATGAAATTCATGAATCCAATAATCTTCTGTATCATCAACTTCGTGTAATATTTCCTGATTATTGTTTTCTGTATTTATTCTTATTAGACTTTTTGACTTCCAAGCATTATCAATTATATGTTGGAGAACAAAGGCCACTTCATTATCATCCTGCGTACTCCATTCACCATGAAAGGCATCTACTGCTATGTTATAATTGCTGTTAGAATTTAAAGAGGTGTGTCTCCAGTCATTTGCATAATTTCTGACAACCATGTGATTTCCATCTTTAGACAATCGAAAATCTTCAATTGAAACGCTTGGTGGAAGAGTGTTTTGAATAAAGGTAGGTAAAGGGATCACTCCCGCCGTTACTGCGAATGGTCCAAGTTGTATGGGATTTAGATCGCAATGAGCATTGACCATTTTTATAAAATACGTTCTTCCATTTTGTAAATCACCAATGGTGTGTGGTGATGTGTATGGATTAACTCTAACAACTTTTTCGAAAGTGATGTTGTCTTCTGAAATGTAAAAATCAATGGCATCTGGGTTGCACACTTTTCCAGGAACATCGATAATAGAATTTTGACCATAAAACAAATTAATAGCACCTTCTATTCCTTCAACTCCAAAGGCAAACGGATTTAAATAATCACAACCTTCTTCTGCACATGGTAGACTTATGAAACCTGTTTTAATAGAGACTAGATTTGATTCAAAGTGTTTTAATGAAGAATGGATGTGAACCGCCTTTATGAAGTATTCTTTATCCGTTTCCAGCCCATCTATCAAGTAGGGTGATTCACCTGTTAATAATCTAGCAATCAACTCAAATTCCACATTATCTTCTGATAAATATATATCTAGGGCATCCGGTTGACATACGACCTGACTATTGCCAAGACGTTCTTTGATGTAAAATAGTTTAATAGAATTTATCCCTGATTCTGCTGATAGAAAATAAGGATTGATAACTTCACAATTGTCTGAACTAGGTCCTGTATTTTTTTTAAAAATTTCCGAAGAAGGTAACTCTTCCTTGCTACAAGAAATTAAAATCAAGAACATCAGTAATAGAGAATGTTTCATAGAAGTTGATTTTATCTGTATAAGTTACCTGCTAAAAAATTTAAATATGGATCATCCAACAATTTTAACTTGTGACAATTACATCAAGTCATCCTAGCGACTTGAATAAAATGCAAAGTGTTGGACCCTCAATTAATATATTTGAGTGGATTGTCTTTTGTTGCAGATAAATATGAATTAGAAATCAATTCTATAATAAAAAAGTGGTAACCTTCCTAGCTGAAATTCATCAACTACTGGTCCCTCTGGATGATCAGGAGCGTACGTTTTTTTCAATATGTTTTGAGTGTCAAAAACGTTGACTAGGTCAATGGCAATTTCATGCGTTATTTTTTTCGTGTTAATCTTGTAAGCTAATTTTACATCAGACCTAAAGTACGGCCTGAATTTTTTAGTATTGACGGTTTCGTCAATGTAGATTACATCTTGTTGTAATTGTGATTTTTCAGTATCAATATCTCCATACCAGCCTCCACCGACACTTGTTATTTTTGTTCCTAAATTTAGACTTGAACCTTTTTTAAATACCCACTCTTTTGCTATTAAGCCATTCACTGCATAACGCCCATTGAAAGATGTGTTTCTCCACACATTTTCTAGTGTTCTATATTTTGAATCGAAGAGGGAGCCAGTTACTAGGAAATAATAACCGCCGCTAAAAAATCTTTCTAGGGTTAATTCAACACCATAGTTTCTCGCATTTCCTCCCGTGGTCAATTGCTCAGGAAAGAACCGAGAAAAACCTGCTCCCGAGTTTATAAGTGAGAATGAAGAACCTGAAGCAGATACAGGAAGGTCATATAAATATTGGTAATACACCTCGGCCTTTAGTCGACTAACGGAACCGAGTAGACGATCATAGCTTAGAACAGAGTGAAAACTTTTCACCAAGTCAATTTCATCTTTGTTATATGTAATTAATTCTCCAGCAGAATTGGTTTCATTTCCATAGTAATAGAGGTAGGGCGCCTGAGCCTGCGAATGTAAGCCTAATCCGAAACCTATTTTTTGATTTTCGTCTACTTGATAACTCAAACCGAGTCTTGGTTCGACCGGTGATATGCTTTTATCATTGATTCCAAAATAAAACGAACTCAGTCCTGCAGTACCACTTAATTTTTCTGAGAATCTATATTTCGCTTGCGCAAATAATTGTACCTGTGGTATAAGGTCTTCGGCGTCCCATCTTGTCTGCCATGGGCTGAATTCAACAAAATCAGGATCTGTTAGGGAAAGGGAAACTGTTTTACCTTGATCTTTATAATCTACATCAAGCAAATCAAAATTTAAACCCGTTTTAAAACTGAGTTGCTTGTTTATTTTTCTAACATAATTGAAGTAAGCTGAATGTTTGTTTTCAGTGAATACATAGTCCAAAATTGGTTCAGTATTATTTAATTTGAATTTTCCGTCCACAATTGATCTATCAATATATTCATGATATGCATTTACACTTGATTGCGAACTAGCTATGGTTGCTTTAAAATAACTGTCTGCGTCCAGTGGCTGCGAATATGTTAAACCAACCATATACATGTGACTTCCAAAAAATTGATCTCTATCATTAGATCCATAGATTAGAGTTTCTTCGCTCGGAGCTTCTTCTGTGCTTATTAAAATATCTATATCGCTTATTCCACCGATTCCGAATAGGGCGATATTACCTCCATTTTTTCTAGGAAAATTTATTCTGAAAGAAGCGTCTTGATATTTAGGAATAGCATTGGTTCCGACGTCGATTCCTAAACCTGTGAATAGTTGCAAACTAGAATATCGATAGGTTGCGAGGTACGATGATCTTGAGTTTTTGGAAAGTGGTCCTTCTGCTAATAACTCTGTTCCTAAAAAACCTAGTTGGCCACTGAATTCATGTTTTTCATTGTTCCCATTTCTCATCTTGAGATCAAAAACTCCAGCAATTCCATTGGCGAATTCTGCTGGGAATGCACCGGTATAGAAGTCTGAATTTTTAAGAAACTTATTGTTTAAAATTGTGACTGAACCACCACCAGTTCCAGGGATCGTAAAGTGGTTGGGATTTGGAATATTTACGCCATCTAATCTCCATAATACCCCAGCTGGAGTATTACCTCTAATGACAACATCATTTCTGGAATCATCAGCTCCTTGCACACCAGCGAAATTTGAGGCCATTCTAGCGGGCTCACCACGACTTCCGGCATATCGATTCGTTTCTTGAACTGAGAATTCTCGAGCGCTTACTGTTGCCATTTCATTGGTTACTTCACCATTCCTTCTGGCGGTTATTACTACTTCAGAAATTTCAACCATGGATTCTTCCATCTCTACAAATAGGATGGTCTCTTTTCCTGCATTCACAATGATGTCTGAAAGAACTACTTCTTCGTAGCCGAGGTATGAAATGGAAATGGTTTGTCGACCGAGCGGGACACTTTCAATTTTAAAATATCCATCTAAATCAGAACTTGAACCAAGTCCAGATAACCCTTCGACCATTACATTTACTCCAATGAGTGGAAACTGTGATTCTTTGTCGACGATTTGTCCTCTAACTGTTTGAGAACTTTGGCCGTTTGCATTAGTGAAAAATAAAAGACTAATGAAGATAAAAAGAAGTGCATTTTTCATGACTGTTCATTTATTTGCCGAAAGGTAGAAAAGTGACTGCTTGAATGCTGAACTTAATAATAAACAGTAAATATTAAATTTTACATATTATCAACAAGCGTAAAAGTCTTTAAGAATTTTGATTTCTTAATTCTCGGCGAAGAATTTTACCAACATTAGATTTTGGAAGTTCTTTCATGAAATCCACAATCTTGGGAACCTTATATCCGGTCATGTTTTCTCTACAGAAATCAATTACTTCTTTTTCAGTCAGTGACTTTTCTTTTTTTACGATGCATACTCTGACCACTTCTCCAGACTTGGCATCATCAGCTCCTACAGCTGCTACTTCAGAAATTTTTGGATGACTTGCAAGGACGTCTTCAATTTCATTAGGGTAAACATTAAAACCTGAAACTAAAATCATATCCTTTTTACGGTCGACAATTTTAAAATATCCGTCTTCCATCATGGTACCTAAGTCGCCAGTATTCAGCCAGCCATCAACAATTGTTTTCGCTGTCTCTTCAGGTTGCTTGTAATACCCACGCATAACTTGAGGTCCTCTTACCTGAAGTTCACCAACTTCTCCTTGTGCTACGACTTGACCAGAATCGTCTACTAGCCTTACGTCAGTTGAAGGAATCGGTAAACCTATTGAGCCTATTCTTGCCGATTCATTAAGTGGGTTTGTTGTAACAACTGGAGAGGCTTCTGTCATCCCATAACCCTCACAAAGTCGTACTCCTGTTATTTCTTCCCATCTTTCCGCAACTGGCTTTTGTACGGCCATTCCGCCACCTACTGCCGCTTTCAATTGTGAGAAGTCAATTTTCTGAAAATCTTCGTTGTTGTTTAATGCATTGAACAAGGTATTAATGCCAGTCATCAAAGTAATTTTATTTCTTCCGAACTCCTTTACAATGGATGATAGATCTCTTGGATTCGTGACCAGCACAGTTTTCGCGCCAAATGACATTAGAGCTAATGCATTAACTGAAAAGGCAAAGATGTGGTACATCGGAAGTGGAGATAGTGCAATTTCTTTTTTCTCTTCAAGGAAAGGGTGTAGCCAATTTCGCATTTGCAGCATGTTGGCGATCATGTTTTTGTTGGTTAACATGGCTCCTTTAGATACACCAGTAGTGCCACCCGTATACTGGTGCAAGATGACGTCTTCTGCACTTGAATCCAGCTTCGGAATATCAAAACTTTTGCCAATGTTCAAGGCCGTTTTAAAGTTTACAGTATTCTTTAAGTTGTACTTAGGGACAACTCTTTTAATATTCTTTAATGCAAAGTTTATAATTCCTCCTTTTACAGATCCCAGCATTTCGCCTATGGAGGTTGTGATTATGACACTTATTTCAAGTCTGTCAATAATCTTCTCCAGGTTGGCAGCGAAATTTTCAGCGATAACGATGGCTTTAACTTCACTGTCTTTGAATTGATGTTCCATTTCACGTGGAGTATACAATGGATTCGTGTTTACGACAATCAAGCCTGCCTTTAGTGCACCGAAAAGGGCGATGGGGTATTGAAGTAAATTGGGCATCATGAGTGCAATCTTATCTCCTGGTTCTAAACCTCTTGAAACAAGATATCCAGCAAATTGATCGCTGTATTTGTTGAGTTGTTTATAAGTAATGGATTTGCCAAAATTCTCGTACGCGGGTAGTTTTTTATATTTCTCGAAGCATTCTAAGACAAAGTCCATTAAAAGTTCATATTTAGAGGTGTCTATATTTGCGGGAACGCCTGCCGGATATTGAGCTAACCAAGGTTTATTTTCCATATTATTTGAGGATTTCTATTGATACAAATTATCAAATATCCCTCGTTCATTCAAATATTTCTAAAACTGCCGGTTTTTACCTAAAAAACACAGGATTAATAGCAGTTTAAGTATCATTATTCAAAATAAAGGTTTAATTTTGCGCTCTATTTTTTAATCTCTCATGGTAGCTATACTATGATACAAACCTGATTCTTATGTCTGACGAGAAGAATCCTGTAGAAGACGGCAAGCAAGATGCACCTGCCGCTGAAACAACAAACACAGAACAAGTAACTGAAACTGCTGCTCCAGCCGATGATAAATCTGCTGCAGAGACGATTGCAGAAACTGTTGCAAAAGATGAGAAACCAGCAATTCCAGAAAAAAAGTGGGATGATGAGACCGACAGAGGTCCTCACGATGATTTTGACTGGTCTATTTCTAACAGAAATACCATCAATTATACTGAAAGTGAAATTGAGGAGTACTTAAAAGACTACGACAACACTTTTGGGAATTTAGCTGAATACGAAATTGTAAAAGGTAAGGTCACAGCCATCAATGGTGGTGATGTTATTTTGGACATTAACTACAAGGCGGACGGTCTAGTTCCTTTATCTGAATTCAGAGGAATGGATTCAGAGCTAGCAGTCGGAGACTTGGTTGATGTTTACGTTGAAAGCAAAGAAGATGAAAAAGGGCATTTAGTACTTTCAAGAAGAAAGGCTAAATTATTAAAGGCCTGGGAGATGTTGGTTGATTCATATGAGAATGGAACAATCATCAAAGGAATTATTATTTCTAAAACCAAAGGTGGTCTTATTGTAGATGCTGGAGGTTTAGAAACTTTCCTTCCTGGATCACAGATTGACATTAAGCCAATCACAGATTACGATTCATATGTGGGTAAAACCATGGAATTTAAAGTTGTTAAGATAAATGAGAAGATCAAGAATGCGGTAGTATCACACAAAGCATTAATTGAATCTGACCTTGCTGAACAAAGAGATGCGATTATCTCAGGTCTTGACAAAGGACAAGTACTTGAAGGTGTTGTTAAGAACATTACAGACTTTGGAGCCTTTATGGATCTAGGAGGTGTTGATGGACTTTTATACATCACAGATATTTCATGGGGAAGAATCAATCACCCAGAAGAGGTACTTGAGTTGAACCAGAAGTTAAACGTAGTGGTGTTAGACTTTGATGAAGATAAGAAGAGAATATCACTAGGACTTAAGCAATTACAGCCACATCCATGGGATGTATTAGAGAAAGAGGTGAATGTAGGCTCAGTGGTTAAAGGTAAGATTGTGAACATTGAAGACTATGGAGCATTCTTAGAAATCATTCCAGGTGTTGAAGGATTGATTCACGTTTCTGAGGTTTCTTGGAGCTCACAGCCAGTGAATGCAAGAGACTACTTTAGCTTACAGACAGAGTTTGATGCGAAGGTTGTAACGATTGATAGAGATGAGAGAAAAATGTCTCTTAGTATCAAGCAATTGAGCAAAGATCCATGGGAAGAAATCGGAACGAAATATCCAGAAGGTACGAAGCATAAAGGAGAGGTTAAGAATTTAACTCCATATGGTGTTTTCGTTGAGTTGGAATCTGGCATCGGAGGAATGGTTCACATTTCTGACTTAAGTTGGATTAAGAGATTCTCACACCCTTCAGAATTCACTAAAGTAGGAGAGAAGATTGACATCCAAATTTTGGACATTGATACAGATAGCAGAAAACTTTCTTTGGGTCATAAGCAATTGGAAGAAAATCCATGGGACACTTTCGAAAAAGTATTCCCAGTTGGATCTTACCATGAAGCAACAGTACTTAAGAAGGATGATAGAGGTGCCATCGTACAGATGCCATATGGTTTGGAAGCATTTGCTCCAAGCAAGCACTTGAAGAAGGAAGATGGTAACTATGCGAAGGTTGATGACACGATAACAATGAAGGTTATTGAATTCAACAGAGATGATAAGAGAATTATCGTTTCTCACTTGAGATATCTAGAAGACATAAGAAGAGAGGCAGAAGGAGAGGTTAAACAAGCAGAAACGAAGGAAAGAAATGATACTAGAAAGCAGATCACTAAAACACAATCTAAGGTAGAGATGACAACCTTGGGTGAATTAGAAGCATTCTCACAATTGAAAGCGCAACTTTCAGGTGATGAGGCTCCTGCACCGACGCCACCACCTGTAAAAGAGGAAGCGGCGCCAGTAGTAGAAGAAGTGAAGGCTGAACCTGAAGTTGCTGCAGAAGCACCTACGGAAGAAGCTGCTCCAGTTGTAGAAGAAGCTCCTGCAGAAGAAGCTGCTCCAGCTGCGGAGGCTGCTGCACCTGCTGCTGAAGTAAGCTCAAGTCCTGATGATCTTAAAAAGATTGAGGGAATAGGGCCGAAGATTGCGGAATTAATGGTTAATGGCGGTGTAGATACGTTTGCAAAAATGGCTGCTGCTGATGTTGATCATTTAAAGTCCCTTTTGGAAGCTGCAGGAAGTAGATATAGAATGCATGATCCGACAACTTGGCCACAGCAAGCTCAATTAGCAGCTGATGGGAAGTGGGATGAGCTAAAGGTATTACAAGATGAATTAGATGGAGGAAAGGCGTAAAGCCTCATACTTTAATGAAATATAGGGATGCTATTAATTTAGCATCCCTTTTTTTTGTTCTGAACTTTGTTCAGAAGAGTTTGTTAATAATTTTTACCTTAATCGAAATAATGAGAACTAAAGTAACAATTATAGGTTCAGGCTACTCAAGTATGGTCGCTGCATGTTGTCTTGCACAACAAGGGGTAGAGGTAGATGTCTACGAAAAAAATGATGCTGCAGGAGGCAGAGCCAGTTACTTTGAGTCAGATGGATTTAGTTTTGATATGGGGCCTTCTTGGTATTGGATGCCGGAGGTTTTTGAGAATTTCTTCAACAAATTCGGTAAAAAAGCAAGTGATTACTATGACTTAGTCCAACTTGATCCAGGATATCAAGTCTATTTTAAAGAGGCTGAAGCTGTGAAAATTCCAGCAAGTAAGAATGAGCTTCTAGAACTATTCGAATCGATCGAAGAGGGATCTGCTAAGAAGCTTGAGCAATTCTTAGCAGAGGCTGAATATAAATATAGAGTAGGGATGGATGAATATGTGTGGAAGCCAGGTCGGAGTATTACGGAATTTATGGATATAAAGGTGTTGAAGTCCTTTACAAAACTTCAAATGTTATCTTCTGTCACAAAGGCCGTTCATTCATTGTTCAAGGATGAGAGATTGCGTCAGATACTTGAATTCCCTGTTTTATTTCTTGGGTCGATGCCCAATAGAATTCCTGCCTTATATACATTGATGAACCATGCGGATTTAAGTTTAGGAACTTGGTACCCTAAGGGAGGCATGTATAAGGTTTCGGAAGCTTTTTACACTTTGGCAGTATCTTTAGGTGTGAAATTTCATTTCAATACGCCAATTGAAGGTGTCGAAATTAAAAATAAGAAGATCGTTGCGTTGAGAAGTGGAAATGAAAATATCCCAGTTGAATTCATTATTAATGGATCAGACTATCACCATTTTGATAAGGAAATACTTCCTGCTGCCTATTCTAATTATTCGGATAGCTATTGGGATTCAAGAGAGATGGCTCCTTCATCATTGCTATTTTATCTAGGAATAGATAAGAAGATTTCAGGTTTAGAACATCATAATTTATTCTTTGATTCTGATTTTGAAACACATGCTTCTGAGATTTATGAAACTAAGGAGTGGCCTTCCGATCCTTTATTTTATATCTGTGCTCCTTCGAAAACAGACAAGGAATGTGCTCCATCTGGCTGTGAAAATTTATTTGCTCTGATTCCAATAGCTCCTGGTCTTGAGGAAGATAAAAATTTGCACCAGCGATATTTAAATGAAATTATTCGCAGGATAAAAGATAAAACTGGCGAAGACATTACAAATCATATAGTTTATAAAAAGAGTTTCAGTATTAGTGATTTTAAAAGTAGATACAACGCTTTTAAAGGCAATGCATATGGACTTGCTAATACACTAAAACAGACAGCTGTATTAAAGCCTAAGTTTTATAGTAAGAAACTTGATAACCTGTATCATACAGGCCAGTTAACTGTTCCAGGTCCGGGAATGCCGCCTGCGATAGTATCAGGGCAATTGGTTGCAGAGCAATTTTTAGAAAGACATAAAATCAAAGCAAATGGACAGCTTATTTAAAAAGACTTCATTTGAGTGCAGTGAATTAATAACAAAGAGATACAGTACTTCCTTCTCTTTGGGTATAAGAATGTTTGAAAAAAAATTTCGAGCACCGATTTATGGTATTTATGGCTTTACAAGATTTGCAGATGAAATTGTGGACTCTTTTCATAATTCAAATAAAAGAGAATTACTGACGCGATTTAAAAATGACACGAGATTGGCGATTGATGAAGGGGTCAGTTTAAATCCAGTGCTTCAGAGTTTTCAAGATGTGGTAAATACTTATCGTATAGAATGGGATCTTATTGAATCATTTTTGCACAGTATGGAAATGGATATAGAAAAGACCTTTTATGAAAAAGAGTCTAGCTATAAAAAATATATTTATGGTAGCGCAGAGGTCGTAGGTTTAATGTGTTTGAAAGTTTTCACTTACGATTCTCCAGAAAAATATGAGGTCTTAAAAGCTGATGCTTCAGCCTTAGGAGCTGCTTTTCAGAAAATTAATTTCTTGAGGGATATTAAGGCGGATTATGATGAAAGAGGTCGGGTCTATTTTCCGAATGTTGATTATTTAAATTTTACTGAAGAAGAGAAGCTCGAAATTGAAAACGATATTGAAAAAGATTTTAATGATGGATTAAGAGGTATTCGAAATTTACCAAGCGGGGCCAAATTCGGTGTTTATGTCGCATACATCTATTACGTCAATCTTTTCAACAAAATAAAATCAGCCCCGATCTCCGAAGTAAAATCTAAGCGGATCAGAGTAAAGAACCGATGGAAGATTTACCTATTAGCCAAATCTATGGTCAAGTCTCGTTTGAATCTAATTTGAGAAATTACTTTTAAAGTCTTACTTCATTTGCCTTGAGCATATTTATGATGTTCCATTTTTATCAGTTGCCTAAACTGGCGGCATCTCTCAGAATTTCAATTTAAAAGGAAACAATTTCATCTGGTGAAGATCTAATAGTCGATCTTTTGAATATAACTGGAGTTGTGGTGGCGGAAGATTTGGTAGGTAAGTACGTTGATGGGAAGTGGAGGTATGACTTTAATGGTCAAGATTTAGAACCTGGGGTATATTTCGTACGTGTACGTTCTGATACAGGTCTTAAAGTTTTAAAAGTAATTAAAATAAAGAGGCCTGGCAATCTTTCGATTGCCAGGCCATCTACATAACCTGAACTGTTTATTCTTATCCCATCTCAGCGACTACCTCTGTTACTTGAGGTACCATACGTTTAAGCATCCCTTCAATACCAGATTTTAGGGTAACGGTTGAAGATGGACATCCACTGCAAGAACCTTGAAGTACCACACTGACAACTCCTTGATTAAAGGATTTAAATTCAATGTTTCCTCCATCCATTTCTACGGCTGGTTTTACATAGGTGTTTATTAGTTCTTTAATTTTCTTTACGAGCTCTGCTTCATCTCCAGTGTATTCAAACTTAGAGTTTTCGGCTTCAAGCTTTGCCATAGCTTCTTCAAAACCTTCATTTATGATCGGTTTTTCTTCTTCTATGTATGCTTTTATAAATTCTTTTCCTCTATCCTTTACATCTTCCCAATTATAATTCAATTCTTTCGAAAGGGTCACAAAATTATTACTGATGTAAACACCTTTCACATAGGGCAGTTCAAATAAAGCTACTGCTAGGGGAGACCATTCCTTTGCTAATTCTTCTGTGCGAAAATCTGCGGTTCCTCTATATAGCATTTTATTAGTAACAAACTTCAGAGACTCAGGATTCGGGGTCTGCTCTGTGTAGATCATTACTGGACTTTTTGTTATTGTATCCATATTATTCAATTTATCCTATCAACACTTATTGTAATAAAATGTTTCTAGGTTGTGGGTTCAGTTTATACAGTTAAATCTATATTTAATTCTTTTAATTGTGTTTCATCTATTAATGAAGGTGAATCAATCATAACATCTCTTCCAGAATTATTTTTCGGGAAAGCGATGAAATCTCTGATTGAATCTTGACCGTTCATTACTGCACAAAGTCTATCAAAACCAAAGGCGATTCCTCCATGTGGTGGTGCTCCATATTCAAAGGCTCCCAATAAAAACCCAAATTGATATTCTGCTTCTTCCTTTGTAAAACCTAAAAGGTCAAAATTTCTTGATTGTAAATCACGGTCATGGATTCTAATAGATCCTCCACCAATTTCTACTCCATTAATTACTAAGTCATAGGCATCAGCTCTCAATGCTTTCATGGTTTCATGGTCACCATTTAACATTCTATCTTCATCTTCTTTCTTAGGGGCAGTGAAAGGGTGGTGCATTGCATGGAATCTTTCTGATTCTTCATCCCACTCTAGGAGAGGGAAATCAATGACCCAAAGCGGCTTAAATCCTTTTCCTTCTGTAAGCCCCATTCTTTTTCCCATTTCAAGTCTAAGATCATTCAATCTTTTTTGTGTCTTTTCAGTTTCACCACTTAGGATAAAAACAATATCTCCATTTTCAGCCCCAAGTTTTTCTTTCCAAGAGTTAAGGACATCATCTGAATAAAATTTTCCAATAGATGACTTTACACTTCCATCTTGATTGTACTTGATATAAACAAGCCCTTTGGCACCAATCTGTGGCCTCATCACCCACTCGGTAAGTTTTTTAAGATCCTTGTTAGAGTATTCTTCAGAAATACCTTTTGCTGTAATTCCACCTACATATTCTGCACTATCAAAAACTGCAAAGTCATGTCCTTTGGCCTCATCCATTAATTCTACAAGTTCCATGTCAAACCTTAAATCAGGCTTATCACTTCCATATCTTTTAATGGCTTCATCATAACTCATCATTGGAAAATCTGGAAGTTCAATTCCCTTCATTTCTTTGAAGAGGTATTTAGTTAAACCTTCAAAAGTTGCAAGTACTTGGTCTCTAGTAACAAAGGACATCTCACAATCAATCTGTGTAAATTCAGGTTGTCTATCTGCTCTAAGATCTTCGTCTCTAAAGCATTTTACAATCTGAAAATATCGATCCATCCCTGCCACCATCAAAATCTGTTTAAAGGTCTGAGGTGATTGGGGTAGGGCATAAAATTGACCAGGGTTCATCCGAGATGGAACAACAAAGTCTCTTGCACCTTCTGGCGTACTTTTGATAAGCACTGGTGTTTCAACTTCAATGAACTCTTGACTAGATAAATACTTTCTTGTTTCAACCGCCAGTTTACCTCTAAAAATTAGATTTTCCTGAACGGGTTTTCTCCGTATATCGAGATAACGATATTTCATTCTGATGTCTTCACCTCCATCTGATTCTTCTTCAATGGTAAAAGGTGGAACCTTTGATTCATTGAGAATTTCAAGAGATGATACTATAATCTCTATATCACCAGTAGACCTGTTAGGGTTTTTACTGGATCTTTCTTTTACGGTACCGGTAATTTTGATAACATACTCTCTTCCAAGCTTTCTAGCTTGAAGGCATAGTGCTTCATCTTCTTCTAAATTGAATACTAGCTGAGTAATTCCATATCGATCTCTAAGATCGACGAAGGTCATTCCCCCGAGGTCTCTGCTGATTTGAACCCAACCACTTAAGGTTACTGTCTGATCAACGTGAGAGATTCTCAATTCACCACAATTATGACTTCTGTACATACATAGATATTTAAGACCGCCAAATTTAAGGATTAATAGGAAACCCTTGGCTTTAGAGCCTTACAATAAAACTATTAAATGTGAATTAATTCATTAAAGTTATGGTACCAGTATGTTTTTGTACTCGTCCAAAATCGTCTTCGACCTCCGCAAAGTATGAATATACATTGATGTCAGCCATTCTGCCTTTAAATCTTCCATCCCAGCCAAAATTTTCATCGTTAGGGAAGAAATCTAAGCCTCTGAAGACCACTTCACCCCATCTGTCATAGATTATGAACTCATTAACTCTTACGACATTTTTATTGGCGTAAACAGTTACTAGGTCATTAAATCCATCTCCATCTGGTGTAAAGATGTTAGGTACAAAGACTTTCATTTCTGGTAGAATTTCAACAGGCAATATGCACAGTTCTTCATTTCCACAAGCATCGAAAACTACGAATTCTACATCAAACTGAATGTAATCATTGCAGTCATCTATAACTAAACTTGAATCGTAATCGTTTTCTACTGTGTATTCTAATCTAGAGCTTTGAACAAATATGCTTTCTAGATAAGCGCTAATATTACCTTCTAGATCTTCTTCTAAGCAACTAATAGATAAGGCATCTGGACATTCAATGAAGAGCTCATTGAAATCTATAAATTCAACTTCAGAAACACAACTTGTTACATTGCCACAAGCATCTGTAGCAGTTAATGTTAAATCGAAAATATCTCCACATACAACGGTAGATACATCACCAGCCAAAGAATGCTCTAAGGTTATAGTATTACTACAGTTATCTAGTAAAGGAGTTTCAGATATAAAGGCATCCAATTGACTTTCCGCACTTCCTGTAGAAAGATCTATGGTAATAGATTCTTGACAAATGATTTGAGGAGCTTCATTATCCTCTATCAATATATTTTTTACACAGACTAATTCATTTTCGCAGGCATCAATAATTGAAAAGGCAACCTCAATTTGTCCGCAGCCATTTTCAATAAATTCCATATCTAAATCATTAGAAACCACTAATTCGTTTCCTAAATAGTCAGATGCTTCTACAGAGTCAATCCAATCGTTTATGGCTGCTGTATTTCCTGCTTCACCACAAGCAAGAGAAATATCTTCTGGGCAAAGTAAAGTAGGCTCAGTGTTGAGATTACCTGAAACTGTTGCAGAACAAGTTGCAATGGGTCCGCATGAACTTGAAACCTCAAAGTTTACTACCAATGAAATAAATCCACATTCACCTTCAATCGAAGCTGGGTCGTAGTCATTACTGACAGACAAACCTAAATCACATGGATCAATAACATTTGCTGTAGCAATCCAATCTATAATCTCTGCTTCAAAATCTGTTACATTATCGTCTACAATTAAATTAGTAGGACATTCAATATCTATATTAGTATCGTCGATTATATTTATTCTTGCCGTACAAGTATTAGAATTGCCACATTCATCAGTTGCGATGAATTCAACTTCCATATAACCTGACTCACCACAGACTGCATTGAAAGTAGGGTCTTGGAAGTACGTATAAGTTACGTTACCACAAGCATCTACAGCAATTCCTTGGTTGTTATTCAGCCAATCATCAACTACTTGCTGGTCAAAGCCGCAAGCTAGATTTAAATCTTCTGGACATTCAATAAATTCTGGAGCAATATTATCTTCAAAAACAATGGAAGCTTGACACACAACCGTTTGATTACAATCATCAATTGCACTAAAGGTAACCACTGATTCTCCACATGAGAAATCTGAAGTAGTAGTCTGATCATAGTCATGGTTGACAGTTAAAGAGTTTCCATCTGCATCGAAGGCAACTACATTGTCTAACCAAGTTTGAATTCTATTTTCATTGTCAGGATCACCGCACTCTAAATCTAAATCTCCATTACAAACTATTTCTGAAGAGTTGTTTTGACCGGCAATTATCTGAGCTGCACATGTACGCTCTACACCGCATTGATTTACTGTGGAAAATGTGACAGCAAGCGAAAGGTAATCACAATCAATAACTAGATCTGCTGGATCAAAATTATTTGTAATTGGATAATCTACATCGTAACACGGATCATCGGTTGTTGCCAGTCCTAACCACTCAGCAATCTGAGTTAAGTGATTGGGGTCATCTAAATCTACTTGCAAGTCTGAAGGACACAATAGCTGATAAGCATTAGGATCAACGATGCTTATTTCGCCTTGGACAGTTGTAAAATTACCACAAGCATCAGTAGCTGTAAAAGTCACTATTGTAGTGCCTGATTCTCCACAATCAAAGTTTAGAGCTGAAAAGTCATGCGACCATACTTCGAATTGACATGCATCGATTGCGGTTGCGCCGCCGATATTATTTAACCAATCATCAACTGCTGTTTGGTCTAGTCCGCAATCTAAAACCAAAGGTTCTGGATCGGTTATAATTGTAGGTGGTGTGTTATCTATTATTGTAATTGTTGCTGTGGTAGTCAATTCAACATTGCAAGCATCAACTACTGTAAAAGTTACTGTAGTAGCTCCTGTAAAACCACACTCAAATGGCACTGCCACATAATCATTGGACCAAGTTGCATTGCAGTCGTTTACTATGCTAGATCCACCATTTGTACTTAACCAAGCTGCGATTTGTCCGTCATTAAGAGCTGGATCGCATTCTAACATTAAATTTTCTGCCTCCGATTGAAGCGCAAGTGGTAGATGATTTAAAACATTTATTGGTTGAGTGCAAGTATATAATGTTCCTTGTTGATCAATCGTATAGGTTCGTAAAATTTTCAACGTGTCTTGACAAGTCGTTGGTATATTTTGCGGAACATCCACAGCTGTCACTACAGCCTCAAAGCAATTATCTTGGATTGATAATAAATTTTGACTAACCAATGAATCTAGATCCTGATAACCATCAGAAACTAAATCTAGATATACAGGATCGATGGGTGGTATTTCACCCATGCAATCAACATTAAGTGGCGGATTAGTACATTCAAAATTAAAAGTACAACACTCTTCAACGAAGATGGTCGTATCTTTAACACAGCCTAATCTGTCCGCAATGAAAATTGTATAATTTCCAGCAACAATGTCTGTGATCTCGAAATCAATATCAAAGTTAAAAGAAGAGGTAGTGTAGGTACCGCCATTAGGATCAGCATAACTCAGAGTGAACTCTGGAGTTCCCCCAGAAATAGTCATTGTGTAGCTAGCTGAATTTTGACCTTGAAGACAATCGAATTCAAGTCCAATAATTTCTAAATCTGGCGCATTTCCAATCTGGAAGGTTTGTGTAGCAGTACAGCCAGGATTAGAAACATCAATAACGATAACAAGATAATCTCCAACACCCAAATTGTCGAAACAATTTGAAGTTTGGAAAGTAGCTCCGTTATCAATGGAATACATGTAGTTAGGATTCGTTCCTCCGGCCATTTCAATTTTGGCGGTTCCGTTATCTAAACTACAGTAGGCATCGGTCTTTATAATGTTCTCTACAGTTAAATTAGTAGGAGCATTAATGGTGGTTTCAACAATTAATTTATCCGATGGATGAGCCGTGTGTGTGTAAGTATTGGCATCAACACCCAAAGGAGAAAATATTGCAAACAGTACCATTGCGTAAACAGTCAGGGATGGTAGCATTGTAATTTTTCTCGTTTTTTACTAATGTAAAGACAAATTAAAATGCTCTCTACCCCTACTTCAACTTTAGATTATTTTGAATATTTAAAGAATTTATATAAATATTTTAAGATTATTTGGTTCTAGAAGCCTATTCCCATTGGATTAATGTTTGTTAAAATTGAAATGTAAAATATCTGACAAATTTCATTTATAAAAAATGGAGCATTGAATTCAATCAATGCTCCACTTAAAAAGTAAATTTTATAGTAACTATTTGACGAGTTGAATAATCATTTTTGCACCACCCATTTCTGGAAGGTTTGCCTCAAGCTTTACAAGCTTTTTATCATCACCTGTACTGAACCACATCATTTGGCTTGAACCATCGCCATCTAAGGATTCGACCTTGGTTCGATAGCAGTCTAATTGATCTTCACCTACAACCATTTTTCCCTTATCTTCTACATTTAGTTTATAATTTTTGACCTTTTGTGTATTTGCATCAAAAACTCTATAAACGGTAGTGTAGCCTTTTTCAAGAGGAAGAGCTGCTAGAGTAACTCCTAAACCTGCGCCATCTGAAAAAGTTGGGGCATCTAAGTTTAGGTCGATGGGTGTATCATTTCCTTGCATACTCATGTTACCAGTAACCTTACTATCTGAAAATTCCATTTCCATATTTACTGGACCCTGAGAAACTGACCTACTCATTGGTTTTAAACCTTGCTTGGATAGGTGGCAAATATCAACAACGTTCCCCATAGGCGAAGTAGCTTTATCTGTTACAATCCAGTGATCTCCTCCATCTTCAATGGTTCTTGTCATATCCATTGGAATCTTTTGAGCACCCATCTCAATGGTCATTTTGTAAGTATCAGCAGATGCCTTTAAAGAGTGAGTCGGCTTTGGTAACTCTGAATTTGCCATCTCTGCTGTAATTTTTTCAGGCAGTGTTACCTGATTTATATCGACGGTTGCCTCATTAACAATGGCAGATAGCTCTTCATTTACATCTTGCTGGTATCTGCCCCCTAAGTGAGAGGCTAAGAATTTCTCAGCGACAGAAAGGAAAGCCATCATATTGTTTGGATTAGCAAATCCGTGGCCTTCATCCATAAAGTTCATATACTCTACAGGAAGACCTAGATCCCGCATGGCAACAACAATTTGGTCGGACTCAGCGGTTTTTACCCGAGGATCATTGTTTCCTTGACCAACCAAAAGTGGAGCTTTAATATTTTTTGCATGGAAGAAAGGTGATTGTCTTTTGAGTTGTTCTTTACCTTCTTCTGTTTCAGGATTCCCCATTCTTTCATGAAATACCTTTAAGAATGAAGCCCAATAGGGTGGAATGGTTTCTAGTAATGTGAATAGGTTTGAAGGCCCAACGATTGAAACTCCAGCTTTGTAGACATCCGGAGTAAAGGTCAAACCCGCCAGGGTAGCATAGCCACCATAAGAACCACCCATAATTCCTATTTTATTTTTATCTGCGATCCCTTCATTGACGAGATATTCCGCTCCTGCGGTAAGATCGTCCTGCATCAATTGACCCCATTCATTGTTTCCAGCATTTAAGAAGGCTTTACCAAATCCTGTTGAGCCTCTGAAATTTGGTTGTAACACTGCATAGCCTCTATTTGCAAGAAATTGCGCAAACGAATTATATCCCCAACTGTCTCTTGCCCAAGGACCTCCATGTGGAACAATGATGGCTGGAAGATTTTTTGCTTCTCGTCCTTTTGGTACACTTAAGTAAGCTGGAATTTCAAGACCATCTGAGGACTTGTATCTAACCACTTGCATTTCAACTAAGTGTTCCGTTGGTAAATTTGGTCTTGGTCTATAAAGAAAATCTATTTGCTTATCTTCTCTCCTAAATAAATAGGCAGCACCAGGATCAACATCGGAATTGACATAGACAATCCACAAAGCTTCATTTTCTGTCATGGAAGTAATGCTGATTTCAGCTCCGGGAAATTCTTCTTGAAGGATTAAGTAATCCTTTTTGAAATTTTCATCTTTCCAATAAGTCTTCTTTTTATCACCAACATAATTTGTAGAAACTAATTCATCAGTTTTGGAAGAAAAAAACGCCCCTCCAAAATCGGCGACTCCTTCTGGGTCAGATTCGATACTTGTAAATGAATTATCTTCTAAATTTAAAAGGCCAAATTCTAGAAGATCTCTATCTCCTTGGTTAGTAGCAAAGTAGAATTTATTTTCTTCTTTCGAAGCTTTGACTGGATAACAGGTTTCAAATATGTTACATCGGTAACATTCTTGAAAAATACCTCCGACATTTTTAAAGATTAGTGTGTTTCCATCTCCATCTGAAGCACTTGCCATTTTTAATTCATCCTCCAGGTCAAAAAAGAAACCTGTATACTGATTATCGTTTTCAATCAATAATTTTCTTTCGCCAGTTGAAATGCTTACTTCGTATAAATCATGCCAGGCCGGATCTCTATCGTTAATTCCGACAAACATAACATCTGGTTTGGTTTTAGGCACTCCCATGATTACGGCCCTTACCCCAGGGACGTTGGTAATGTTTCTTGCCTCAGGAACCTCATCCATTTTCATTGATTTCTTTGATGGATCTACTGCATATACTTGGTAATTTTCATCGCCATCTTGATCTTGAACATAGAGAATGTATTTACTATCTCTGCTCCAAAAGTATCCTGGGATCGGTCTATTAGTATCCGCAGTCACAGGATAAGCAGAATCAAAAGAATCATATCTTCCTTTAACCCAGACATTTTTAATGTCATTATAAGGTTTTATAAAAGAAATAAATTTTCCATCAGGGCTTAATCTAGCTTGGGAATATTCAGTATTACCAAAAAAGATTTCACGATCAATCAAAGGTGTTTCTTGTGCTTGAATCATAAGGAATGAGAATAACGTTAAAGTTAAGGTTGAGAAAAGTTTTGACAATTTCATGGTGCATTAAATTTATTCAAAGGGAATATCGGAATTTATCAACCGTTCGGTCAATTTTCGTAGACGAATGAGTATCAAACAAATACAAATGAATCTGCATCTGATTGAAATGGCAACTTTTTTCTACAATTTCTCAGGTTTTCTTTGTCTATAACTACTGTTAAGCAATCTTCAATACTAGGCTTAGTCGCACCAATAGCATTCCCCAATGGATCTAAGACTACAGATGCTCCAGTGTATTCTAGATCATTTTTATCTGTGCCTACTCGATTAACTCCAGCGCAATATGACATGTTTTCTATCGCCCTCGCACCTAATAAAGAGGACCATGCATTGACTCTAGCTTTAGGCCAGTTGGCCACATATATCAATAAATCAAAGTTGAAGTTATTTTCATTTCTTCTTGACCAGACCGGGAATCTTAAATCATAGCAAACCATCGGGCATATTTTCCATGACTTATATTCAATAATTATCTGTGCATTCCCTCCAGTGTAATATTTATGTTCACCTGCCATGGCAAACAAGTGTCTTTTATCATATTGACTAATACTGCCATTAGGTTGGATAAATAAGAAGCGATTATAAATTTTTGAATCCTCTTCAATGATTACGCTTCCGCAAATGGCTGCACCAGAATTGAAAGCCATTTTTTTCATCCACTGTACCGTCAGGTCATCCATTGATTCGCATAGTTCCTTGGAATTGTTACTAAAGCCAGTAGAAAACATTTCAGGTAAGATGATGATATCAGAATTAGAAATTTCTGAAATTATCGATTCAAATTTCTTAAGATTCTCGGTCTTATTTTCCCAAACTAAATCTGCTTGAATTAAATCTAATTGCAATTTTTTACTCATAAAAAAGGGTAAATCGTTGAAGCAATTTACCCTTTTTAAAATATTTATTTACTATTAATTAGTAGACATCTAGCCATAGATCCACCTTGACCACCTACTGCACTTTTTTTACCATGCGGTTCTTGCTATCCCTTTGGCTCCAGGAGGTTTAGGAAGCCCAGAAGCACACGTGGCACTGTTGGCCCTTTGGAACCTATTTTTTCAATATTCACATGACTATTGGCAGGGTTGGGATAAATTTTAGACGATTCATCTAATAATTCTGATGTATATATGTTCCTTTCTTGAATTGTAATCTGGAAAATCCTTGGAAAATCATGATCTCTCCATCAGAGATTTCTGTATTAACGGCTCACTAACAGTGAAATAAAGTGCACCATTTTCATTATAAGCGCATCCCCAAAACCATCACATTTTTTTAGCGAATAAGACATTAATGCAAGCTGCTAGTAGAATAACAGAAAACTGTTAAATGATTGCGGACCTATTTGTTATTTTTATAAAGTGAAAAAGAAAATAATTATAGGACTTATTCTATTCCTGATATTAGCTCAATTCATCAGAATTGATAAAACTAATCCAGAAGTTAACATTGATCTTGATTTAATTAATGTAGAATCGGCAGAGACTAGTATTTCTGCCTTACTCAAAGCTAATTGCTACGACTGCCATTCCAATGAATCTAAATATCCTTGGTATACCAATGTTGCACCGGTTTCATGGTGGATCAAACGTCACATAAACAACGCTAGAGGTTCACTGAATTTTTCTGAATGGGCAAATTATTCTCCCCAGGAAAAATCTGATCATGCGGCAGAATCTGCATTAAAAGTGGAGAAAAAATGGATGCCCATATCTAGTTATAAAATTGCTCATCCAGAAGCACGGATGTCTGACGAAGAAGTAACTAAATTAAGCCAATGGTTTAAAAGTCTTCAAAAATGATTCGACCTTTAATTTCCGTTCTATTTTTATTTGAAATTGTAGTCTTACATTCTCAGGTGACTTTGACTAGTTCTGATCTTCCGATCATGATCATTGAAACTGAAAGTGCCATCCAAGATGAGCCCAAAGTTACAGGAACCATGCAGTTGATCCACACTCAAGGTTCTCGTAATAATGTCACCGATCCTGCTTCCGAATATGATGGCATTATCGGTGTAGAGAAAAGAGGCTCTACATCTCAAACCTTATTCCCTAAAACAGGATTTGGTTTTGAGACTAGAGACGCGGAAGGGGAGAACTTAAATGTTTCTTTGCTAGGAATGCCTGAAGAAAATGATTGGGTATTACATGGACCATACAGTGATAAAACCTTAATGCGTAATGCCATTGCTTATACTTTAGGTGGTCAGATCATGGAGTATTCTCCCAGAGTACGTCATGTTGAATTAATTTTAAATGATCAATATTGGGGCGTGTACTTGTTGATTGAAAAAATCAAAAGAGATAAGAATCGAGTGAACGTTAAGAAAAACGAAGAAGATATAACAGGTGGTTATATAATTAAAGTGGATAAGTACTCTGGTTCGGAAGCAGGAGGATGGATTTCTCAATATGCTCCTATTCCAGGTCAAGATCAATTCATAGAATATCAATATCATTATCCTAAGCAATCAGACATAACCCCAGATCAAAAAGCATACATCGAAGATCAATTTAGGAATTTTGAAAACATCATGTTGTCCAACGTTTATGATGATCCTGAGGTCGGGTATCGTTCTGTTATAGATGAAACAACATTCATGGATTTTATCTTGATTAATGAGATTACAAAGAATCCCGATGCTTACAGGCTGAGTACTTTTTTTTATAAAAACCGAGATTCAATTGACCATAGAATAAAAATGGGTCCAGTCTGGGATTTTAATTTGGCCTTAGGGAATGTGGATTATTGTGTAAATGGAAATATTGAAGGATGGGCATTTGATCATAATCTGGTTTGTCCCAACGACTTTTGGGTCATACCATTTTGGTGGGATCGATTAAGACAAGATGAAACTTTTAATGAAGAGCTAGGTGAGCGATGGATTGAATTAAGAGAAGACAAATTTTCTGACCAATCTTTATCGGCAATGGTTGACTCTTTCAAAATACATTTAGCCGAATCACAGATTAGAAATTTTCAGCGTTGGCCTGTTCTTGGTCAATATGTTTGGCCAAACTTCCAAGTTTTTAATTCTTATGTCGAAGAAGTGAATCGCCTAGAATCTTGGTTGATTGATCGAGCTCATTGGATGGATCAGAATCTTCCGCTTTTTATCTCAAGTGGTTTTGATCCCAATGAATTTTCTCCTCCGACCATTACAAAAAATCCTGTCGAGGATATTCTATCTCTAAAGTTCTTCGCTGATAGCTCTAAGCCATCTAGAATTAAGATTTATAATATGGAAGGTAAGCTTGTTTATAAGACTTTGCAGGCCTTTATTTCCGGTGAACAAAACTTGGACATTGATGTCCAAGCTTTGCCACAGGGTATGTATATTCTTGAATTTAGAGTAGGGGAGGAGTTTCAAGAATCCCTTAAATTCACTAAAATCTAATTTACTTTTTCTACTTTTTTAATAACCCTTTCTCCTGTTCCTTCACAGTAGAATTCTAAGATGTATAATCCAGATACAAAGGAACTGACGTCCAATTCAGTAATAAAGGATTCTAATACTTGTTTTTTCATCAAAGCACCTGTGGAATTATAAACAGATAATTGGTACTTGATTTCATTCTCTAACTCAATGGTCAAAACTTGATCTACAGGATTAGGAAATAGGCTAATATTATTTTCTACGATCTCTTCTTCATCATCATTTTCAGTCTGGAATTCAAAGGTAGGGACAAGCAGTCCTCTTTGCATGTAGGCGTCGATAATTTTATCCGCATTATCCTTACTCCATTTTTGACCGAAAGTTCCTGAGGTTTTTGTGCGACTTTTTACTCCTTCCTTAGCATTGCACATCAAGGTTTCAACTCCATTTGCGAAAGCGAAATTATCCTCATTACAATGATTGCTTTCCTCAGTTTCTTTAAATGACTCTTGGTGGTTCGCAAAATTGGTATGACCAATGGTATGCACACAAGCCATAGCTAACTGAATCAAATATTTTTTTGATAAGGCAATGGTATTATTCTTTTTAATAGATACACTCATGTATTCTCCAGGGTCACTACAATAAACTTGAGCTGACCCTTTGAAAGGGATGTCTTGATAGGTGTCAACAAGATTTATAAGAGTATTAATATCATGTTTTTTAATTAACTCCGTCACATACCCGGTCAATGGTGTTTCTCCATTTCTTGGATCCGGATCACTAAAAACTAAAAAGCCTATTGATCCAAAAATTTCTAAAAATTCTTCAGGATAAGTTTCTAATATTATTTCTTCAACGACGGGCACCTGTGACCAATGCAATGAATTGTTGTTGTAGGCTTTTGCAATATCTGTGAGATGCAAATTCATCGCAAGCTTCAATTCATTTAATTGTCCCTCGGTTATTATGTCTTTGTTATTGGCAAGTATTAGAACCCTTAGGTTTTTGGTATTCCATTGATTTGGTCTTCTCTGTCTCTCTTCTAATCTATTGATCTCCCAATTCTCTTTCGCGGCAATTTCTAAACGGTTTTTGAAAAATTCTAAATCCTGAGAATGAAGAGAAGGAAAGTTACAAGAAATCACTCCTCCCTTGTTGCTTTTGATTTGTGTTGCGTTACACTGACTATATCCTATATTGAATGTCAAGAAACAACACAGAAAAATAAAAAATTGATTTTTTAATTTCATGTAATTCAAATTTGTGAGTTGTTAATTAATTCGGTCGCAAAAATAGTGATTATTTTATTCCAGCTATAGACTTCTGGGTTAAGCAATTCTTAATGATAATATTAACCCAAGGTTAAAATTATAACGTCATTAAGCCATAAACGCTTCCAAAATCTTCACACCTTTCAATCTTGCCTTCTTGAAATGCCTATTTACAGACGATAATTATCATTTTATACCATTAATTGGATTATAACATTTTTCTTTTTGCTTAACTTGGAAAAAACATCAATAATATGAAAATACTATACACACTCCTTTTTATAACCCTTCTCTTTAATACATCACAAGCCCAACTAGCTTCTGGTAGCGTTGCGCCAGATTTTACCGTTACAGATTTAAATGGTAATGAACACCAGCTCTATGAGATGTTAGATGAAGGGAAGATTGTAATTCTCGATTTCTTTGCTACTTGGTGTGGACCTTGTTGGTCTTATCATCAGACCCATACGTTAGCAGAAATATATGAAACATATGGCCCAGATGGAACTAACGAGATGTTTGTAATGACCATTGAAGCTGATAATTCAACCAATGTTGATTGTATTTACAATTTGCCAGGATGTAATGATTCGACGATAGGTGACTGGACAGATGGCACACCTTATCCCGTGATCAATGATAACATCAGTGCCAGTAGATACGACATCGCATATTATCCAACCATCTATATTGTTTATCCGAATAAGTTGGTTTATGAAATCGGTCAAAGACCCTATGATGATATAGTTGCTTGGAAAGAGAATGCACCTAAATTGCAAGAAGGTTTAAATGCAGATGTAATTCATTTCAATGGATTAAATGGAGGTACCTGCTATGGTCAATACCCTGCTGGTCCTACATACACTCTTTCTAATATGGGTGAGGAAACAATTACTTCATTTGATATGACCATGTCTTTAAATGATGAAATCGTTATGCAAGACCAGTGGACAGGTTCAGTTGAGCCATGGGGAATTCTTGGTGAATTTAAAATGCCTACATCCATTATTAGTGAAAATGCTATGATTGAGTTGAAAATTGAAAATGTAAATGGAGTCGCTGATTCTGGATTTACTTACAACTCTGAAATTACACTAAACTCTAGATCCAAGATTAACATCAGGATTCAAGGAGATGAAAATAGTACAGCGCATGGAAATCAATTCAGAGTAACAACGGCCACGGGAGATGTTATTTTAGAAGGGACGATTTCTGATAATCAACTCTTTGAAACAAGTCACGACCTTAATACCAAAGATTGTTACACTTTTGAAATTTTTGACAATGCTGGTGACGGAATTGACGGTGAGATTTTAGTTACAGATGAGAAGGGCCAACTTCTTTATGAACAAGGAAATAGGTTTTGGTCTTCTGATAGCAATAATTTCAATGTTACTTCTACAACAAGCATAGCTGAACTTGCAGAAAATGCTATAAATATTTCTCCTAATCCGGTTTCAGATCAATTAAATATCTCATTAGATTTTGAGGCTCAAGGCGTGAAGGTTTATAATGCTCAAGGACAATTGATGACTTTAGATAATTTCAACGGAAGTAAAAATCTGAGTATTAATGTTGAAGAGTACAACTCAGGAGTTTATTTCTTGAATATTCAAGAGAATGAAAGCTGGTATACTCAGCGATTCGTAAAATTGTAAATGGACTTTAAATCGATATTTATCGCTTTTCTGGTTGTTTCTTTTCTAAGCTCATGTGATAAAGAAGAACCAATAGAAAATATACCAATTACCTCTAGTTACTTTTCTAATCTAGAAGTCGCTGTTATTGAATGCGATGATATCGCTTGCGCAAATATCACAACTCCGTCAGGAATAAATATTTCTTTATTCCTGACGGAAAATGATGCCATCGAATCTAATGGCCTGATTAACGATGGTATCACCGATTCGGATGGTAAAGTGTTCTTTACAGGTTTATCTGCCTATGATGGTGTTTTCGTTAAGATTGAATACGAAGATCAGATTTACATTTCTTACAATTCTTTGGGAATTGATGTAACTGCTTTTCATGAAGCTATTTTCATTGTTGGGTATAGTTATGATTCTAATGATCAATTGGAAAGAAATCAGGATCATATAAGTTTAAGCTTACCATTGGTAGGTCAGCAAAGCATTTATCAATATTATTATAAAGAAGAATACGACTTTGCTATTCCAGCGTTTGATACTGTGAATGTAGTTGTTACCATTGATCAAAAAATCAGTGATAATATTTTCATAGTTTCAGAAAGAATGAGCTCTCAGCCTGAAGATAGATATATTGATTATCCTGAAGGCTATATTGTCAATTATTGGGAATTTACAGAAGATTCATTGATTGTTACTCCTTACGAAACACCTCAGCTCGGGAGTTATATTTTTGGATTTGGGGAATATTTTTTTCCTCCCGAGAGATTTAGTGTAGCATTAAATTCTCCGCTGGAAAATGAAATAGAATTAGATGATCCTACTTTGAATTTGGGGCCATTTGGCTCAAATTTAGGTGTCCCTTTTCAGCCTTATTATTTGTTTACTGAGGATGTAAATTTTAATGGTTCTAATTATGACCTTCTAAGAATTCAGGTTGTCAACAACATGCCTGGCGATGGCGAATTAAAAGTTCTCATGTATAATGATGAAGACGGATTTGTTCGATTCGCTGCATTTGATTTTTGGCAAAGGGGAAGCTATTCTTGGGTCTTGACAAAGGAATAAATTAATAATCTGTCTTTATTGACTTGTCCCAAGGCAGTTTAAATTGATAAGCTAAATCTTCACTCTTGCTGTCATCGATCACATCAACACCGTATCGTATCTTACTGGGATCATCATAAACGAAGGTTCCGAAAATTCTATCCCAGAAAGAAAAAATACTTCCAAAATTACTATCTGTCCAAGGCCGCTCAAAATGGTGGTGGAACTTGTGCATATTTGGCGAAATGAAAATCAAACTAATTCCTTTATCTAGCCAAAGTGGTAAATGGATATTGGCATGGACGAAATATGTGATGAGAATAGTTGTAATCCGATAAAACATATAAAATCCAAAAGGAATTCCAAACAAGATAATAGCTCCTAAAGCTAAAATCTCTCTGACAATATAATCGCCTGGATGTAGTCTTGTACCCGTTGTTGCATCAACTGTAGTATCACTATGATGGACAAGGTGAAATTTCCACATCCAGCTAAATTTGTGTAACGAATAGTGGGCAATCCATTGGGCACAGAAATCTAATGCCATCACTGCAATTATTAACTCAAGCCAAAGATTTAAATGGATCCAATTCAGTATACCGAATTGATTGCTGTTCAACCATATAAATATTCCTACCGTTAGTACTCCAAAAATTGAATTGATTAAGACTGAGGTAGCTAAGAAAGCAAGGTTCTTGATGCCATGCTGCCACTTACTATAATCAAAACGTACCAACGGTGCACCAAATTCCAGAACCCAAGTAAAAGCCAAACTACCAAAGATCCAACCAATCTTTTGGAGATTACTTAAGTTTTCGAAAAATTGTAGAAAGGCTTCCATGCAAAGTTATATGTGTTAGATTAATTTAGGAGTTCATAAATTCCTGCAATTCCTTGACCGCCACCAACACAGGCAGTAACCATTCCATATTTTTGATTTCTTAATCTCATTTCATTAAGTAGCTGTATACTTAATTTTGCGCCAGTACAGCCTAACGGATGACCTAATGCAATCGCACCTCCATTCACATTTACAGTTTCAGGATCCATTCCCATGGTTTTTATTACCGCAAGAGCTTGTGTTGCAAATGCCTCATTTAATTCGGTCTGTTCTATATCGCCTAATTGTAATCCAGCTTGCTTAAGTGCTTTTGGTATGGCAACACATGGACCGATTCCCATGTATAGGGGATCTACACCACCCACGGCACAAGAAACTAATCTGGCAATTGGCTCCAAGTTTAGTTGCTTAACCATTTCTCCACTCATGACTAAAGTAAAGGCTGCACCATCTGAAGTCTGAGATGAATTACCGGCTGTTACAACACCCCCTTGTTTGAAGGCAGCTCTTAATCTTGCTAGACCTTCCATACTTGTGCCTCTTCTTAGTCCTTCATCAACTTCAACCACATGAGAGGATTCAACTCGTTTACCGTCTTTAACATAAACCTCTTCAACCGTAACAGGAACAATTTGATCTTTGAAATTTCCACCATCGATGGCTGCTTCAGCCTTGGCATGTGATCGTACAGAAAATTCATCTGCTTGTTCTCTGGTAATCTCATATTTGGCTGCGACTGCTTCTGCAGTTGCTCCCATACTTACATGATAGTTTATGTTTTCAACATTAGCCTTGTAGCTCGGTGCAAGTTTATAACCTGTCATTGGAATCATACTCATGGATTCTGTTCCTCCTGCAATATATGCATGACCAAATCCAGCTTTTATTTTTCCAACAGCCATAGAAATGGCTTCAAGTCCTGAAGCACAATATCTATTAATGGTAATACCAGGAACCTCTTTCCCTAAGGCCCTTGCTGAAATTAGTCTTCCGATTTGTAAACCTTGCTCACCTTCTGGGTTAGCGCAACCAACAATAACATCATCAATAATTGTAGGATCAAGATTTGGTAGGGTAGTCATCATGTGTTTTATGACATCTACCGCAAGATCGTCTGATCTATAATTTTTAAATCCACCTTTTTTTGCTTTTCCAACAGCGGATCTAAATCCAGTAACTATATATGCGTCCATATTTATTTCTTGTTTCTTAGTTTCTTAATGGTTTATTATTCATCAACATATACTGAATTCTATCCAGTGTTTTTTGATTTCCAAGCAAGCTTAAGAAAGCTTCTCTTTCTAAATCTAAAAGGTATTGCTCACTTACTTTTTGATTCCCTGTTAAATCACCTCCACAAATAACATAGGCTACTTTTCTTGCAATCTCTACATCATAGTCAGACATGTAATTTCCTAATCTGAATTCATTGATGGCAGAATAAAGTGCAGATAGCCCTGTTCGTCCTAGAGCTTTAATATCTTTTCTTGGAGTAGGCGCAACAAAGTTTGGAGCCATATCAAGGACCATTTGTTTAGCCTTAGTGATGTTTTGTTTTCCGTTTACAGAGACAACATCTTTCGATTCCAAAAGATAATGACTACCAAAGGCCTCTCCAGCACTTGTTGCCACGGTAGCTGTAGCTACAGGTTTGAAGTGAGAAATTAAGGTAGGTATCTGAACGTCTCCTTCAAAGAAGCTATCAGATGCTCTCACTGCCATTTCTTTAGTACCTCCTCCACCTGGGATAAGACCTACACCCACTTCTACAAGACCGATGTATGATTCAGCAGCATATACACCTCCGTTGGCATGCATTGATATTTCACAACCACCACCAAACACATATCCCTGAGTTGCTACAACCGTTGGAACTTTTGAAGTTCTGAGATACATGGTTAACTGTTGAAAGTCATTGACCATTTTATCTAAGAGCTTAAAATCTTTTTGCATAGCGACCATTCCGATGTTCATCAGGTTGGCTCCTACAGTAAAGTTCTGTGCGTTATTTCCAATTACAACACCGTTCCAATTTTCATTTTCAGCCTTTTGAATGGCTTCAAAAATCGCAAGTCCGGTAGCTTCACCGATGGCGTTACTCTTCCCTTGGAATTCTACGCACATCACTCCATCTCCAATGTCGTGTACCGTAGCTTCACTATTTTTAAAGACTGGTGCATTTGCCCTGAGCGCATCAAGAATTATAAAATTCTCAGCACTAGGTACATTCTCGTATTTCTTTGTCGCTAAGCTGTAATACTTTTTCTTTCCATCTTCAAGCTTATAAAAACTATCCGCTCCATTTCCTTTCATGTCTTTTATCCAAGCAGGAACAACTTCACCTTGGCTTTCGGCTAATTCTATACCTTTCTCTAAACCTAGCTGATCCCAATATTCAAATGGACCATAGCCCCACATATATCCGGCACGCATCGCATCATCTATGCTATAAAATTCATCGGAAATTTCAGGAACTCTATTTGCGGAATATGCAAATAAGGAAGCGAAATATTCTTTAAAAAATTTATGTTCTCTACTGTCTCCTTCAACCAAGGTCTGCATCCTCTTATTGAAAAGTTCAATCTTTTTAGCCTTGCCTATCAGTTCAATTCTTGGTTTTACTGATGGCGCATACTCTAGGGTCTTTAGATTCAAGGCATTGATGATTCTTTTTCCTTTATCATCTTTTTTATCCGTACGTTGATAATATCCCTTCCCAGATTTTCTTCCTAAGAATTTATTGTCTAACAAAAATTGAGTAAAAGCTGGTGTTTTTGTATCCACCTTCTCATAGAACTCATCTCCTTCAACATTGTCCACAACAAAACGAGAAACCTTTTCTCCAGTATCAATTCCTACTAAATCTTGGAGTGCATAAGAACCAGTTTTAGGTCTGCTGAGTAAGGTCCCAGTCATCGCATCTACCTCTTCAATGGTTAAGTCGTGTTTCATGGTAAGTTCTACCACTTTGGTTCCAGACATAACGCCGATTCGATTTCCGATGAAGGCAGTGGTGTCTTTACAGAGGACTGTTTCTTTCCCTAAGAAGTTACTTCCAAAATCCATAAAGAAATCAATCATGCCTTGATCACTATCTCCGTGAGGAATGACTTCTAGCAAAGGCATGTATCTAGGTGGATTAAAAAAGTGTGTTCCACAGAAATTCTTTTTAAAATCATCCGTTCTGCCATCAACCAACATTTTGATTGGAATACTAGAAGTATTAGAGGTAACAAAAGAACCAGCCTTCCTGTATTTCTCTACTTTTTCGAAAATTTGTTGCTTAATATCTAATCGCTCAATAACAACTTCGATGATCCAATCCATTTCTGAAATTTTCTCAAAGTCATCGTCAAAATTTCCAGTGGTAATTTTTTTGGCGGCTGATTTTCTATAAAGAGGTGCCGGCTTAGACTTGATGGCTGCTTTCAAAGCACCATTAACAATGCTGTTTCTTACGACTGGATTGTTTTTGTCCTCTTCTTTTATATCAAATGGAACAATATCTAGCAATAGGACTTCCATCCCAATGTTTGCTAAATGGCAAGCAATCCCTGATCCCATGACTCCGGAACCCAGAACAGCGACTTTTTGTATTCTGTTATTCATTTATTTTGTATTGATCTCGCCTTTGGCTTTGACAAATTGGATTTAAAAATTTAACTTAGAGTAAAGAAAATGAATTCTATACATAATGAATGCAAATTCTATGCTATTTGTTTCATTTTCAATCGTTAACAATAAATATACGACGTTAAATATGAGTAAGTACATGAGCATGGATAATCTAAAATTTATCCTACACGAAGTCCTAGAGGTTGAAAATCTATGTTCGCTTGAGAAATATCAGGATCACGACAAACAGAGTTTTGATATTTTACTAGATGCGACGAAGGATCATTCAGATAAAGTATACTATCCAGCTTTCAAAGAAATGGATGAAGATCCAGCAAGGTATGAGGACGGTAAAATTATTGTTCACTCAGTAGTCGGTGAGGCAATGAAGATCGCAGGTGAAAATGGGATGATCGGAGCCACTTTCGATTATGATGATGGAGGAATGCAGTTACCACACGTCATTTATACAGCAGCCTCTCACATTGCTGAATGTGCTAATAATAGCCTAACGGGTTATGCAGGTCTTACAAGTGGTGCTTGCAACTTAATTGTTTCTTTTGGTGACCAAGAGTTAAAAGATACTTATGCGCCGAAAATGATGGCTGGAGAATGGGCAGGAACTATGTGTCTGACAGAGCCTCAAGCAGGATCTTCTTTATCCGACATTACAACTTCAGCTCAAAGAAATGAGGATGGAAGTTTTAAAATTAAAGGTCATAAAATCTTTATTTCTGGTGGAGATCATGAATATTCAGAGAATTTCATTCATTTAGTGATTGCAAGAATTGAAGGTGCTCCAGCGGGAACCAAAGGGATTTCATTGTTCGTAGTTCCAAAACTACGAATTAAAGAAGATGGTTCTTTAGAGAATAATGATGTTGTTACAGCAGGTGATTTTCAGAAAATGGGACAGCGCGGGTATTGTACAACGCACTTGGTTTTCGGCGAAAAAGATGATTGTCAAGGTTGGTTAGTTGGCGCAGAAAATAAGGGTTTGAAATATATGTTTCAAATGATGAATGGTGCTCGAATTGATGTGGGATTGACCGCAGCTTCCACGGCTACTGCTGCGTACTATGCTTCTTTACAATATGCTAAAGAAAGACCTCAGGGAAGAAGAATTTTAGAAGGGGGAAAGAAGAATGTTGAAGCGGAGCAGACATTAATCATTAAGCACCCTGATGTGCGTAGAATGTTGCTTTTGCAGAAAGCGGTTACAGAAGGTTCCGTAGCACTCTTACTGACAGCTTCTAAGTACCATGATCTTTCTGTCGCTTCCGCAAATGAAGATGAACGTGAAAAATATCATGACCTACTTGAAATATTAACTCCAATTGCTAAAACTTATCCTTCAGAAATGGGGAGGATCTCAATTAATAATGGTTTGCAAATATTCGGAGGTTATGGCTTTTGCACTGATTTTCCATTAGAACAATATTACAGAGATGTAAGAATTATGTCCTTATATGAAGGGACAACTGGGATACAATCCTTAGACCTTTTGGGCAGAAAAGTAGTGATGAAAAATGGTGCAGCGATGAAGGCGTTGACTGCAGAAATTATTTCAGCCATTAAAGCAGCTGGAACCTTTGATGAATTAAAACCTTATGCAGAGAAATTAAAGGAGGCTTCTAAGACATTGGAAGAAACTTTGATGCACTTGCTTCAATTTGCGATGAAAGGAGACCACGAACGCTACATTTCAGATGCGACCATTTTTATGGAAATGATGAGTAATATTGCCATTGCTTGGCAATGGCTTGTTATGGCAACCAAGGCTAAAGAGACTTTGGTTACTGGTAAGACTATTTTTGAATCTTCTTTCTATGAAAATAAGATTCATACCATGAAATTTTATTATAAATACGAATTACCAAAGATTTCTTCTTGTAAGGAAACTTTAATGCATTCAGATACATTAACTATTTTAGAGAGCAATAAAGAAGTGCTCGCATAAATAAATTAAAACGATAGTAATGATTGACCAAGTAATTGAACAAATCCAGTCACAAGCTGGAAATGTGGCTCCTCTAGGAGCAAAATTCAAGTTTGTATTAGATGATAATATCATCTTCATTGATGGAACAGGTGATACAAATGTTGTCACGACTGATGATCAAGAAGCAGATTGTACCATGACTTCTACAGTAGAGGTTTTGCAACAATTAAAAGCGGGAGATTTAAATCCAATGATGGCGGTGATGTCTGGTAAGATTAAGATTAAAGGGGATATGGGACTTGCAATGAAGTTGCAAGGGCTATTAGGATAGAATAATTAAACTAAATAAAAGAAGGGGATGTGTTTACGACACATCCCCTTCTTTTATTTAACCTATAGAGTTTAAAAAGCATACCCCATGCTTAAAGAAAAGTTGACACTACTTCCGTAAACAACATCGAAGGCAAGTTGAGATTCTGGATCAAGAGGATCGCCATTATTAACGAAATTATTATCATTTAATAAGCTGCTGTAACCTACGTCAAAGCCCAGTAAGAAACCATTGTATCCTAAGAATTCTAACCCTAAAGATAATTGTCCATAGGTTGAAGCTTTTAGATCGATGAGGTAGTCAGATCCATTTGAGTTTTCAACTAAAACATCTTCAATTGATAAAGGGGCGTGACTTATACCTAGCCCTACATATGGAGTAAATCTCTTTTTTGTAAATAAGTATCTTCCTCTTACTCCACCTTTAAATAATTGTAGACCGAGACCAGCCCCTGCATCTATGGCAATATGTGGTGTTGCATAATAACTCACAAAACCTCCTACACCAGCTAAACTTTTAAATCCTAAAGTACCAGCTATTGCTATTTTTCTATCAGCTCTTACTACTTCAAAATCTGAAGATTTAGATTCAGTGCTTCTGCTTTTTTGGGCCAATAGTTCTCCGCTTACTGTGAAGGCCACCAATACGATCAATAATAGATTTTTCATAATTTTTAGATTTTATAAGTAAGTGCAGTAATAAATTGAAAAGGTTGTATTGATAAATTCTTTTTTTACCCTTTTAACGAGATTCTAACACTTGGTCTGATATGACTTTATACACAAGTTGTGTGACCTTTGAATAAATTAGTGCAACATAAAATAAGCCTCTAACTACCAAGTAGTTAGAGGCTTAAAAGTTGACCCACTAGGACTCGAACCTAGAATGACGATACCAAAAACCGTAGTGTTGCCAATTACACCATGGGTCAAAGTGTCTGCAAATTTATAATAAATTTACTTTCAGTGTAATACCTTTTTATACTTTTTATAAGCATCTGATAATATCTATGGGCCAATGGATAAAGAAAGCCTGATTTATGACATTTTTAAAGGACTGAACTACAACACAGGCTCTTCCCATCAGTGCCCCACTTAGTTTTAAGGCTTTTTCAATTGATAAATGTCTGGATACTGTCTTCCCCTATAATCCCAGTCTAAACCATACCCTAACACAAATTCATTTTTAATTTCGATGCCTATGTAATCGAGGTTAGGTTTGGATTGAATGGCTTCAGGTTTAAACAAGAGTGTACATATTTTTATGTCTACAGCACCTTTCTGTTTAAGATATTTGACGAAAGCGGTCATGGTGCGGCCTGTATCTACAATGTCTTCAATAATTAAAACCTCTTTTCCTTGTAGGTCAAGATCTAAGGTGGTTTCAATTTTTATTTCTCCTGTACTTTCCATTCCTGTGTACGAGCTGATTTTTACAAACTTGAACAGATGTTGAAAATCTAACTTGCGGAGTAAATCAGCACAGAACATGAAGGAGCCATCAAGTACCGAAAGTATGATGGGATCCTTGCCTTCGTAGTCGGTGTTTAAATTTGACGCAAGTCTGGTATTTATTTCATTTATTTTATCGCTACTCAGCAGTAACTCAAATATCTGATCATTTAATTCTATTTGTTTCACTTCAACCCCATTTGATCAATTAAGTAGACCAAAGAGGTCATAGCGGCAGCACCCAATTCTAATTCTCGTTTGTTGACTTGGTCTATATTATCATTTTTGGTGTGGTGAAGGTCAAAGTATCTCTGAGGATCGGGACGTAGACCAATGAGTAACCCACCTTGGGATTTAAGTGGCCCAATGTCTGCACCACCTCCTCCAGCTTTGAGATGAAGGTCGTAGGGTGTTAAGAATTTTTCAAAAGCTTGAAATTTGGCTAAGTATGGTTTGTAAACATCTTCTCTTGCAGAACAACCGAATCCTCTTGGGGTGAAACCCCCGAGGTCAGATTCAATGGCGGCCAGATGAAACTCATTGGCTTGATTGCTTAGTTCTGCGTATTTTTTTCCGCCAGCCAATCCATTTTCCTCATTCATGAACATGACGCATCTTAAGGTTCGCTTTGGCTTGTAACCTATGGCTAAAAGTGTTTCGAAAACTTGGATGGAATGCATACAACCAGCTCCGTCATCATGCGCACCACCAGCTAGATCCCAACTATCTAAATGACCACCAACTAAGATTATTTCATCTGGATATTCAGATCCTCGAATCTCTGCCACCACGTTATGCGAAAGCTTATCTTCTGCCATTCCACAGTCCGCATTTATTGTGGCCGTTAATTTTGCATTTGCCTTGAGCGACTTACTCAAAAATTCAGCATCTAAAGTACTAATGGCTATTCCAGGGATTTTTCTTCCATCCTCGTCATACACGGTAACTCCGGTATGTGGCACATCATCCAATAACGTTGTCATGGATCTAACCAACACCGCTTTTGCACCAAATCTTGCGGCCATTGCAGGTCCTCTTGATCTTTGGTCGACAGCTCCTCCATAAGCATGGCCGGTGTGTATTTTTGTTGGGTCCATGGGTCTATTAAAAAATACGATTTTATCTTTTAATGTAGATTCACCCAAACCTTCAAGAGAGTCCAAGTGCAGTACCTCAATTATTTCACCTGACCAATCCATTCCTTCGGTGCCTATGCTATTCCCTAAAGAGGTTGCTTGTAATTCTTTTGCGCCAGAGGGTAGATTTACAAATACAGTGGCTTCTTTTCGTCTTTGCCAATGCGGAACCATACATTCTTGCTTCCAAACACTATCAACACCAAGATTTTTTAACTCTTGAAATGTCCAATCCACTGCATTTTGGGCGTTTTCTGACCCTGTCAACCGACCCCCAATGCTTTCGGATAGGTGGAACAATCTCTGGTAACAATTTGATTCTGTCAGTGCATGATCATAAATGCTTCGAATGTATAAAGCATGTGCGTCATCCTGAGAAACTAGAGAAGACGTGCCGAAAATAGGAATAAACAGGAGTAGAAACTTGAAATATGGGTGAATAGAATTCATTAAAATATTTTTTAAGCGCGAGTTTTTAGCTACTTTAGCTTTGTGTTAATTTTACAATAAGTAAGATTAATTTCATTTGGTTAAGCAAAAGAGACGTACTTAAAGCAGTGCTGTCTCTTTTTTATTTTACTCAAAGTTCATCCTTCTTAAGTAACTTTGATTAATTTTCACGTCTAAATTTAACAAACCCCAGCAATTAAGATGGATATGATCAATTTATTGTACCCATTATTGACAAGGGATATCCCAACCACCATGTCTGATGAAGACGTGATTAAAGAATATTTGGCTACTCAAAATTCAGCCTATTTTGATGTTCTTTATAAAAGGTATTCCGGAAAGATTTTCGGTAAATGCATATCGCTTCTAAAAGAAGAGGCAAAGGCAGCTGATGCTACGCAAGAAATCTTTATGAAAATTCTCCTTAATCTTTCCAAGTTTAGCGGAAAGAGTAAGTTTTCAACTTGGATATATTCAATTACCTACAATTTCTGCATTGACGTGATTCGTAGGGCCAAAAAAGATCCAAGCCTCCTTGTTGATGATATAGAAACCAAGCATGATGTGGTGGATGATATTGAAGACACTTACCTTCTAGAACTGAAGGTAAGCAGATTGAAAGTAATATTAGAAGAAATTCCAGCCATGGACAAGTCATTTTTATTGATGAAATATCAGGATGACATGTCAATTAGGGAAATTAGTGAGATTACTAAAAAGAGTGAAAGTGCCGTGAAAATGAAAATTAAGCGGGCTAAGCAAAAATTTAAGAAGACTTATAAAGAGATTTATAAAGAAGAATAGGGATGAGGAATAGTTTTAAAGAATTAGAAAAAGAAAACATGGAGAGGTTCGAAAAGGAGTCTCAAAATGTAAAAGATAAAATAGATGGTGAAACATCTTCATTTAAGTTTATTGGAGATGTATTAGATTTGTACTTTAGCAAAGTAATGGGAGTTTTTGTGGCCATGAGTGGTGGTAAAGACGACGATAACAAACCCAAAAAGGATAATAGCAACCCTGCCGATTAATCCGTAATCTAATAAAAAACCAATATGGATACATTTGATCTTCAAACAGTGTTTGTTGACTTGTTAAAGAGTTTCAGTGCAGGAATACCAAAGATTTTGACTGCATTGTTAATATTTCTAATTGGCTATTTTCTAGCCAAAATTGTGCGCAAAATTCTTGTAAAAACCCTTGAATCAATAGGCATTGATAAATTGGGTGAAAAGCTGAATGAGATAGAAATGGTCAACAAGGCCTCTGTTGAGATAAAATTCAGTACAATACTTAGTAAGGTTGTTTACTACGTTATTTTGCTATTTTTCTTAATGGCAGCGACGAGTGCTCTTGAGATGCCTGCTGTTTCCAATTTAGTCCAAAACCTCATTGAATTTATTCCAAATCTTATTGTTGCTGGAATAATTTTGGTCATCGGATTTATTTTCTCGGAAATGATGCGGACTATTGTTCAAACAGCTCTAACTTCGTTTGGAATTCCATCTGCCCGATTAATATCCTCATTCTTATTCTACTTTTTGTTGATAAACATTGTTGTAAGTGCTTTATCACAGGCTCAGATTGATACTGGCTTTTTAGGACAGAATATTTCTATTCTTATTGCAGGTATTGTTTTAGCCTTTAGTATTGGCTATGGATTGGCTTCTAAAGCTACGATGGCTAATTTTATCGGTTCACAATATATCGGAGGAAAGATAAAAATAGGTGACCAAATCAAGATTGATGACTCTAAAGGAGTAGTGGTCAGTTTGGATAAATCAGCGATTTTAGTTGAAAAAGACAGCGGAAACAAAGTTTACATTCCACTTTCTAAGCTGATGACCGACCAAATTGAAATATTATAATAGACAACGATTTAGACAATTTAATAACTAATTAAACATTCACTTTTATTATGAAACAATTTGTACTATCACTTTTGTTAGTGGTTGGTTTTGCAAGCTTAAGTACTGCACAGACAGTAGATGAGTTGAAAGCTATGAAATCAGATAAGGAAGCAGCACTTGCAGAATTGCAAGGTGAGGTTGATGCACTAACAAAACAAATCGACGAATTTCCAGGATGGAAAGTAGGAGGTGTTGGTGTTGCAGGATTCAATTTACTTTCAAACAACGATTGGTATGCATTAGCAACGCCAAATTCATCTAATAACGCATTAAATCTTGGATTTGGTGGATTCGCTAATCTAGATAGAGAAAAATTCTTCTGGAGAAATTTATTGAGTGCAAATGCTGCACTTTCACAAGCAAAAACGGATAAAGGAATTGATAATGATTCACCAGATGATCCTACCAACAGAACAGTTGCCTTGGTTAATGGATTAGATCTTACGTCATTATTTGGTTACAAGCTTTCTGAAAAGATCGCTCTTTCTGCAGAGGCTAAGTGGTTATCTTCAATAATTGCAGCAGAGCAAGAAGGAAATAACATTACTGGTTACAAAGTTGCTTTTAATGACCCAGGTCAATTGACAGTAAGTGCGGGTATTACTTGGACTCCAATCAATAACTTGGTTGTATTAATTCACCCATTAGGTTACCAGAAGAACTGGCCAGGATCATTAATATCTTCTCCAGGTGCAAAAATCGGAGCTTCATACGCTGCTGAAATTTTACCAGGTATTGCTTGGACTTCAAACCTAAGTGCATTTATCCCTTACGGTAATGGAGATGGATTTGTTGATCACTTAGATGCAGATGATAACTTATTAGCTCAAGTTGAATATTCAGCTGGTGAATTAATGAACTGGACATGGGTTAACGGATTTTCAACTTCATTGTTTAAAGGATTAGGTGTTGCTTTCAACCTTGGATTAAGAGGAGACAAGCAGATTGCAGATCTTGGACAATTGAAAGCTGGTACTGCAACTACGGGAGCTGAGCTTACTGACAATCCACTACAATCATACTATACTTTAGGTCTTGCTTATACTTTCTAAGCTTATCTAAAATCAAGAATATTTGGGCTACACTGCAAAGTGTGGCCTTTTTTATTTTATACCTTTAGGTTTTCATGCCACCTAAATTTAAGGACCGTATTCTAAGATTTTATTGGCATACATCAATCTGAACTATATGAGTGATAAGAAGCTATACCTTTTAGATGGACATGCCTTGGTTTATAGAGCATACTTTGCCTTTATCAATAGGCCATTAATCAATTCAAAAGGCGTAAATACCTCTGCCATTTCAGGCTTTACAAGAACTGTTTGGGATATAATCCGGAGCCAGAATCCTACACATATTGCTGTCAGCTTTGATCCGAAAGGAAAGATTTTTAGACATCGTGATTATCCGGAATACAAAGCAGGAAGACCTCCTCAACCTGAGGTAATCACAGATTCCTTTCCAATGATTAAGAAGATCTTGGAGGCAATGAAAATTCCAGTAGTAACCATTCCAGATTTTGAGGCCGATGATGTCATTGGAACATTGGCAAAACAAGCAGAGAAAGAAGGCTTTGAAGTTTTTATGGTCACTCCAGATAAAGACTATGCGCAATTGGTCAGTGAGAACATATACATGTACAAACCTTCTAGGCAAGGTAATGGGATTGAGATTTTAGGGATTCCAGAAATCCTAGAGAAATGGCAAATACAAAGAGTGGAACAAGTTATCGATGTTCTTGGCTTACAGGGAGATAGTGTTGATAACATTCCTGGAATTCCAGGAATAGGAGCCAAGACTGCAGTAAAATTGTTAGCCCTTTATGACAGTGTAGAAAACCTAATTGAAAACTCTGACAAGCTTAAGGGAAAGCAGCAGGAGAATGTTATAAACTTTGCGGAGCAAGGATTGCTTTCCAAGCGTTTAGCGACCATTAACCTGAATGTGCCCATTCAATTTGATGCGAATGAATATAAGTTGGATCCCTATGATAAAGAGGCACTCGTTGAAATATTTCAGGAGCTTGAATTTAGAACCTTAGCTAAGCAGGTTCTCGGAGAAACTGGGGCTTCTTCAGGAAGTAAAGCATCAAAGACAATGCAGGGTGATCTTTTTGGTGGATCCGCTTCCGCAAATAAAAATCAACCAGCAAAACAAGAATCAACTTCGGATGGTTATTCCGTGGCAAAAAACAACATTGAAAATACCAAGCACAAATATCATTTGATAGACACTAAGGAAAAGTGTCAAGACCTATATGAGAAGTTAGCAAAGAAAAAAGTCATCAGCTTTGATACGGAGACTACCGGTATAGATGCCAATGAAGCAGAGTTAGTTGGTCTTGCATTTTCTATTAAAAAAGGAGAAGGATATTATGTTCCGGTGCCGGAGGATAGAAAAGAAGTCTTAAAAATTGTCAAAATCTTTAAGCCACTTTTAGAAGATGAGGCAATTACTAAAATAGGGCAAAACATAAAGTATGACATCTTGATGATGAAGTGGTATGATGTTGAAATTAAAGGGACTTATTTTGACACCATGATTGCGCATTATTTGGTTGAGCCAGATATGAGGCATAAGTTGGATATATTAACGGAATCCTATCTAGATTATGAAATGGTCCCAATTGAAGCCTTGATAGGAAAGCGAGGAAAAAATCAACGGACGATGAGAGATATTGAAGTTGAAAAGGTTTCTGAATACGCCTGTGAAGATGCAGACCTGACCTTGCAGATGGAAAAGCCATTAAGTAAATTAATGAAAGAAAAATCTGTCACAGATATTTATAAAAAGATTGAAGAACCGCTCATCGATGTTCTTGCGGCAATGGAGTTTGAAGGCATAAATTTGAATGCTAAATTCCTAACCGATTACTCGAAGGTGCTAGGGAAAAGTATTCTGAAAGCACAAAAGTCAATATATAAAAAAGCAGGAACAGAATTCAATATTGCTAGTCCTAAACAGGTGGGTGTTGTTCTCTTTGATAAATTAGAAATTCCTTATCGATGGAGAAAATCTCCTTCAGGTCAATACTCCACCAATGTAGATAAATTGAATGAGCTTGCACCCAATCATGAGATTGTTCAAGACATTCTTGATTATCGAAAGTTGGCTAAATTGAAATCGACCTATGTTGATGCTTTACCTACCATGGTTAATTCAAAGACAGGGAGAGTACATACTAACTTTAATCAGACACGTGCAGCGACTGGAAGATTGAGTTCAGAGAATCCTAATCTTCAAAATATTCCTATTAAAAATGAGGAAGGTAGAGAAATAAGAAAGGCATTTATTCCAAGGGATAAAGATCATATTTTACTTGCGGCAGATTACTCTCAGATAGAACTTCGTTTGATTGCAGAAATATCTAATGATGAACAGATGCTAGAATCTTTTCAGAAGGGTCTAGATTTCCACAGAGCTACTGCGGCCAAAGTATTTGACGTGCCTTATGATGAGGTGACAGACGAACAAAGGAGAAATGCGAAGACTGTGAATTTTTCTATTACCTATGGAGCGGGGTCAACAAATCTCTCGAGGCAACTAGGTATAAGTCGGTCAGAGGCTACAGAAATAATAACCAGTTACTTTGCCTCTTATAATAAGCTAAAGCAATACATGGAGGACACCGTAGCTTTTGCTAGGGAAAATGGCTATGTGCAGACCATGATGGGTCGTAAGAGAGAATTGCGCGACATTAATTCTAAAAATGGATTAATCCGATCCAACTCAGAAAGGGTAGCCATTAATACTCCGGTTCAAGGTACAGCCGCAGATATGATCAAACTAGCAATGATTAAAGTGCAAGAACAACTGCTCAAGAAAAAATTAAAAACAAAGATGATTCTTCAAGTTCATGATGAACTTGTTTTTGATGTGTACAAGCCTGAACTTGAGAAGGTCAAAAAGATTGTTCAGGAAGGTATGGAGAATGCGGTTACTGGCCTTTCGGTTCCAATTATAGTAGAAATGGGTACCGGTGAAAACTGGTTAGAGGCACATTAATTTCGATTAATTTTACGTGCTAAACCGATTGACTTTTTAGTTGGAGAGCAATGATATTCAAAGCTCTATGAAAAATTATTTCTTCCACTTAATATTACAACCCATGCTTGGCATCTGCTCGTCTGCCTGGGGCTTACCGTCAATCAAAGAATCCAAAGCGTTTCTTAAATCTGCGCCTGTCAATGGGTGCCCATTCCCAGGAGTAGAGCTATCTAATCTTCCTCTGTAGACTAATTGATGATTGCCATCAAAGAGAAAAAAATCAGGCGTGCAAGCTGCATCATAAGCTTTGGCTACTTCTTGGGTTTCGTCGTATAAATATGGGAATGGATAACCTTGTTCTTCTGCATGTGATTTCATCAACTCGGGTCCATCTTGCGGATAATTTTCTACATCATTAGAAGAGATGGCGACGAACCCTATACCTTTCTCCGTGTATTCCTGAGCCACTTTTACCAACTCATCATTGACATGTATCACATACGGGCAATGGTTGCAAATAAACATAACGACTGTTCCTTTTTCTGCAGCTACAGAATTAAAAGAGACCTCTTTATTAGAGGTTACGTCTGGTAAATTAAATGCAGGAGCGATGGTTCCTACGGGCAACATATTCGATGGAGTAAGTGACATAATTTAATTTTTGCAGGTGGCAGAAATGCCGAGTATATAATTTTCCTTGATATTTATTTTTTGAGCAACTTCGGCTCCTTTAAATCCTTGAATCATTTCATTTTTTAATTCCGCTTGCGCAAATGAAGTGCAGAGATCAGAAATAGGTCTGTACGACCAATGCCATTTTTCTTCTTGGTATCCACTTGCTCTGTCTGACCCTAACTTCGTATAGGGTCTACAATAACCAAACATTGCAGCATTTTGTTCCAGCCATTGAAATTCTGTCAAGCCTTTTCCTGATTCAAAATATTCATTAGTAAAAGCATTGATGTCTATATCTGTTCCCCAGTGATGTCTAGAGGATCCAGGCATTGAACTAAACCGCAGAATTGCAATGGCTCTTTCTGTGGGATTGGGATATGTTTTGGCAGCATTTTCCGTGCCTTCAAGAAGGGTAGCGCCCGTCCATTTTCTTTCCCAGATACCTTTCTGATAATCGAAGTTTCTTGCTGCAGATTTAATGGTAAATTCTATGCCTTCTGCACTTGCAGCTTCGGCCATTTTTATAAAACTGTTGTAAGCTTCTTTGTGCATGTAACGATCTGAACGATCTGCATGCTTAGAATCAATCTTTATGAAATCAGGGTGTGTTTTTGGGTCAAATTGTCCCATGACAAATTTGAGGTCTAGCCAATTTGGATAACTGACAGGCTTAACTTCTGCTTTCATTTCTGACGTATTTAAATCCTCCTCGACAACCTTCGTTTTTTGATCTTTTTCATTTGCACTTGATGCGCAACCAAAAAATGAAAAAATTAAAACAACAACACTAAACCTAACCATGGACTAAAATTAATAATTCTGAAAGATAAATGAATGCATTAGGCAGAGACTAAGTTCTCCATTCCTTCAATGACTTTAAGCACGGGCTCAGGTACGGATTCAACACCCCAATCATGATCCCCTGATAATAGTTTTTGGATTAGGACATTCGGCTGAATCTTCAGAAGTTCTTTGTCGTAATCTGTAACCGGAATAATTTGATGACAATCTAAAAGGTGTTTATATAGGAAGGTAATTCCTTTGGGCACAGGTAAATTTTCTGCGTTCATTAAATTTCCGTTGTCGTCATAGGCAGGATATACATGGATGGTAATGTTTCGATTAAATAGTTCACCGAAGGCTACTAATAATCGTCCATCTTGGTTGAGCATATATTTTTCATGAATGATGTGATTCAATTCTCTTGCACCTATAACCAAGCCTAAATTCTTAATCTTGAAATCTGATAGATAATTTATCAGTCGCTGGTGGTTGTTGCAATTGGAAATGATCACCATCTTTCCCAAGCTATTTAGCATCTCTGCACGCATCAAGAAATCATTATAATCTAATTTGCCATCGACCAATAAATTTTCTAGAGTTATCTCTGGGATCAATCTAGCGTTTTCCTCTTTGATGTCAGGGTTACTGCAGAACTGTTTAAAGCTGGCATCAAAAACATCTAGCGTAACTTTTGTTGGCGGTCTGTAATGACCTCTTACAATCATTAGATGTTTTTTATAAAAATGATTAGAAGGGTGAACCATCTGTCCATTTTGATCAAACATGGCCACATCCGTTAATTCATTTTTAACTAGGAATAGTGAGAACAGGCGTTGATCTAAATCTTCGAAATCTGGTCCAGTCAGTGTCATCATATCTACCTCAATTCTACCGTGCAGACCATCAAGCATGGATTGCACCAGTTTCTCAGGATCGTGGCTATAGAAGTAAGCTCCGTAGATCATATTAACTCCAAGCATTCCGATGGCTTCTTGCTGCAGCTTGTTATCGTTATCAAGCATTTTGGCGTGGAGGATTAAATCATTGGCTGGAGCATCGGGATGTAATTGAAACCGAATCCCAAGCCAACCTTGACCTTTGATGGTTTTTTGATAATTAATCGCTGCAACAGTGTCAGCAAAAACAAAAAATTTGGTGCCTATTCTTTCCTCTTGTAATCTTTCTACCATAAGGCCATATTCATGATCAAGCATGTTTTCTAGCCTTGGCCTACAGACATATCGCCCAGATTCTTGCTTTCCGTAGATCTCATCTGAGTAAGTTTTGTCGTAAGCAGACATGGTTTTAGCGATTGTACCGGCTGCTGCACCTACTTGAAAAAATATTCTTGCTACTTCTTGGCCTGCCCCAATCTCTGCAAAAGTCCCATAGATTTTATCATTTAGGTTGATTTCTAGGGCCTTTTGTTCTTGCGATAAGGTCTGTTGTGATTGATCCATATGGATTTATGTATCGATTTGTTTAATATATGTTTGCAAACTTATGACGCAAAGGTCGTAAAAAGGGATAGTTTTATCAAGGTGAGTTTAATACTTCTGTGTATTAAGTGTTTGAATTAATGAAAGTATCGCTTATCTTTGCAGTCCTAAAGTAAGAAACATGAAAAAAGGTATCCACCCAGAAGAATATAGAATGGTTGTTTTCAAGGATTTATCCTGTGATTACGCGTTTTTAAGCAGATCATGTGCTGTAACTAAAGATACCATCCAATGGGAGGATGGCAATGAGTATCCATTGATTAAGCTAGAAATATCATCAGAGTCTCATCCTTTCTTTACTGGAAAGATGAAATTTATCGATACGGCTGGACGTATTGACAAGTTCAATAAGAAGTTTGCAAAATTTGCAAAGAAGAAGCAAGATGAGCCGGGAAATGAAGCAGCTGAAACGCCTGCTGAAAATCAAGAAGCATAAAAAATAATTGAAAAGCCCCGATGAATCGGGGCTTTTTTTATACATGATAGCATCAAAAAATATTATCCTCTTTGACGATGACCATTGGGAATCAATGCTTCCCTTGAGTCATACCAGACCTGTTGCTGATTTCCGAGTCGGAATCTTAACCATTGCAGAAAAGTGGGAAAAATATCTGTCAGGTAAGGTGAATTACATTACTAAAGATCACCTAAGAGTTAAGTATAATATTGAAATCCAAGAGGATAATTTATTTATCTGCGGCAGGCTTTTGCCAAATGCTCGGATGATTTCAATGATTAAGGATCTTAAAATGAATCAAGCGATTCTATATAAGGATCACCTAATTGCTTCACGATTGGATTTTAAGCAATGTCGAAGAATTATCAATAATGAATACTTTGATCATCTTGATGGAACGGATATATCATCTAAAGATGATTGGGTGGAGCTAGTAGAAAGACCCTATGACTTATTTCAAAGAAATGGTGAAGAAATAAAACGAGATTACCAATTATTAACTCAAGGGAGGGTAAGTGCAACCTTGCCTGAGCATGTTAATCGACGAGGAAATTTTCCAATATTTTTAGAAGATGGAGTTGAAATAGGTTTTGCAACTTTTGATACATCGAAGGGCCCAATATATTTAGCGAAGAACTCCAAGGTATTAGATGGAGCCATCGTTCAAGGACCAATGGCTTTAGGTGAAAGTTCTGTGATTAAGATGGGTGCTAAAGTTTATGGTGATTGTTCTTTTGGTCCGCATTGCAAAATCGGAGGTGAAGTGAACAACGTGATCTTTCATAGTTACTCTAGTAAGGGTCATGATGGCTTTCTTGGCAATTCAGTTGTAGGACAATGGTGTAATTTCGGAGCCGATACCAATTGTTCGAATCTTAAAAATAATTATGCGCCAGTAAAACTCTGGGATTATAAAGCTGAAAAATTTGCTAATTCAGGTTTGCAGTTCTGTGGGTTGATTATGGGTGATCATTCCAAGTGTGGGATAAATACCATGTTTAATACAGGGACTGTGGTCGGTGTGAGTTGTAATCTTTATGGAAGTGGTTTTCCTAGAAATTTTGTTCCATCGTTTTCATGGGGAGGTGCCCAAGGATATTCTACTTATAAGCTAGAAAAATCTTTTGAAACAGCGAAGGTAGCAATGGCTCGAAGAAAGAAAGAACTAACACTAGAAGAACAAAACATCTTAGAGGCCGTGTTCAACTATTCTCAAAAATATCGAAGCTGGGAGGCGGTATAAAAATACCTACTTATAAAAAGCTACTCAGTTATATTAGAGAGTTGCTTATTGAAGAGCAAAGTTCTCTTTATAATCCTAATCTATATGTGGTCTTAAAAAATGGACGATTGCAGTTATGTACTCAAGAAGCCATTTATTCATATGCTGATAAGTATGATAATTTTCGCGATGCCTTTGATGAAATTAAAATTTCGGAAAAGAGGATAAAAAAGGTGTTACTATTAGGCTTAGGTTTAGGTTCCATTCCATACATGCTAGAAAATAAATACCATTGTTTTTTTGATTACACAGCCATTGAGATAGATCCTATCATTTGTCAATTGGCCGATAAATATGTTCTGTCTGATTTAAAGTCTATGATTCAGATTTATCCCATTGATGCTTTGGATTATTTTCAATGGAATCAAGAGACTTTTGATCTTATCGCCATGGATATTTTTCAAAGTGCAACGGTTCCTATTCAATTTGAAAGTATAGAATTCATTGAACAATTGAAAAACACACTCAATCCTGATGGAATTTTATTATTCAATCGATTGGATGATGATCAATCAAATAGGGAAAGGAATAAACAGTTTTTAAAAGATTGGATGAAAGTATTCAATAATGGGCAGTTTATTCAGACAAGAAATAATCATGTCTACATCAATGATTCAAAACATATGGACGATTAATTCAAAAACCATAACTTCGCTTTTACGTTATTCTATAGAACCGAGAAAACACAAACCATGTTTACAATAAATATTTATCTGAAGCTTGCCCTCATCGCCATATTCTTAGGTGGTGGTATTCTTATAGCCTTTACGCAAGGTTTTTGGTATGCTTTACCTTTAATCCTTATTGGATTATTACTTCTGGCGAGTTACATCTTGTTGGGTACTGTTCAATCAGCTGGAACTCTTATTCAGAATTCAGATTTTGATGGAGCGGAAAAAAGACTTGGATTAACGTTGAAGCCTGAATGGCTTTATGTAACCAATAGAGCAATCTTCTTTATATTAAAAGGAACAATACTGGCGCAGAATGGGGATCAAAAGTTGGCGGAAGATTATTTTAATAAATCATTGGCCTTAAAGTTACCGACGGATAATGAAAGGGCGATGGTTTTGATTCAGCTTGCTTCTTTACATGCCAATCGACAGAACATGACTGGAGCTAAAAACTATATAGGACAGGCTAAAAAACTGAAGGTAACAGAGCCTCAGATAAAAGAGCAGCTGGTGTTCATCGATAAAGCTATAAAACAAAATTCAGCCTCGTTAAAGCAAGCTCGTTCAATGGGTAAGCAAGGCATGCATAGAATGCAACCAGGAGGTAAGAGAAGAAGGCCTAGATCAAGATGATCAGTCTCACATTACTTTAATGTAAATGCCTTTTTAATTATTTCTTTACCATTGGCTATTATGACAATTTCATGTGTTCCGGGGTAATACTTTTTTGTGGTGATGATTTTGAAATTGTGAAATCTCTCGACAGCTTTGCTTTCTTCTTTGGTAAAGGAACCTTCACTGACTTTATATACCTTCCTACTTAACTTACCATTTTTCAATAGAAAATAAATCCCATATTCTAATCGGATATATTTTTTAGTCTTATTGGAGTTAGAAACAATAAAGCTGAAATTTAATTTTTCTCCAATCTTTACGGAATTAGGAATTTCAAATTTTGAAATATTAACTCCTTTAGGGTTAATTCCATACATGGAATAAACATGAGAATCTCCAGCCTTTAAAAGTGTTCTTGATCCATGTTTAACTACGGCATCTACTTCTTTGTTTTTTCCTAGCCAAGGCTTGACAGTTTTTATAAATAAATCTGGATTGTCTTTACTTATGTCGTTTAAGTTATTGGCTACTGATCGACGAACATATTCCGATGGATCATTCTTTAAGTTTTCTAAAATGGGAAGAATGTCTTGAGGATTTTTTTTGAAATCTGGTAAAGCAATTGCCCAGGGTAATCTAGGTCTTGATCCTTCTGAGGCAAGTCTTCTCACGTGTAAGTCTTTATGCTTTGACCATTTGATTAATCTTTTGATGGATTTCTTTGGATATTTTATGATGAATGGCCTTATGGCAAATTCACAGCTGGTCAATGAAGTAATTTTTTCCATCGCCTTCATTGATTCTTCAAAGTGCTCTAGGCCATTGGCTTCAATGAACTCAGGAAGGAACATAAACTCCAGTCCGTAACTTTCATGGACTCTAAGTTTCTCACAAATTTTTTCAAAAACTAGGATGGCTTTTGGATATTCTACTGGTAATATTTGCGCAAGCGAATCTGCAATCCTTTTCATCCGATCCTTGAGTTCCATTTTTTTCCATGGATTTTTTTGGATTGTTTTTATGAATGAATCATGATCATAATTCTTTATGACTTCATTTAATCCTTGTCCTAAGTCTGAAAAAAATTTCTTGTTGTATCTATCTTTTAGAAGGGTTGACATTAGTCAGAGTTTAGTTTTAGGAATTGTTCTCGTGTCATACACCATTCTTTTACTTCTTGCTCGAAGTTAATGCTTCCAGGAGTCGTGAGATACTGTCGTAAGTACTTAAAGCCCACTTTAGCTAAAGTTTTGTTTGGGGCAGGGTTGAGTGCATAGGGAGTGCAGTATAATTTTTCAAGTTTGAAATTTTCAAAGTAGAAAGGGAGAGATTTTTTAACAAGTGCTGTGCCCATTCCTTTTTTTCGTTTTTCAGCATTCCAAAGGTGTAAATGCATGAAAGCAAATTCACCATAAAAAATGGAATTGATGTTTGAGTGACCAATCGCCTGATTATTGTATTCCCAAATTAAAACGTACCCAGCTGTCTCTTTTGGAGTTTTGGAAATTTGATCTAAAATTAAATCTGCTAATATTTTTCTTTCAGGAAGTAGACTGATATCTACTCCAAGACTGTGCATATATTCAGGGTCCGATTCAAACCAATAATCGCAAAGAGCAACAATATCCTTTTCTTCAATTTCACGGACCGAAATATTTTTCATCTAATTAATAGCTTTCACCGCCGAAAGTAAAGTTGGCTCCAATGTTTAATAACCATTTCTCTTGCCTAAAGGTTGAATTTGAGGTGTTGATGCTGTGTCCAATTTGGGCTTGAAACTGAATGATGTCTGTACCTACTCTTGCCATTAATGCAGGCTCAATTAGGAAGTTAAATCTATTATCTCTTAAGTAGTCTGTTTGAATTTCATTTTCAAATATCAAGTCTCCATCAATATCAAAATATCGTAAGCCTGCAATTCTCGTGGTGAAGCCTAATTCAAAAACACTGTTCCTGTAGCCGATGTTGGGTTGTAGTGAAAACTTTACTGCTTTTGCAGATATATCACCATTGGTTTCTGGATTTATTTCTGTAGTTGAAGGTAAATGATTTTCAAGGTTGCCATATCCGAGTAATCCATAAATTTCAAAACTGAATTCATCATTGATGGGTGCAAGAAAACCAGGGCCAGCTTCAAAAAAGTTTCCTGAACCTCCGTTGCCATTTTCCAAATCTCTTGGTCTGAATACACCACCATTTAACATTAATCCAACCTGATCGGTAAGTCCATAAGCTGCAATTACTCCAAATTGATTGGCGTCACCCATTAATGAAACATTGGTCTGTCCTTGGGTTCTCAATAGGGGAATGTTAGCTGTGTTTGGCGAATAGTATTTTGGATTGCAAGCCATACAGAATACACAAACTAAAACAAGACAGTACTTGAAATTATTCATAATCACATTATGTTGATTATCACAAAATAGTAAATGTTCTATGAGTTTAATAGTAGATATCTAGCTTACTCCACTAATTAAAGAGTTAAACATTCCGTAGAACTTAACTGATGGTTTATCCAAAAAAGGGAAGAATTAAATATAAAATCCTGAATCTAAATGAATTAATGTTTAAGTTGGGAAAGTTGTGAAACACCGATACACATATATAATTATTCTGAGCTTTTTATGCAATGGTTGCGGAAGTCATATTAAAACAGATGTTCCTCAAGAACAGGTGGGAGAAACTTTCCAGACAATGTTACAAGAAGCATTAGACACTTCCTTCGATATGGTGCCAGGCGTATCAGCGAGTATAATCAGTGATCAATTAACACAACCGTGGAATGGAGTAGCCGGCTATGATAGTATAGCTAAGGAGGATTCATTGGGTGTTCATCAGGCCTACCGTATTGCTAGTGTTACAAAAACCTTTGTTGCGGTAAGTATCTTGAGACTACACGAGATGGACTCTTTGTCAATTGAAGATTCTATATCAGATTATGTATCCACGACTCATCAAGATATTCTGCGTTCTGATGGATATAATGTTGAGGATATTAAAATTAAGCATTGCCTCAATCACTCATCAGGAATCTTTGACTATGCTATGGGCAATCGAAAGTACATTGAACATAGCATCGGGCAACCGAATAAAAGGTGGACTAGGACAGAGCAAATTCAATTTGCTGTAGATCATGGGGATAAGTTGTGGGAAGTAAATGGAGGTTATAGGTATAGTGACACGGGTTATGTTTTATTGGGTGAAATTATTGAAAGTTTCTTTGATGGTGATTTAGCCTTGGGTCTGCGAACATTATTGGATTTCAAGGCCCTTGGATTAGAGCATACCTGGTTGGAAACATTGGAGCCGCAGCCAATTGGAATAGGAGAGCCAGTACATCGTTACCTTCGTAGGGATGATGTAACGGAATACGATCCTTCCAATGATTTATTTGGGGGAGGTGGATTAATGTCTACATCGGAGGATTTATCAAAATTTGTTTCAGCTTTGTTTGAGGGTAGAATTTTTGAAAAGCAATCCACTTTAGATTTGATGTTGGCGGGTCATGCGTTGTCTTCAGTATATGATCCAATGACAGATGAGCGATTCAAGGATTATCGATATGGGATGTGGAAAATTAAGATGTTTGGATATGATGGTTATATGCACGGAGGACTTTGGGGAACAAAGATGTTATACCTCCCTGAATTGAAAACTGCTTGTGTGGTAAACTATACCAAAGGCTCTATGGATCGATTGATTAAGAAATTGATTTTAGTTGTTGTAAATCAAAAAGAAAATAATTGATGACAGCTCTACAGCTAAAAAATATCAGTTTTGGTTACCGCAAAAATGAGAAGGTTTTAGACTCGGTCAATCTATCGGTAGAAAAGGGAACGGTCTATGGATTCCTAGGAGCAAATGGAGCAGGTAAGACAACGACCATTCGTTTAATTTTGGGTTTGTTGAAGGCTAAGGATGGCCATATAAAATTATTTGAAAAGGACATTAAGGATGTTTACCCCAAAGGGTTAAAGCAAGTTGGTTCCTTGGTTGAATCACCTTCGATTTATGGCCACCTTTCAGCAAAAGATAATCTAAAGATATGGTGTAAAAATTTTAATATTCCTCAATCTCGAATATTCGAAGTTTTAGAGGAAGTGAATCTTAGTGATACTAAGAATAAAAAGACTAGTAATTTTTCTACTGGAATGAAACAGAGGTTGGGTCTTGCTATCTCTTTGCTACATAATCCAGAATTTTTAATTCTGGATGAACCAATCAATGGACTAGATCCAATGGGGATTATCGAGTTTCGAAAAATAATCCTCGAGCAAAAAGAAAAGGGCCGCACCATATTGTTATCCAGTCACATTTTATCTGAGGTTGAAAAAATGGTTGATAGAATTGGGATTTTGAAAAATGGAAAAATAGTTTTTGAAGGTAGTATCTCAGATTTAGAAAAACTTCGACAGAAGGATGTCCAGTTGAAGATCAAGGTGGATGATGTTAAGCGAACAATTCCTTTGATAGGAGAAAGGAACGTTAACGAAGTCGACAGAAATTACATCCATTGTGTGATTGCCAACGAATCTGAAATCCCTGGCTTAATCGAAAAGTTAGTTTCTGAAAAGATAAAAGTATTTGAGTTTAGTCAACTGTCTTCTGATCTAGAGAATATGTTTATTAATGTAGCCAATGAATAATTAGAAAACCATGTTAGCCTTAATTTCAGCAGAATTTACAAAATTGAAATATCCTCCCATTTATTGGTTGGTTGGTTTCGTGGTGAGTATTATGGCTGCACTAATTTTTGCTTCTCATTATTTTGACATAAATAACATCGCCAGAATAAATGTTGATCCGTGGTTTAAGTTAATGACGGCTTCGAATTCTATTCTTGCGGTTTTTATTTCGGTGCCTTTTGTTGTTTTATTTATTTCCGCAGCTGTCTTTATAGAACATCATTCTAATATCTGGAAGCAGCAATATGTCAGTCCTTTTGGTCGATCAACTATTTACTATAGTAAGCTGGCGACCATTTTGCTCCTTGTGTTGTTCACGTTTATTTTGGTTTTATGTATGACCACGCTTTGCGGATATGTTTTAAATATAATCTTTCCTGAAATTGAGTTTGCTTTTTATTCTCCGCCTTTCGGCAAATGGATTCAAACTACATTAAGAGTTTTCATTTCATTGTTAGGAATTATTGGAATTCAATATTTTTTGAGTTTGCGCTTTAAAGGATTTCTCATTCCGGCAAGTATTGGAGTCGTATTTTTTGTGGTTGGAATTATCATTGGAGCTATGAACAACCCAATCGCCAAATTCTTCCCTTATTCTTATCCGATGATCTTTAGAGATCATAAAATGTTTACCATAGATAAGATCAATATTACAGATTATGGAATATTGAATAGTGTTGAATTAAATAGCATTCTATGTTTTGTTCTATTTATTCTTCTGGGGAATGTATTGGAGCTTAATAGAAAAGTCGATTAAATCAAGAAGATTTACCTTTATTCAGAATAATTAATTGCTAATGCAATTGTTGAGCATCATTCTGTTTTGTGTTTTAACATTTTTTCAAAAAAATATTCGCCAATAATATTTTAACTCGGAGTTAATTTTTATATTGGATTTTCAAAAGTATTAACATCAAGTAGTCCTTCCGCTCCTTTTTGAATAATTAAATCATTTATAGATGAAAATACTTTTACGCATTGCCCCTTTTCTCTTCGCCTTTTTATTTCTAAATCAAGAACTAACTTCCCAAGATTACCCAGTCGTAAGATGTCATTCTGTTGAAGCTGAAGAAGCTAGAAGAGCTAGAAATCCTAACATGGAAACCATCGAGCAGTTTGAGAAATGGATGTCAAAAACCATCAGCGAAAACGAAAATAGGTCTAGTGTTGTAACAACAATACCTGTTGTTTTCCATATAATTCATAATAATAGTTCGGTAGGGTCTGGCACTAATATTAGTGCAACTTACATCAATGCTCAGCTAGACCAACTAAATAATGACTTTCGGAAAATAGTCGGAACCAGTGGATACAATACGAATCCAGTCGGCGCCGATTCTGAAATAGAATTCTGTATGGCAGCTGTTGATCCTTCAGGTAACGCCTTGTCAGAACCTGGAATAAATAGAATTAATAGAGTTTCTAAAGGTTGGACAGCACCTCCTTATGGAACCTGCCCAGGAGGAAATTTTAATGATGCTTATATTGAGGGTACTATAAAGCCTCAGTCGCAATGGAATCCAAATGACTATATGAATATATGGGTAATGGATATCAATTGTGGTATTTTAGGTTATGCTCAATTTCCAAATTCGTCAGGACTTTCAGGGCTTGGTTCTAACAATGGATCTGCTAATACTGATGGTGTAGTATTAATATATTCCTCCGTAGGAAGTACAGTTACTCCATTTCCTGGGGCAGCTCCTTATAACAAAGGTAGGACTGCTACGCATGAAGTGGGTCATTTCTTAGGTCTTAGACATATCTGGGGAGATACCAATTGTGGTACAGACTATTGTAATGATACTCCAACACAACAAACGTCCAGTGGTGGATGTCCGAATACAACAACTTGTGATGGTGTAAATGACATGGTTGAAAATTACATGGATTATTCAGATGATTCTTGTATGAATATCTTCACAAATAATCAGAAGTCAAGAATGCAGACTGTATTATCTAACAGTCCGCGAAGAGGGAGCCTTGGAAACTCTACTGCTTGTAGCGGAGGTTCAGGAAATTCTTGCAGTAGCACCGTTTCTTCTTTTCCTTACTCTGAAAGCTTCGAAGGAGGTTTAGGTGCTTGGTCCAATGGAGGAGGTGATGACTTCAATTGGACGAGGAGATCAGGATCGACTCCTTCTGGTAGCACCGGTCCATCTTCTGCTTCCAATGGATCATTCTACATCTACATGGAGTCTTCATCTCCGAATTATTCTAATAAAAGAGCTATTATAACTGGTCCTTGTTTAAACCTAAGTGGTGCTCCTACAGCTACTGCTACATTTAAATATCATAACTATGGATCAAATGCCATGGGTTCATTAGATTTCCAAGTTTCTACCAATGGTAATAACTGGACTACCGTGTGGAATGTCTCAGGTAATCAGGGGAATAGCTGGAAGACAGCAACCGTGAATTTAAATAGTTATACTGGACAGACACTTTATATCCGATTTAATGGGATAACAGGTACTACCTGGCAAGGAGATATGGCTATAGATAATTTTGTAGTCACCACCACTACGGGAGGTGGTGGAAGCTCATGCTCGACCACGGTGAACAGTTCAACTTACTCGGAAGGATTCGAATCCTCCTTTGGACTATGGACACAGGGTTCTGGTGATGATACCAATTGGACTCGTAGATCAGGTTCTACTCCTTCGAGTGGAACAGGACCTTCTTCAGCAACAGAAGGATCTTTCTATGCTTATGTTGAATCCTCTTCTCCTCATTATCCAAGTAAAAAGGCCTATCTAGATAGTCCTTGTATAAACTTAGATGGATTAGCAAATAAGCTAGTCAACTTTTCATATGTATGGTAGTGCTATGGGAACCTTACTTCTTAGGGTATCTACCAATAATGGGGTCAGTTGGTCCACCGCTTGGTCAAAGTCAGGAAATCAAGGAAATAGTTGGCAGAACGCGAATGTAGATTTGGCTTCATTTTCTGGAGTTGTCAAATTGAGATTTGATTTTACAACGGGATCGAGTTATACAAGTGATTGCGCCATTGATGGATTTAGTATTGGCAGTTCATCAGGTGGTGGAAGTTCATGTGAGAGCATAAACGTTTCAATTACTTTTGATAACTATCCAGAAGAAACAAGCTGGCAGATTACTAACTCTTCAAATTCAGTGGTTGCTTCAGGTAACAACTATGGTTCACAACCGGATGGTTCTACTATCAACATTCCTGCCTGCTTACCTAACGGGTGTTACACTTTTACGATCTTTGATAGTTATGGAGATGGTATCTGTTGTTCTTATGGAAATGGTAGTTACACCGTTACCAATGGTGCGAATCAAGTAGTCGTTTCTGGTGGATCATTTGGTTCGTCTGAGTCATCTAATTTCTGCTTAAGCAATGCTTCAAGAGAAGATGTTTCTGATCAAATTCAGGAAGACATTGTTCTTAAAGTATTTCCTAATCCATCGTCTGGACTTTTCAATATCGAGATGTTTACAGAAGGCGATGCGGATGAAGTAAACTTGAGTCTATACAATTTGTTAGGAGAAGTTGTATTTGCGAAAGCGGAACAAACGGAAAGAGGAATGAATATTTATCAGGTTGATCTATCGGATTTAAGTGCAGGAACTTACTTATTAAATGTAAGGGTCGGCTCACAAATGCGAACGGAAAGACTTGTGGTATATCGTTAAAAACACAAACGAAAAATATCAGGGGCTATGGTAACATGGCCCCTTTTTTAATGCGTAAAAATTAGATAATAAAACTTGAGTGCTAGCTGAAATGCTTCAGCATGATCACTTCTTGTTCTGTGAGAAATCTACTCCAACCTCTGGGTAAATCTTTTTTGGTGAGTCCAGCGTAGTAGACACGATCAAGGCGTTCGATTCTATAATTTAGGCTTTCAAAAATTCTACGGATGACTCGATTTTTGCCCATGTGGATTTCAATACCAATCTCGGTTTTCTCCTTCCCTTCGATGTAGGAAAGTCCATCTACCTCTGCGATACCGTCATCTAGTTCGATGCCTGCTTCAATGGCATTTTTATCTTCTTCTGCTAATGGAGCACTTAGACTTACTTGATATATTTTTTTGACCTTATGGCTGGGGTGGGAGAGCTTCTGGGTTAGGTCTCCATCATTCGTTAAGAGTAAAAGGCCAGTAGTGTACATGTCTAATCTGCCGATAGGAAAAATTCTTTGGTTGACTTTGGATTCAACGATATTCCACACCGTTTTTCTTCCTTGCTCATCTTCCATGGTAGTGACAACACCTTTAGGCTTATTGAGGAGTAGGTAGATTCGATTTTTATTAGGCACTAATCGTTTGCCCTCATATTCAACGATGTCCTTTTCTGTTACGACAACTGCCGGATTTTTTTCAACGGCCCCATTGACCATGATTTTCCCTGCTTTGACAAGTTCCGCTGCTTTACGTCGAGAAGTCACTCCAGAGTTGGAGACGAACTTATTGAGTCTGTATGTAATTTCTGTGTCCAAGTTGAAATATATATTTGCGCAAGCTAAGGACAATTAAGTGAAATGAAAATTATTCTATAAAGTCGTCTGTATTAATACGCGAAGAAATGGTAATGCTGTCATCAACTTTTCCGAATGGATCCCCTTGATCCCCGCCACCCATAGAGAATGGTCTGGAGAATCCTGCCGAACCAAGTGGAACAAATTTTACATAATCAGCAATGAATCTAAGATTCACATCTTCTAGCGACCCGTTTCTGTGTTTCGCGATGATGATCTGCGCGACATCATCCGGAAGATCAATGTTGCCTTCGGCTTGGTAGTATTCTGGACGGTAGATGAAGGTCACGATATCCGCATCCTGCTCAATCGCTCCTGATTCCCTCAAATCCGAAAGCATTGGTCTCTTGTCTCCTCCTCTTGTTTCCACGGCTCTAGATAGCTGAGAAAGTGCAATTACCGGTACTTTTAATTCTTTTGCTAGTCCTTTCAAAGATCTTGAAATTTGAGATATCTGTTGTTCTCGATTGGAATTCTTAGAAGACCCTCTATCGGCACTCATCAATTGAAGATAATCTATGATAATCATCTGGATGTCGTGATTCTGCTTCAGACGTCGGCACTTTGCTCTTAGCTCAAAAATATTTATACCAGCCGTATCATCGATGTAGAGAGGAAGCTCTGACATCTTTTCAACGGATTGATAGAGACGATTCCATTCTGACTGATCTAATTTTGCAGCACGGATCCTAGAAGTGTTGATTTCGGAATCCATAGAAATCATACGTTGGACCAGCTGCTTATCTTCCATCTCCAGTGAAAAGATGGCGACAGGATAGCCTCTTTCAACTGCGTTTTTGGCTAGAGAAAGTACGAAGGCCGTTTTTCCCATACCAGGTCTCGCAGCGACAATGATTAAATCTGAAGACTGCCATCCATTGGTTACTTTATCTAGGTCATCGAAACCAGAAGGAACACCTACCGTTGCATCTTCTTTTGAGGCAATGTATTCTAATTCTTTACGGACTTCCGCGGCAATATCACTGACAGGTTTAAATCCTGTGTTTAGGTTTTCATCAGAGATTTCGTACAATCGCTGTTCTACCCAATCGAGTAATTCAAGAACGTCTTTGTGATCTTCAAAGGCTTCTTTGATGGTATTATTCGAAATGCTGATCAGTTCACGCTGAATGTGTTTCTGAAGAACAATTCTTGCGTGGTATTCTATGTTGGCAGCAGAGGCAATTTTATTACTGAGGTCCATGAGGTAGGTCGTACCACCTATGGCATTTAGTTTCCCTGTCTTGTGTAGGGATTCTTGGACAGTTAGTAAGTCGATTGGTTTTTGTTCATGAAAGAGATTCTTCATTGCGGTAAAAATCTCTTGATGAGCCGGTAGATAAAATGATTTCGGCTCAAGGAACTCTACAACAATGGTAAAGGCATCCTTATCTAGTAAGCAGGCACCTAAAACGGCCTCTTCTAGATCAACTGCTTGAGGCATTACTCTACCCATGGATACATCCATGTTACTTTCCCTCGGATTCTTGCTATAATTACTCACGTAGTATTTCAGTTGGTGTTAATGAAGTGCTACAAAGGTAATTAATTAGATATGTAAGAATTTTCGAATGTTTGAAAAAGTGTTGTTTGACTTGTGGATAACTAGGTAATAAATTGTTGAAAAGCCTAGTCGATTTAAAAGTGTCCATATTTCCAAAAGTCTTGAAAGAAAAATATAGGCGAATATTTTGCCTAACTAATTGATTGGCAATGACCTGTGCAGATTTTTTTTTAAAACAGATACGTCTTCCCCATTTTATGGAATTGTTGAAAATTCAACAGATATAAATTTTCAGAATGTATATCTGTCTAAGAAGGGTGTCTACTTAATGTGTCTTTTGGAATTTATTCTTTTCCCTTTTGGAAAAAAAATTCCCGCCGAAGCGGGAATCTTAAACCCATATTGGGTTCAAACTAAAACTCCTTTAATTTTTGCCCACGGCATTGAGCTTATCTTTTACAGTTTTGATCACTGATTCTTGATTGGTGATCTCATCTTTTTTACTGGCTTGATCTTGAAGATTTTTTTCTATGTCCATTTCTGCTTGTCTGATCTTCTCTTTCCATTTTTCGATGTCGCTATGTAGGGCTTCATTCCCTTTTTCTAATTTCACAAGGTCTTTCCCTAGATCTTTCAGATTTCCTTCTTCTGTTTTTAAATCGTTTTCTATGACTAGTTTTTCAACACCATACACGAATGGCGTCAAAAATTCATAAATTCCATCAGAGGTACTAGGATCGTTGGTCCCGTTGATGAATTTTTCTCCATCATCAAAGAAGATGTAGCTAGTGCTTTGCTCGACCCCTTCTTCTACCGCAAAGAATATGTTGATTTCTTTAGAGCTCACCATATTTATCTGTGCTGCTAAAGTTTCGTACTCTTTAGACTTTCTATTTTTCTTAGCTTTTCCATTTTTCTTCATGTGTTCTTCCCAAGCCATTTCCACCATTTTGTCGGTTGCTCTTGGATGGGTAATAACAAAGGCAGATTTAGAACCTAGGCTCATGGTCTTGTCCATTTCACGGATGTCTTGACCATTTACGCTCAAGGCAAATGTGGCTGTTATGAATAATGCAATCAAAATTTTCATATGAATTTATTGTTGATGTTCATTTAATAGACTTCCTAAGATAATCTAAGGGTACTTAATGAAGCGTTAAATGTGGGAAAAAGCTGAAAATTTTTTGGAAGATGTTTTGACTCTTGATAAAGACTGAATAGGAATTCCTTTTTTTTACCAAAAAAATGATTCTTATATATGACTGACTTCTAATATCTGTTAATTCAAAATGTAATTTATACTTTGAAATGCCACTTGGAATGAGTTTGATTGTAGGTAACTTATAGTTTATTCTATTTCAAAAATCTTTAAATATGAACACAAAAACTAAATTTACTATTAATACCTTTTTTAGATTCGAGGGGGGGGGTAAATAAGAAGAATTTACTCCTTACCTTTGCTCTCTTAATTTGTCAACAGTTTCTTTTTTCTCAAGTTTTCCCAACTTGTACACCGCCACCGATTAGTTCAGAGACCTTATGGGTTGACAATTTAAATCCGGGTAAAAAGTTTGTGGCAACTATTCCTACAGGAAGCCTTTCAAATGAATGTTATAACTCTAATAATGTATTGAAACTGAGGTTTGAAATTACCTTACCTAATACTGATAATTATTGGATCAGATATCGATTTAGAACAGATGATTTTACGATTTTAGACCTACCCCCTAGTTTTGGTTCTACATTTGATGGAGAACATACTATAATTGAGGCATTTATTGATTTTAGTCCGAGCGCCGGTCAGACCCCTTTTTTTTCCTGTTTTGATGTAAATCTTCAATTTGCAGATTCTTTTGCTCCACCAGAAGACAATCTTGATAAAATTCAATATTGGATTAGAAACAACAATGATCCAAACAACCCTATTCTTATAAACTCTAGTAATACAGAATTTAGTCTGGGGAGCTATGAAGCTGATTTTGTATTAACCCTAGCTCCTGGCAGTCATTCTGTTTTAGGGGCAACGGTAACTTCAAATTATGTTATTTATCAATACTTTTTAAACTCATGTAATTATTCTACCAATAGTTTAGATCTAAATGTGGATGGACAATTAACCATTGACGATGACATATGTGTGTTTGATAGCTCAGAAGAAAGTAATTTCTATATTGGTTCTAATACAGATTTTATTATAAAATCAGGAGTGACTGCAAGATTTGAAAAAGTAAATTTTATTTCTTGTGGAGGTGATTGGGGGTCTATTATTGTTGAAGGAGGAGGTACGCTTATTCTAGATGATTGTAGCTTTTCTGATGTTTCAAATCCTATCATACTTCAAGATGGTGCAGAATTAAAAGTTATAAATACTTCTTTTGAAAATATCAATACCGCTATTCTAGCAGAAGGGTCATCGAAGATGTTTATAGAAAATAATACATTTTCAAATTGTGCTGAATCAGGAATTGAGTTAAATGGCGATGTTACCTTTGATAAAATTGAGGACAATACTTTTTCTAACGGCGGAAATGGGATTTTGATCAAAAACACTGGGTTGACTTGTATTTTTCCTAAGCCTGGACATCCAAATATTTTTAGTAACAATGATTTTGGAATTAGAATCATAAAGGGAGGAACGGTAAAAATTCATGTAAATGAATTTTATGACAACATTACAGGTGTCTTTTCTAGTGGTCTTGGTGTTGAAATAGGTAATAATACTTTTGAGGGCAGTTTCTTCGGTTTAAACTTAAGTTGCACAGGATTTTCATCTATTTTTTATAACACCTTTGATGGAGAAGAAAGAGCCATTACTGCAAGTTATGGAATGTACAATATTCAGAATAACATTATTGGTGAATCTTCGAGTTGTGTAGAAGGCATCAGGCTATTTGACACTAGTTCTTTTGGGGTCTGGACTAACACGATTTATGCGGAAAATTTGGGGGTTTCCTCTTTTTTCTCTAATGGTGAAATTAGAGAAAATTTAATTGAAATCATGGGAAGTAGTAATTCAAGTTATGGAATAAGTACATACTTTCACAATGGAGATATACATGGTAATACCTTAGATTGTTCTGGGACCTACAGTGCAATTTCACTTGTTAATTGCAATGGCTTTAATGTAAATAATAATACAGTAAATCTGTCAGGATCGGAGCACGCCATTGATATCCAATCTAGTAGTTACTTAGAAGTTTTTGAAAATTTAATGGATGGTGCTGCTACTATTGGAATTAATTGTAACAATTCTCCCGGCATTCAAGTAATCTGTAATGACTATGATGGACCAAGCCGAGGTCTTGTTACAGAGGGAGCTTCCATGGATATGACCATAGAAACAAATGTATTTACGGCCTGTAGCATGGAAGATTTATTTATCAGTTCTCCGATTGGGAGACAAAGACATGCTGGGAATACATTTTATGGAGGAGCTTTTTCTGATTTATTTGATTTTGATTTTGACTATTTTATTTATGACGATACTTTGGGTGATGCACGATTTAAGCCTGTGCCTTTTACTAATGGACTATTTAAATTTGAAAATGATGTTGATAATGAATCCTTAAGTTGTACTGCTACAATTGGGGTAGGGTTTAGCTTCTACCAAAACAATCCTGATGCTTTATGTCAATTATTGGCGCGGGTGAAAAAATTGAAAGTGGAAGATGATAATTATGAAAAGTATTGGAATTTCATGTATAACCTCATTAAACACTTTAAAATGAATGTGGATCAGGAGAAATGGCCTCCTTGCTTTAAAGTATTTGTTGAAGAGTTGGATGATTGTGGACTCATAAGTCTTATAGATGCAGAAATTGCTATTATAGATTCTAAGCGAGATGAAAAAAATAAAGCAGAAGAACATAGTGAAGAAATTAAGCGACTACAAACGCTATTGTCTGAAAATAACCACGAAACTTTGGAGACTCATCAAGGAGAGATAATTCAAATTCAAGAAAAGTTAACTAATACTTTTGAAGAGGTTAAAATTGAAACAATTCAATCGCTTGAGCGTGAGAAATCTGAAGTAGATGGAATCGAGTGTGATGAAGAAATATTTGAAATTTGGAAATTTATATTTGTTCAGAATATAAACCTTCTAACTAAGGAGGAACTAAATCCTGAAGATTTAAATCTTATGGTTAATCATGCTCAATTGTGTCTTTCAGAATATGGAAATGCCATACAATCTGCGAGAACAATTTTAAGACAGATCGAAAATCAACTATTTCTTGATCCAGAAGATTGTGAACAAGAACGTTCAGAATCTAGATCAATACTAAGAGAAAAGAGTGAAAAAGAGGAGGTGGTTTTTTACCCAAATCCTTTCAATAATATAATAAATATTTCTATCAATGCTTCTTTGTATGAAGAGATGTATATTCAGAATATAAATGGAACGACTATTTTGAATATAAGTCAGTTAGAAGATCAGATGAAAATAAATCTTGAAAATGAGAAATCAGGAATGTATATCTTACAATTGAAACGGAAAGACGGTGCTCGAATTTCTGAGAAAATTATAAAGTATTAAGACATTAACTAAATAAAAAATCCAGAGGAGAGCTAAGTTCTCTTCTTTGGATTTCTTATTACACATACACAATTATGAAAGTATTCATTTCCTTTATTATGCTTCTAGGAATTTCTCACATGCAAGCCCAAGATAAGCGGGATTATTTATGGTTTTCTGCTAGCAATACCGATTCTTCTCCCGGCAATGAAACCATCCTTTTTGATTTTAATGACCCATTAGTAACAGTAGAAAAAGGAACCAGTGTGCTACAATATGATCGGAACAATGCAATGATCTGTGATCGTGAAGGGAATTTATTATTTTACTCCAATGGTTGCGCTGTCGCCGACCGGTTGCATCGCATCATGCCAGAAGGGGATAGCATCAATGCGGGAGAATTTTTTGATATTGCTTGGGAAGGAGATTGTGATAATGGATTTCCTGGAAGACAAGATATAATCGCACTTCCTGATCCAGCGGATAGCCAAGGTTATTACTTAATCACTAAACTTCCTGAGTTTACTCCAGAAGGTGAGGTGAAGCAGAGAACAATACAATATAGTTACATAGACCTTAGCATGAATGATGGTTATGGTGATGTATCGGTAAAAAATGAGATCATCTTGGATTCAATAACCTTCAGCGTTTCTTGCTTGAATGCCATAGAGCACACGAATAAGGAAGATTATTGGATATTACAACCGGCTGAGGATAGTAAAGTATACACCTTTTTAATGGATACCAGTGGTATTTCATTAAGGTATATCCAAGAGGTATCTCCTGCAGTCGATTTCGTCAACGCCTCGGATGGGACATCCACATTCTCTACAGATGGAAAATTATATGCTTTTAATACGAATCTTCAAGGAATATTTTTATTTGATTTTGATCGAGAGACTGGTCTATTATCTAATCAAAGAATTTACCCATTATCTTCAGAATTTGGTTTGATCGCGATTGAGTTTTCGCCTTCAAGTCAGTTTATCTATGCCTCGTTGACAGATTCATTGTATCAGGTGGATCTCTGGGAAGAGGACATTGAAGATGCCGCAGTTTTAATTGATACCTGGGATGGGAGCTTTTCTCCTTTTCCTCCATTCTCCGCTACTTTCTCTATATTAAAGTTGGCTCCTGACTGTAGAATTTATATTGCTCCGGGTTCTAGTTCTAAAGTTTATCATTTCATCAATAAGCCTGATGAGAAGGGGCTCGCCTGTGATTTCCGACAACGGGGCTTAGAATTGCCTTGGATTTCACCCTTGGGAAATTTTCCGAACTATCCACGTTTCCGTGTTGATGAAGAGGAGAAATGTGATCCATCGATTACGTCTATGTTTGGACAGCCGGTGTATTATGAAAGGGTACTTGATGTATATCCTAATCCAGTGTCTGATCAGCTGTCTATAAATCTTCCAGAGGCTCAGTCAGGTCTTCTGATGTTGTTTGATGTGACAGGTAAGATATTTTATGAGCAGAAAGTTTTTGAGGATCTGAAACAATTAGATACTTCGACTTTTCCTTCGGGCATGTATTTTCTAGAGTTTATCCCAGAGAAGAATCGCGATTTAGTTATTTATACGGCGAAGGTTGTAGTGGAATAAGATTTGTGATTTTTTTATCTGCTACTGTCACACAAAAAGTAACCAAAAAAAAAGTCACCACTTGCGAAGCAGACACTAAAATCTTTTTTCCCTTCCCGCGGCGCAAAAACTCATACCGCGTTCCTCAGTAAAATGAAATTCCTCAATTCTTCAAACAGTTTCCGCCTCTATGGCTACCCTCAAAAAAAGATTTCTTAATGTGTCTTCTTCTAATGCGGGATCAATTAAAAGCGACTGTAATTTTTCCCGTAATTTTTTTTGCCTTAAAAAAGACAGACTTCCTTTCTCACCAGCACCTTTGAACAGGATGTTAGGATTTTTAGAGGATAGACAGGATTTTTTTTTCTTAAAAAAGGATAGACTTCCTTCCTTTCTCACCAGCACGCGGCGAAATATTTCCGTCAACGGCTTGGGTCGAAGACCCATGGAAGCAGGGACTAGGATTTTAGGATTTAGGGATTAGTAGGATTTTATTCGTACTTAAAGCGTTATTGTATTACACAGAATAGATTTCTTTTTTGAACAGGATGTTCAGATTTTTTGAGGATGGATAGGATTTTAATTTTCTTAAAAAAGGACAGACTCCATTCCTTTCTCACCAGCACGCGGCGAAATATTTCCGTCAACGGCTTGGGTCAAAGACCCATGGAAGCAGGGACTAGGATTTTAGGATTTAGGGATTAGTAGGATTTTATTCGTACTTAAAGCGTTATTGTATTACACAGAATAGATTTCTTTTTTGAACAGGATGTTCAGATTTTTTGAGGATAGACATGATTATATTTTTTTCTTAAAAAAGACAGACTCAGGTCCTTTCTCACCAGCACGCGGCGAAATATTTCCGTCAACGGCTTGGGTCGAAGACGCATGGAGTAGGAAATGTTGAGCTGAGGAGATGTGGAAAGCAAAAGTGCCTTTGAG